>JABHFS010000001.1 GCA_018672475.1 Gemmatimonadota bacterium | reverse complement strand
GCCTTGCAGCACTTGCCCATCATAGTCGTCACTGGCTATTTAGGCGTCGAGCAGCAGCCGGAGGTCCTGGCGCTGGATATCAGCTGCTTTGTCTACAAGCCGCTGCGGCGATCGCGGCTTATAAACGCGATCAACAGCGCGCTATTTAACAAGAAAAAGGTCGTCAAATCGATTGCCAAGCCGATGGACGCCGAAGTGGAGACCCTGGGTGTCGTGCTACTCGCCGAGGATAACCTTGTCAACCAGAAACTGGTTCAGACGTTGCTATTAAATAATGGCTTTGCGGTTGATATAGTCGGAAATGGCAGGGAAGCGCTGTCGGCTATCGAGCACCGGTCCTATGACGCGGTGCTGATGGACATGCAGATGCCGATAATGGACGGTTTGGAAGCCACTCGGACCATTCGCCGCGACGCTCGTTTTACGGAATTACCCATTATCGCGATCACAGCCAACGCGATGGTGGGTGATCGCGAGCGGTGCATCGAAGCGGGGATGAATGACTATATCAGTAAGCCAATTGACCGCGACAAGTTGTTTGAGGTCCTGAGGAAATGGCTTGCCTTCGGATCATCGCCCGAAGTTGTTATGGTTTCGGCAAGCGGCCTAGAGCCACCGGAAGAGGTGTCCGTATCCGAACCAGTCACCACCGTGCCCACACAGGTGGTCGTCGAACCGAACGGGCTGGTGCTTGCAGGCATCGATGTACAGGCCTTCATAGAGCGAACCGAGGGGGATGAAGACTTGCTGTACATGCTGTTGAATGAGTTTGCCAGCGAGTTCGACGGCGCGTTAGCTGAGATCCGCGCAGCGATAGCGGCAAGAGATGTTGAGTTAGCCCACCGGTTCGCCCATAAACTCAGAGGAGCCGCCAGCAGCTTGTCGGCGACTCAGCTGGAACAGGCCGCATTGGCGCTGGAAGAAGATTTTAAGGCCGGACGTCTGGAGGGGCAGAAGGGATCGCTGGAAGTATTAGAGCGCGCGTTGGGGAAGGTTATGGCATCGATTGCCAGCCGTTAAGACACCAATATGGCTTGACCTAACCCCCTAAGAGCTCCTTTATAATTCCCATACATTACGGTGGTCGACTGCTATACGCCATTCTTCATTCGCCCCAGTCGCTACCTCTGAATCAATCGTTAAATATTCACGCTGCCAATAGCTTCGGCGCGCGCAAAGATTCTTCGCCGTTTAGCCACCACCGCCAAATCCCTTATTTTTAGTCCTATGCCCTCTCGCCACATTTGGCCCCTCTACGCCTTGCTGCTAAGCGCCCTTGCCTGGGTCTTTTTTGCCGACGTGCTCACGCTCGGTCTCGACACGCACGACGTCGAGACCTTCCGCGATCACGAGCGCATCAGCGAGGACTTCGCCTATTTCTTTTCCCCCGACAAAGAGCAGGCTTCCGGCCGTCCCGTCGCCGAGATCGTCAAGTTCCTATACTTCATGGTCTTAGGCAATACCGCGGCCGCCTTCCACCTGTTGAGCCTGGCCTTGCATGTATTGTGTAGCTTCCTGCTTGCCCGCGTGGCCCTGCAATGCGGTGCCGCGTTGGAACTAAGCTTACTCGGCGGTTTGCTCTTTCTTTGCAATATCGCGCACTTCCAGGTCGTGCACTATATCTCGGCGCTAGACTACGCCTTGGCCTTGGCGTTGGGATTCGGCGCCTTGCTCGCCTACCGGCGCTATCTGATAACCGCGAATCTAGCACATCTCGGCGCGTACTATATCTTGCTGCTCACCGCCGTCTTCGCCCACCTATCCATGGTTATCATCCTGCCCTTTAGCCTATATCTAAGCAGGGAAAACGCAGAAAGAACAACGACGGCGCTCCGCCGCCTCGCCCCCATGGCCGTGCTCCTAGGCCTAGCCTTTCTCGCGCAACTCGCCCTGGCCTCGCGCGAGACCAGCACCTGGAACGCACTCGAACACTATCCAGATACAGATCCTTTTGCCCTGATCATAAGTTGGCTGCGCGTCTTCCTCTGGTTGCTCAGCCGCCTGCTGACCACCGCGCACTGGCTGCCCTTGCCGGTCTACACCATGCAAACTTGGGAGCTTTACCTCGGCGGCTTTGCCTTGATAGGCTTGGCCTTTTGCGTCTATCGCAGCAATCTCTGGGCTGTCTGGACCCTACTCGCCTTGGCGCCCTTCGTCTTCCTCACCGAAGCCACATTGCTCGACATGCCCGCCGGTCCCTCGCGCTACCTCTATCCGGCCAGTGCGGGCGCATCTCTGCTACTCGCGCAAATCCTCTATCGCATACGCCAGCGTCCTTTGCGCTTCGGTCTCGTGCTCGTCCTGCTGCTGAGCAGTTATTTCACCCTCGACAAAAGCGAAGCGCTCTCACGCTACACCTCAGGCCGTAGCTATATCGCCAATCGACAAATACCCAAAGGCATTGATCAACTCCGACGGGCTATCGATACCGGTGGAGAGGCCATCGACCGCAAGGATGCGCATACCCGCCTGCTCACTGTCGCCCTCGACAGCACGGCGATTGCCGCATCGATCCTGCAAAAAGCGCGCGGCGATTTCCCGGAGGATATCTGGTTCGCCCTCGCCGAACAGGTATTCCACTCCGTCGGCTCCGATTCCATCCGGCAACGCCAAGCCCAGCTCTCCCTCGAAAGTAATCGCGGCCAAAATGAGGGCAACGACCGCTGGATCGCCCATCTCTACGCCAACATGGGTGACGGTTATTTTGCCCGCCGAGACTGGACGCGTGCCATCCGCGCTCACGAAAACGCTCTGCGCTTTGATGCAAAACGCAAAGAAACGCGACTACTGCTCGGTTGGACCTACTTTATGACCAACCGATTTACCGAGGCCATCGCGACCTATCGCGCCGTACTCACCCAAAGCCCCGACAGCGAAGCGCATTTTAGTATCGGACTCGCCCATATCGCCTTGGGCGACACTGCAACAGCGACAAAGATCTACGCCGACGGCATCGCTCAATACGGACGCGAGCAAGCCGAAACAGCCAAAGCCCGCGATAATCTCGAACGGCTGATCTCCCTCGGCACCCAGCCCGAAACCGCCCGCAATCTCATCCTACGCCATTTCCCAGATTGACTCTATACGCCATCGCCGTTATATTTTTGTCCACGGAGCAAATGACCATGCATACACTGCACGTCTATCGCTATTATTATTATACCTTGTCGACAAGAGGGGTCTAACGCGATAGCTTTATGCCTGCACCGCGTTTTCGAGCCCCTGACCTCAGGGGCTTTTTTTATTGCCATTTTTTCATTATAACTAGGACAACCAGGATATAATAATGAACCTCATACCCGATCTCGAATTCCGCGGTTTGGTCTACCAAGCCACCGACCTCGACGGCCTTGCAGAACGCCTCGCGACCGGCCCGATCACCGTCTACACCGGTTTCGACCCGACTGCCGACAGCATGACCGTGGGCAATCTAGTGCCGATTCTGCTATTGCGCCGCTACCAGCTCGCCGGGCACAAAGCCATCGCGTTGGCCGGTGGCGGCACGGGACTAATCGGCGACCCGTCGGGCAAGTCGGAGGAGCGCCAGCTCAATACCGACGACATCGTCGCCGCCTGGACCGAAAAAGTCAAAGGCGAGCTGGAGCGCTTCCTCGATTTCGGCGGCGCGAACCCCGCAGTCATGGTCAACAACCACGACTGGCTGGCCAGCGTGTCAGCGATCGAGTTTATGCGCGATGTCGGCAAGCATTTCCCCGTCTCCTACATGCTGGCCAAGGACTCGGTCGCCTCCCGCCTGCAAACAGGCATCTCCTACACCGAATTCAGCTACATGGTGCTGCAGGCCTACGACTTCCTGGTGCTCAACGAGAAATACGGTTGCGAACTGCAATCGGGCGGCTCCGACCAGTGGGGCAATATCACTGCCGGCACCGACCTGATCCGCCGTGCCGCGGGCAACAAGGCCTTTGGCCTGACCTGTCCCTTGGTCACCAAGGCCGACGGCACCAAATTCGGCAAGACCGAGGGCGGCACCATTTGGCTCGATCGGAATAAAACCTCGGTCTACCAGTTTTACCAGTTTTGGATCAACTCCGAAGACCAGAAGGTCGTCGACTATCTCAAGATCTACACCTTTCTCGACAAGGACGCGATCTTGCAGCTAGAGCAGGCCGTGCGCGAGCAACCCGAAAAACGAGAAGCCCAGCGCAAGCTCGCCGAGGAGGTTACGACCTTGGTACACGGTGCCGATGCGGCAAAGAGCGCCGAGAATATCTCGCAAGCGCTTTTCAGCGGAGAGTTTCACAAGTTGGCCGAAGACGAGATCCTCGAAGGTTTTCACGATGTGCCAACGCACAAGATGGAGCAGGAAGAGATGGGCTTAATCGACCTGCTGGTCACCGCCAAAATCTCTTCTTCTAAACGCGAGGCCCGTCAAGATGTGCAAAATGGCTCGATCTATATCAATGGCGAACGCCATACCGAGTTGGATAGCACGATCCGGCTCCAGGATGGCCTACACGGCAAATACTTGATTATGCGGCGGGGCAAGAAGAAATACACACTAGTCAGCTAAAACGACAACACCATCGCACAAAAAAATGGATCTGCGGCACTCGCTCGCAGATCCATTTTTTTGTGCGAACTCAAGCTTAATTTTCCATATAAGCCGCACCTACCTGGACACGCTCTCCGCAGTTGCTTTTCTTATCCTGCAAAAAGGAGCTACACCTCATGTCAGACCGCCTGCGCGTTGCCGCCATCATTACCATCTACCATCCCAAGTCCCACGCCGACGTAACCGTCACCAAATTCCTCAAAGGCATGTCCACCGACGAGGGCTTCCTAACCCCCGAAATAGAAATCGTCTCGATCTACCTCGACCACGCACTCGAAAACGATATCGGGCTCGGACTTGCCGAAGAATATGGCGTGCCCGTCTACCCAAGCATCCGCCGCGCCCTGCACGCCGGAGCTAACGAACTCAATGTCGACGCGGTGCTGCTCATTGGCGAACACGGCGACTACCCCTGGAACGAGCGCGGCCGGCATATGTATCCCCGCCGTTATTTTTTCGAACAGATCGCCGGCGTCTTCGGCGAATCTAGCCGTTCGGTGCCGGTCTTCAACGACAAGCACTTCGCCTACAGCTTCGCCGACGCGCAGTGGATGTGGGATCGGGCGAAAGAACTCGATATTCCATTGATGGCCGGTTCCAGTTTACCGCTTTGCTGGCGCAACCCCTTTATCGAATACGACAAAGAAACGAAGGTCGAAGAAGCGCTCTCCGTCGGCTATGGCGGCATTGAAGCCTATGGCTACCACGCGCTTGAAACCTTGCAGTGCATGGTCGAACGCAGGCAGGGCGGCGAAACGGGTGTAGTCTCGGTGCAGTGCTTGGAAGGAGATGCCGTCTGGCAAGCCCGCGACAAAGGCCTATGGTCCGCCGAGCTAGCAACGGCGGCCTGCGACGCGATACAAAAAAAACCTGAAGGACAGATGGAAGAGCACGTCAAAGACCCGGCGGTGTTTCTCGTCGAATACGCCGATGGATTGAAGACCGCGACCCTGATGCTATCGGGCTATGTCTCCGATTTCTCCTATGCTGCCCGCGTCGACGGCCAGGTACAGGGCGTCGAGTTCTACCTGCAGAACGAAGGCCCTTTCTCGCATTTTGGCTATCTCTGCCGCAATGTGCAGGATTTTTTCCGCACAAAAAAAGCGCCCTATCCACCCGAGCGCACTCTGCTAACCACCGGTATTATCGATGCGGCGATGAATTCGCGCCACGAAGACCACCGCAAAATCGAGACGCCCTATCTGAATGTCGCCTATAGCTCCTACGATAAATTGCCGCAGCGCCCGATCGGCACCCGCCCTGTCGGCGCCAGCATTGACCCACAAGCGCCCGACATCATCTAGGAGCGATTCTCAAAATCCATTTGCACGCCGGACAAAGTGCGAGCAATGCTCTTACTCCCTCGCGCTTTGTCCGTAAAGCGACGTTTATAGCGTCTAACCCTTGCGCAACAACGAGGAATCAGTCATCGCCAGCGCGCGCGCCAGCGACACCTGCGTCGTTAGGGCCTCTCCGCGAAAAAAGCGGTCGAACTCGTCGAGCATCAGCCTCAAATAACGACCATCGCGGCCGTTGCCGGCACAGTGCGGTGTCAGCATCACATTGCGCAGCGTGTGAAGGGGGTGGTCCTCGGGCAATGGCTCTTCTTCGAAGACGTCCAAAATCGCGGTAAAACGATGCCGTTGCAGTTCCGCGATAAGCGCGCCTTCATCGATCAGCGGCGCACGGCCGCAATTAACCAGTACCGCGCCTTCTTTGATAGCCGCCAATTGCGCCGCACCGACCCGGCCCTTATTAGCCGTCGTCAACCCGGTCTGGCAATGAATGACATCGGCGGTGGCGAATAACTCGTCAAGACCGATCTTCTGCAATCCCTCGGCTTCGGCCATTTCATCGGTCAGAAAATCATCGTGCACCGCGATCACTCGCGGATGCAGCGGCCGCAGTAACTCGATAAAGGCCTTTGCCACGTCGCCATAACCCCAGATGCCTATAACCGCCTCGTCGGGCGGCAGATTGCCCTCGCGCCGCGGCCAATCGAGTGCCTGCCCGCCCACGCCGAAATGCGCATACGATAATAGCTGCCGCAGCCCGACCATCGTCATCATCAGGCTCCATTCGGCCACCGTCCGCGCCATCAATGTATTGGCGGTACAGACTTTCACCCCCCGCTCATATAGCGCCTGCGAAACAATGCCCGCCACAGACCCGCCGACATGACCGACGATCTTCAGCGTCTGATTCTGTAAGAGCACGGTCTCGTCGAGGCGCGGCGAGCCCCAGGTCGTCAACAACGCCTCTACACCGACCAATTGCTCGACCCATTCGCCGGCGGCCAGCTTTCCCGGCAGTGTATTGAGCCGAACCTCGTAACCAAGCTCGGCGGCACGCGTTTTGGCCTGCTCGGTCCAAAAGCGGTCCTGCAGCGCTTGCGGGCCCATAAAAAAAATATGCGGCGAGTTATCCATAATATTACTCTAAGAAAAGAGCCCCCCCGGATACCGAAGGACCTCTTCAGCTCATTCCCATTCTACCGTGCCCGGCGGTTTGTGCGTCACATCGTAAAAGACCGCTTCGATGCCTTCAACGGCCAGTATCCGTTCACGCACATCGTCGAGGAACTCCTGCGGCAATTGGCTAAAGCGCGCGGTCATGAAATCGTCGGTTGATATCGGCCTGAGCACCACACTCTCCTGCACCCCGTCCGACGACAGCGGCACCAACACCGTCGGCATCTGCGTCACCTCCTGCATCAGCCCATGCCGCTCTAAAGCCTCCATATTGATCGCGTCGACCTCGCGCAATAAATCTAATCGGTCGCGCGTCAGATAACCGGCCTTGAGCTTTTGCGCCGGCCGGTCGTCTGATCCCAATAAATAAATTACCCGGTTGATCGAGGCAAAGTTATTGGTCAGTTCAGTAGATAGCGCCTCTAGGGTCTCCCAGTCGCTCTTTCCCGACACCACCGCCGGATGCGCGTAGGTCCGCGAGTCGCCCTGTACTCCGACGCTTCGCAAAGGCAGGACCTCAAGCGCCAGACCGTATTTCGCGGCGACCTTCACCGCCTCGGCCTCCACCGGGGCCATGCCATCCATATCCGCTTTCCCGTCGCTGCACAACGCCCTGACCGCCAAACCCGGCCCCGGAAAGGGGTGCCGCCAGACCAAATGATGCGGCAAGCCGAGTTTTTCGCCCAACTCGCGCGCCTCGTCTTTGTAGAGCTGGTCTAACGGCTCGACGACTTTACCCTCAGCCAAGAGCTCTTCGATGACCCCGACGCGGTTGTGATGCGTTTTGATCAGCGCCGCGTTTTCGGTACCGCCGGACTCGATGGTATCGGTATAGAGCGTGCCCTGGCCCAAGAGCCACTCCTCCGGATCCAGTTGCAAATCGACAAGCGCGCGATCACGGACCCGGAGAAACTCCTCGCCGATCGCCAGTCGTTTCGCCTCCGGTTCAGAAAGCCCCTCGGTGATTTTGAGAAATTCATCGGTGGCGTCGACGACCTGTAGATTGGCAAAGCCCGAATCCTTCATCAGCCTTTCGACCAGCGCCGTTTCTCCCTTGCGCATAAAACCATTGTCGATGTGCAGACCCAACACGCGATCCTCGCCCAATGCGTTATTGAGCAACAGAAAGGCCACCGACGAGTCAACCCCGCCACTGACCAACAAGAAGACCTTGCGCCCCTTGGTCTGCTCGCGGACCCGATCCATCGTATGTTCGATATACTGCTCCATCGTCCAGTCGCGCGCGGCCCCCGTCAGTGCGACAAAATTATCGAGCATCTGCATGCCCCGCACCGAATGCGTCACCTCCGGATGAAACTGCAAGCCGTAGATCTTGCGCTCAGCGTGGCCCATCGCCGCGATCGGACAATCTTCGGTTGCGGCTAATATCTCAAAACCCGGCGGCAGCGCGGTGACTTGGTCGCGATGGCTCATCCAGACCATTTCGCGCTCATCGAGGCCTGCAAGCACGCCCTTTGCTTCTTTGACCTGTAAATAAGCCGCGCCAAATTCATGCGCATTGCCCGGCTCGACCTGGCCACCGAGGCGATGGCAGAGCAACTGATGGCCATAACACAGCCCCAGCATCGGCTTGTCCATCTCTAAGATTTCGGGATTGTAAGCGGGTGCGTCGGCATCGTAGACGCTGGAGGGGCCGCCCGACAAAATGAGCCCTTCGGCGTCGGCCAGATCGGCGACGGCGCTATTGGGCGAACGGATCTCAGCGAAGACGTGGAGGCGGCGAATGCGGTTGGCGATAAGGTGGGCGTATTGCCCACCGAAGTCGAGCACGATAATGCCCAAGGTATAACCCCCTAAAAAGAGGTGGACGGGGGGAGAAGATGGCTAAGAATATAAAGAACGCGCCCGGCATCGCAAGCCGGAGCATGGCCGCCAAAGAAATGGCGGATACCGCTACCCGCCGTTTTTTCTTCCGCTCATAGCCGCCAAAGCAAACGACCCAACCTTATTGGCGAGGTTGGGCAAAAAACCCATCATCAATCTGGAAATTGTTATATTTTTTCATCGAGTATTTGAGCAAATTCAATTCGAACACTTGACCGACGGTCAATTCGCTGTCAACGCGACCGGCTATCGGGTGGCACACAAAATAAACTGGAAAGAAGCCAATAGCCTCGCCGGCTGCGGGTCAACCGATAGCATCATAGATTCAAATTCCGCAACGCAATGCCAATGGCCTACTAACAAAAATAAAAGGCCGCGAGGATATGTTCTCGCGGCCTTTTATTCTTCCTCTAAAATATCTTTTTAAATCCGGGCGTACACCCTATCTCCATCCGGCTCTTCTAGCGTCAACTCATCGCCTTTAATGGCGATATTAACGACCTTATCGCGCAAGATCGGCGTCTCACCGCCCGGGTCGTTCGTCTGTACGTCAGTAAAGGTGATCCGCAACAAATCCCCCACAATCGCATAGGTGCCCGAGAAGCTAAAAACCAGCGTCTGCGGATAGGCCCCGTTGCGATCGATCGCACCACCTTCGGGCGCCGAGAAATCGCGCAACTCGGCGCGACCATCTTCTTTGAAGGTGTAAATTTGATTTTTCTCCGCGTCGTCGCGACTCCAAGTCCCAACCAGCAACGAGCGCAAGTCGGTGATGCCCCCACCCCTCGGGTCGTAGGAATTAGTCCTTTTGACATTGCCACAAGCCAGCAGCAAAGGCAATAACAATATGAGATATGTACAACGCATAAGCCTTAGAACCTGCGTACCAGGTTAAACATCGGCCGCCCGTCCCCGTCGATCCCCAACCCTAGGCCCATCTTCCGATTTGCTTGCGCGTGCATCGGCATCTGATCGCCCCCCATCCACATCACATCGACCAGATTGTAGGCATAGAGCGCGCCAGCGATCAAGAAAAAGCGATTACTCCACGTCCGGCGGCCGCTGGCCTCATTGAAATAGAAGTCGTAATCCGCCGGCGCGAGGCCAGGCCCGAGATCTTCGTATTGCGTAAACCAATCTTCACTGCTCAAGCGGTAAGCCACCCCCAACGCCAAAGACGTGATTTCCACGCCCAACATCGACAGGCCCTTTTTCTTTTCGCCCATATGGTACTGGTACAGACCCGGCACCAGGCTCAGACGCGGCGACGCGCCGCCCATCGCCAGCGAGTCGCTCTTTTTTATATAACGTTCGATTTCCACCAAGCGGTCCGGGTTCTGGATCGGGGACACGCGCATCAACATCGGATTCTTATTGCCTTGAATGTGCAACAGTTGGACCAGAGCCATCTTGGGGTAGACCTGGAGCACTTTGAGGGCACCGACGCTCTTGGGCGTCACCGATAACGTGTCACCGCTTAAAGGGTGTAAAACGACGTCCTCATCGATAATATCGAAAAGGTCACCCTTCATCACATTGTCTTGACGTCCCATATCGATGAAGATCAGCCCGTCGGTATTGCGGATAACCAGCCCTTTGTCCGGCATCTGGGCTCCAGCGGTGCCCAACATCGCCAGAAAAATGAGGCCAATCCCGGTCTTTAGCCTAAACATAATTGCTCACTTTGCTCGCAGCGCGCGCGGCGCCTATGAAGTTTCTTCGACGACAATGTCGTCCTCCTCTTCGATCTCCATGTCCAAATCGTCGTCCATATCGAGATCATCGTCGTCTTCCGTAATCTCCTCGTCCTCCTCATGCTCCTCATCCTCCTCGCCACCGGCCGTCATTTTGAGATAGGCGAAGGCGGCAACGGCTAGAATGCCGATCGCTCCCAGGATCCCGAAGAATATCGATGAGGTGAAAAATGATCCTTCTTCCTCTTCTTCCAGTCCCTCTAAATCCTCCTCCATCTCCATGCCATCCTCGGCAGGCAACGCCAATTCTTCTTCTTCGAGCGGCGGCAGATCGCTGGTGACCTGTTCGGATTCGAGCACCTCGCGCACCACCTGCTTGAGCGCTTCGACGTCTTCTTCGCTCTCGAGGTTCAACCCACCGCCCATCGACTCGCCATTCTCATCGAGACCGACAATCGGTATTGTCCCCATCAAGGCCACCGACTCTTTGAGATCCTTGATATCGTCTTTCATGGTGTTCATGTCGGTATTGATCCCGCGCAACTGGACCTTGAAACCGTCTTCGACACGCTCGACGCGCTTCATCATCTTCTCCAGACCGCCGATACGCCCCTGGACATTGCGGATATTGCGCGCCAACTGTGAAATTTCTTTGTGGAAACCCTGGTGGTCCTGGGCGTCCTTATCTTCGCGCGCAACAGACCGCTCCTGGTCCATGATCATCTCTTCGTCTGATGTCACGAAACGAACGATATCACCGGGGCGCACCGGTAATAGCAGACCGGGACCGATACGCACATTAGCGGCGCGATTGGCCGTCTTGGAAATCTTGCCGGTGCCGATCTCAACCTCGGGCGCCCCGAGATTTTCGCCGGTGATCGGATGGATCACAGCCTCGCCAGGAGGCCTGATGATCGTTACGACCATGCCCTGAACCATTCCGGCCTCGGCGCCGGTATCAATCGTCAGGCTAGAACCGCGGACCTTGGTAATCAACGCTTCGCCCGCATGGCTGGAAAAGGCCCCCAATAGCAGGCAAATCAACGCCAGCTCGACTTTTTTCATAATCCACTACCTCGTCAGTGTTCTTCCTAATGCCCAACCAGCAACGTCGGTCGTTGCCAATTGGCGTCGTCGCGTTCGGGGTGGTCGCTGTTGTAGTGCCCGCCGCGGCTCTCCAGCCGCATGCGGGCCGAGCCTGCGATAAGCTCGGCTACGGTCGCCAGATTGCGCAATTGCACCAACTCCGCGTCGAGCGCCATCCCGTCGTACAATATTTCAATTTCTTTTGCCATCCGCCCCGCCTCTGCACTCGCCAGTTGCAGGCTCTGATCGCTGCGCACGATCCCCACCTCGTTCCACATCATCTCCCGCAGCGCTTGTCTCCGCTCTGCCAATTGCGCCGCTTCGACGACTCCCTTGCCGCCTGCGGTCGGTTTCACACCCTTGCCCACTGGCGCTTCGATCCGAGCATGCCCAGCGGCCCTACGCGCAAAAACCAAGCCTTCCAAAAGCGAATTACTCGCCAATCTGTTCGCGCCCTGAAAACCGCTCATCGCGACTTCGCCGGCTGCGTAGAGGCCCGCGATATTCGTCTGGCCGTGCTCGTCGGTGCAAACCCCGCCGCACATATAATGGGCCGCGGGCACTACCGGGATCGGCTGTTTCGTCATATCGATACCAGCCCCCAGACAATGCTGGTAAATATTGGGAAAACGGCGACGCGTTTCGTCCGCGTCTTTGACCGTGGTATCCAAATAGACGCATTCGGCGCCGCTTTCCTGCATCTGGCTGACAATCGCCCGGGAAACTTTATCACGGGTCTTCAGCGAATCGATAAACACCTCGGCACGGTCATTGACCAAGACCGCGCCAAAACCGCGCAAAGCCTCGGAAACCAAAAACGACGGTCCGCCTGGATCGTAGAGCATCGTCGGATGGAATTGCGTGAATTCCATATTGCCCACATTCGCTCCGGCCCTCCAGGCCATGGCCACCCCATCACCCGAGGCCACGCGCGGGTTAGTCGTATGTAAAAACACCTGCCCGCAGCCTCCCGTGGCCAACAAGGTCACCGGGGCCAACGCTTCGATCAGTTGTCCATCCTGGACATCCAATACGCGGGCTCCGCGGCAACGGCCCTCAACATCGACGATCAGATCGACCGCCAAGTGATGATCGTATAGCGTTACATTTGGCAGCGCTTCCACTGCGCGAACCAAGGTCCGGGTCACTTCGCGGCCGGTCATATCGTCGGCATGCACTACCCGGGCATGCGAGTGGCCGCCTTCGCGCATCAATGACAATACGCCGGGACTCACTTCATTGAACTGAGCCCCGATCGCGAGTAATTCGCGTACGACCTCCGGTCCTTCGGCAACAACCGCTTCCGCGATCGCCCGGTCGCACAACCCATCGCCAGCCGCGAGCGTATCTTCTACATGGCTGGCCACTGAGTCGCTCGCATCAATAACAGCGGCGATGCCCCCTTGCGCATATTGCGTATTGGATTCTCGCCGTTCACGCTTAGTGACAATTGCCACCGAACCATGCCTCGCTGCTTTAAGAGCAAAAAAAAGGCCAGCGACGCCACTTCCTATGATTAAATAATCGGCTTCTATCTTCATATCTTGAACAAAATAAAAAAGTTAGAAAAGAAAAGCCCAGGGTTATATCCCCGGGCTAAAACCTGAACTACCCCTATATGTTGTACCGGCGATTCGCCCGTACCCAAGGCCCTATCTCAACTTGGCCTACCTATTTGGACGTACTATAGGAAAATACTTCTCCCTTACCGGTAGCGCCATCCCCCAATGGTCATTATTTGAGGAAGAGCATCTTATTGAGTTGCACGATCGGCCCGATTTTCAACTGATAATAGTAGGTGCCGCTGGCCACTCGTTCACCCTGTTGGTTGCGCCCATCCCATTGTGTAGAATAAAAACCCGGAGAGGCCAACTCATCGACAAGCCGCCGGACTAACCCTCCAGTGATCGTGCGAACCTCCACCGTGACTTGGGTAAGCCCGGCAACGACTGGATCGTTGATCCCGATTTGATAATCGATCCGCGTTGTGCCATTAAAAGGATTGGGATAATTCTGCTTCAGAGCGAAAGCCAAGGGCACGCGCGGATCGAAATTGAGAAAGGGGCGCCATTGCACGTCGCCACTGACCCGGGCTTCGATCCAGTTGGCGTCTGTCTGGCCCCACCAGTTATTGGTCGCCGTTAAGGGGCGGTTGGCTCCGCTTTCGAGCAGACGCTCCGTGTTCTGCACAACATTCAAATCCAACCGCGCCGGTACCGCGACCCCTTCAACCTGCAAGGCTAGTTCATTGCGGTTGAACTGATTACCGGTGATCCGCGGACGGGCGCTGATCGATAGAATGCCAACTTGGTGATTACTCAGGATATTATCGGCGATAATGACTTCGCGCGTCTCGACGCAACGAATCCCGACACCGCCGCTAAAAGCGTTATTGGCCACCCTGCCACTGACCTCGCGCCCCAAGAATAGATTAGCACCGTCAACAGCGGCGAGGCCATTGTCGCTGAAACGGCTATCGACGAGTTCGAGAAAGCCACCCTGGCGCAAAAAGCCGGCGACCCCATTCGAACGCGAATCGATTAAGCGGCCCCGTACCAAACCCGGCCCCGCCACCATAATCCCGATGCCCCCCGACTCCTCGACTAAGACCCCGTTGAGCTCTATCTCCTCTAAAACCTCTTCTAGGTGGATTCCATCTTCGCCAGCCCGGAAGATCTCTACTTCCTCTAGGGTAAGAGCACGGTTGATTTTTTCCGCGAATAGACCATAGCGAGCATGCTCGATACGGGTGTGGCGCAAAAAGGCCGAACCCGGCTGCCCCAACCTGATACCTTGCCAATCCCCAGGCCGCGGGTCCGCGGCTAGCGAGCGAAAAATCGTCTGCTCTCGCCCCAAAACATTGGTAGTCAATGTGCCGTACACAACAAGCTCGACCCGATCCAGATCGTCTCCAACCCGCAACGCATCCGGCCCCACAAGTATCTCCGTGCCAGCGAGAATGTCGAGATGACTGCCGGGCAAGACCGTTATGTCACCGACCAACTCGATACGATCACTCCAAACCTGATCGGTGTCTATTGGCCCGGCGCGGCGAGGGTCGCGCAGCTTGAGATCGGCCACCATACGCTCGCCCTGGCTGCGGATATTGCTAACGCTGATGCCCGGCGAGGAAGCCGGGTTGGACGCGGCCCAGAAACCGGTAAAGCGCTCGCCATCAAAGACATCGGTCGCGTCGCCCAGATTGCCGCCGAAGGCGATGCGGTAATCCTCGTCATGGGCCCAGTAGTCGAGGTTGTCGCCCCCCGAGAAAGGACTGGGTTCACTGCCCAACGGAAAACCGGCATCGGCATAGAGACCATCGGCGCAGACCAAGTCGAGCAACTTGGCTGACTCCAGGTCATTGCTGCCGCGCACGGTACTCACGTGCCAAATCAAGAGTCCTTCCGCAGGCAGGTTGCGTTCGTAATAGCTGGTCTGCCGACTGCGAAACTCGACGAGGAAAAAACCCAACCCGTCGGGCTCAGGCAGCATATAGACGGTGCCGCCGGCATTGACATCCTCGAAAACCGCGTCGTCTAGGTCTTCACTCAAAATTTCCAATTGACCATTGGCGACACCGAGCCAACCCAACTGCCCCAGGCTCCAAACGCTAAACGGATTGGGGCCACCCGCGTCATCCCAACCGCGGTTGCCATGCCCCATCAACCCCCAATAGCCGATACCGCCCGAATCGTCGACCGGGCCGAGTTCCGTATCGGCATCATAGTCGAGATCATAGAGATCCGGCAAGAGCAAAAAATGCCCGAGCTCATGCGCCATGCTGCCCACCGCCTCGACCAGGGACCGTCCGCGCTGTATCGTACCGCCGACTCCGCCGCTGCCGCTGTCGGCGCGCACCCGAATCGAACCACCGCGCCTGGCCGGATCCTTGCTGGTGAAATCGCTACCTAGGCCCAGTTGCGCAACACCGGTCGCCGCATCGATGATAAAACCCTGCGGAGCCGATCGGGTAACGACAAAGAAAAAGTCGACATAGCCGTCGTCATCGCCCGAATTAGGCGCGCCGTCGGGCCCGTCGTTATCGTAGAGGCCCAGATCCACGTCGTCGTCAACCGCCTCCAGCACCTCGCGGACAAAATCACCGAAGTTACCGTTAGGGGCGACGTAGGCCGCGGACTCACTGCGAGCCGCATACCAACGCGGCAAAACCTCGCCCGTAAGCTGAAACTGCCCGCGCGACATCTCGCGATAAAAATGGGGTAGGCTGCCCGGCTGCTCGGCAGCGAAGATGCCCGCAGCGAAAGCCGGCACTTCCTCACCCAGGTCGCTTTCGTCGGCGAAACGAGCGAAGACGGTTAGGGCATGTATCTGCCCAGTGCGGCTGGAGCCGTTCTGCAGGATATCGGCACCAGCACTGGCCACCCCGAGCATGAGCAATGCGATGATGACAATGGACTTTATTGGGGATGCAGCGATTTGTACTTGCGTCATAGTCTTCAGACGCCTAGGTGAAAAAAAAGCTCCCAAGCACCTGGGGAACGAGACGCAATAAGCGCGGCTCCATCAATGCTCCGTGCGCTCGTGGACCATCTCGGCTTTGATTTCATTGAGCTTGACGAAGAAGTCTTCGCGCTTGAACATCTCGTGTACTTCCCGGTCAATATGGTTGGAGTCGACCATATCCTGTAGGATGCGCAGAACCAATTCCCGCGACAAGGGCTTAGAGCGATAGGGCCGATCATCGGCCGTCAACGATTCGAAGATATCGACAAGGGCCAGGATTCTGGCCTGCAAAGAGATCTGTTCGCCCCGCAAACCTTGCGGATAGCCCGTTCCATCGAGTTTCTCATGGTGGGCACCGGCGATGGTCGGCACCTGTTTCAGCTTGCGGGTAAAGGGGATCTGTTCGAGCATCTTGATACTCATCGCCGCGTGGTCGTTGATCTTCTGCCTTTCGACGCCGGTGAGGCTGCCCTTGCGAACCGACAGGTTTTCCAGTTCTTCGTCCGTTATATAGGACTGCCGTTCCCCGTTCTGCACGAAAGTTTTGGCCGCAATTTCCTTGAGCCGCACCAAGTCCTCGTCGTCCATAAACTCGCCGGGCATATTCTTGCAGGCAATAAAGTCAAAGTCCTCGTCAATCTCTTGCATAAGACGCTGACCCTCGTCCGCGTTGAGCACCCCGCGAGCAACCTGCAATTCGAGTTCCTTGCGGGCCAGCGCGAAGCGCAACCGCAAAAATTCGACGCGATCGAAGATCGTCGTCAACTTGGTCGGCTTGTCGACAATCCATTCGGGCGTGGTAATCTTGCCGATATCGTGCATCCAGGCCGCCATCCGGAGCTCTTCGAGTTCCTCTTCGCTGAACGCGACGTCGGCGAAATAGCCCGTCGAACTGGCGTTAATCGCATCGGCCATGACCATCGTCAACTCGGCCACTCTGCGAATATGGCCTCCCGTATAAGGAGACCGTTCGTCGATCGCGGTCGCCATAACCTGCACGAACGACTCAAAGAGCGCCTCGGTCTCCGCAATCAACCGCACATTGTTGATCGCCACGGCCGCCTGCGAGGCCAACGACTCGATCAACGCCACATCCGCGGCGGAAAAAGCCACGGCTTCATCCATCTCGGGGGAGAGCGCATTGAGCAACTGCAATACGCCAATCACCTGGTCATCGTGGTCGCGCATCGGCACCACCAACATCGAACGGGTGTGATAGCCCGTCATCCGGTCGTAGTTGCGCGGCCCCTCGAAATGCTGGCCCTCCTCGGCGTAGACATCGGCGATATTGAGGATTTCGCCCGTAACCGCCACATAACCCGAAACGCTTTCCCTGTTGAGTGCGACCGGGGGGATATCGGCTTTACCGTAGCTACCACCGACAAAGATCTGCAACTTGTCGTTTTGTATTATTTCGAAGGTCAAAGACTCGTTCTTGGCCAGATAGAGGGTACCGGCCTCGGCGCGGGTAAAACGGCGCGCCTCCTGCAAAATCCGTTCGAGCAGTGCGTTGAGATTATGTTGTTCAGAGGATAACGCCACGCCGATCTCATTCAGGCGGCGTAATCTGTCTTCTAGATCGTAATGAATTTGGGCATCTGACGGCATGAAAATACCTTGTACAGGGTGTATATCCGAAGTTATTCAAGCAACTATCGCTTGTCAACGTCACCGCCGAGCCAATCCACTTGTAGACCGCTATAACGCCGCAGCCGTCGATCCCACTGCAAGCGATACCGCGCACTCACCGACCACCTCCCAACGGCGGCCGAAACCAAGGCATAAGCACGCCAACCCGAGCCATACAGCGGACGGATACTCACCGACCCAGGTAGGTCGACCTCGAACTCGTATACTCTCGTCGCATACGAAGCGGTCTGAAAACGGCTCAAGTGCAAAGCGAGCCAACGCGTCTTAAAGCGTGTGCTACCGAGCAATCCCCACTCTATCCGCCCGTCGACAAGCAAGCGCTGCGCTTCAGTGCGCCAACGCCAAGCCGCGTGATCAATATCCAAGCGCCACTTGTGTTGCCTCTCCGCATCGAGCTGCCCGTCCCGCCAGCGCGGTCGCCACCGTCCCTGCCACTGCCCCCGCACCGACAGATCGCCCAATGGCCGTGCCCACTGCGCCCCCCAAGTTGCATAGGTCGCTGCTACAGGTACGAAATAGGACCGCTGAGGCCGACGATAGGCCTCAGCGTACAAACGCCACCCACGGCCGGACAAAACGGCGATGCCGCCCAGTTCATTCTGCATGCCCGACGCACCCGGAGCACCGCCAAAAAAACTGTGAAACCCCGGTGTATAATAGCGCGCAAGCAACCGCAACCGCCTATCCAAGACCCGTATCCCCAAAGCCCCGACCGCACCCCAATGCCCAACTCCGTCGCCTGCCACCTCCAACGCCATCCGACTCCGCCCCCAGCCAAAACGCATATCCACACCGCCCAAGCGCTGCCTCGAACCGACAAAACCCCAAGGTGTCCGCCCAGCCCGTCGCAAATCGAGCGGATGAGAAAAACTCAACCCGAGCGCCGTCACCCCCCACTGCCAATGCTCACCCCGCCACCGCAACCGACCGCCACCGGTCCGGACGGACAACAGATCCTGTCCCGCGACCTCGGTCGTCGTCACGTGGTACCCACCCGTCGGCAACGAACTCACGTGCCCATCCTCATTTATCCGCCCATCTCGCATCGCCTTTCCGACGAACAACACACCTTGCCAATTCTCCCAACCAGATCGAAATACGGCTCCCCTCAATGCCTCATTTTCCCCACTCGACCGATACCCCAACCTCGCGCCATCATCCGCCGAGACCGATGCTGTCATCCCACCGCGCCGAGACCGCCCCATAATTACACCCGCGGCAAAACTCGGCCGTAAATCCCCGACAACAAGCTCTCCCTTTTTTCCACTTACCTGATAATAAAATGAACTAAAATCGCGCCAATTCGTCTCCCCCGGATCCCGCTCGGCCAAAGCGAACAACAACTGCCCTTCCCGCGGTTTCCATTCTACCCGCTGATACAGCTGCAACCGCCCCCACTCCACCTCAGCCCCCTTAACCCTCGACCGCATCGCCAGCGCCCCCAACCCTCTCCCATCATCCAATCGCCGCTCCAGATACCCTACATCCTCTCCATCCAAAAATTCTTCTTCCCCCACTACTGGGGTTACTAAAACAATCACCCAAAGCCGCCACATAGTCCTTCCTCCTTTTACCCGAACTATTGCAACGACTGTGCCAATATTCTCCATCTCTTTTTTTAATTGGCAATCACCGTTTACACTGCAACAATAGCGGTATCGGGATTGGCCCATGAGCGGCTTTGCAGTGCCCTCGGAGCCCGACAGGCAATCGGGCGAGAATAAGTAAAAAGGCCAACCTCGACACCACCACCGATGATCACACAGCATATTCCGCTGTATCCTTCCCCCCCACCCCTGTCCCTTTTGCGCTACACTCCCCCCTCCAGTATCTTCCCCCCACCATTTCTCACCTCGACGCAATCCCCATCAAGGAGTAGCCAACAATGAAATTCGCCACCTGTAACGAATACTTCGAAAATTGGGCAATCGAAGACGTCTTCAACTATGCCGCCGACCTCGGCTACGACGGCGTCGAGATCGCCCCCTTCGCCCTGGGGCCTAGTGTCGAAGATATCTCCGCCGCACGCCGCGACGAAATCCGCGCCGCCGCCGAAAAGGCCGGTGTCGAAATCGTCGGACTGCACTGGCTATTGGCCAGCCCCGAAGGCCTCTATATCACCCATCCCGACCCCGAGATCTACCAACGCACCTGCGCTTACTTCAAGGCCTTAGTGCAATTTTGCGGCGACCTCGGCGGCGAAGTGATGATCATCGGTTCGCCCATGCAACGCAACGTGCAAGAAGGCTGGGACTACCAGGAATGCTGGGATCGCATGCGCGGAGCGTTCGAGGGCGGTTTACAATTGGCCGAGCAATACGGCGTTTACCTGTGCATGGAGTCGCTGAGTAAGGAACAGACCAATATTGTCTCCACCTGCGCGGAAGCGCGCGAAATGGTCGCGCAGATCAACCACTCCAACTTCCAAACGATGGTCGACGTGTGCTCTGGCTCCAGCGAGGAGACCCCCGTCAACCAACTCCTGCGCGATTCGGGCGAGCACCTCTACCATGTGCACGTCAACGACGCCAACAAACGCGGCCCGGGTTTCGGCCAGACCGATTTCGTCAGCGTAATGCGCACCCTCAACGAGCTAAATTACCAGCGCTATGTGTCAGTGGAGGTTTTCGACTTCGCCCCGGACCCGCGCAGTATCGCGGCCGGCAGCCTGCACTACCTGAAGGGCATCGCGGCAGCGCTCTAAAAAATTAGTTCGGGGAGATCGGGGTTTCGGGGTCGTGCCCATCTTCTTCGGGGGACGTTGCGGCATCTTTCTGCTCGGCGCGGTGAATGATGTCCCACACCTGCTCGTCAAGCTTGCGCTTGGCCTCTTCGGCTTTCGCCCGCTCTTGGCCCAACATCGTCGCCAGCAATTGCGCCAGTCGTTCGGGATCGCGCTCACCGATTTTCTTCATCTGTTTGATTTCAGAGATAGAACGCTGCAACGCCGTCAGCGCCTTGCCCCTGGCTTCGGTTTTTTTCTTCGTCTTGCCGTTTTCCTTCGCCTTTTTATCGCCGAAGAGCCGGGTCAGCAAAGATTTCTTGGCGGCCTTCTTCTTTTTTTTGCCCGCCGGTTTTTTCTTTTTGTCGCTCATGATGCCATTGGATCGATTCTCGCTTCCTGCTCACGATCTTGGCTGAAGGGAAAACCCGCAGCTTGCAACCGCCCGTAGTCCTTGCTCAGGGTGCGGTTCATCTCTTCGGCCAATCGCAGAAGAATCTTACAGCCCAAGGCGGGCTTGGTCACCAAAATATCCATCAGGTCCGGTTTGAAAAAACCGATCACTTGACTTATTTCTGCCGCAACAACCGAGGAACTCCGCGGAGTACTGTCCAATAGCGCAAATTCCCCCAACAACTCGGGCGGATAAAGCGTGCCCACCACCTCATTCTCCCCATCCACTGTACGCCGCACGATATTTACCGCCCCTGTGCGAATCAGATAGAGCCCCGACTGCTGCGCGCCACGACGGATAACCGTCTCGCCGGCCTTAAATGTCCGGATATGGACGATGCTACCGACCAAGTCCAATTCCTCCGGCGATAACATGCCAAAAATTGGTATCCTGTCCAGCGCGTCCTCTAAACGTTCCTCGGCATGGCTTTCCTCGCGGAAGACATTGTGCCATTCAGGGTCGATCATATGTTCGGCATTGTTCATAGTTAAAACCTCTGCGCTAAGTGTACTAAGATCCCCCAACACGGGCAAACCCTTGACACTACGACCCATTTTGCGAATTTTCAGGCAGCCATTCAGCTAAATTCCATCTATTAAGAAGGAAACACCTCAATGACAACGGTTTCTATCGCCGTCGTCGGATTAGGCCAGCGCGGCTTGCAACACCTCAACGCCCTCTGGCAACTCGACGAGGCGCACATTGTCGCGCTTTGTGACCCCTTCGCCGGCAATCTCGCGGAAAACAAGATTCAGCAGTTCGTCGAAGGCTTTAGCCTCGACGGCATTCGCACCTACGGCACCTTCGCCGACCTGCTCACCGCCGGCGGCTTCGACGCAATATACTTCGCCATTCCCCCCTCGCTCCACCAAGGCGAATTACTGCAGGCCGCACAGGCGGGCATCCACCTCTTCGCCGAAAAACCGGTCAGTCTCTTTCTCGACGAAATGTTGAAAATGGAGCGCACCATCCGCGAATCCGGCATTATCTCGACGGTCGGATTCCAGCAGCGACACGACAATTGGCATATCGGGATCCGTAATTTCCTTGCCGACAAGCGACTGCTGATGATGACCTACGTGGTCAACAGCACGCTCGAATCGCATTCCACCAAACACACGCACACCGAGACCGTCGGCGGCCCGCAAAACAGAGTTTGGACAGCCAACCGCGCCTGGTCCGGCTCCACCGTAGTCGAAGCCGGCATCCACCAGACCGACCTGATGCGCTTCTGGGCCGGCGACATCGCTTGGACCGAAGCGCGTTATATACAACGCGCCGCGGACGATATCGAAGACGGTGGCGACAACCCCGATGCCTATTCCGTCACCTACGGTTTCGAATCCGGCGCCATCGCCCATCTAATCATGAGCCGTCTGCGCAAAACTTTCTGGGGCGACAACTACCACGACATCATGTGGGATCGCGGCCATCTAAAAATCGACGGCGACAACGGCCCGGTCGCCTATTATTACGACGGCCCTTACCCGCCGCCCGAAGGCAAGGTAGATCCCACCGCCCTCGGGCACGACCTCGACTTCGGCCCGCGCAACAACACCACCTTAGAGATCGCCCGCGCCTTCGTCACCGCTGTCGGCGCAAAGAGCGAAGACCCTTTGCTCAACACCTTCACCTCCAGCCTGAACAGCCACGCAGCCGTACTCGGTGCCAATATCTCTGACCAACTCGACGGCCAGCGCATAAACCTGAAAGATCTATTGTACAGCGACGATTACCACGAATTCAGGAAGAAACCAACAGAAACGTAAACCCTTAGCCCAACAATCAATAGGGCTGTTAATTGCCTACTATGTGCCGCGGACCATAAATATAAAACCATCTTCCAAGCAAGCCTTTACAGGGTCCGCCGCACGGTTATTTAAGGAGTGGTGCGATGAAGAGGGGCGACGGGCGAGAGGACTTTAAATAAACAACACCGGAGACGCACCCCTCAAAGAGGTCCCATACAGCATATTTAACTAACCAAGGAGCCGAACCATGCCCAACTACACCTTCAACCATATCCATCACGAGACCAAAAACGTCGACGAAGCGGTCGCCTGGTACAAAAAAATCTTCAACGCCACCAGCGACGAACCCTTTGAGCGCGGCGGTGCCACCTGGGTCCCCGTGCACATCGGCGCCACGCAAATCACAGTCACCGATCGCGAATTCACCGACATGGACCTCGGCCGTTACCAAGGCTACGACCACTTCGCCCTCAACACCGACGACTTCGACCAAAGCCTCGCCGATATCGAAGCACAAGGCGTCGAGATCTGGATGGGGCCCGTAACCCTTGAAAACGGCATGCGCATCGTCTTTATAAACGGCCCCGACCAAGTCAAAATCGAGTTGATGGAATTACAGTAGATGGAAGTCCGTCCCTTCGGCCTCTGGCCAAGCCCCCTCGCGCCCGGCGATCTGGCCGCCGCTACGCGTTTCCGCGACCTGGCTTGGGATTCCGACGGCCGCACCCTCGTCTGGCTCGAGGGCCGGGGGCCACAAGGCACACTGGTCTGCCAGCCGCACGGCGAAGCGCCGCGCGATCTCAACACCACGCTCTCGGTTCGCGCACAAGTCGGCTATGGCGGCGGCGATTTCGCCGTCGCCCGTGGCCACGCCTACTTCGTCGAATACTCCGGTCGCCTCTACAGACAAGCGCTCGCGAGTGGTCCTGCACACCCCATCACCCCCGAGTTCGGTTCGGCCGCATCGCCGACGCCCTCACCGGATGGCCGACATCTGGTCTATGTACACAGCGATGAAGGCCGCGATAGTTTGGCCGTTGTCGACACCGAAGGACACCATTGGCCGCAACGACTGGTCACCGGAGCCGATTTCTATATGCAACCGGCCTGGCACCCCAAAGGCGACCGCCTTGCCTGGATAGAATGGGACCACCCGCAAATGCCCTGGGACGGGACCCGGTTGATGCTCGCACAACTCGCGCGCAGCCGCGACGGCCTGCCCTGCCTCCGCAACAAGACAACCCTCGCCGGAGACATCGACACCGTCGTCGCGCAACCCCATTTCTCCCCCAACGGCCGCCATCTGGTCTACGCTTCCGACCAGCGCGGTCACAGCAATCTCTGGCTTCGCGACCTAGCAAGCGGCGAGACCCGCTGCCTAAGCGAAGACGCCCACGACGTTGCCGGCCCTGCCTGGATCCAAGGGCTTAGAGCCTTTTCGTTTTCAGCCGATAGCCATACTCTGTATTTTATCCGCGGCGAAAACAGCCAACGCCGCGCCCACAGCCTCAACTTGCAGACCGGTACCATCACTCCAATCTTGGCACTCGCTGGATATTCCCATATAGAACAGATCGCCGCCGCCCCGCGCGGGAAGGGCCTAGCCTGCATCGCCGCATCGAGCGCGACCCCGGCCCGCATCGTCTCCTGCACCGCCAGCAAAAGCGAAATACGCGCCCGTTCAAGCGGCGAGTCTTTGGCCTCCGCCGACCTCTCCGCACCCGATCCCGTCTCCTGGGCGGCGCCGGATTCGACTACGGTTCACGGCCTGTATTACCCGCCCGCCAGCAGCCGTTTTTCCGGGCGCGGTCGACCGCCTCTCATCGTTATGATACACGGTGGACCAACCACTCAGATCGAGACCGGTTTTGAGGCCAAAAATCAATATTTCGCCACCCGCGGCTGGGCCGTGCTCGACATCGATTATCGCGGCAGCACCGGCCATGGGCGCAAATACATGAAAGCCCTGCGCGGCAACTGGGGCATCCTCGATGTCGAAGATGCCGTCGGCGGCGCTCAACACCTTAGCGATACGGGGTTAGCCGACCCCAAGCGCATAGTGATCATGGGCGGCAGCGCCGGTGGCTACACCGTCTTGCGCGCACTCACCGTTCAACCGGGATTCTTTCGTGCCGGTGTCTGCCTCTACGGTATTTCCAATCTCTTCACCCTCGCCGCCGACACCCATAAATTCGAAGCCTATTACCTAGACTCGCTGCTCGGCCCCTTGCCCGAAGCCGGCGACCTCTACCGCGAGCGCTCGCCGATCTATTCCGCCGACCAGCTTCGCGACCCGATAGCCATCTTTCAAGGCAGCGACGACAAGGTCGTCCCGCCTTCACAAGCCCAAGAAATCGTCGCGTCCCTGCGCCGCCGCAATATCCCCCACGAATACCACCTCTACGAGGGCGAAGGCCACGGCTGGCGTACACCCGAAACCATCCAATCTTTCTACACTTCCTGCGAGGCCTTCCTCCGCCAGCACGTGCTCTTCGCTTGAGCGAAAATTGCAAAGCCTTTCTTTTTCGCCCGCTCTCACCATTTGAGGGTGGGCGAAAAGACCGCCTATTCTTATTTTTACATTTATCCAGACCGAGCTAAAGCAGTCGTTCTTTGTCCTAGCACCACCCACTGAAACACCGCAGGACGGACCGAGGGTATTCCCATAGACACCCCTCGGAGGATCGTAGGATTGCGATCCGAGAATAAGCAAAGGGAATACCCTCGGTCCGTCCGTCCAAGTGCAGCTAGAGGAGCAAGCCCCTTGCGTTACGAAACCGTCATCGGCATGGAAGTCCATGTCGAACTACAAACCGCCTCGAAGATGTTCTGCGGTTGCGCCGCCGATCATTTCCAGGTCGAAGCCAACACCCATATCTGCCCCGTCTGCACGGCACAACCTGGCGCCCTACCCGTAATCAACGGCCGAGCGATGGAACTCACGGCGATGACCGGCTTGGCCCTGCATTGCCAGATCAGGCCGCACAACGTCTTCGCTCGCAAAAACTACCTCTACCCCGACCTACCCAAAGGCTACCAGGTATCGCAATACGAGCTGCCATTATGCGAGGATGGCTGGGTCGAGATAACCAGCGAGGACGGCCCTAAAAAAATCGGCGTCGAACGCGTACATCTAGAAGAAGACACCGGTAAACTCCAGCACACCGGCCGCGCCAGCCTGATCGACTACAATCGCGCCGGCGTACCGCTGATGGAGATCGTCACCGACGCCTCAATCCGCTCGGCCGACGAGGCCTTCGACTATCTCAACAAGATCCGCCAAGTCGTCCGCTACTTAGGCGCTTCCTCAGGCGATATGGAAAAGGGTGCAATGCGCTGCGAAGCCAATATCTCGATCCGACCCGAGGGCTCGGACGAGTTTGGCACCAAGGTAGAAGTAAAAAACCTCAATTCCTTCCGCGCCGTACGCAACGCCATCGCCTATGAAGTCGAACGCCAACAGCAGGTCATCGAAGAAGGCGGCCAAGTCCGTCAGGTAACCATGGGCTGGGATGAGCAGATGGGCGTCACCCGCGAACAGCGCTCCAAGGAAACTTCAGAAGATTATCGCTATTTCCCCGAGCCCGACTTGCTCGACGTGCATCTCGAAGTCGAGTGGATCAACCGGGTCGGCCGCGAGCTGCCCGAGCTGCCCGCCGACAAGGCCGCTCGTTTCAGCGAAATTTATGGCCTCAACCAAAAAGATATAGCGGTCCTGATCGAAGACGCCGCGGTAGCCGCCTACTTTGAAGAAGCCGCGCAACACTCCGGCGCCGACCCCAAATCAGTTGCCAACTGGGTCACCGGAGAGATATTCCGCCGCCTCAACGATGAGGATGTTTTAATCGCCGACGCCAAAGTTTCACCCGCCGCACTCGTCGAACTACTGGCCCTGGTCAAAGACGGCGCCATCAACCAGAACGCCGCCCGCGAAGTCTTCACCGAACTCTGGGAAAAGGGCGGCTCACCCGCCGCGATTGTCGAAACCAAGGGCCTCAAGCAGATCTCCGACACCAGCGAGCTCGACGAAGCGGTGGCCAAAGTCATCGAGGCGAACCCAGATGCGGCGGAAAAAATAAAGGACGGTAATTTGAAGACCGTGCAATTCCTGATGGGCCAAGTGATGAAGGAGACCCGCGGCAAGGCCAATCCACAATTGGTACAGGAATTGATCAAAAAGCAATTGCGCGTCTGAGGGAATAACGCAAAACGCAAAAGAGCCGGTCCGGGAAACCAGATTGGCTCTTTTGCGTTTATTGATCTACAGCTTCTAGCGGACCGGGCTGCGCACTGATCCACGGCGATGGCGCCCATACCACCCCCCAGGTCAATATCCTATAAAAGCGTCAAAGGGTTCAACGCACTAGGGCAATTCGGCCCGTCTCGGCAAAAGACCCGGCCACCAGCCGAATAAAATAAATCCCCGAAGCGACCCGTTTGCCCCTCTCATCGCGCCCGTCCCAATCCAAGCGATAGGCGCCGGCTTCCAGCGCCCCGCCGACGAGACGGCGCACCGGCCGCCCCAATGCGTCATAAAGGACCAGCTCGACCGCCGTCGACCGTGGTAAATCAAACGACAAGGTGACCTGTGCATTAAAGGGATTCGGATAAGCGGGATAGAGCGCAAAATTGGCAGGCAGGGCACCCACCTCCGATGCCACTGTCACGACCGCCCCCTCTTCGGGCAGAAAGGGTGCCCATTCTACCGCGCCTTTGATCTGCCTGGCAATCGCCGAACTATCAGCCGTGCCCCAGTAATTATCTTTCGCGTCCAACCTCGCCGCGCTCCGGTTTTCAAGCGCGGTCGCATTGTCAGTAAAGACATTGCCGCGAATTTCCTCCGGTACCCGTTGCCCCTCGACGCGAATCGCGGTGGCATTACCGGTAAAGCGATTAAGGCGGATACTCGGTGTCGAATCGTCGGAGGAGAGCCCCAAGGTCGCGTTGACAAAATCGTTTTCGCGCATCGACAATTGCGCCACTCCCTGTAACTGCAATCCCCGCCCGCCGCGGAATTTGCTCATTTCAATAGCGCCTGTGGACCCTGGTCCCAAGTGCAGCCCCGCGCCGATATTCGCGCTAAACGTAGAAGTCCAGATCTCCACCGGCGAACCCGCAACCACCGCCCCACCGCGTAAGTTGCGCTCCACGAGCACCTGCTCGAACACCAGACGTTCTACGCCCATTGCGCGCAAACCGTCGCGCTGGTTGGCGCCGATACGGCTATCGTGCAGTTCCACCTCACCCAACCACTCCTCTAAGTCCAAGCCGTGCTGCGTGCTCCGCTCAATCTCCGAGGCCCATATCTCAATCTTTTGGCCGCTGCCCCCGACCGCCCGCACCCCCGAACGCGGGTCCTCCGGATCGAGCAGACCATTGTTCGTCACCACAACGCGGATCGCTTCCAATGAGGCGTTGTTGAGCAGAATCCCCTCCTGGCCATTACCCTCAACCCGCGAATTGCGTAAGCGCAGCAAGCCACTGCCATCCAGGCGCAAAGCCGCACCGGTGATAACCGTGAACAGACTGCGGTCGATTTGCGCCTCGCCGTTGAGAGTCAAACGCAATCCATTGCCGCCATTTTCACGCACAACAGTATCCGCGATGCGCAAACCTGTATTCTTGTCGACTTCGCCACTGAAACCGAAACCAGCCCGGTCCAATTGCGCATAACGCACGTCAACCTGAGCTCCGGGCATTACGCGAATACCGTACCAGAGACCATCGTTGTCCAGCCCCGGGTCGGTCGTCAACCGCGCCAAGTTCCCCGCCTCACCCTCGATCGTCAATACCCCCTCAACGACGAGTTCGACGAGACTCGGCGAGATACCGCGCTGACTGCGATCAATCCTATCAAAAAAAGCCAGTACCCCCGGACCGATCCTCAATTCAGCCCCTGCGGGAACCAATAGATCAGCGTGTATTTCCTGATCGTCGGTCCACTGCGTCTGTCCCTGCGGCAACCGATAGCGCACCAGACCACGATGGGCGTTTTCAAGCGGTATCGCCGCGAAATTCGCGGCCTGACCGTCGAGCAAGTAAATACCCGACCAATCCAATGCCCCCGTGCGCGCCGCGCTTGAGGCAAAGCTAACCCCCGATCCAACCTCGAGATCCCCGTAAACGATCAATTCACCGCGATCCGGGTCAAACCCCGAACCCCGTTTGTCACCGCGGGCAAAGCGCACTTGAGTATCGGCCGCGATGGTCAATTTCGCGCCCGGCTCTACGACAATGTCCGCGTCGAGATCCACTCGCCCCGACCACCTTGTATTATTCGCAATATGTCCGGGCAACTCCAGTCGAACTACATCGACGAGCATCACCGCGCCGCGCCGACGGATATTCTCCACCGCCACCCCCAAGGGTAAATTCCGCGTGAAACCCATATGAGCGCTAAAAGTTGGATTAGTATCCCAGGCGAAACGGTCGAAACGCACCCCGTCAAAAGGATCCGTCGCATCCCCTTGGTTACCATTATGGACTTGCGCATAAGCGTCGTCACGCGACCAAAAATCGAGATTATCACCGCCCTCGACCGGGTCTTCGACGGCTCCGGGAAATCCCCGATCGGCAAAAAGCCCGTCGGCGCAGACCAAGTCGACCTGCTTATGCCGCTCTTCGTCGTTGTCCGCCCGTTCGTCGACATGCCATATGAGTAGCCCATCCTGGGGAATATTGCGATTGTAATAAGAACTCCCCGCCTGCCGGTGTTCAAGCAGAAAATACTCGTCTTCAGTCAACGCTATTTTGTATATGCGCCGGCCGCTGAAAATCTCATCGATCTCCAGACCCCGCACGTCCTGTAACAGATCCACCACCTCAACCCACCCAAGCTCGGCCAACGACCAGGCAGAAAAGGCATTCGGTCCATCTTCCACACCCCACCCCAGAGTCCCCAGCCCCATAATCCCCCACTTGCCGATACCCGCCGAATCTTCCTCTGGAGCTAACGCTCCCGCTGCCGTAACCGAGGTCTGGTCGAAAAGGTCCGGCAGCCCCAATACATGCGCGAATTCGTGGCACATCGTCGAGGCCGTAACGCTAAAGGTATGCCCTCTCTGTGTCGTGCCGCCAAAACCGGTGAAACGGCTGCGCACCCGCACAAAACCACCATCTGCCGCCAGATCATCGCTGATAAAATCGGCGTCTAAACCCAGCGAGGCGATGCCGGTCGCCGTGCTGATAAAAAAATCGCGCGGCACTGTATGCAAATTGATAAAGACGATATCCACATAGCCGTCGTCATCACCCGAATTCGGCATTCCATCCGGACCGTCATTGTCGAACAGCCCCAGATCAATGTCCCCGTCGGCCAGAGCAAGGATTTCACGATTGAAACGCCCGTAACCGCCCAAAGTCCCCGGCGTCTCCGCCAGATAGGCATCCGCCCCCTGTAACGAGCGATACCGTCGCGGCAGCACCTGTCCTTCGACCGCTAATCGGCCACCGGACATCGAGCGATAAAAGTGCGCGAAACTGCCGGGCATGTCCGCGGTAAAAAGATCTCCAGCCCATGAAGGCGCAGATTCCCCGGCACCCTCATCCTGGAATTGCGCAAAGAGGACCAATGCGCTCAAGCTTTCCGGAGCTTGCAGCCCGATCTTAGCAGATGGCGCAGCAACGGCGCAAACGAATTCCGCCGCTGATATATGTAATGGAGAAAAAAGAAAAAAGAAAAAAGGGTAAAACCGCAGCGGCATGGAGGCCGCTAACCCAACAAATTCAGACTACTCGTACCGAGTTGGACACCAAAACCACCCTGCAGGCGGAAAGGACTGGCACTAGCCTGGAGCAAACGACTGCCGCGATCGATCTTGCGAAACGAACTGATAAGACTCGACTGGCGCGCTTGCAACACGCCGGCAGTTTTAGCCTGGAAACGATGACCGATGCGCACGCCGGCTGTCAGCGGGCTAGTACTACGCACCGCCCCCTGCAACTTGGACAATACCCCACCACCCGCCTGTGGCGGTTTGACGAGGCTGCCCGTCCGTCGAGGGGCCGTCTGAGAAATACTGGGTGGACCACTGGTGGCACGCAATGGCGAAATACCTAGGCCGTCTTTGAAACCAACCCCCTGAGAGGGTACACGCCGCTGATGACGGGCCTTGAGTGGTACGCTGAACACACCTGTGGCCGCAGTTGAAAGTAACATGGACTTCTCCTTGGGGGATCCGTCTAACTAACTGCAACACTGATTAATATAACAAAAAATTGGCAATCGCCAAAAACTAAATATCCTCGACCGGGCGCTGCTCGCATTCGCGGATAAAATCGTCGGCTTCTCGCTCGTAGGTAAGAAAGGGATCATCGAGGTTGAGATATTTCTCATCTTCGACATAAATGGAATCCCAATCGATCACATAGCGCGCCTTCCGCCCCGCCAGTGCCCGCATAACCTGCGAACGCGCTTTAGCGCGAGTATTGGCGGGTGGATTCGCTATGGCCTGGTTGATTTGCTCATCGTCGACGACACGTTTAACCAGCCCGCGCCGATAGAGATCGAAATAGAGGCCTTTTTCAGCGTTGAGATTGTGATATTCCAAATCCAAACTCTGGACCCAGGTATCGTGCCAATCCAAGCCCTCTTCTTTCATAAAACGCTCCAAGAGCCACTTCTTAGCCACCCAATCGACTCGATCAACCAACGACCCTGGATCGTGAGTCAAACCGTCAATCACAAAACGCCACTCGTCTAAGACCCAATCGCCCTCCTCGTCCTGGCCGCGCAAATAGCGCTCGGCCAAATCGAGATACTCTCGCTGAACTTCGGCGGCGGTGGTATAACTGCCGTCTTCCAATTGTATTTCCCAGCGGAAGCTCATATCTCGCGAAATATCGCGAATCGCCTGCACCGGATCGAGCAGTTTGATCTCGGGGACAATGCCCTCTTCCAAAAGCTGTAGCACCAAACCCGTAGTACCCACTTTGAGCGCAGTGGCGAACTCCATCATATTCGAGTCGCCGACCAGCAAATGCAAACGGCGATATAGACCCCAGTCGGCCAAGGGCTCATCGCGCGTATTAATGATCGCGCGACTGAACTGGATCCACTGGTAGATCTCGGTGACAATGTGATCAGCCCGCTGCGAGATCTGGAAGGAAACGCCTTCGTCCTCGGCGCTACCGGGCTCGAAAGCATCTGTGTGACAACCCACCCTGCCGGCGCCGGCGAAAATCTGTCGGGTGACAAAGAAGGGCAACATCGCCGGCAGCAACACCTGCGAGAAAGGCACATCGCGACGCACGAGATAGTTCTCGTGGCAGCCGAAAGTCGCCCCGGTGTAATGGTCGATATTATTCTTAAAGAAAGAAGCGGTCTCGGCCAGATCCAGTTCCTCTAGCGCGCGTTGGACCATCAATTCCCCCGCCCGATCGGAAGCGACCAGGTCAAAAAGGCCGTTGCATTCGGGCGTAGCGTATTCAACATGGCCCATGTCGATATAGAGCCGGCCGCCATTAAAGAGAAAGCCGCCATTGCCCGGGGGCTCGTCGCGCCCGCGATAATGGATATCGACGATCCCCAAGCCCTCGCGATAAAACACGCAGTCTTTGGTTTTCACCGATATAAAATCGGGGCTTAGAAAGGGGTCTGAGTCCGGCGGCAGACAGCCGAATTCCGTTTCAATACCGTAAATTCGATCCTTCATGGCCTATGCCCCGATGTAGGCGGCCAAAGGAAGCTCATCTTCGGTCAGCAGGTTGAACTTCGATTTGACACTTCGTTCACGGTCCAACACGGCGGCCTCGACCTTCAGCCCCTGCAAACCGTCCTTTAAGAATTCACGCACATCACTCTCACTCGGTTCTTGCCCCTCCTCAGAATCGAGCACCAACCGCCCCAATCCCCAGACCTGTAACGCCGCACCCAAAGCTTCTTGGAGCGGCAACGCCCCATCGACTTCCCCGAGCTTCGCCGTCATCGCCCGGGCGCTTTTTTCGCTGCCGCTGATAGCCGCCACTCGGCCGCCCTGCGCGAAGGAGCCATCTGCGTCGATAGTATAGAAGACATCCCCGCCCTCAACCGGGTCTAACTCGGCCATCATCACTCGGGCGATAAAGGGCGAACGGAAGATCTCATCGAAGGCCGCCTTCATCAGCGGGCCTATACCGAAACTTACCAGGCGCTGTAAGGTCACATCGCGGGCGGAGAGATTAAAACCTTCGATATGGGCAATATCGATAACCGCCTTGCGCAACTTTTCTATGTCAGCGGGGTGCCCGACAGCGGCAAAGGCGATCTCATTGTAGATTTCAAAGAGCTTGCGCGGCCCCGGGGTGGTCGTCAGCAACAGCACCCCCCCCGCATAGGTCATGCCCACCACCGGACTGCCGGCCGAGAGTTGGTCCTCCAGATATTCGCGGCGGTTGTTGATCGCCTCAACCCAGCGATAAGGTTCTTCCAGCATATCCCTAAGCCTTCTCGTAGAGTGCGGCCATTTCGTCTTCGGACACCTTGTTCAGCCCGGCGGCCGTGACTTTCATAATCTGAGGGAAAATTCGCGCCGTCTCGCGAAATCCGCCGGTGGCGGTATCGTATTCGGCAGCAGTCTCTAGCATCTTGAGCACCGTCTCCACTGCCTGTTCCTCCGCCATCTCCGCGAGCGGCGTGCCCCAGCGATTCTGGTAGTAGAGCGCACCGCGGATAATGTTCGAACCCGACCCCGTGGTGCAGAAATCGACGCATTCGAACTCGGCGCCCAGGAGGTCGTAAAAGAAAATCTTGCTCTCACCGGCGTCCTGGTCATAGGCCGCGTAGATCGGCACCACCGCACCGATCCCCTGGATCGCCATCGGCAAGTTCTGGCGCAACAGTCGCGAGAGCGTGCGCAACTTGCCGTCGAGGCTCAACCGCTGCAACTGACTCCGGCGATAGTACTGCACCGACATCTCCAACATTCGGGCGATATCATAGGCGACCGACGGCGACCCGGCGATCGCCATAACCGTGTCGTCGTCGATGCTCAAGACCTTATCGGCCCGGTCATAGACCACCAAGTTGCCCATCGTCGCCCGGCGGTCGCCGGCAACCAAGACCCCGTCGGCGTAGCGCACGGCCATAATAGTCGTACCCTCGACCTGCTCGAGTAGCCCTTCTTGAACCATGCCCGGTGCGGCTGACAAATGCCCACCTTCCTTGAGCAAGCCGAGAAAATCGCAGCTCTCCATGCGCAGTTACTGCCCCGTACGCTGGCGATAGCGCCGCGCTTGATTGGGGTCGACTTTCTTCATTCGCTTTAAAATATCGTCGGTGCTGGGTTTCTCGACTTTGGGCCGGCGCGGCCCTTCATCCGACTCCCCACCGCCATCATCGATCGGTTTGGTCGGCCGGGGCGCGCGATCCCTGTAATCAATAAAATCGCTCATTGGGCACCTCCTGTTTCGGGTGGCTGCCCGGAAGCAACCGCCAGTCTTTGCAACAGATCCTCAACGCTTGTCGCAGCGTCTAAGGCTTCATTGTAATAAGCTGCCGTCTGCTCGTCTACACAACCCTTGAGATCGACGACTCGGCTACCGCCTCCAACGGAAAATTCGATGCTGTCCCAGTTAAGCGAACGCACTTCGTTGGAGAATTTCTGCAACGTTTTGCCGCGAAAGTACGCCCGGGTATCCCGTGGCGGATCGACCATGGCCCTGAGCACGTCCTCCTCGGTGACTAGGCGTTCTACCTGGCCTTGCTGCTCCAGCATAGAATAAAGGCCTTCGGCCGGGTCGATATTGTGATATTCGAGATCCTGACTCTGCAGCCAAGTGCGATCCGCGGGTTTTTCCCAGTCGAGTCCCTCCGACTCTGCGAATGCATCCAATAGCCACTTTTTGGTCACCCAATCGAGACGTCCGATCAGCTCTTGCGGATCTCGCGCCAAGGCCTCCAGCGTGCCGCGCCATTCGTCAAGGATCCAGTCGGTCTCCTTATCGCGCCCTTTAAAAAGCCGCTGGGCCGCCATCATGATATCGGTCTGAATTTCCAAAGCCGAACTGGTTCTCCCCGCAGCCAAGACCACGGTCCAGTGCCGGGACTCATCGCGGGAAATCTCCTTGAGCGCACCGATCGGATCGGCCAATTCACAAGTAGGCAGTTCGCCGGCTTCCAGCAGATCGATCGCCAAAGCCGCACTGCCGACCTTCAGCGCGGTCGCGTATTCGCACATATTTGCGTCGCCGATGATCAGATGGAGGCGACGATAGCGGTCGGCGTCGGCATGCGGTTCGTCACGGGTGTTAACCAACGGCCGGCGATGCATCGTATCGACGCTGGCGATGACCTCAAAAAAATCAGCGCGCTGGGCCAACTGATAAGTCGCAGCGCTGGCTCTGCTGTCCTGTTCAACACCGACCTTGCCGGCCCCGGCGAAAATCTGCCGCGTCACTACGAAGGGCAGCAGTCCGTCAATCACCTGCTGGAAGGGAATCTCCCGGCTGAGCAGGAAATTCTCGTGGCAACCGTAGCTGTGCCCTTCGAAGTCAGTATTGTTCTTATAGAGCCGAACAACGCCCTCGCCGCGCGTTGCCGTGCGCTCTTTGGCACATTGCAGCAAGATCTGCTCGCCAGCGCGGTCGACGGCCACTAGGTCGTGTAGACCATAACATTCGGGGGTCGAAAATTCGGGATGGGTATGGTCATTGTAAAGACGGGCGCCATTGTGGATAATCAGGTCGCTCTTGAGGTCTTTGAGCGGGATCTGGCGCTGGCGGTCCTTCTGCAGGTGCAGCGTCTCGTCAACGTCGTTGCGCAGCTCGTCAACTTCGAAGCCGCGCATATCCAAACGCGGGTTCTCCAGCGCGTAGTTCCATATCGCGACGAAGTCCTGATGCAGGTAACAGCGGATCAATTCCATGGACTCCACCACCACGTCCATATTATCGACCCCGTCCACCTGTATTCCGTATTCGGTTTCTACCCCACAGATTCGCCGCATAAGCCCGTCAGATCACCCGACCCGAACGCGGCTCGGGCGCCTTTTCCGTTTGGGGCTTGACCGGCATAACCTTCACTACGTTCTCGGGCTCGTAATCGAGTAATTTGAGCCAGTCTTCGACGCTGTCGGAGGGCGGGAACACCTCGTTCTCGCGGTATTCGGCCCGCGCCGCCAGCCGCAAATCTTCGCTGCAGATGCCGCCATCGGGGTCGTTGTTGGCGATGGCCCGCTTGATGGCCATTTCCTTGGCCCTCGACACCACCGAAGCGATAATCGCCCCCGAAGTCAGGTCGCCGCGATAAAGCACTTCTTGCCGCCCGCTGCGCAAAGAGACCTCCAAAAAACGAGCCTCATCGCTCTTAGCGAATAGCTCGTCCAAACCCGCCTGGACCAACGCCGCCCGCGCTTCTTCTACGCCACCGTGCTGTTTGATCTCCTCGCGATCGATCGGCAATTCGGCTTTGATATAGATCCCCAAGATATCGCGTGCAGCCTCATAGTTTGGACGGGCGACCTTAATCTTGCGGTCAATGCGGCCGGGGCGGAGAATCGCCGGGTCGATCAGGTCGTGGCGATTCGACGCCAAGACCAGCACCACGTCGTGCAGCGACTCAATGCCGTCCATCTCGGTGCAAAACATCGGCACGACGGTATTGGAAATATTGTGGCTACGCATAGAACGCCGGGTGCCCAAAATCGACTCGGCCTCGTCGATAAAGATAAAGGGCAGATAACCTTCTTTGCGCTTCTGGCGGGCTTGGGCAAAGATCTCCCGTACCATCCGCTCGGTCTCGCCGAGCCACATATTGAGAATCTCCGGCCCTTTGATGTGCATGAAGTATTCTTCTAGCTCGAGCCCTTCCTCCTCGCGCATGTGCTGCACCAAATTGTAGGCGGTGGCTTTGCCGATCAGGGTCTTGCCGCAACCCGGAGGGCCATAGAGCAGGAAACCCTTGGGGGTCGAATATTCGAAGCGCTTGAAAAGCTCTGGATGCAACGCCGGCAACTCGATGGTATCGCGAATCGCCTGGATCGCCTCCTCCTGCCCGCCAATGCTCTCCCATGGGGTCGGCGGAACATCCTCGATGAAATATTCCTTGCTGCCCGTTGTCTGCAAAAGTTCCAACGCGACCTTGAAAGCCGGATCCATCCGCACTTCGTCGCCCACCTGCAGATTGACATCAGCCAGATCCGCCGAGCGCTCCAGGATCATCTCTTGGGCCCCATGCGCCTGCGCGATGCGCAACCGGCCCCCCTCGAGTAAATCGCCAATTTTGGCCACCGGGCCAGAAGGGCTATAACCCAAATCGCCAACGACCGCATACGCCTCATTGACCAAGACCCGGCAACCAACCTTGAGCTCGGCGGCTTCAACGCGCGGATCGATATTAGTATAGTATTCGGATCCGCCAACATAGACCGTGGCGATCCCCTCGCTCGGCATCCCCAAGAAAATGCCGACGCGGTTCGCGGGGGCGGTCACTTTCTCAAGAGCCGTTTCGAGCTCCACAGCCACCCGCCGGGCCTCCTGGTACGATATTTCGCGATCCATCAGTTGGCGTCTGAGTTGGTAGAGCAACGGCCGGCCCGAATCGCGATCCGGGGCCAGTGCGAGCAGTTCATCGACCAATCGCAACGGTTCGTCCTCGGTCTGCTCCTCCGACTCGCTCGCACCGTCTAAACCGTCGTCGTAATCGTCGCGCGAATTCCTGCGGTTCATCGCATCCTCCGCTTAGTGAATCACATCGCCGAGGCGCTCGTAACGCACTCGGCCGGGCAGACGCCAGGCAAAGCTCGCCGCCACCTTCGGCAATGAACTCAAGTCGGTGTAATAAGGCCCACGGGTATCCGGCGCCCAAGACCAATATATGCTCATCGCCTTGCCCTTAATCAATTCTTTCGGCACCGCCCGCCAATATCGACTATCGGCGCTATTGTCGCGATTATCGCCCATCATAAAAAAATGATCCGCAGGCACGGTATAAGGGCCAAAATTGTCCCTGGGATTGGCCATCGCCGGGTAGAAGGTCCGATCGACATATTTGGCCAAAGGCGGGTCTTGGAAAGGCGCGCCGTCAATATAGAGCACTTTATTGACGATTCGTATCTCTTGCCCCCCAATCGCGACACAGCGTTTGATCAAATCGCGGTCCTCATCCACCGGCGAGCGAAAAATAACGATATCTCCCGGCTCAGGATCTCTAATCGCGGGCAGGCGAAAGAGGGAAATATTGGTCAGCGGCACATCGATGGGCGCGCCGTAGATAAACTTATTGGCCAAAAGATAGTCGCCGACCAGGAGCGTATCTTCCATCGATCCCGAAGGAATATAGAAGGCCTGGACGACTCCAGTGCGAATCAACAGGGCTAAACCAATAGCGATCAGAATCGAGGACACATATTCGCCGATACCCGATTTTTTGCTGGTACTATTCATTTTTCTCCTCAAATAAAAGGCTTCCAAATATTATAACAAACGCCTATGTCCTTGTAAATGTCTGCTTTTTATTCCTATTAGGGATGCCGCGAATCTACTTCAGTTCAACTGATAGAGCCCGCCAAAACGAAAATGTCAATGTAAAGTAAATCCTTGTGAAATAAAGATATCCGTCATATAATAAACTGTATAAACTTCCTATATTCAGTATAAACCTATAGATCCGTATCATGCAGATCACCTTCAGGGGGGTTCGCGGCTCCTACCCCGTCGCGGCCCCACATAGCGTCCGTTATGGCGGTAATACCCCTTGTCTAGAGGTGTCGGCAGGGGAAACCTGCCTGATTATCGATGCCGGCACCGGTATTTGCTCACTCGGCAAAGACCTTGTCGAACGCGATCAACTGGAAATCCACCTGCTCATCGGCCACACCCATTGGGATCATATACAAGGCTTTCCGCACTTTGCCCCCCAGTACAACAAAAACGCCCATATCCGCATTTATTCATTAGCTCATGAGGACCGTTCACTCGGCGATATCTTCCGGGCCCAACAACAGGCCCCTTTTTCCCCAATCCCACTCGCCGATGCCGAAGCGCAAATCGAGTTTATTGAATTGCAGGACGGCGAACCCATCACTATTGGCGAGGCGCAAATCACCTGCCACCGGCTAAACCACCCCAGCGTTACCGGCGGTTACCGTATCGAGCACCAGGGCAAAGTCCTGTCCTATGTCAGCGATGTCGATCTCTACGGTCCGATTCTGCTCGGGGACGGCATGAAAAACGGTTCCCCCGAGCAACAGCGGGCCTGGCATCGACACCTGCAAAAAGGTGCACTTGATCTCGCCCACAGAGCGGACCTTATGGTTTGCGATACTTTCTTCCTCCCCGAAGAGTACAAGCCCGACTGGGGACACAGCCGGCCCGGAGACGCCCTGCGTCTCGGCGAAGAGGCTCAGATCGAACGTCTGGCCCTCTTCCATCATGAGCCACACCGCAGCGACGACGAAATAGACGCCATTCAGGCGCGCTATCGCAAAGAAGCTCCCTTCGACCTCTTTGCCTCGGTCGAAGGCCTGGAGTTGGCGCTCTAAGAGAGGTTCAACCTTGAAGGTCAAGCTTTGGGGCACCCGCGCACAGGTGCCCACCCCCCACCCGAACACCCAGATCCACGGGGGCAATACCGTCTGCCTCGAAGTTCAGGTCGAGGGCACCCACACACTCATCCTCGACGCGGGCATGGGCCTGCATTGGTTGGGCAACGATCTGCTTAAAGGCGACTTCGGACGGGGCCAGGGCCGCGCGCATATCCTCCTGACCCACGTCCACTGGGATCATATCCAGGGCATCCCCTTCTTTATACCGATGTTAATACCGGGGAACCACGTCACCATCTACGGCCCCGATACTGCGCTGCCCTCCCAACTCCGAACCCAGATGGACACCATTTTTTGCCCCGTGCCAAATTTTTTCCTCGAGGGCATCGGAGCCGATGTGGTCGTCGAAGACGTCGAAGCAAGTGATTTTTCTATCGGCACGGCAAAAATAAAAACCGCCCTCATCAACCATCAAGCAGGCATAACCTGCCTGGGCTTCCGCATCGAAGCCAACGGACGTTCGATCGCTTATTTACCCGATGTCGAGTATTTACAAGAAGCGCATCGCCAACAGGTCATTGATCTTATTGCAGGCGTCGACCTGCTCTTCCACGACGCCATGCTAACCTCCGAAGAATACCCGAAACATCGCGGCAGGGGTCATTGCTCTATTGATGACGGCATCGATATCGCCGTACGGGCCAAAGTCGGCAGGCTAGTGCTCTTCAGTCACCACCCCGACCGCAGTGATACAGAAATAGACACCATTTTAGCGGCCTGTTCAGGAAACGGCGTAGCCGTCGACGCCGGACGCGAAGGAACCGAATACGCACTATGAAGGGATTAAAACACGTGTTGACAAAATTTTTGGGCGCGATGGGATGCTGCCTTATCGCACTCGGTTGCGGCGAAATCACCGAAGAAGAAGTGCCTCGCACCACCGCAGGGGCCATCGACGCCTATCTCGGCCACCTCAAGCCGCTATTGCAAGAGCTGCGCTCGTTGGATATGGAAATCGCCCGCGCCGTACCCGCCGACTCAGTCTCCAGCGACGTGATCGTCCCGCTGATCCAATCTCACTTCCATCCGAAGCTTATCGCGCTCTCCAACAAGGTGCAGGAAATTACTCCCGCCCCAGAATTGGCCACCGTGCACAAACACCTGCGCAACTATCTGCGCCTGCGCCTGGAGGCCTTCGACCTGGCCATCGAGGGCGCCCGTCTAAACGATTCTGCATTTTTCGAACAATTCGGCGTAAGACTCGCCGAAGCCGACGAAGCCGGTCGTGCACTAACAAGCGCGCTCAACGCCGTCCGTTACGACCTGAACAGCTTCTAGCCGTAGCGCTCTTCCTGCCAGGGGTCGCCGCGGTCGTGGTAACCCCGTTCCTCCCAAAAACCCGGCTGATCCTCCGCGACAAAGACCAGTTTCTGTAAAAACTTGGCCGATTTCCAAGCGTATAGCGCCGGTACGATCAATCGCATAGGCCCGCCGTGTTCAATCGGCAGCGGCTGGCCATAGAGCCGGTCCGCTAATATCACGTCCTGGTCGAGGCAATCCGCCAGCGGCAGGTTTGTCGTGTAGTCGTCGCAACCGTGCGCGATTACAAAATTTGCCTCTTCGGTGGGACGCACGATCGCGGCCAAATCGACAAACCTCACGCCATCCCAATCGACATCGTATTTCGACCAGGTCGTCACACAGTGGAAGTCGGACGTCTGCTTTTCGCGCGGCAAGGCCTGGAATTCATCCCAGCCTAGATCGAACGGCTCCTCAACCAAACCCTCAACCTTAAAGCGCCAGCTTTCGGGGTTGAACTTCGGTCTGACACCGAGGTCGAGCACAGGGAATCCATTCGTCAGGTGTTGCCCCGGAGGCAAGCGTTCTTGGTTCGGGTCCGTTTGGCGCGGCTCCTGTTTTTTGAAGCGCTCTAAGAGCTTGGCCTTGGCCGCGAGCATTTTTTCGTTGTATTGCACTATTGTTCCTCGACGTAAACTATTTCTTCCCGTTTCACCGACTCAATCGCCGCCGCCAGCACCTTTTGCGCCTGCAGCCCGTCGTGCCCTGACCCGTCGATATCCTCCGGCTTGGCCCCCTCCTCTAACTGCTCGACAAAATGCCCCAAGCGATTTACGAACGTATCCTCGAAGTCGCGCATGCCGCCGAAGACCGGGTTCGAAAAAACCCGCTTCTCCATATCACCCGCCGGATACAGCGTCGCCTCGCGATACATATCGTCGATTACAAAGCGCCCCTTCAGCCCCGCCACTTCACATCGTTCCATCGGATGCCCGCGTTCAATGTCATACGAGCCGGTCAGGTGCCCCAGGCAACCATTCTTAAAGCGCATATTGAATTGCGCCGTCGAATAGATTGACCGCCCCGGTGCCTTCACCGCGAAACACTGCACCGCCTCAATATCGCCGCAATAATAGCGCATGATATCGACGGTGTGCGGGTGCAGCGCCTTAATCTGAAACCACGGACTCGACTCGCGCGGATTCTGGATCCACATGCTCATATTCATAAAGAGCAAGTGTCCGACCCGGCCGTCCTCCATCCACTGCTTGGCCAACCGCGCCGCCGGCGTAAAACGATGGTTCAAGTCGACGCCGAAACAAAGCCCCTTCTCCTTGGCGAGTGCCACCATCTGCTCTGCCGGCGCGATCTCATTGGAAATCGGCTTCTCGCACAAGACGTGCAAACCGCCCTCCAGCGCCTCGATCGTCGGCTGATAGTGGTCGCTGCCATACTCTTCCCCCCCGGTCGCCACACTCGCCATATGCAACTCGACCTCGCCCAACATTTCCTGCACACTATAAAATGCTCTAACGCCAAGACGCGCCGCCGTAGCATCCGCCCGCTCGCGATCCACATCACAAACCCCGGCTAACTCCGCATTCTCCATCGCCGCGTATATGCTGGCATGCCTATTGCCGATAGGCCCCAAACCAATCACTCCCACTCTCTGCATAATATCAATCCAATGTTATCGTTTTACTCTCTCATTCTCCAAGCCCTATAAAATCTATCCGACATGGCTGAGGTCCGTCTGAGGATATCCCCACAGCGGATTTGCAGTCCCCGATTTCACAGGACAGTGAAATCGGGGACTGCCCTCGGAGGAACACAGTAGTGTGTTCCAAGTTCCCCCAGGGCGCCTATCGCGCAGCGATGCGTGCATGAGCAAGGGGATTATCCCAAGATGGACCGTCCCCGCACAACACCATCAACTACTTCTGCGGCACCTTCACCACCTTACCGGTTTCCCAACTCTTAATAATAGATTCAATCACCAATTGCACCTTCAACGCATCCTCCGCCTTCGCGTCAATCTTCGAAGGCGCCACCTTCTTGCGCAAGTCGTCCACCCAAGCGCCTATGCGCGAAGGAAAGGTATCGCCAAAACTCCCCATCCCACCAAGATGGTCAAAACTCTCCACCTCTTTGGAAAAACGCGGATAATAACTCAGCTTCTCACAAGCCTCGTTAATAACCACCCGCCCCTCCGAGCCTACCAACTCCAAGGTCTCCAAGCCATAACTACCGCCCGCGTCGTACGAACCGGTCAGATGCCCGATTACTCCGTTCTTGTATAAGAGATTGGCTTGTACATTGGACCAGATCTTGCGCCCCTTGCCCTTCTTGAAAAAGGCCTGCACCTGATCTACTTCGCCGGCAAAATAGCTCATCACATCCAGCGAGTGCGGATGCAGCGCACGGATATGAAACCATGGGCTCGACTCGTTGGGGTTATTGATCCACATCGTCATATTGACAATGTTAAGCTCGCCCAAGCGCCCGCCCTGCAACCACTCTTTGGCCTTGACCGCCGCCGGCGTAAAACGGTGGTTCAAATTGATTCCGTAGCGCACCCGCTTCTTCTTCGCCAACGCCACCATTTTACGCGCTTTCGCGACATCGTTCGAAATCGGCTTCTCCCCCAACACTGGAATACCGGCCTGCAACAACTCCATCGTCGGGTTGTAATGGTCGCTACCATTCTCCACCCCCGCCGTCGTCACCGAACACCCATCGAGCTTAATCCCACTCTTGAGCATTTGCTTGACACTATAAAAAGCCTGCGCCCCATATTGCTCCGCCGCCGCATCCGCCTTCTCCTTGATCACATCACATACCGCGACGAGCTTACTGTATTTGTTCGCCGTATAACAACGCGCGTGATTATTCCCAATCCCCCCTAAACCAACTATACCAATCTGCAACATCGCTTCTCTCCCTTTTAAGTTGATCTCAAAATTAGTGTTATGCTAAATTAGCCAATAACTGTCTGAGCGGTGATCACACATCCCCGCCTACTCCCCAACCGACTCCGGCAACTCCACCGACAACTCACCTGCCAACTCACCAATCTCCTCCCAAGCCCCCTCATCCACATACAAGCCCTCCCGCCGTCTAACCAACATCCGCCGATGCGCCCGCTCTCCCGGCAGATAGACCTCGTCAAAGCCCGCCGTAGGTGGACACGATTTGACATACTCGATGAATCCTTGGACCTCACCGTAAAATTCGGCCAAAGGCTGAAAAGCTTCGACCTTGAGCATGGCGATAAAAAGCGCGTTGCCCGTGCGCTCAGGCGCCTCCTCCGTCATCCCCGCACCAGATACCGACCCAGCCAAAATATCGACCATCACCGAAAGCCCATACCCCTTATGCCCGCTGCCCGGGTAACCCAACGGCAGAATCGCGCCCGGCGGCGGCCCATAATATTCTTCGACCTTTATCGTCGGGTTACCGTTGCCGTCAATCAGCATGCCCTCCGGCGCGTCTTCGCCCTTATTGCGTAAAAGCCGCATATCGCCGCCCGAGATCATGCTGGTCGTCATATCCAGAATAACCGGCCAATCGCCACCCGTGGGGATGCCACAGCAGATTGGGTTAGTCGGCAAGCGACGAGTGCGACCGCCAAAGGGCGCCACCGAGCAATCACCGCCGTGCCCGTTGGCCACCATTAGGCAGATACAATCTTCGCGGGTAGCCAATTCGGCGAAACGACCGAGCCGGGCAACGTGATTGCAATCGCGTACCCCGACCACCGAAATCGCCCCGTCCCGCACTTTCTCGAGCGCCAGTTCCACGGCCCGAGTCGCCGTCACTGGGCCATAATTCCAACCACCACTCAACTGGGCACCATAATCGCTTTGCTGCAAAACCTGCAACTCGGCCCCCAATTCGACTACCCCTTCGCGCGCCATATTCACATATTGCGGCAAGCGCAATACACTGTGGGTATCGTGCCCCATCAAACCCGCTTCGACCAGGTGATCGGCGACGAGCGCGGCATCTACTGCCGGCACACCGACCCGGCCAAGGCAGGCCCGGGCCAAAGTGTCGAGGTCCTGTGGTTGCAACGTGGGCATTAGGGTTTATCCTCTCCACCCTCGGGTGGGGCAACGACCAACAAGGCATTGGCCACCGGCCGCTCACCCGTGGGATCTGAAGGGCTGTTGACGACCTGGTCGCCAACAACCATCGTCGTCGATCCACCGCCGTCGAGATTGAGGCCTTGGTAGGCGTTTTCCTTGGAGAAAGAAAAATCGGCCAGTCGCATACGCATAAACTCGGCCAATTCCTGCAAACTCATACCGACGCTATGTCCCGGTTGTCGTCCGTCGACGGCGATTAGGAAGAGCACTTGCCCATTTTGCGAATAGCCAATCGCCGTGCGCGGGTGGCGCTCGTCGGCAAAGGTTCGGCTGAGTCTCTCTTTTTCAACTTCAATTGAGATCGCACCATCGCGCAGGATCCGCGGTCCACCACCGACCGCTTCCACCATTTTGTCATGGGCAGGTGGTAGACGGCAATAGAGACCCACCGTGTCACCTGGAGCGATCGACGACGAAGCGTCGTATTCAGCCCCGGCGGCCAACAACCATTGGCCGGGTTCCAAAAACAACGGCCAAGCCCGCCGCCGGACCTGCTGCACCCGGGTAATGACGGTATCGTTAATGGTCGATTCGCCGTCTAAACCCTGCAACAAGAATCCCCGCGCCGCGTGGACCGAATCGTGCCATACCTGCGCGTAGTGGTTATAGACGACCAGTTCCTTGCTACTCGGCTCGCGGTTAAAACCCTGGGCGCGCAAATCCTCACCCGCCGCCGTCAACACGCCCAATTCCATTTGATAGACCGCAATCAACGGCTTACCTGCGCCAGAAATGGCGAAAGCCGATTGCCGCTGGGGGGTGCGGATTAGACTTCCAGCGGCAATCTGCAAACCCGCGGTGTGACTGGTCTTACTGGTGTAGAGATAGTCGCCGTTGATCCCCGCCAGAGCGCCGGCCGCCAGACTGCTGGTTTTCTGCACCCCACCCCGCTCCGAATGCCCCATCGCCGTGCGCAAGCGAACACCCGCCGCCCAAGCTTCGGGTAGATCCACTTCGATCACGTGGATCCACCACGGCCCTTCGAGCAGATGGATTTTGTGGTAGACCACACCGGGGGCCAGTTGCTCGACGTTGCTATCGCCCGGGACACAAGCGACCAACAGGACCGAGCAGAAGAGCAGAGCCAACGGCTGAACAAGGCGCTTGAACGCGCCGCGCGATGATATCGAATTAAAATTCACAATGACGAAGGGGAAAGGGCACCCACAATCTGAAGGGAGAACGCGGCGGGTAAAACCCAAGCGGCCCGACGCCCCTCGATACCGCGTTCAAAAAACCGGAAAAAAGGTAGCGATGCACTCGGTTAGTGTCAATTCAACGCAAGAGCGTCAATCGACGCGTCGACATCGTAGAAAAAACCAACAATGGATTTCAGATACAACCCAAACGCTGGATTGTCGAACACACCTTGGCTGGGCTGGGAAACTGCCGACGTTTAGCTTAGAGGCTATTTTAAGAAACCTATTTTTTCGCAAGTCGTCTAACCAACAGCTGAATCATAGCGGCTTGAATGAAAGCTTCACTATTGCGGGTTAGGACTCCGTAATCCTTTCTATGCCGGCGGTAATTCAACCGTCAGGCAAAAAGGTGCGTTCGACGACCCATCGACGGGGTAATACGGTAAAACCGGCCCCTTTTTCCTTGACGACCTCCAAGTCGATCATGCCTAAAGTATCGACCAAGCAAGGTCGTTGCCGACCGTTGACCGGTTTACCCGTGTCGAAACCCTTGGGTCCTGGTTGGTGAGCCGTCTTAATCGATTGACTATCGATACTGCCCGCCGAAGACATCGAGGGCCGTCCTTCGGCGTTGGCGCTCGCGTTGTATTAGAGCACGGTGTGGGATCTGTTGCCAGATCCCTTCTTGAGCCTAGCGATTGAAGTAGCCATAGATTGTAGACCATCGGCCGAAACTCGGCGGCAATTGTCGCCATTGGCAGCCAGTTTTCGTCACATAAAGCACTCCGTTGAGCACCTGACGCCAAAGGCAGCGGGCGGCGACCCCGTCTCTCCCTCCCCACCGGGTTGCCAACGCGGCTTGGGCAGCAGTCGTTGAAGAAGATGCCATTGCCCATCCGTCGCGTCTGTCGGATATTGATCCTGCGTACTCATCTTGGCCCTTTCGGTTCAGGATTCTTTGCAGACACCTAAGTATCGCCGAGTGAATACGCACCTGCAATTGCTACTAATTTACTTTTTTAAAACAACCTCTTAGAAATATTCTACATCATCCTGCTAACCGTCTTCGGCGGACTGATCGTCGTCACCTTAACGCAATACGCGGTCCGCGGCGGGGTCATGCAAAGACGAACGGAGCCGCCTACAAAAAAAAGCACCTGTAGGCTCGCCTAAAAAGCAATAGCGAGGCGTTTGACACCCTCACGCTTGATCTCGAAATTTTGCAGGAGGAGAAGAATTCGCTCGAGGCGCAAGAAACCTGCATCGGCAACCTCGACCAGTTCAATACGGCAACCGTCGAAAAAGAGAAAAAATGACCATCACTGCATCAAACCCACCAGCCACTTACGAACAACTAGTCGATCTGGCATTGCGCGAGGACTTGGGCACGATTGACGTTGAAGCCGATTTGACCGCAGCCTGGACGGTGGCCAAAGACGCCGAAGACAGCGCCCGCATCATCGCCCGCCAAGCCGGTATTAGTGCCGGTATCGAAGTAGCCCGCGCCGTCTTCGCCCGCTTAGACGAACGCATCCGTTTCCTACCCCAAGTCGAGGACGGCGCACCGGTCGCGGCGGACGAGGTGTTGATCCGTCTCCAGGGATCGGCCCGGGCGTTGTTGGCCGGCGAACGCACCGCGCTCAATTTTCTCCAACAACTCTCCGGCGTCGCCACCCTCACCGGCCTGTTCGTCGACGCTATCGAGGGCACCTCCGCGCGCATTACCGACACCCGCAAGACCACTCCGGGCTGGCGCCAACTGCAAAAATGGGCCGTGCAATTGGGCGGCGGCGTCAATCACCGCATGGGTCTGTACGACGCGGTACTGATCAAGGAAAACCACGCGGCGGCCGCCGGCGGCGTCGGTCAAGCCGTAGCCAAAGCCCGGCTGCAAAACCTCGACAAGCGCGTGCCGATCTTCGTCGAGACCGAAAACCTCGACGAAGTCCAGGACGTACTGGCCGAAGGGCCGGACCGCATCATGCTCGACAATATGGACGCGGCAGCTATGCGCCAGGCCGTAGAGACCATTCGCGCATCGAACCAGACCATAGAGATCGAGGCCACTGGCGGCTATACCCTAGAAACGGTGCGCGAGGCCGCAGAAACAGGCGTCGACCTGATCTCTATCGGCGCCCTGACACATTCTGCCCCGGCTCTGGATATGAGCATGCTTTTTACCGGCAAATAAAAATGCGGCCCATCAAGAGACCGCGTCGATAAACAGTTGTTAAGCGTCTAAAATTATAGCAGGCCGGACCTGGTGGTAAAGCGGCCTTGTTGTATCCGCCCGATTAGCGTTCTGACCATCCACCATAGGGGTTGTGTACCAGGCTCCCATTGTAATAACGCGGATCGCCCGACACTTCTTTTCCCAACCAGGGCGGTTTTTCTATCGCCTCTTCCTCGCTCTGCAATTCAATTTCGGCTACGACGAGCCCTTTATTCTCACCCGCAAATAGGTCGACTTGCCAAGCCTGGCCGCGCCACATTATGGTGTACCGCGTTTTTTCGATGAAGGGCCGTAGACAAAACTCCTCGAGCATGCCCTCAGCGTCGGCGAGGGGTATCTCGTATTCATATTCGCTGCGCGTGATGCCCTTACTCATTCCCTTGAGCGTAATCACGGCCCGTTCACCCTCAATCCGAACCCGCACCGTTGTCCCCTCGCCGGCGGATATATAACCCTGCTTGAAGTACACACCGGTCAAACCATCGAGAAAGGCCGTGTCGGCAACGAGGTATTTTCTTTCGATCTCCAGAGCCATATTCTATTTTTTTAAAAAGGCCGCGCCGCGGCCACCAACGCTTGCACGGCTGATACCGTAGTGATTCCCCCCTGCTGAGCACCTGAATGCGCATGTAGCGAAACTCGGCGCCGCGAAGGGACAAGCGTAGCAAAAACATCTTGTATATTTGATGCACATATACCACCACCGACGACTATCTCGATCCGCCCCGCCGCCGACGCAATGATTTGACGCAACGGCTCTATACCATCGACCGCCGACTTCTCCTTTCCCCAAGGGGTGCCGCTGGTCAGGATGCGGTCCACGCCGGCATCAATCAATATTTCCAGCGCGACAAAGGGATCCGCAACCGCGTCAAAGGCCCTGTGAAAAGTCACGCACAAATCAAATTCGGCGCTGGTCGCCAGTAATACTTGCAACGCCGCCGTGTCGATGCGGCGCTCACATTCATGCAAAACCCCGAAAACCACCCCATCGGCACCGGCGGCAGCAACCATGGCGATCTGTCTTCGCATCGTCGCCAATTCGTGTTGCCCATAGCAAAAACCGCCCGACCGCGGCCGGATCATCACCATCAAGCCCGGCCGCGTGCTAAAAGTTCTTCTCGCTGCGATAACCTGTTTCTGGGTAGGCGTCAGCCCGTCGCAAGCCATCGTTCCGCACAATTCCACGGTTGCAGCCCCGCCCTCGAAGGCAGCCGCGACCGCTTCATCCACCGGCTGCCCGCTATCGCAGTCGATGCAAATTTCAACCCCAATCATAAAGCATCTCGCGAGGGCCGCGGCCCCTTACCACACTCCATCGACAAGCAAAAAAGCGCCCCCGACTTGCCGATGATTAGTCTGCATCTTTTCCCCCTCCCACCGCCATCACCGCCGTCGTCTGTTGTTGCGTGTTCACCAGCTTGTAGAAGATGCCCTCTCTCTCCATCAACTCCTGGTGGGTCCCGACTTCGGCGACCTTACCCTCGTCTATCACCACAAGACGATCGGCATTGCGCAAAGTGGAGAGCCTATGGGCGATCGCAAAAGTCGTCCGCCCTTGCACTAGCCTTTGGATGGCTTCCTGCACTTTCTTTTCGGTTGGTGTATCGACCGAGGAAGTCGCCTCATCGAGGATCAGAATCTTGGGGTCGTGCAGGATCGCGCGGGCGATGGAGATGCGCTGTTTTTCCCCGCCCGAAAGCTTGTCGCCCCTCTCGCCGACTTTGCTATCGTAGCCGTCGGGCTTTTGCACGATAAACTCGTGCGCATTGGCCGCTTTTGCCGCGCGCATCACCTCTGCGAACGAGGCGTCTGGCCGGGCATAACAAATATTCTCGAATATAGAGCCGTTAAAGAGGAAGGATTCCTGCGCCACCATGCCGATCTGCCCGCGCAGATCCCCGAGGCTCAATTGGCGAATATCCGTGCCGTCGACGTGCACGGCACCCCGGTCAACATCGTAAAACCGGCAGATAAGATTAATTAAGGTACTCTTACCCGCGCCTGATTTACCCACCAAACCGATCATCTCACCCGGGTCGACGACGAGATCTACCCCTTTGAGCACAGGTTTGCCCGGGTCGTAACCGAAGAAGGCGTCGCGAAACTCCACCCGCCCCTCCAACTTCGGCAAGCGCACCGCCTGAGGATCGTCAAAGGGCTCGGCTTTGGCGTCGATGACTTCGAAGATGCGCTCCGCCCCGGCAAAAGAGCGTGTGAGCATATTACTGGCGTTGGTGAAAAACTGTATCGGGCGGTAGAGCTGCCAGATATAACTGATAAAGGCCATCAACACACCCAACGTCAATTCATCACTGAGGATCTGACGCCCACCGAAATACCACACCAGAAAGATGCCGAAACTCATTACGAAGTTCGATACCGCGTAGAGCACCACCCAAGTTCGTTCGGCAGTAACGGCTGTCTTCCACAGGTCTTCGTTGCGGACTGCAAAGCGCTTTTCCTCGCGCTCCTCCTGCGCGAAAGCCTTGACGATACGGATCCCGTTGATCGACTCATTAAGATGCGACGAGAGCCTGGACCACTTAGTAGACCAACGGCCCCACTGCACCCGCATCAACGAAAAACGCCTGAGACTGGCGTAGACGATAAACGGCGTCGGCGCCAGTACGTAGAGCGTCAGTTGCCAGTTCATATAGAGCAGCAACCCCAACACCCCAAAGAACAACAGGACATTGGTAATCACGAAGGGGATAAACATTAACAGCAGCATCTCTAGACGGTCGGAGTCCTGGGTAAAACGCGCAATCAAATTACCGACCTGGCGTTTCTCGTAAAATCTCAGCGGCAAAAACTGCAAATTGCGATAGAGCTTGGCCCGCACGTCACGGGTTGACCACGCCGATAAATCGGCGCGCATAAAACCAGTGAAAACCTCGATTCCCCAAGCCAACACCTGCGCGCCCAGTAACCCACCGACCAGAAGCGCCAACAACTCGACACCGGCGTCAAAGGTCATCTGCCCTTCGGCCGCAGGCGTCAGCACGTCGTCGATGATAAGCGAGACCACGTAGGGCGGCAAAAGCCCCAACGCCGTCGTTAGCACCGAACCCAATATCAACCCGATGACCCTGGATTTGTAGGGCAACAAAAAAGAGGCGATGCGTTTGAAGGTCCCCCACTTCGACAAGCAGAATGGGCAGAAACCATCTTTTTCGGGCAGCAGGCGCTCACATTTTTCGCAGCGCGTACGCTCGATCAGAGTCGGCAACTCCGGGTCTTCGCCCTCTGCGAGACGGGCGATGCCGGCGGCGACTTCGACGAATTTGGAGTGCAGTGAATTCGAGTAGTATAGGTAACTCGGCGGCCCCTCCTTGCACGAGACCTCGAGATACCCCCCGCCGACCAATTCCCGCACCTCGGCCCCTTGCACCTGGTCTAACGCGATCTGCTCGATGCCGTCGATGCCATCGACGGGGATAATGCAAACCTGCTTATCAGTCGCCAGCAGCCAACGCTCGCCGTAGACTTGCTCATCGGACATATCGGTGGCGACTTGGATATGGAGAACTTCGCCCTCTGCCCGCACCCCGTCGAACTTATCCGCTACAATAAACGGTGGGTCCTCGATAAACGGTCTGTCTAAAACGGAAGTTTCCACATTCAATCCTTGATCGCGATGATTTCAGCCACTTCCTGCTGCAAACGCACCAGCTCAGCGAAGCGCCCCCCCTGCTCGATCAATTCGTCATGGGTGCCGATCTCGACGATGCGCCCGGCATCGAGTACGACCAAGCGATCGGCATTGCGCAAGGTAGAAAGCCGGTGCGCTATGGCGAAGGTGGTACGCCCTTTGATCAAGTGGGCGATCGACTCTTGTATCTGCTTCTCGGTCTCCACGTCTACCGACGAGGTCGCCTCATCGAGGATCAGCACCTTGGGGTCGTGCAATATCGCGCGGGCGATGGCGATCCGTTGGCGCTCGCCGCCGGAAACCCCGGCCCCTCGTTCGCCTATCGGCGTATCGTAGCCATCTGGCTTGGCCATGATAAACTTGTGCGCGTTGGCCGCCCTCGCCGCATCCATAATATCAGGCAATCCGGCCCCGGGTTTGCCATAGCTGATATTCTCGGCGATCGTCCCCGAAAAAAGCACCGGCTCCTGTGGCACGATGCCGATTTGCGAGCGTAAATCCTGCAGTTTTATTTTGCGAATATCGACCCCATCGATCGAGAGTTCGCCCCGGTCGACGTCGTAGAAGCGGCTCACCAGGTTGATCGTGGTGGTCTTGCCCACTCCCGAGCGACCGACCAGGCCGATCATCTCGCCCGGCTCGACCTCTAAGTCGATCTCGTGCAGCACAGGTTTACTCTTGTCATAACCGAACGTCACCCCGTCGAACACCACCCGCCCCTGCATTTGGCGCATGGCGACTGCATCGGGGTCTTCGTAGGCTTCGGCCGGTGCGTCGATGACCTCGAAGATGCGCTCGGCACCGGCAAATGCCCGAGTCATCCAGGAATTGACTTCGGCAAACCACTCCAACGGTCCGTAGACCAGCCACATATAGTAGTAGATCGCCATTAAGGTTCCCAAGGTCAGTTCGCCGCGCAGCACTTCAGCGCCTCCGAAATACCAGACGATGAGAATGCCCAACCCCGTGGCCAAGCTCATCGTCGACCACAAGACGAACCAATTGCGGGAAGCGCGTCGCCCGGAGACGGCTAAATATTCATTGTGCTCTGTAAAGGCCTCGATCTCGCGATGCTCTTGCGCAAAAGCCTTGACGACTCGAATCCCATGCAGGGCCTCATTGAGCCGGCCGCTCAGCTGCGACCAGCCATGGTGCCATTTGCGGAAGATCCACCGCATCCGCCGCCAAAAAAAAATGCTCCAGAGCAAAAGCAGCGGCACCGGTATCATGATCAACAGGGTGATCTTCCAACTCATCGAAAACAGAAAGCCTAGTATGCCGATCACCATCAGACCTTCGATGATCAGGTAGGGCAGACCATCGACGAGAAAATCCTGCATCATCTCGGCATCGCGCGATACCCTAGAGATCAAGCCGCCGATTGATCGCTTGTCGTAAAATTGCAGCGAAAGCATCTCCAGCCGGCGATAGAGCAATGCGCGAATATCCGTCGTCACCCTAGCTCCGAGCCACGACACCACCCAATGGTGCACCAACTCGGCGCCCCAACTCCAGATCCTGACCCCGACCAATGCCAATACCAACATACCCAACAGATCGTAGCGGTCTTCAATCTTGAGATTGCTGCCCACCATCGGCGCCAAGACATCGTCGACCAGATGCCTGGTCACCAAAGGTGGCATCAGCTCTGCCACCGTCGTCGCGACCGAGGCGATCGCGAGTATCGCCGCCCGGCCCTTGTAGGGGACCATAAACGAGGCGATACGCTTGAGCGTTGCGAGCTTTCTGATGCACGCTGGGCAAATACCGTTTTTTTCTGGGAGTAGGCGATCGCACTTTTCGCAACGGGTGCGGTCGAGTTTGGCGTTGATAAAGAAGGGCTCGCCCTTGCGCAATTGTTCTATACCGCGAGCTACTTCCGAAAACTTGCCAGACAAGGAGCCGGAATAAGGCAGCAAAAGCGTCGCGGCCGCCTCTTGTTCGATCTCGAGTCGGCCGCCACCGACCAAGGGCTCAGTCCGCGCCAGCTTGATCTTGTCGACGGCTACCTCCACCGTTGCATCGTTCCCCTCGACGGGCACGATGATCACGCGTTCAGCCGTCACGACAATCCATTGCGCACCATAGGCACGCTCCGCCGTCAGATCCGTAACGACCTGGATCAAGACCTCTTCGCCCGCGGGTAAACGATCCGTTAACACGGTGCGCACGGCCTCGGGCGGAGTTTCTAATAATCGGGGGCTTGGTGCTATTGTCTGCATTATATAAGGGAAGGGCCGCAGGTCGATTCCCCGCGGCCTTGAGTCTCTAAATCACAGTAGAGACCATGGGTTGGCAAGCTCTACTAGCCAAAATAGATTCCGCCCGAAACCATGTCAACCGCTTCCCCATGGCCTACTACAAAACAGTCGGGGCATCGCCACAAGAACACCTTCCTCGTAGCCTATTGGGCATCTGCCTGCAAACGCAGCAAATAACGCCCCGCCCCGGCGGGTCGACCGCTTCAATCGTCCAACCCGCGCCGTCGTTGACGGCATAGAATAGATCACGGCCCTCGCCGTCGCTCACGGGCGACTCGAATAGTTCGAGCGTCCAGCCGGCCCCCGGCCCGCACGGCATAAGCCGCGTCGCCCGGACCGTGATCGGAGCCATCGTGGTCGCGCAAAGCGATATGCGGCTGGTCGTCCGCCTCTCCCACTAGATCCAGTGGTCAATAGAAGTAGCCAGTAGCCAGTTTCACGACAGCTTAGCTAAAAGGCTTTAACTCCCTGATCTGCCGCACCGCTTCGGCCACCTCGTCAGCGGAAGCATCGAGCAGCGCCTGGCCCTGTTCCGCCGTCGACGGCCGCGGATCGCCGACACCGCCGTGTTGCGTGCGCTGGTCAAAACGATGATAGGCAGCGACGCCCGGCACCCGCATGCCCTCGCGTTCCCCGTCGGGGTCGAGGCGATCGGTGCGCACCAGGTCCGGACGCATCGCCAGGACCATCGAGGTCTCGGTTTCACCCGCATGCCCCGAGCCGCCACCGCCCAGCGTACGGATCTCGTCGAGCTTGTCGCCGCCAGCCCAAGCCCAGCGCGAGTAGACCTCGATCTGCTCGTCGCCATAGCGCTCCATCAGTCTTTGCAACAACACCGAAATATTGGGGCTATTACCGCCGTGGCTGTTTTGTACCAGGATCTTCTTGAAACCATAACCGACCATCGCAGCGACGATATCCATCATTAACAATAAATGAGTTTCGGATATCGCGCTGATCGTGCCTGGATAACGGATATGGTGCTGCGAATAGCCCAGCCATTGCACTGGCAGCACCAACACGTCGTCGGGCACTCGCTCGTGCACCCGGCGGGCGACTTCGCCGCCGATCATCGAGTCGGTAAACACCGGCAAGTGTAAACTGTGCTGTTCGCAAGAGGCCACCGGCATCAGCACTACGATATCGCGCGGCAGAGCGTCTATTTCTGGCGAGGTCATCTCGGCAAGAATCATTTTTTGTCTCCCTTTAAACGTTTGGCCAGGCCCTTGGCCAAGTCGCCGCGCGCGACGGCCACCACCTGGGCGTCGGCGCGGCCAAAACTCTTAGTCAGAGCAGAAAAATCTTCGACTAGATATACTCGTACGCCCCGCGCAGCCAACCCCGCGAGTTCGCGCAGGGTGCGCACGGCCAAATCCCCGCTGGCAAAGACAAAGGCCAATTTGCCCGCCCGGCGCACCGACGAAAGGCCGATAACGGTATCACCGGAGCGGCAACCGATGCCCAATAACGGCGACAGGGCCTGGGCTTGCACCAGGTCCAAGGTAGGTAATTCCGGCTCAAGCAAAAGCGGGTTTGACCTGTTGTGACCCGCGCGCGGCCGAGATATTGGCCGCTTCCAGCACGCCGATCACCCGGCCTGCGGACTCGGGAGTAATCACCAGTTTGGCGCGGCCCATCAAATGCTTGTAGACATTCTCGTAATAGGCATCCCAATTGGATTCGGCGAAGGGCACTTCGGTGCTCATCTGCCGGCCATTGACGATTGTATTGACCAGGTATTTGCCGCCGACATCCTCGATCGACCCTTTTTCGCCGAGTATCCGCCACCGCGGCCGAGGACTCATCGACAGATTCGACATCGTCAAGGTCGCGGTGCAACCGCCCTTAAACTGCACCGTATACTCGGAGTGGTCCTCGTTATCGTATTTACTCCATTCGTTATTTTTGACCTGATAACCGCTGACCCAATCGACCGGATCAGTGATGATATTCAGGATCCAGTCAGTGAAATGCGCACCCCAGTCGTAGATGGCCCCACCCGAGACTTCTTTGTTCGATCGCCACCAGGTCCCCTGCTCGCCATAGCCAAAAAAACCGGCTTCAATGCGAAAAACTCGGCCAATGATCTTTTCCTTGCGGATCAGATCGCGCAAGACCACGAAGTCGCCGTCCCAACGCCGATTGTGAAAAGTGGAGATCATCACCTTCTTCTTCTTGGCGGTAGTCAGCATCTGCTTGACCTCGGCGCTGGTGATCGCCAGCGGTTTTTCGCAGACCACGTTTACCCCCGCATTAAGGCACTGCACCGCCAGCTTGGCGTGGGTATTGTGCGGGGTAATGATCGTAACGAGGTCCAACTCGGCACCGCGCAGCATATTGCCGACACTGCCATAGGTTTTAATACCCGGGAAATCGTCGTTCGCCACCGCCCGCCGCGTCGGATCCAACTCGCAAACTGCAGCCACTTCCATGCGTTTATTCTTCTGCATTGAAGTAAGATGCAACCGGCCCATATTGAAGGCGCCACCATAGCCGACTACACCACAGCGAAACCCATCGCCTTTACTCATCGAGGTCTCCTTTTAATAATTGGTTTCTACGCGTGTTAGAATACGCTTCCAAGGCTAAAAAATCAGCCCGGTCGCGTCAACTTCAGGCCGGCAACCCGCTGATCATTTTGCAAGCCGGTTCGCAATTAGAAATAGCTTGTTAGTATGCCTATGCCATATTATATAAGGACCCTATCGAATACACGGCAAGCAATGGGAGATCGAGATGGAAGGGGAATTAGAAAAAAAAGACCTGGGTTTTATCGGCGTCTGTCTGTTGGTCGCCGTCGTCAGCCTAGCCATTGGCGTCCACTACTTCTATCAAGCATTTCCCGAGGCATCGATCGATTTTCGCCTTACTCGCGACCAAGCCGAGACGCAAGCGGCCGCCTTCCTCGCCAAACGCGGTTTTGACCTCGAGGAGTATCGCCACAGCGCCGTATTTCGCTACGACGACAAGAGCAAAACCTTTCTCGAACGCGAGCTCGGCCTACAGGGGGCGACCGAAAAAATCGGCCAACCGGTGCAACTCTGGCGCTGGAGCAACCGCTGGGTGCGCGACTTGCAAAAGCAAGAATACCAAGTCGATATCACGACTTCAGGCCAACTCGTCGGCTTCTCACATATCATCGCCGAAGAGGACCCGGGCGCCCGTCTGGACGAGATCAATGCCCGCGCGAACGCCGAACGCTTCCTCACCGATGATCTCGGGCGGGACCTAACGATACTTGAATACGTCGAGGCCGAAACCAACGAACGCCCTAATCGCGTAGACCACACCTTTACCTGGAAGTTGCGCGACTTCGCCGTCAGCGAAGGCACCTACCGCGTCTATGTGCGCATCCAGGGCGACCAGGTCGGCGGTTTTGGCGAGTATCTCAAAGTGCCAGAAGCCTGGCAACGCGAATTTACCGAACTGCAATCGCGCAACCAGGCGACCGGCATGGTCGCCAGCCTGTTTTTACTCTTGACCATGCTGGCGATGTTGGCCGTGTTCTTCGGCCGAGTGCGCGGCCAAGACATCCGCTGGAAAACCGCGCTGATCTTTGGCGGGATCGCCGCGGCCCTAACGCTGCTAGCCGAACTCAACAACTTGCCCTTAGCCGAATTCGGCTTCGACACGACCGACACCTATGGCTCATTCCTGACACGCCAGTTGCTCAATGCCGGTCTCGTAGCCATCGGTCAGGGCCTATTCATTTTCTTTCTGACGGCGGCGGCCGAACCGCTCTACCGGCAATATTACGGCGACCAGATCCAACTTGGTGCGCAGTTCACCCCCACAGGTATGCGCACCAAACGCTTCCTCCTCGGTTCGGTGCTCGGCCTGGCAATGACCGCATTCTTCTTCGCCTACCAGACCCTCTTTTATATCATCGCGGAAAAATTCGGTGCCTGGAGCCCAGCGCAAATTCCCTATAGTGAGATGGTCAATACCTACTTCCCTTGGATTATGGTGCTACTGATCGGCTTTATGCCCGCCGTCTCCGAGGAATTCATGTCCCGGGCCTTTTCTATTCCCTTCTTGCACAAATACCTCAAATCGCGCTGGGCGGCGGTCGTAGTCTCCGCCGTCATCTGGGGATTCGCGCACGCCGGGTATCCGCAACAGCCCTTTTATGTGCGCGGGATCGAAGTCGGCATCGCCGGTATTATCATCGGCTTCGTATTCTTGCGCTTTGGCCTGCTCGCCCCATTAGTCTGGCACTATACCGTCGACGCCCTCTATACTGCGTTGATTCTGTTGCGCTCGTCTAATAGTTATTTCGTTGTCTCGGCGGCGATCTCTGCAGGGCTGATGTTATTGCCCTTGGCCGTAGCACTCTTCCTCTACTTCCGCCAACGGCACTTCACCGATCCAACCCCCTTGCTCAACGAGCACGATCAAGCCATAACACCCGCTGTAATATCCCCCGAGAAAACAGCAGACCCCGTCGACAGACAACCCGCCGTAACCAGCTTTGACTACAAGCCCCTACCGTTGCAACGCACCGCCCTCGTCGCCATCCTCGCCGTCGCTTCGCTCGGTTTTTTCACCCTCGACTACGAAAAGCCACTCGACTTCGTCGACATCGATCTTTCGCGCACCCAAGCCGAAGCTAAGGCCATCGGGCACTTGCAGGCGACAGGGGTAGAAGCCACTACCTATAAAATCGTCACCTTCCACCAAAACCAGCCCAATAGCTCGGGCATCAAATACATCCTCGAACGCGAGCCGGTAAGCACCGTCAATCGACTCTACCAGGAGGACCTCTTAGCTAGCCTCTGGGTGACGCGCTTCTTCCGCTATGGAGAAAAGGAAGAATACCAGCTCGCCATCCATCCAGAAACCGGCGCGCTGTATTCCTTGCGCCATCTGCTTCCCGAGGAAGCACCAGGCGCCGACCTCGACGAGGCGCAAGCCCGCGCGATAGCGCTCAATCACCTACAGGCCTTCGGCTTCGATAGCGAAAAACTGCTGCTCAAAGAATCTAGCTCTGAAAAATTACCCGCCCGTCGCGACCATCGTTTCGTCTTTGAAGCCGTTCCGGGCGACCCGCGCAATATCGACGAATTGCGCTACAGGGTGCGGGTCGATATCGCCGGCGACCAGGCCAGCAATATTCTGCGTTTCCTTAAGATTCCCGAGGCCTGGCAGCGCGAGCGCCAAGAAAGCACGACGCTAAAATCCACGCTCACCGGGCTACTCGCGCTATTGATGGTCGCCGCCATCCTCTACAGCCTCTGGCTGCTAATCCAGCAAGTCCGGCACAAAGGCCTGAACTGGGCACCGCTCGTCAAAATCGCCGCGGTCGGCATGGTCTTCTTCTTGCTCAATTACCTCAACGGCCTCGCGACTTTTGAACGCGGCTACAGCACACAACTAACCTTACTGATCTTCACTATTACGCAATGCTTCGTCGCCATCTCCAGCAGCCTGGGGGTCGGCCTGTTAATCGTCGGTGCCCTCGGCCTAGCGACTGGCCTCTACCCGGACTGGCCCGAACGCCTGCGTGCCGCGCGCCGCGTACCCGAATTACGCGACGCCCTTATTGCGGTCGGTCTATTGCTTATCGTCGGCCAGTCATGGAAACACCTGCGCGGCTATTGGGCCGCGCAATTTATAGCCCACAACCCATCGCCCGGCTATTCCCTGCCATCCGGTCTCGATGCGTATTTGCCCTTCTGGAATGGTCTCAGCAGCGGCTTGGGCTTGGCTTTCGCCGCCCCGATCGTTGCCGGCATCGCGCTGCATTTCGGCCGCACCTTATTAAGGAAGAGGATGCAATGGGCACTAGTCGGCGTTGGCCTCGGCCTAATCAGCAACGGCAGCGAAGCCGTGCATCTAAACGAATTCTATTACGGCCTGTTGAATTTTATAGCCGATACCGCCTTTGCCGTCGCCGCCGTCGTACTATTGCTGCGCAAAAACCTATTCGCCTACATCCTGCTCGGATTCACCTCGGTGTTTTCAACCATCGTAAGTCTGGGAGCGCTATCTTCTACCGCCTACCAGATACAAGCCGGCGTGCTGTTACTGCTGGCCCTTTTGCTTATCTTCTATTGCTGGTGGCATACAGGCAAAGACCCAGGTTCGGTCGCGCCCTAACAACGAGTAATAATGCGCTACGCCCTCTATGTAACCACGCTCTACTGCGTGCTCTACTTCATAACCTTGACCCTTGTCGCCAACCTACACGGGCATTGGTGGCACAAGGTCTGGTTGCGCCGCCTGCTCTACGGACAATTTTCCCTGGGCCTAGTCGGCAGCAGCCTCTGGCTTTTGAGCCGCCCCTATGAGCTAACTTGGCTGCTGTCGATCGGTTGGGGCCTATTCGCCGTACTTTTCCTTATACAGGGGTCTTTTCTGATCGCCCTGCTGCTGATTACGCCGACCGTACTGGGCAGCAAACTCTACGACCGCCTACGGCCTGGCCCCCAAGAAGCACCGACCTCACTTGAGCGACGCCACTTCCTACGCCGCAGTTTAGCCGTCGTGCCCGCCCTCGGGGTCGCCGGCGTCGGCCACGGCATCTACGCCTCAGGCGCGCAAACCCGCATACCGGTCATCCCACTCAATTATCCGCATCTGCCCGCCGATCTCGAAGGACTGAAAATCCTACAAATCAGCGATATGCATATCGGCCCCTATATCCAATTGTCGGATCTCGAAAAACTGCTCGAACGCGCCGGCGCCCTCGCCCCTGACCTAATCCTGGTCACCGGCGATATCTGCGATCACAAACCGGATTATCTCGCCGCCCTGCGCCTGCTCGAAAGCGCCCCGGCCCCGCTCGGAGTCTACGCCAGTCTGGGCAATCACGAGTATATCCGCGGCATCGGCCGTATCCGCGGCCATTTCGACAAGACGACAATCCCCCTCTTAGTCGACGAGGGATTATCGATACCCGTCGGCGAAGCGACGCTCTTTTTGGGTGGAGTCGACGACCCGCGTATTTTGCGCAGTGAAGAATCCTACCAGCACCTGCAAAACTCAGTAGAAAAAGCCGTCGGCGATTCGACCAGCGATGCCTTCACCTTATTAATGAGCCACCGCTCGCAAGCCCTAGACTACGCCGTACCCCTCGGCGGCGTCGACCTGATCCTCGCCGGACATACGCACGGCTTTCAATGCGGTATAGCCGGCCGCAGCGCCCTCGAGCCATTCTTCCCAGAACGCTATATTTGGGGCCATTACGCCAAAGAGCAGACGCAGCTCTATACCACCGCCGGCGTAGGCCACTGGTTGCCCTTTCGCTTCGGCTGCCCACCAGAGGCCCCGCTATTTACCCTGCACCGCTCTTGAACGACTGCCGCAATCATTGCACCAAGGGACCCCACAGAAAACGCTCGATTTTCCGAGGTCCGGTCGCAAGGTGTGACGCAGGTTTTTTTCGGGGAGGTCGTTGGGGGAAAGGGCCGGGGGGAGTGGTCGCGAAAGCGCCCGAGGGGCGAAGGGGCCAGGAGCCTGAAAACCCCCAAAAACGCTGCCCGCGACCAGACCACCTGCACCTATTTTAGGGAATAATACTAGGACGCCATACAACACCCATACTGGAAGGATCGATCCCATGCGCATACTCGTCACCGGCGCCGCCGGCCGCGTAGGCACCACCGTTGCCCAAGGCCTCAAAGCCCGTCACCAAGTCCGCGGCCACGACCGCGCGGAAATGCCCGACCTCGACGACACCTTCGTCTCCGACCTCGACGACTTCGACACCCTGCTCGAAGCCACCCGCAACATCGACGCCATAGCCCATATCGGCGGCCTGCCCGGCGGTAACGAATGGCAGCCGATGCTGCAGAGTAATTTCATCGGCACCTACAATGTCTTCGAAGCCGCCCGCCAGAATGGAGTCAAGCGCATCGCCTACGCCAGCCGAGCCGGGGTATTGGGGCTCTACCCACGCAGACAGACCCGCACGATCGATATGACGACGACACCAGTGGGCATCTACACCGTCAGCAAGGTCTTCGCCGAAGCCCTGGCGCATTCCTTCGCCCACCAGCACGATATGGAATTCGTCTGCGTGCGCATCGGCAACTTCAGCCTCGAACGCGACCAGCCCGAGCACCCGCACCATTTGAGCCACGGCGATTGCGTGCGCGTCTTCGAGCAGGCGCTGACCCACCCAGGCGTCAAATTCGAAACCGTCTTCGGGGTCTCGGGTAGCAACTGGCCGCTCTACGATATGGAACATGGGAAAAGAGTGATCGGCTACGAGCCGCACGATTACGCGCAGGTGCCAGAGGAGGATTGGGATAAGTAAACTACATGGCCGATCATATCATGAATTAAATATGGCAGCAGCCTGGCTTCGGTTCAATCACTCCGGGCAAAGCCCAATACTATAGGGAAGATCCATTCTACTGCCCCAAACGGTCCAGCACGTTCCGCGTGATGCGCACGACCTGCTCGTCGCCTTTAAGCCCGTGCGGCCAATCCGTCGTCCCCGCCGTGAACACCGTGCCGCCTCTTGTATAAACCCCCATCACCGCCGCGCCTTCCCGGCCGTTCTCCCAGCGCTCATACCATACGCTGTCATCGGGGTGCCAGCGCGCCGATCCCGTTGACAGAATAGTGAAATCCTTCGGCGTCCCATGACTACCTACTGGCACCGGCAACCCGCCTTCCATCGTAAACTCACAGCCGTCGCACTCATAACCGACAACCGTATGCTCCCCGCCAAATTCCTCGCCCTGTTTTAAACCCGTACCTGCAAAAACCCAATGCTCAGGTCTATGCACCTCAAAAGCGCCTGAGCCATCCATATATTGCCCGTGGCTCAAATGATAGCCCCCATAGAGAAAACCAACACCGGTCAATTGGTTTTCGGGCCGGTCGAGCAAATGGTGACTCCACAAGGTAGACAGATTCGCATAATCACCTGCCGCGTACGCTGGGTCCATATTGAAGAGCTGCTTCCAGCAAGTAAGCGCCCGCCCCGCCTCCTCGCTACGGACCTGCCAGCAGACGGAATTGCCGCTAAAAAAAGCGGCATTCCCCCCACCGGCGATACGGGCTTCGAGAGAATCGCGCATCGGCCCCGACCAATACTCATCGTGCCCAACACTCAGCACTAAACTATAATTGTCCAATAGCTCAGGATAAAATTCGAGATCGGAATTGGCACAGTAGTCTATGGCATAACCCGCCGCTTCGACCCAAGCGACGAAATCGCGTTCCCAGCGATCAAATAACCCTTCCATCGGCCGATCGAAAGAGACGCGATGCCCCTGCAAACCGCCGCGACCGTGATAACCATAGAGGCCATATCCACCCCAGTTGTTATAGGCGGCGTAAGTGTTGGTGGCCAATTGCAGAAGAATCTTTTTATTGATCGACCCCGACGGCCGTACGATAAAAAGGCCCTGGCTTTCGACCGTGCGGCGACCGCGCTGGGTAAACTTACCACCTCGGTCCTCGGCGCGGAACACGAGTTCGTAATAGCCGCTCTGCCAGTCGGCAGGTATTGCCAACTCACAAGAAACCGGCCAATTGCAACCGTGCGAAGAGGCGTCTTCGGGCACCGAGTACACCGCCGCCGACAATCCGTCTTGTTGCCAGACGACCTCGCGTTCGGCACCGATACGCGCAATCTCCAACGCATACGATTCTGCGCTGGTCGAAACGTGAAAGCGCGCGGTATCCCCTGCTTTGTAGCTGACTTGGTCCGCATACCCTTCGACAAATAGCGATTGTATCGTTTCCATCGGCCAACCCCGCTTATTTTTCGTATTCGACTTCGACGACCCGCTCTTCCAGCTCATTATACAAACCTTCGACCGCCGCGACGACGTGCTCAAACGCATCTTCGACCGGTATCTCCAGCCGCTGCTCTTCCCGGCGCAACTTGAACTCGACGATCCCGTTTTTCAAACCGCGGTCGCCGACCGTCACCCGCACCGGTATGCCGATAAGATCGGCGTCCTTGAATTTGACGCCCGGGTTATCTTTGCGATCGTCCAGGAGCACATCGAGCCCGCGCCCTGTCAATTCACCATAGAGTTTTTCCGCCACGTCCTGCGCCTCGCCTTCGCCCTTGGCCAATAATACGATATGCACCTGGAAGGGTGCGACCGTAATCGGCCAGACCAGCCCGTTGTCGTCGTTGTATTCCTCAGCGATACAGGCCAACATCCGCCCGACGCCGATCCCGTACGAACCCATCACTACCGACTGCGCCTTGCCATTGGCGTCGAGAAAATTCCCACCCAGCGCCTCGGTAAACTTGGTGCCGAGCTGGAAGATATTGCCCGTCTCAACTCCGCGTACCGCCCTTAGCGCTGCCTCGCAGCGCGGGCAACCGTCCCCCTCGCGTGCCGAGGCGATATCGACGATTTGCTCGGCCTCGTAATCCCGGCCACAATTCACATTTTTGACGTGAAAACCCGGCTCATTGGCACCGGCGACCAAATTAGTCGCTGAGGCCACCGCGTCATCGACGATAATCAGCGCCCCCTTGACCCCGATCGGCGAACCATACCCCGGCTCCGAGCCAACCGCGCGAATCTCCGCCTCATTCGCCGGCCACATCTCTAACGCACCAACGGCATTGGCCAATTTGGTCTCGTTGACCTCCATATCACCGCGCACAACGGCTAGGATAAACTTGTCTTCCTTCTCCTCGCCCTTGCCGACGGTCGCCATCATAAACACCGCCTTGGCAGTCTTACTGGCGGGCATGTCGAGCAACCTGGCCAAATCATCGATGGTCGCCGTACCCGGCGTGGCGATCTTCTCCTGTACAGCGGGCTCTTCTTTCGGATTAGCTTTTTTGGCGAAGGTCGCAATCTGGCGATTTGCGGCATAACCGCAGCCATCACATAGCAGCAAAGTATCTTCGCCGATCGGCGTCAAATACATATACTCGTGCGCCATCTCGCCGCCCATCATCCCGGTATCGGAACTGACCGCGATCACATCGAGGCCACAGCGGTTGAAAATATTGAAATAGCTCTGATAGTGGACCCGGTACTGCTTGTCTAAGCCTTCCCAATCAGCGTCGAGGCTATAGGAGTCCTTCATCGTGAACTCGCGGACCCGGATAAGGCCGGAACGGGGCCGAGGATCATCGCGCCATTTCGTCTGGATCTGATAAACCAACTGGGGCAATTGCTTGTAGGAATGAATCTCGCGGCTGACTAGGTCGGCGACGACTTCCTCATGCGTCATCGCCAGGACCATATCGCGGTCGTTCTTATCCTTAAAACGACTCATCTCCGAGCCGACCTCGTACCAGCGACCGGTCTGTTGCCAAATTTCGGCCGGGTGTACCACGGGCATCGTGATCTCCTGCCCCCCGATCGCGTCCATCTCCCGGCGGATAATCTCCTCTACCTTGCGTAGGGCTTTATGCCCTAGCGGTAAATAGCTAAAGATCCCGCTGGCCAATTGACGGATAAAACCCGCCCTCAACAATAGCTGGTGGCTCGCCACTTCGGCGTCGGCGGTTATATCGCGCAAGGTCTGGCTAAAAAGCCGGCTCATTCTCATGGATCTACCCTCTCCTCTATTTTGATTCATTTTTTGTTATAGCAAAACACACCTTAAACTCCGCACCACCATCGCCCACCACCTGTAATTTCCCGCGCAATTGCTCCACCAAAGTATGCACCAGACGCAACCCCAATGAAGTAGACTGCTGACAATCGAAGCCGGGCGGCAAGCCCACACCATTATCGCGCACTACCATCTCTACGCTATCGCCAGATCCGCCACTGAGTCCGATAAACAACACACCCTTGCGCCCATCTGCGAAGGCATATTTCAGCGCATTGGAAACCAACTCGTTGACAATAAAACCGCAGGGCATCGCCTGGTCTACATCAAGCACTACGGAGGTTATGTCCGTTTGCAGCGCGACATCGCTGATCTCGTCGCCATAGGAGCTAAACAGGCTCATCGCCAGATCCTGAATGTATTCGCCCATATCGATCTGCGCCAGATCGGTCGAGCGATAGAGCAGTTCGTGGATCAGCGCCATCGATCGAATCCGATTTTGGCTATCGGTGAAAGCGGCGCGGATCCGGTCATCGGAAAAGTGCTGTGCCTGCAAGTCTAGCAAGCTAGAGATAACCTGGAGATTATTTTTCACCCGATGGTGTATTTCCTTGAGCAACACCTCCTTGTCCTCCAGCGATTGCTGCAGTTGGCGCTCCACCTCCTTGCGCTGTGTTATATCAGTTATCGCCCCCAGCGTGCCGATGACCTCGCCAGCACCATCGAGGTAGGGCATCGCATTGCTCTCGATCCAAAACCGGCTGCCGTCCTTGCGCACCACCTGCATCTCAGAGCAATCGGAACGCCCTTCACTGCGCTGCTGGTTGCGTTGCCGGAGATCAGGCCACTGATCCGACGGCAGAATAAGCTCATAGGCCGGTCGACCGATCATCTCATCCTGGGCATAGCCGGTCATTTCGCTGATACGTGAATTGACATAGAGCACCACATCGTCCAAGTCGGTGATCAACAGGCCTTCATCCAAACACTCCACCGCCATGCGAAAACGCTCTTCGCTCCGACGTAACTCTTCCTCAGCCGCACCGCGTTCAGCCTCTATAAAGTCCAGTTTTGCCAACCGCACCTTGAGCGCGGTCAGTTCCCAAGAGAGCTCTTCTTTACTTTTCTCCCGATCATCCATTCACAGTCTCAATGCGTCAAATTACCCAGATCTTGCAATTCTATGTAATCTGGATAACTTAGCCCATCAAACCACTCCACTCAACCGAAATACCGACCGCCCCTCAATCCGGTGCAAATCGATGTCTACCGTTTCACCCACGCCATCCACTTTGCACATACCGCTACCGAACATACTGTATCGACGACCAGTATTAGTTGATCTCAGCCCTTCTTTTAAACTCCATCACAAACATGGCATTCACTTTCTTTTAATCATAAAAAAACGCCGTCGATTAAATCGACGGCGGATGCGGATGAATTTCTCAGTCAGTTTACGAGACGCACCCCCGTCTATCGCCCAGTGCGAATACCCGTACGGAAGACGGAACGAAGCTATGGTGCGTGTTGTTTTTCATGAATTTTGCTGAAGGTAGAAACAATAGACGCATAAGGTCAAGATTTTCTTTTTAAGACCAATGCGCGCATCGCCCGATACATACACGCTAGCGACAACAAGACCCAGCTCAGAGCGATCAAATAAGCCAGGTAGGGCACCTGCAGGGGATCGAGGCCCCAATAAGCCGACAAAAGCCCCGCGTCGGTCCGCTCCGCGTGATACCAAAGGTCAGTACGGAAATCGAATAAACTATACAAACAGAGCATCACTCCCATCCACACCGACCCGACCCTGGCCATCCGCTGTGACTTTATCGCCATCGCGCAGAGCACAAAACCGCCGCCGATGCCGAGAAAAAAGTCAACACCCCCCAAGGGGGTATACGCCATCGTCATGCCCATACAGACCGCACCGATGCACAACAATACAAAACGCTGCGCCTGCGGGTAAAGCCCGGTGTAAATCAATAACGAACCGATCAATGCCGAACCCACATAACCCGCCGCGCTGATCAGCGGATAGATCCCGCCGCGCGCCAAGGTGTGGCCCGACTCATTCCAATGCGTGCGGATCTCGACGACCTCGCCACCGGTCAATAAAGCCGCCGCCGCGTGATTGACCTCGTGCACCAGTACGACAAAAAAACGGAAGGGTTTGATCAGTCCCGTATCCCAAAAGGCCATTGCCAGCCCCGTGCACAGGACATAATAACGAAAGTACCAAAAAACCCCGATGATATAGCGCGTTCGGCTGAATAATCTCATAACCCCTAAAATAGCGTCCTTGGTGGACCTTCGCTATCAAGGTAAATCGCTCAGCCCAATTTTCGAACCCCTTCAATGGGCATTAGCCACCGGCCCGCCGCAATCACCGGCGATCGAGCCGTCATCCTAGTGGATATTTTTTCACAAACCTTCGTCCCCCTGCCGCAGCTTGAAGTCGAACTGGGACTCGCGAAAAAATCGAATACCCCCAGAGAGTCCCCCGCGCGATCGCCCCCCATCACCCAATCGTCCTGGCAATCAAATTCGGTAAACCAGAACGCCGCGTCACTATCGCCGTTTTCCAGCAAGTCGAGTCCCAACAATGGTTCCAGGGCGTTGCTATTTTTTAGACTTCAGCCTTTTGTGCGACCTTCTCAGTCATCATCGCGACCGCATCCGCAACCGAGAGTGCGTCTAGGTTTTCGCCCGAGCGCAGACGAATTGAGACTTGGCCCTCTTCAACCTCGCGATCCCCCGCAATCAACATATAGGGCACCTTCTTCATCTGAGCTTGGCGAATTCGCTTGTTGAGCGTCTCGCTGGCCGCGTCGAGTTCAACCCGGATCCCGGCCGCCAACAGCTCTTTCCGGACCTCCGCCCCAAACTCGGCATGGCGTTCGGCGATCGGTAGCACCACCGCTTGCACCGGTGCCAACCACACCGGAAAAGCTCCGGCGAAATGTTCGATCAATACACCGACAAAGCGCTCCATCGAACCAAAGGGCGCGCGGTGAATCATGACCGGGCGATGCATCTGCCCGTCAGCGCCGGCATATTCGAGCCCAAAGCGTTCGGGCAGGTTATAATCGACCTGCACTGTGCCCAATTGCCATTCGCGGCCAACGACGTCTTTAACCACGAAGTCGATCTTGGGTCCGTAGAACGCCGCTTCCCCCGGTTCTTCGCTAAAGGGAACCCCCAACGACTCAGCGGCTTGCCGACAAGCCTCTTCGGCGCGGTCCCACTTGGCGGGCTCACCGACGTATTTACTGCTGTCGGGATCACGCAAACCGACACGCACCCGATAGTCGGCCATGCCCAGAGTGCCAAAGATGATCTTGACCAATTCCAGGCATTGTAGCAATTCTTCGGCGACCTGTTCCTCCATGCAAAACAGATGCGCATCGTCCTGGGTAAAACCGCGCACCCGCGTCATGCCGCCGATCTCGCCCGACTGCTCCCAACGATACACCGTGCCGAACTCCGCTAAGCGCACCGGCAGATCGCGATAGCTGTGGGCCTTGGAAGCGAAAATCTTAATATGGTGCGGGCAGTTCATCGGCTTGAGCAGATAGCCGTCGATATCCCCCGCCTCCATCTGACTGGCGAGATCACCGCAGGAACAACCCTCATCCGCCAACTTGCGCAAATGGTCCTTTTCTATAAACGGAGGATACTGACCGTCCTGGTAGTACGGGAAATGCCCGCTCGTGCGGTAGAGGTCGAGCTTGCCGATATGCGGTGTATACACCTGCTTATACCCCTGGCGCCGCAGTTCAGCCGATATGAAATTCTGTAGCTCAGTGCGCACCACCGCCCCATTCGGCATCCACAGAACCAACCCCTGTCCGACTTCTTCGTCGATATGAAAAAGCTCCAACTGCTTGCCCAATAATCGGTGATCGCGTTTTTTGGCCTCTTCCAGCATCGCAATATGTTGATCTAAAGCTTCGCGGGTGGCAAAGGCCGTGCCATAGATACGCTGCAACATCTTGCGGCTTTCATCACCGCGCCAATAGGCCCCGGCTACACTCAACAGCTTGAAGTGCTTTACCTGGCCGGTGCCCAGCATATGCGGTCCCCTGCACAAATCGACAAATTCACCATCTTGGTAGAAGGACAGCGTCTGGTCTTCGGCCAAATCAGCGAGCAGTTCGTTTTTATAAGTCGCATCACCGATTTTCTCCAACGCCTGCTCGCGCGAAACCTCGACGCGTTCAAATTTGTGGTTCTGCTTGATGACCCGCTTCATCTCCTTCTCGATATTCTTCAGATCTTCCGGTGTAAATGGTTCCTCCACGTCGAAATCATAATAGAACCCATCTTCGATCGCCGGGCCGATGGCCAATTGCGCCTCGGGAAATAGGCGCACCACCGCCTGGGCTAACACATGCGACATGCTATGGCGATAAATCCAAGCCGCCTCTTCAGCATCCCAAGGGATCAACTCGACCTCCGCATCGCTGCGCAACCGAGTATGAAAATCCACGTGCTCGCCTTCTGCGCGGGCAGCGATGTATTTTTTCAACAGCCCTTTGTCCAATTCGACGAAGATCTCTTTGAGCGTGCCTTCGCCGGCGTATTCGATGTCTTGCCCCTGTGGTACTTTGATTAACATTTTTCACTCCCATTACAAGTAGACTTATTAATTTTCAGGCATTAAAAATGCCCCCCTGTCAAAAGTCGACAGCGGGGAGGATCGAAAATATCCAGTGACCGTCGATACTATTTGGCGCGCGTAGTCGCCTTGGTAGTAGTCGAGCCAGTGATGGATGGGGCAGACATCTTCTCTGCCGGTGACAACACATGGCGCCATAGCGGCGCGGCCGGAAACAGAGCAGACATCTAGGGGTAACCTCCGTATTTAGTGCAGTTAAGTTCCGTACAAAGTATCGGCAGATCGCAAATTATGTCAAGGACTTTTAGTCGCCGCCCGGCGCACCGCCTCGGCGATCAGCGGTGCGACCGAACGATCCAATGGTTGCGGCAGGATGCGCTCGGCAAGCGGCTCAGCGACTGCATCGGCTAGCGCATGCGCCGCTGCAATCTTCATCGCCCCATTGATCGCCACGGCCCCGGCGTCGAGGGCCCCACGGAAGATCCCGGGGAAGGCCAGCACATTGTTGACCTGGTTCGGGAAGTCGCTGCGCCCCGTGCCGACAATCGCCGCCCCGGCCGCCAGCGCCACATCCGGCATAATTTCGGGTTCGGGGTTGGCCATCGCCAGAATAATGGGGTCTTTGGCCATGCGCTTGATATCATCGCCGTCCAACAAGCCGCCCTTGCTAACGCCGATAAAAACATCCGCCCCCTCTAAAACTTCGTGCACGCTGCCAGTGTGGCCTTGGCTATTGGTATAATCGAGCAGGGCCTGTTTTTCCGGCGACAACCCCTCGCGACCGGCATGGATCGCTCCACGCGAGTCGCAGACAACCAAATCCTCGACCGGTGCCCAAGCGTCGTCGGTAACATTAATGCCGCGCAATAGTTTCGCGATGGCGGTGCCCGCCGCACCTGCACCGCTGATCACCACCTTCAATCTCGCCGAATCACGACCGAGCACCCGGCAAGCGTTAATCAACCCCGCCAAGAGTACAATCGCCGTACCGTGTTGATCATCGTGAAAGACCGGAATCCCCAGATCCTGCAGGCTATTTTCTACCTCAAAGCAACGCGGCGCCGAAATATCTTCGAGATTAATCCCACCGAAACCCGGCGCAATACGCCGCACGGTCTCGATGATCTCATCGGCATTTTGCGTATCCAGACAAATCGGCCATGCATCAATATTGGCGAATTCCTTGAACAACAGGGCCTTGCCCTCCATCACCGGCAGCGCCGCCAGCGGGCCGATATTGCCCAAGCCCAATACCGCCGAACCATCCGTGACCACCGCCACCGTATTGCGCTTAATGGTCAACTCGCGAGCCAGCGCACCGTTTTCCGCGATTTTCAGACAGGGACCAGCCACCCCGGGTGTATAGGCGATGGACAAGTCATCCTGCGACTCGATCCGCATCTTGCTAACTATACCGATCTTGCCGCGTAAATGTTCGTGCACGATCGTCGACCTCTCATAAAAATCACTCAAAGCCATTCTCCTTTTTGCACTCGCAAATCATGTTCCCTCAATAGTGACATATCACCGCCCCATCTTGCCGCCCCGCTCACTCCGACGCCGGCTGCACGAATTGGCGGAGAAAGGCCTCGACCTTCTCGACTCTTTGCGGGTCTTTGACATCGACCTCTACCGACTCGTGTCTTTCACAAGCCAATTGTGCCCCGATATCATGCATCGCAACGCACGCCTTCGCCCCGTCCTGGGGAATCTTGTACCAGCGAATAATTGAACCAACCTGTGTTTCCTTGTCGCGATTCGTCCAGGCGAAAACGACCCGCCTCCTCGTCGAAGTCTTCCACACCGGCCAGGTAAAGGCGAAACGCGGATCCTTAGCAATCACCGGCTCGGGATGTTGACCCAACCAATTTTCCACCACATCCGCATTGACAAAGGGCAAGATACCCGGCGTAAACACATTCATCTGAAAATGGGCCAACAGCGCCTCATTGATCTGTTGGACCTCAGAATTTTCGTAATGTCCCTCCGGCTGGTGCCCTTCCATGGGACGCACGTCCAAAGGCGGTGTGAGCGGGTAGCCCTTCTCGTACAATTCCTTGGTCAAACTCGACGAACCCGAACGCCAGCCCAGAATCATGACAATGGGATGTTCTTGCGACATATTACCCCTTTAAATCAACTCGAATTGATTTTGCAGCGACCTACCATCTCAAGCATTGCGAGATAAAACCGCCAGCCAATATCGGCAATAAAACCACGACGAACAACCAGCCCAATCTACGCAACCTCAACCATCCATCCCTAACACACCCCGGCCACCACGCACCACCCGCGTCGCCAAAGCCGCCGCTTCGTTGACCGCCGTTTCCAAAACCTCCCCCCGGCACAAACCGAAAACCAACCGGCCATTAAAGCTATCCCCAGCCCCCACGGTATTAGCCGCCGCAACCGATTCAACCTCGACTTTTCCCCGCCTGCCATCGCGGTCGGCGTAGAAAGCACCCTGCCCACCCCGCTTGACCACCACCTTAGCCACCCCGTGCAGCAAAACCTCCTCCGCCAAAGCCGCACAATCGGGCCCTTTGACCCATGCGGCCAATTCATCCTCGGTCGCCGACAAACAGTCGACCTGGGCCCAAAGCGCATGCATATCGGCCACTTCCACCCGGCCGGCGAACCAGGGGCTCGAGTCGAAGAGCACTTGCGCACCGCGTTGACGCAACTCACCGCAAACCCGGTGCAATTCCCGCAAATCCGCGAGCTGGACTTTGCCGTATCCCGAAGCTAAAAACCATTCCGGAGTCTCCCCTACAAGCGAACGACTCCAATCCACCCTTGAACCCGCATAGTAAAAGGAACGCCGGCGGCCGTCGGGTTGTAGCGCGTTAACATGTGCCGCCGTTGCCGCATCGATATTTTTCGCACACTCAACCCCGGCTCCCGCCAGCCAGCCCGTCAGCATCTGTCCCCACGCGTCGTCGCCGATATTGCTATTGAGCACCACCCGTTGCCCCAAGTGTCCCAACACATACGCCGGAGCCGCACCACAACCGCCTAATGCGGCTTCGATTGGGCGCGACAGCAATTGCACATTGGCCCCCCAGGCATCTTCGGCGGGCACATCGAGTGCCGACACGTCGCGCACAAGCATATCGAGCGCCGCATTGCCCGCGACATAGACCAAGCCTGGGACAACAGCCACTAGGAGGCGGACTCCACCAACAGAATCTCGTCACCGACCCTGAGCCGGCCTTCCTGCTCTACTTCCGCGCAAACACCGCCGCGCATTTCGGGTGCGAGCGCCTGCTGTAACCCCTCGAGTTTATCATCCATTTTCTGGCATGGCTCGGTCTCGCCCCAGACCTTCAACACGACCTCACCGATCTGCAAACGCCGGCCAACCGCCGCTTGCAGATCCACGCCACTGACCAGCAAATTAGCCCGCCGGGTCACCGGCGGCAGATCCGTGCCCAGGCCCGCGATGGTATCCGCCCAAACCTCGCTCGACAATAGGGTCACCGACCGCCGCCGAGAACGTCGACGATCACCTGCTAGGCCACTCTCCGCAAGCGCTTCACAGGCTTCCAGCTCCTGGCAGGGCGCATCTTTTTCCGGGTAGATATAAATTTTGTTCAGAATAGCCGTAGACATCTCATCCTCCACATCGGTTGCACCGCCTATAGTTGGAGCATCGCGTGGCCGCAGATATCGATCACTGGATCATAAACCGGCCCATAAGGCGGCGCGTAGGCCAGGTCGAGATCATAGATCTCGTCGATGCTCATGCGATTAAATAGCGCGGTGGCAAAGACGTCGATCCGCCCGGCCACCCCTTCCCGCGACAGGACCTGCGCCCCGAGCAGACGCCGGGTAGTGCGGTCGACCACAATCCGCGACCACAATGACTCGGCACCCGGATAGTATCTAGCTCGCGTCCGACTCTGGCGGGTAAAAACGGATGCTGAAAAACCGGCCCGCTCAGCTTCGAGCAGCGTCAGCCCAGTCTGCGCGGCCGTAAAACCAAATACTTTGGCGATGAGGGTTCCCGCCGTGCCGCGAAAACGCTGGGAAGAAGTTTTGCCCGCGCTCTGCGCACCTACATTGTCGCCGGCAATACGACCGGTGCGATTGGCCGTCAGCGCCAAGGGTGCATAAACCGGTTCGCCGGTAACCACGTGTTTTACTTCAATGCAATCGCCCGCAGCCCAGATGCCGACCACATCGGTCTTCATGCGATCATTGACGGCAATCGCTCCGCTCTGCCCTAGGGCGATACCCGCCGAACGCGCCAATTCGGCCCCGGGTTCGAGCCCGGTAGCCAAAAGCACTAGGTCCGCGGCATAACGACCCTTATCCGTCGACACTGCGACGACCTGCCCATTGCGACCTTCGATGCCCTCAACTTGCTCACCGACAATCAGTTCGGCCCCATGGCGAAACAATTCGTCGAACAATGGCTGCGCGAATGGGCGCTCAAAGCCATTGAGCAAACGCTCAGAACGAGTGAGCAGTTGCACCTGTACCCCGCGTTTGGCTAAAGCTTCCGCTAGTTCGAGGCCGATAAAACCAGCACCGACGATAACGGCCCGCCGCACTCGCCCGCGGTCGAGCACTTCGCGCAAGGCAATCCCGTCATTCAAACTGCGCAGCGTATGTACTCCGGCCAAATCCGCGCCAGGCACAGTGGGCACTACCGCCTTGCCGCCGGTCGCCAGCACCAGATAATCGAAGCGCTCGGAAAAAGACTGTCCGGCAGCCGTTTCGCCGACGAGCACCCGCGCTCCGGCACGCACTTCCTTGACCTCGTACCCACAACGCACGTCGATACCGCGCGCAGCGAATTCCTCCGGGCTCGAGACGAGCAGGTCTTCCGCCTTAGCGATTTCACCGGCGATATAATAGGGCATCCCACAGGCCCCGTAGGAAACAAAATCGCCTTTTTCGAGTACTAGCACTTCGAGCGTCGGATCAGTGCGCCGCATTTGGCTCGCCGCGCTCATGCCAGCCGCATCTCCCCCGACAACTACCGCACGGCGACCGCTCATGCCGGACAGACCAACTCCTTGATCAAGAGGTCCGCATTCCCCGAGTAGTCGACTGGGCATTCTACCAAATGCACCCCCTTCGCATTGAGGCAGCTTTCGAGCGTCGTAAGCAACTCTTCGGTCGAGCCAATGCGATGCCCATGGGCGCCATAGCTTTCGGCGTATTTGACGAAGTCGGGGTTGCCATAGTCTAAGCCCCAATTGTCAAAACCCATATCGGCTTGCTTCCACTTAATCATGCCATAACCGTCATCCCTAAGCACCAAGACCACTAAATCCATGCCCAGCCGCACGGCTGTTTCTAACTCCTGCGAGTTCATCATAAAACCGCCGTCGCCACATATGGCCATGACCTTTTTGTCGGGTTCGACCAGTTTGGCGGCCATCGCCGAGGGTAAACCCGCTCCCATTGTCGCCAAGGCATTGTCCAACAAAACGGTGTTCGGTTCATGTGCGCGATAATTGAGCGCGAACCAAATTTTATAGACTCCGTTATCGAGACAGATAATCCCGTCATCTGGCATCGCCCGGCGCACATCGGCGACCAGGCGCTGTGGCACGACTGGAAAGCTCGGTTCATCGATACCGGTATCGCGGATCTCGTCGATCCACTCTTTGACCTTCATATAATAGCTGAAGTCCCAGTTCGGTTGCTTGTCAATACGCAACAACAACTGCCAAATGCTATTGCCGATATCACCGACGATCTCCAACTGCGGATAATAAACGGGGTCAACCGAGGCGGACGAAAAGTTGATATGAATGACCTGCAACTCGTCACCGACCATAAAGAAAGGCGGTTTTTCAACGACATCGTGACCAACATTGATGATCAAGTCAGCACGGCCGACAGCGCAGTGCAGCGGATCTTTTGCCGATAGGGCGGCATTGCCCAAAAAAAGTGGATGTCGTTCGTCGACGACCCCCTTACCCATCTGGGTGGTAAAGAAGGGAATGCCCGTATCGCGAATAAAGTTAAAAAGCATTTTGGAGGTGCGCTTGCGGTTGGCCGCCGCACCGATAAGTAGCAGTGGTCTTTCGGCCTTCTCAATCATTTCCGCAGCCTGGGCGATGGCCTTTTCCTCAGGTACCGGTCGGCGCACTCTATTCTTGGGAAAAAGCTGTAACTCCGTATCTTCGCGGGCGATATCCTCGGGCAGTTCCAAATGCACGGCCCCAGGCCGCTCCTCTTCTGCGAGGCGGAAGGCCTCACGGATCTTGGAGGACACATTCTCGCCGCTAACGATCTGTTGCGTATACTTCGTCAGGGGCTTCATCATTTCGACAATATCGACGATCTGAAATTGCCCCTGCTTACTCGACTTAATCGGTTTCTGGCCAGTAATCATCATCATCGGCATCGCCCCGAGTTGCGCGTAGGCCGCCGCGGTGACAAAGTTGGTCGCACCCGGCCCCAATGTCGCCATGCAAACCCCCGTCTTGCCGGTGAGACGGCCATAAGTCGCGGCCATAAAACCCGCCGCCTGTTCGTGGCGGTTAAGGATCAGCTTGATCTGCTCAGAAGTGCGCAGCGATTCGAGCAGGTCCAGGTTCTCTTCACCTGGGATGCCGAAGATAAATTCGACACCTTCGTGTTCAAGGGCTTTAACGAAGATATCAGACGCTTTCATACAGCATCCTTTCACATAAAGAGAAAACGGGAAAGCGCCGCGCCCAACAGGGCCTACGGCGCTCGTTCAGCAAGTATAGCCAAAGGGCATACATCGCGAAAATAGAAAGCAGGGCTCCGCTCATACTTCAGCGAGGCCCAAATCCTCATACAACACCGAAAGCAAATCGAGAAAACGCCGATGGTGGATCGCTCGGCCAGGCATACCATTAACCGCCAAGGCTACAATCAACGCAAACTCCGGGTCGGCAAAGGCCGTCGATGATTGGTGCCCACCGTGGCCAAAAGTCCGCGCCGAAGCATGGCGACCATATCCGTAGGGTACGGTTCCCAAGCCATAAACGCCAGAATTGACGATAAAACCCAACCCCCAATCAACGAGATGGCCGAAGGTGTGGTCGTAAAGGCCCGTACGATGACGGGCAACGAGCGCCTCGACCGTTTGCGGCAGGAGCAAGCGCCGACCGGCCACTTGGCCGCCGTCCAATAGCATCGAGTAGAACCGGACCAGGTCCCGTATGGGTCCTCGGCTGCTGGCGCCCGGCAATAACCTGCTGGCCCCCGACTCCCCGCACCAAAATTCCACCATAGCGGATTTTGCACCCTCCGTATCAAACATCGGCGCCAAGCGATCGCCATAGGCACGAAAACGATCCTGAGAGAGCGTGAACCACGTATCGTCCATACCCAATGGAACCGCAATCTCTTCGCGTGCGTACTGATCAAAAGGCCTACCGTCAATCCGGCGAATCACTTCGCCCAACACATACCAGCCCGAGGCTATGTGATAACCCGCCTTGCGCCCCGGCGCCCAGGCCCGCTCCGGTTTCGCGGCGCACACCCGGGCGATATTTTCTTGCCAGGGCCCATCGCTCCAATCGAGGTCCACCCACGAGCGGAACCCTCCGGTATGCGTCAGTACATGGCGCAGGGTAATCGCCTGCTTGCCGTGTTGCGCAAATTCGGGGATATACAAGGCGACCGGATCGTCCAAAGCACACAAACCACGTTCCCACAACTGTGCCAACGCCACGGCGGCAATGGGTTTGCCGGCCGAAAACCAGTGTACCAAGTGCTCGGTCGTCATGGCCACACCCGGCCGGGCTTCCCCCAAGGCCGTATGTACGATCTCCCGTCCATCGTGGATAACGCAGATTTGCGCGCCTAAGTGGTGCCCTTGTTCGACCCCCTCCGCCAGCAGCGCCTGCACCCTTTCGCTCAAGCTCCTGGCTCCGGTAATTCCGCGCCCACCCGCCCTCCGCATTCAAGGACCTGCGCCCAGGTCTCGTCTTCGACAAAAATGCCGTCCCGACGGCGGTCGCGCTCGCGTTCCTCCAGTTCACCCGGCAACAGAATATCGGCAAAGCCATCGGCCTTGGGCGTCGCTTTCAAATATTCGATATACGCTTTGATCTGGCTTTTGTACTCTACCAAGGGTTGAAAGCGCGCAATATCGACTACCAACAAAAAATTGCCATTGCCATTGCGCACGTTCTTACCCCGCGCGCAACCCGCCCCACTCAACGCCCCACCTAAAAGCTCGACGACCACCCCCAAACCGTAGCCTTTATGCCCCATTGAACCGCCGAAAGGCAATAGGCTCCCGCGCGGCTCACCGTAAAAATCCTCAGGGTCCGTCGAAGCAGCCCCCTCGGCATCGACAATCCACCCGGCAGGCGCCGGCTCACCGCGATTGCGCTTGATCCGCACCTTGCCCTCCGCCACAACGCTGGTCGTCATATCCAACACTAGCGACCCGCCCTCCGCGCCCGGAAAACCCGCCGCCAGCGGGTTCGTGCCCAAACGCCCGGCCTTACCTCCCCAGGGCGCCACGATCGAACCACCACCATGCGAGTTGGTGCAGAGTAAGCCGATCATGTCCGCTTCGGCGACTCGTTGCATATAACTGCCCAAGCGGCCGATGTGATTCGCATTTTTGACCGTCACTGCGGCGACCCCATAACGACCGGCCCGTTCAAGCGCCCATTCGACGGCGTGATTCATCACGACCTGACCAAAGCCCCATTGGCCGTCCAAGACGGCAGAGACCGCCGTCTCGCGCGTGACGGCAACCGACGCCCCGGGGTCTATATCGCCATTTTCGATGGTCGCGACATATTGTGGGATACGAATGACGCCATGCGAATCGTGGCCAACGGCATTGGCGTCGGCCAAGAGGCCAGCCACCACATCGGCCGCCGCCGGTGTAGCGCCAGCGGCGGTAAATACTGATGCGCCAACCCGGCGCAAATAATCGAGCGAAAATACGGGCATGTTATCCGATACTGAGTATTATGGGTTCAATACTTGGCGAATCTGATGGGGCCCCATCAGCGCCAGCGATCTGCTCGTCGGCCGCGGTGGTTTTCTCGTGAGTGCCCATAGACCGTGTTACCTTTCACGCGCTAGTTCGACAAGCAGGGCCCGCGTCTCATCTTCGGATAATTTCGCCCGCCGCCGAGCCTTGTCGAGCAACGTTTCCGACAGTGAGACCTTCCCATCAACATAAACTTTCAACATCTGGCGGCAGAGGGTCTGCACCATTCGCAGGGCCTTGTCGCCGTCTACACCGGCCGCTATCGCCGCCGCCGAAATCTGCGGCCGCAATCGCCCCTCCTCATTGGGAAGATCTGCAATCGCGTCAGTGAGCAACGCTTGCAAGAAAACCTGCGCCTGCGCTCGCCAAACACCGGCGTATTCGGCGATATCCATCACCAAACCGTCGGTGCGGGCGTTGATATTCTCGGCCGTCAACCGCTTGAGCGTAAAGATCAAGCGATAGTAGAGCGAATCGACCTGGGCACTGGAGATATCCCGGTCATTATTGAGCGCCTGGGCCCAAGCCGGCGCTGCGGAGGCCTCCGCCTCCCGGGCCAAGAGACGGCGGTTCAGCTGTGAGGTAATTGTAGATATCGATGAAGATTGCGCGTTTCCCGCGCCCGTCAGCACCTCCACGGCAACCGCTGTTCCTGCCGATCCGTCCATGGCAACCGAAGCAGCGGCACCTGCCGCAACACTCGCCTGATCGGCTGCGGCGGGCACCTCTTGTTTGGCTACCGCTTCAGGCACCGCCGGTGCGACTTTTACTTTTGGCACCGTAATCTCGCGGGCCATCTTCGCGATCTCCTCTTCAACGACCTGTTCCTTTGGCCGCTCTTTCAAACCGGGCGGCCGCCCTTTGAGCTGCACTTTGCCCTGCCACCAGACCCATTTGTTGCCCTCCTTCACTTTTTTGCGGATCTCCTGTCCCGGCAGATCCGAATCGGGCAGAAGAAAAAGCGCATCGAGTACCATATCGGGTTGCGGATAAAGATTCAACCAGGCCCAGGGGATAGCCACTTCGTAGGTGTAAAGGTGGTCCCGCATCGCCCCACCCACCTCAACCGGCACCCGCTCCGAGGTCTTACCGCGCTGACTGCCCCCCCAGAAATAGGGTGTGCCTTCGGCCGGGCTCAGCCAAAGATTATGCCCTAACGGTCGCTCGGGCCCACGCAAGAAGATCTTCAGATGATCGTAATAAAACATCCTGTCCTTGCGCTGGCCCGAAGGGCCCTTCCACTCGTTCTTACCGGGTTCGATCCGAGCGACGTCAATGATATCATCGACAACGGCGACCGCGACATAGATATAATCGGCGTCCCACATCAGATAGACATCGGCCTCGTGATCTTCGTCGCTGGTGAACGCCCCACGGACACCTACCCGATCGCCACCGGCGACGACCGCGATCCGCTCTGGAGCCCCCCACTCAACTAAGACTCCATCGAGCTGCGGTTTACTGGCCACCGTCGCAACCGCGATCGGTTCACCACCAACTGCTCCCACCGCGAAAAGGCATAGACTGACAACAAGGACTCCGCACATAAAGGTCTTTCTCTTCGATCTGTATGGCTATAGACCAAGAATTTGGTCATAGATATTAAAAAAATGCCTGCTTGTTGCCAATGCCAATAAAAGAGCCCGGACGACGCTAAATCGCTCGTATCCGATACCAATTGCGATAGACCTCGGAAAAAGTGAAACGGGTATATTAATGCCAAGCCGCGTCATTCTCCCACATGACCTGTAAATAAGCCACAAGCGCCCCCGATCCCGTAAGCTACCGGTTTGCCTTCGCATATAACAAGACATAACCGACAGCGGGACAATATGGCTTAGAATGTCGGCCAAACAGTCGCGCCGATCCGGCGCGACTTCGTTCACTTGCACATCGCTGCAAATCAGGCTGGATCGGGGTGGTCCCAAACCGCCGACTCACACACACCCGATTCCGCAATATCATTTTAAGCGCAGAATTGCACGCTGGTCTCTGCCGCACAGAGATAAGCATCGGCCGCAAACAGCTCGTCCAAGTCGGTCGACTCAGCAAAGGACAGCATCTTAAAGACTGTCGGCAGACCGCGACGGGTATACTCCTGCCGACAATAGACTACCTGCATCAACCGTCCTAACGCAAGGCCGAGACCGCCCATACCGCATCGGGATCCGTCAAAGCGACGGGATTAACCCCGCCCGGCAAAAAGGACTGCAAATCTTCGTACCCGGCTTGCCGCTCTATATTGGGATAGACCCAATCGTGCAGATAATACACCCCGCGTATACTGGCCTGGAGGATCTCCTTGGTACAGCCGAAGCAGGGGCGCATCGTCGAATACATAACGGCCCCTTCCGTCGCGATGCCGAATCGGGCCGCAGCCAAAAGCACGTTTTGTTCGGCATGCACGCAGATACACAAGTCATAATCCTTGCCCGACGCGTATTTTTCTCGGTGCGCGCAGCGATCGCACCCCCCGTCGAGACAATTAACCATATTGTGCGGAGTGCCGTTATAACCGGTCGAAATGATGCGGTCGTTCTGCACCAAGATCGCCCCGACGCGATTGCCCATGCAGTTGGCACGCGCACGGACCGCCATCGCGATACGCATATAATACTCGTCCCAGTCAGGCCGGTTATCATTCACCTCCGTCCCCATCTATCTATCTCCCGTTGAAAAAAATCGCATTAGCCCTATGCCCTATGCCCTATGGGGCCACAGGCGTTAACCACCCGGCCTTAACCTCGGCCCAACTGCGCCGACCGTCACCGGCCCGCTTTTCTCGTTCCGCCCCACTCCCCCCCAACTCGATATCGACTAAATTCTGGAAAACCTGTTCTCCAACCCCATCATGCAAGACTATTTTGCTCTCGTAAATCGGCGTGCTGATCAAGCGCACCCATTGGGGCCCCGGGGCCAGCGGGCGCAACGAAAAACGGGCAACCACCCCCTTGCCAGTCCGGCCGCGATCGGCCCCCGCCCCGCGCACAGCCGCATAGGGCAATATCACCATGCCCGCAGGGGCGCCAATTGATTCTGCCAAGGGCATGGCCTTATTGATGAATTCTACCGCGGGAGCCAATAGCGGCCCTTGCACATAAGGCCGATCAACCCCGAGCACCTCAAAAACCCCTTCGGGCAACGCAACATAAAAACTGATACCACTCGCCATGGTGCCCTTGAGTTGAGCAACGACCGAAATTTCGATCTCGCCAGAATCGCTCAAACCAGTCTGATGCAATGCGAGCGTCTGGGCCGATAGGACACCGGCAATCGACAGCGATAACAATATTTGTAGGATCATAGACTCAAGCTCCTGAATTTCACCGAACTCAATGCTCTTATATTGGAATATATAAAATAGTGTAGGCAAGAGTCGCGAAAACCAAATTGATTTTCGCATTGCCTTGTGTCGCATTTTATAAATCAATAAATCTTGATATTCGCATTTATCGTTTTATAAGCTGACTTCCTAAATAATTCGCGACCTTATCGCAAACCGGCTATGGTGCCTTTACGCAGTGCTTCGATCCTGCCACCAGCGCCGCCCCTGCACCGCAAGGGCCGCCAGTCCACCCGCCACTAGATACGTTAAGTTATACGTTGCGTGGACGACCGTCGCGCAAGCCAACGCCTCGGTCGGCGGCACAGCGTAAAAAGTGGTAAGCGCTTCTTTAAAGAAGAAGTGAAAAGGCCCAATGCCGGCTGGCGTCGGCACAAAAAAAGATACCGCCGAGACTACCATGGTCAACAACGCGGCCTCGACACCCAAGCCATACGCGGCCGTCAGCCCCATCCCCCAATAGCCCACATAGATCAGCCCCGCATAGCTCAGGTGCAACAGTAACGAGACCCCGGCGATAGCGGCGTATTGCCGCGGCCGGCGCAGCGAATCCATCCCCTGCGCAACGGCCGCGATATGCGGCTCGACCAGCGCGCCGAGTCGTGGGGAGATCCGCCCAACCAGGCGCACAACCAGAGCAAAACGCCCGGCGGCAAATAGCGACATCAACAGCAAGAGCAGGCCCGCCGCGACAATCACCAGCGGTATCGACCACGCCAATTGCGGGTAGACCGACATATGCTGCGGGGCGAGCAAAGTAAAGACGGATCCGGCCAACAACGCCAATAGCAGTACGTCAAAAACCCGTTCGGCGGCGACCGACCCCAACAGCGGCCCGACCGCCGCGCGGTCCGACCAGCCGAGCAGGACCGCCCGCAAAATATCCCCAGATCGAGGTACCACGACATTGGCCGCATAACATATCGCCACCGCCAGATACGTCACCACATAGCCGATATGGCCGGCAAAACTGCGCATCATCATCTGCCACCGCCAAGTGCGCAACCCGATCCGCACCAGCGTAATCGCCACGATGAAAATGACGCTCTGCGCGGTAACCTCTTGTACGGTCTGCCACAACGCGGAAAATTCGACGCCGGCCAACGCCAGATAACCAAAGAGCAAGGTCAGACCGATACTAAAAATGTATTGAGCTACTTTTTTCATCTATGCGATAACTGTCATGCTAAGTCCTCGGATTTGGGGCGTCTATGGCCAATCCCTACATTAGCCTGCAACTAAACTAAACATCGATTCTATCCATAACATCTTCAAAATGGACGCAAATCCGCATCCCAACCAGTGAGGCTCGATTTATGCCCCGTCCAAATATCCTCCTGCTGCAATCCGACGAGCACTCCTACCGCTTTTTGTCCGCTCGCCCACGCGAAAAAGGCGGCGAGCCCTGCCACACCCCCACGCTCGACGGCCTGATCGCCCAGGGCGCGCATTTCGAGTCGGCCTATTGCCAGATGCCGCTATGCAGCCCGAGTCGTATCGCGATGCTCTCGGGCCGACACGCGCACCGCGCCGGCGCCTGGAACAACAAGTCGATCCTCCCCCCCGAAAACCCGACCTTCGCCAACCACCTCGGCGAGCACGGCTATGCCACCTGTAATGTCGGCAAATTACACCTGGGCGGCTCGCGGCAACTCGCCGGTTTTCAGCACCGCCCCTACGGCGACTTCGGCGGTCCCTGCGCGCACCAATTTGACCCACTCGACCTCTACGAGGAGGAGGGCTCTCGCCCCGGCATGGATATGCGCTCGCGCACGCAAGACGCCGGCCTGAGCCAAATACCAGAGTCAATGCTGCAAGAACAGATCGTCGCCCGTGAATCCACCGCCTGGCTGCGCCAACAACGCCACCAAAACCCAGACCAGCCCTGGCTGCTCTACGCTTCTTTTAGCCGTCCGCATTTTCCGCTAACCGCGCCTAGCCGCCACCTCGACCGCTATTTGCCCGATGGTGTCACACCGCCTCGTGTGCGGCGCGGGGGCGACAGCGCCGAGCATCCAATGACCCTCGGCGCGATCAGAGGTTTCCGCACCGAAGAAATCGACGAAGCCGAAATGATGAAGGCGCGCGCGGCCTACTTCGCCTGCGTCGATTTTCTCGACGAGATCCTCGGTGACTTCCTCGCACAATTACAACGCGACGGGGCGCTCGAGAACACCGTGATCATCTACACTTCCGACCACGGCGAGCTGTGCGGTGAGCATGGTCTATTCTGGAAAAACACCTGGCACGAGGCCTCGGCCAGAGTGCCGCTGATCATCTCGACGCCCGAACACCGCCGCGGCGAAATAGCGGCCAGCGCAATCATCGCCCCCGCCAGCCTCGCCGATATCTACCCAACCCTCTGCGGTCTGTCCGGCACGCCTTTGGCCAACGGACTCGACGGCGTAGATCTCAGCCCTGCAGTGCGTGGAGATTCTTGTCCCGCATTAGAGAACCGCCCCGGCGTTATCACCGAATCCGTTGTCCCGCGCTGGGGTGCAGGCACCGAGTTTCGCATGATCCGCGACGCGCGTTATAAATATGTGGCTTTCCGCGATTGCGATGACCTGGCCTTTGACCTGCAGGAGGACCCGGATGAGCAGGTCAATCTGGTGGATAAAGCGCAAGGTGATGTCGCGCAGGATCTGGCCGATCTGAAAGATGCCGTGCTTAAGGGCTTTAGCTTCGCCGAGGCCGAGGTCCAGCGCAAAGAGCAGGTCGCCGAACTCGCCGAGCGTTTTCCCGCCCGCGTCGAATGCCGTACGCCGAATCAAATCCTGCGCGGCGATGGCAAACTAGTAGAAGCGGACACGGCGCTCTACGAGGGCGAGGTCGTCAGCTCACAACCGACCGAAGACTTTTCATGAGTATTATACAATAGGAGAGGATATTTCACGACAAATCGCGATAGTTCTGACTATCTATACGTGATTCCATAGACCTATTCTGCAAAGGAAATACACGATGTCTATTCTACTCGCCCTCGTCTTCTTCGCCGTGCCGCTCGACGCCGACATCTACGACCGCCTCAACGAACTCCCCCGTCATTTGCGCTCAGGCGGCATACCGCGCGACGGAATTCCGGCAATGAGCAACCCCATACCCGTCACCCCCGCCAACGCTCACTACCTCACCGACGCCGACCTCGTCCTCGGCGTCGTCGTCAAGGGCGTGGCCCGGGCCTATCCGCACAACCTCGGTTGGAAACACGAGGTCATCAACGATCGGCTCGGCGGCCGCTATATCTGCGTGACGTTCTGCCCGTTGACCAGCACCGGCCTGGTCTTCGACGGCACCGCGCCCGACAGTTCGCAAATCGAACTCGGTGTCTCCGGCCTGCTGCTCAACAGCAACCTAGTCATGTACGACCGCAACGACGAAGAGGCACTCTACCCCCAGATGATCTACGCCAATATCGGCGAAGACCAGCGAGGGCAAAGTCTAACGCTGATGCCCGTGGTCGAAACCACCTGGGGCCTGTGGCGCAAAATGCACCCCGAGACCACCATCGCACAAGCGGCAACCGGCCTTGACCACTACCCCATCTATATCCGCAACCTCTACCCCATAGAAGACTATTCTCGCTATCCGTACGGCAACTACCGCAACGACCACCAGATGATTATTTTTGACCCCACCACATCGCCGGTAAACGAAAAGCTGGCGGCTAAAGAAATGGTCTTGGGGCTTCGCTTTGCCGAGGAGAGTAAAGCCTATCCCTTCGGCAAAATGCCCGCGACCGCCGCGATTAACGACCGCGTCGGTGATCGGGATCTGCTCGTGATCTTCGACCGAAAAAGCGCCACCGCCATTCCCTATAGTCGCACCGTTGGTGACCAAGTACTTACTTTCCTGGCCCACGACCGCGAGGATGGCTTGCCCCTCGCCCTGATAGACACGGAGACCGGTAGCGAATGGAATATGCTAGGCCAGGCCATATCCGGCCCGTTCAAAGGTGCACGACTAACCCAGTTAGCGGCTTATAATTCGATGTGGTTTGGCTGGTCGGCCTATTGGCCCGAAACAAAAACATGGCAAGGCGAAGGAATTTTACCCTCGCGCTAAAAGGAGTCTATCCGTGCACGAAGTACCCAAAGGAAAAATAACCCGCATAGAAAAATGCATCCTACGCGGCACCCGCCCGCGCTCAATCGGCTATAACGCCCGCATCCCTACCCATGGCGCTAAAGTCACCGATCCTATTGTTAAAATCACCAACGACAACGGTGCCTGGGGCTTGGGCTGGTCCCGTATCAACGCCGAAGAAGCACAAGGCTTCCTCGGCAAAGAGGTCAGTGAGATCTTCGCATTGCCCGAAGGCAGTCTCGAATCGGGCCTGCCCATCGACCTGCCCTTATGGGACCTGGTCGCACGCATGATGCAACTGCCGCTCTACCGCCTGCTCGGCGCACGCGGCAAACGCCAGGTCGAAGTCTACGACGGCTCAATTTATATCGACGACCTCGAAGCCGAAGACGAATCAGAGGTCAAAGACATCTTCTATAAGGAAGTAGCCACCGGCCAAGAGCACGGCTACCTGAATTTTAAAATCAAGGTCGGGCGCGGCGCCCGCTGGATGCCGCAAGGCGAAGGCCTAAAACGCGATGAATTGGTCATCCGCACCGTGCGCGAAGCCGCTGGGCCTAACGCCAAGATCCTCATCGACGCCAACATGGGCAATACGCTCAACACCGCCATCGCCCTGTTGGACGCCTGTGCCGACGTAGGCATCTACTGGTTTGAAGAGCCCTTTGCTGAAGACGCCCCGCTTAACCTGGCTCTCAAGGAACACATCGTCGAAAACGATTGGGACACGCTGATCGCCGATGGCGAATTCTCGCCACCGCCCAATTTCTTCGATATGGTCGAAAAAGGCCTAATCGACGTGGTGCAACACGATTTTCGTATTAAGGGATTGACCTGGTGGCGCGCAACGGCCGCCAAGCTCGAACAGTGGGACGTGGCTTGCGCCCCGCACTGCTGGGGTTCCTACATCGAGCGCTACCACCACGCCCACTTCGCCGCGTCAACGCCCAATTATTGCCTCTTGGAAGCCGCACCGGCGACCATGCCCGGCTTGATCGAAGATGGCTGGAAATTGCAAAACTCGATCCTGCACGTGCCCGACACGCCCGGGGCCGGTCTCGCCATCGAAGAGCGCATATTCGCGCAAGGAATTGCCGACCCCGAAGGTTTCAGTCTCAGCCTTTAAAGAATCGTTTTAGAACATGGGCGGCGGCCGGCTTCCGCTTGCAAACCGGCCGCTGCCCACATCTTCTTTCCACCCCTTTTAACGCGCTAACCATCCCGGTAACCGAATGGCCTCTGAGTTGCGCCACGCCGTCAGATAAAGAGACGCCGTAAACCCCACAGCCCGCCGTGCCCGAGCTTCCGCCAAAGCCCTAACCTCGAAATTTTCGCCGTCTTCCCACTGTCCCATCAGCGCATATACCTCGTCGACCATGCCATTGCTCTCCTCGATCTGGGCGACAACGCTGCCGAGCAGCGAATCAAAAGCCACCGGCTCTTGTTGTGCCGCCAAACCCTGTGGTGTAAACCCCAGGCGCTCCACGGCCGAATCGACTTCCTCGTGAATCCCTTTGCCGACCTTAGTGCCATCCTCCTGCTTCATTCCGTCGAAATGTACCGTCGCGTGCAGCGGCTGACAGATATCTTCGGCATAATGCGCAATAAAACCCGCATAGATCAGGCACTTCTGTTGCACCGTCTCATTCTCTGGCCACTTCCGATGCTCGGCAAAAGCTACGGTCAGCCGCTCCGTCCACTCGGCGATAGAATAAGGCGCCAAACCCACCCGCTCGGGATCGAGGTCTAGCTCCTGGCACAATGCAATAAAATCATAACGCTTGGCCGGTATCGCCCGCCCTTTTAAATACTCTAAATCAAAATAGTGCTCCCCGTGCTCAGCATGGTCCAAGGTCGACACCCCGCGATTCTTAAACAAATCGGGATCAAAGACGACATTACTGGCAACGGCCCCCCCCGCCCTAAAAAACGCCGGCACCTCCTCTGGCAAAGCCAACACCGCCCCCTCGGTCAAAATCCCATGCCCACCCCCCCACCAAGCCTGGGCCGGGACAACAACACAACAAATTGCCGCCACCAAAACACCCTTTACCATCCATTTCATTTGTCTACCCACCCTTTCTTTTTACAATTTACTACCGCTTGAAGTTCCTATCATAAGACACCTAAACTACCGAGGTGGAACAAGGAGTATTCCCCTAGCAGTTTGTTTAGTTTACTTTGCTATCCTGTAGAATAAATTAAAACCCCTTGGAGCCCGACATGAGTCGAACGAGCTCCCGCAGCGCGATACGTGCATGAGCGCAGGGGAACATTCCTTGCCCCACCGCCAACCACTGGGCACAATATGAAACTCTCGCTCTCCGTACGCGTCGCCGAAAAATTCCGCGCCAAACGCGAAGCCAACCTCACCCTCGAGCAACTAGTCATCCTAGCCACTCGATACGGCTACAACGCCCTCTGCATGCGCGCCTCGCAAATTGGCACCCATAGCCCACCCGAAGAAATCACCGCCGCCCGCACCCTACTCGACCACCACCAACTGCCCATCTCGATGCTGACCGGCGATTTCCCCATTCCCGAAAACTCCGCACAAGGCCCCAATGCCCTGCGCAATATAACCCCCTATCTCGACTTGGCCGAACAACTCGGCGCCCCCCTGCTGCGCGTCTGCCTTAAAACGGATGACGATATCCCTTGGGCCCGCCGGGCCTCCGATGAAGCGGCCGAAAGAAACCTGCGCCTGGCCCATCAATGCCACACTCGTAGCCTCTTTGAAGAAATCGACCGGTCGTTAGAAGTCCTCAAAAGTATCGACCGGTCCAACTTCGGTTTGATCTACGAACCGGCCAACCTCGAACTCTGCGCGCAACCGTATGGCTTGCAGACAATCCGCCGTTTCGCCCCCTATCTTTTCAACGTCTATCTACAAAATCAAGTGCTGAACCCGGACGGTCCCGACACCCTCGACACTTGGTGCCGCGGCCCGGTGCCGTTCCGGCAAATACCGCTCTGGGAAGACGGAGGTATCGATTTCCGACCATTGATCGACGCGCTCGCAGCCATCGACTATCAAGGCCATATCACGATCCACCAGGCCTCCGCCGAATTGGGCATCGACGCAGCGATAAGGGAAAGTGCCCGTTACCTCAAAAAAAATTCTGTATCCAATTGACAACGCGAATACCATATGTACTTTAGCAAACGTTAAAACATCCCCCACTCTCTTATGCTTGGAGCAATATAATGGCCATCCGCCTCGGAGACGAAGCTCCCAATTTTACCACCGAATCCACCGCCGGCACGATCAATTTTCACGAGTGGCTCGGCGACTCGTGGGGCGTACTCTTTTCCCCCCCCGCCGATTTTACCCCCGTCTGCACCACCGAATTGGGGGCCGCGGCCAATATCAACGACGAGTTCAAAAAACGCGACGTCAAGATCATGGCACTCAGCGTCGACTCGGTCGAAGACCACAAGGGCTGGATCGCCGATATCAACGAAACCCAAAATGCCAGCCTCGACTTCCCGATCGCTGCCGACCCCGAGCGCAAAGTAGCCGAGCTCTACGATATGATCCACCCCAATGCGCTCAACAATTTGACCGTGCGCTCGGTCTTCGTCATCGGCCCGGACAAGACGGTCAAGCTAACGTTGACCTATCCCGCCTCGACCGGCCGCAACTTCGGCGAAATTTTGCGCGTCATCGACTCGCTGCAATTGACGGCCAACCACTCGGTCGCCACCCCCGCCAACTGGCAAGACGGCGACGACTGCATCATCGTGCCCGCAGTTTCCGACGAGGATGCCAAAGAAAAATTTCCCAAGGGTTTCACTGCGATTAAACCCTATTTGCGCGTCACGCCACAGCCCAATAAATAAGCCCCAGTCACACACGCGAACTGATCCCGGCGGAGTATTTCTCCGCTGGGATTTTTTATTGGTCAGAACGCACTTCCCGCCCCGCTCGTATAGATCTCGCCGCAAAGCGAAGGAGCGAATAGAATGGACCACCGCCCCCACTCACCTCTCTTGTCAGACCATAAAGCGCGGCATAGGTTGAGCTTCCGACCGGAATAGCGCCACATACCAAGAAGAAAGGAAACCACAATGGCCGACGCATTGCGCTGCGCAGTACTGGGCATGGCCCACGACCACCTATGGAGCAACCTCAATGAGTTAGCCGCTCTGCCAGACGTCGAGCTTTTGGCAGGAGCCGAATACAACCCGTGAGCGGGACCTAATAATTGGCCCAGTTAGGGTGTGAGATACAAGTATTTTGGTTTGTATAAAGTCTTCCGGGCTGAGGTAGCCGAGTCGACTATGGGGTCTTTCTCGATTACAATGTTGACGCCAATCCGCAATGACCACTCGTGCTTCGCGCAGATTGAGTAGCATTTCTCGGTTTAGGCACTCGTCGCGAAAACGGCTGTGAAAACTTTCTATGTATCCATTTTTCCACGGACTACCTGGGTCAATGTAGATTGTCTTGATGCGGTTGTCTCTTAGCCATTGTTGGACTTTGGCGGCGATAAATCCAGGGCCAGCAGGCCCTCCGCACCGAGCACAAGCGCTGCTGCACCACGTGCGCAACCGCCAACTTTTTCTGCGAAGGGCTTACCATTTTTTTGAATTGACCTCTTTGAGCACTCGATTTTCCAGCATCGATTCGGCCAACATCTTTTTTAACTCGGCGTTTTCTTTTTCTAATTCTTTTAAGCGCCTAGCATCGGCTAATTCCATATCGCCGTATTTCTTTTTCCAGCGATAGAACGTCTGCTCTGAGATATTGTGCTTACGGCAAACCGATTGGGCGGTTACACCGCCATCGGCCTGTCGCAAAATTCGAATAATCTCTTCGGTGCTATGCGTTTTGCCTTTCATGAGTATTTCTCCATTTCGGTTAAGAAATACTCACCCTTAACTTGGGTCAACTATTGAAGGTCATCCCAGTCCGGTCAACCATCTCTTTCGCTTATAAAAAAAGCGGGACGGCGATAACGCCGTCCCGCTCTCTTCGTTTCGCTAGTACAGTCTATAGCTCAGCGAAGATCGCCTCGATATCCGCGGTCTTCTCCCATTTGGCGAATTCCTTGTCCATCTTAGCCGACCACTTGCGATCGACCTCGCCCGGGGTATAACGGCCATCGGCGATGGTATTCTTGCCCCAATAGTCGCGCAATCGGGTATTTTCGGATTGTTCTACGACTTCCTGCGCATATTGCGGCGGCACAAAGATCACGCCCGTCGGTGTCGCCAAAACGATATCGCCCGGCATACAGACGGCCTCGCCGATGCGTATCGGGCCGTTCATTTCAGCCATTGTCACATCGCCGATCGCCGAGGGATCGAGCCCCTTGCACAAAACGTTAATCGGCAATTGGCGCACGCGGTGGTCATCGCGAATACCGCCATCGACAACTAATCCTGTGCCGCCGGTATTGGTGGCAATCGCAGTACCTAGATTATCACCGATAAAAGTCCCCCGCAACACTTTGCCAAAAAGGTCAACGACCAGCACGTCATTTTTGACCAAGGAGTCGATGACCCAGCTATTCTGACCGCCGATCCGCTTGTATCGTTTGCCCTCCTCTTGCACCACATCATTAAAATCCGGGCGATGCGGAATATAACGGGCGGTCACTGCCCGCCCGACGATCACCCGATCGGGATGCAAATTCGTCCAATCGCCCTCGAATTGGAATTTGTGCCCCTTCCCCATGAGTACCCCCCAAGCCTCTTCAATCGTCACCAGCTTCATCCGCTCGACGATATCATCAGTAACTTTGGGGCGACCATCGCGAAAACGAGGCCCCTCATAAGTATTAGTTATGCTCTTGATCTTGCTTGTTGCATTGAGTTCAAAGGCCATCGCTGCCACTCCTCATTGGTCTAATACAAAAAAAAGTCACGCATCAATTACAGATGCGTGACCAAGTTAATACATCTCGTCTGGCCGTCAAGATTGGAGGGACGGGTAAACGAGGAGGCGTGCGGCGACTTAGAAAGGGAGCCCGTCGTCGCTTGGAACACCGGCAAACACGGGAACACCGGCGGGGGAATTGCTATAGGCCATATCAACCTCAGCGGTGACGGCGGCCTGACCTCCCTCAAGCATCTCCAGGGAATTGGCGACGACTTCGGTGGTATAGCGCTTCTGGCCGTTTTGATCTTCCCAAGAGCGAGTTTGCAATTTGCCCTCGATATAGATCTTACTGCCCTTTTTTAGATATTGGCCGGCAACCTCGGCCAGACGCCGCCATAAAACGATACGATGCCACTCCGCCCGCTCCTGGCGTTCCCCGGCCTTATCGGTCCACGATTCACTTGTCGCAAGGCTGAAATTAGCCACCTGGACGCCACTGGGGGTAAAACGCACTTCAGGATCAGACCCCAGATTGCCGATTAGAATGACTTTATTGACGCTTCCCTTTGACATATCATTTCTCCTTTACTCTAACCGGTCACAGCTTATAGGGTCTCGACTCAGCCCAAAGACATTTCGTTGCCACTCGTTGCGCCGACGGCGCTTGCGGGCTTGCGGCGTCTCAATACCATAGCGGCGGCAGAGACGACCAAAACTGCCCGGAGCAATGCCCAAGGCCGAACCGGCGGCATCATTACTGGCGTAGATTCGCGCGGCGCGCTCGATGCGATCTTTTTCGATAGACGGCATGACTTTCTCCCTATTTTCTATTGCTTATTCAAGTGTTGCGTTTAGGCGAGGTATTGGAAAGCAGGAAAACTCAGGACGACGACGATAACTGACCCCATATACATCAACCCCATCTCCGTAATTTCTTCCATCTCGCGCCGAACTTTTTCCTTTTGGACTATCTCACGCAATACGTGCATCGCAAAAATATGATTCATTGCTCCTGCTCCCCCTGGGTATCGAGGCGAAATGGCCGGCCCATTTGCCCCATCATGTAGCACTTAAGCACCCTGCATACTACCTACACAAAAGGATAGTATACATTTGTATAGAAGTCAATGGAATTCACCTCCTATCAGCGCTCTCTTTTATTGCGATTGCTCCATCTATCAGCAAAACAATAACTTATTAACCGATAAAATATTTCTCAGATTAATTGATTTCCATTAAACTGGATGGGGAAAACAGAAATAGCTTTGTGCTCCTTGCTGATATAAGTCCTGCCATTGCACTCGCTCCCCCCTCCCAACGCCGCCTAAAACCCGTTCCTTGTCCCCACTGCATTAGCTCCCACCATTTACTATATTATCCGATCATCACAATCATCCCATACAAAGGAGGGGCATATGTCCACAGTATTGGTACACATTGGCGTGCGGGCTACCGATTTGGAAAAGACCATTCGATTTTGGCGCGATGGCCTAGGCTTGCCCTGCGTCTCAACGCAAGAAAATTGCTACGATCTCAGCGACGGTCACCACAATTTTCGGGTTTTCCAACACAATGGCCCCAGCCGCCCCGATCACGTCAGCGGCATGCTTGACTATCTACACATCGGCGTGCGGGTCCCTGACCTAGCAACGGTCGGGCAACGCCTATTGGATATGGGCTACGACATTTTCTCTGATGGCTTGGACGGCAAAGTACCGGTCGACGTCCAGCAGATTGAAGAAGGTGCTTTTAAAGTTGAAGATCCGGACGGGATTACCGTAGATGTGACGTCCAGCGACGACCAGTGGCCCGGCGCCGTGCTCCAATAAAATGAACCGAGGGAACCCTAGATGATATCGGCTCCCAACTCGTCCGTCATATCCTTGTTGCCAAAGGTCTTCAACTCACCCTCGGTCCAATTGGTAGGCGGTGGTCAAACGCGCCGAATCGGATAGCGCGCTATCGCCGAGTTGCCGCTGCTAAATAGCTATTCCATCAGTGGAAGACCCTCTCTCGATTACCAGATCTTCCGTGGACGCCCCCCCGCTCACCAGCAGACTTGGGTGACCGCCGGCGTCGGTTCGGGCTGTGGCCTGCGGCATACGCGACAAAACACAGCAATAAACAAATTTTAATTGTAATATATACCCCCCATATGATATGTGAGGTATCCTCAGCAAACTTGACGCAGTGAGTAAAAAATTGTAAATCATAGGCACTATTTATTCCATACCTACACCATGTTCCATACCTACACCATGTTCCATACCTACACCATGAGGATCCCATGCCAACCAAAAAAACTAATGTCATTCTCTTCGGTATCGACAGCCTACGTGCCGACCATATGAGTTGTTATGGCTATGATCGCCAAACCACACCGCACATCGACCGCTTCGCGCAAGACGCGGTACTCTTCGAGAACAACTTCTCCGCACACATCCCAACAACCTCCGCCTATGCCTCGATGCTGACCGGCCTCGACTGCTTCTCCACCAGCGTCGTCGCCCTGCGCCACAAAGGCGGACTGCCCAAGAAAATCCGCACCCTGCCCGAAATCCTGCGCAAAGACGGCTACAATACTTCCTGCGTCGGTTTCTCCGGCAACCCCAGCTCGCGCGGCTTCGACAAATACCTCGACTACCCCGGTTGGGGCACCTTCGCAGAGGGCCGCAGCCCGAAGGCCGAAAACCTCAACCAGGTTGCCATCCCCGAGTTGGAACGCCTCTCGAAATCGAAGAAACCCTTCTTTCTCTTCTTGCGCCATATGGACCCGCACGCCCCCTATCTACCACCGGCACCGTTCGAGCGCATGTTTTACAGCGGCAATGAATTCGACCCAAAGAACAAGTCGATGGAGCCGGTTTTCGACTTCAAACCTTTCTGCGACTTCTTCGCCGAGTGGATGCCTCCGGGCGTGCGCGACCGCCACTATGTCGACGCGCAATACGACGGGGCCATCGCCTATATGGACGCCTGCATACAGCGCATCATCACCCGCGTCGACGAGCTGAACCTCACCGACGACACGCTGATCGTCATCAACGGCGACCACGGTGAAACCCTCTACGAACACGATTGCTGGTACGACCACCACGGCATATACGACAACTGCCTCTACGTACCACTGATCATCCGCCTGCCCGGGAAACTGCCCGCCGGCAAGCGCGTTTCCGGTACCACGCTACACCAAGATCTGGTACCAACGATTCTCAATCTGCTCAATATCAAGAGCGACATTAAGTTCGACGGCCAATCACTCTTACCGCTAGTCGATGGCAAACAGGCCTCTAATTATTCAGATTTCTATATCACCGAGTGCACCTGGATGCGCAAGCACGGCTGGCGCACGCCGGAATGGAAACTGATGATCGCACTCGAACCCGACTTCCACTTCAAACCTGAAGTCGAACTCTACAACCTAGTCAACGACCCGCTCGAACT
>JABHFS010000038.1 GCA_018672475.1 Gemmatimonadota bacterium | reverse complement strand
GAAGCCCACCCCTCCCAACTCCACCTTCACTGGCCCTCCCTGTACCCCCTCTTTATATTGACTCCTCCATCCAACCAGGAACGCTCAATGCCCGAAACCGAATTCATCCGCCCCTTCCCCGCGCTCACCCCCGCCCAGCGCTACCACCTCGAAGTCTACGGCTACGTCGTCATCGAAAACACGCTTAGCGCCGACGAAACCGGCCGACTGCACGAGGCCATGCAACGCCTCAAACGCGACCTGCTCGCCAGCGACGATCCGAACAAAACCGGTGTGCGCAACGGCCGCCTCTCCGCCAATAAACCGCACTACCTGCACTTCGCGCATATCCTCGAAACCGACCCTGCCATTTTCGACTACCTTACCCATCCGCGTCTGGTCGGCATGGCCGAGGAACTAGTCGGCGGCACCGTCCGCCTAGAAGAATCCGAAGCCGTCATTAATTCGCGCGATCCCGAAGCTGACGGCTCCACCCCACCGCGCTTTGGCTTCCACACCGGTACTGCACCCGATGTGGGCACCTACACCGAAAACGGCCTCTACCACTGCACTTTCGTCAAAACGCTAAGCAACCTCACCGAACTCGGCGACGACGACGGCGGCACCGTAGTCGTCGCCGGCAGCCATAAGGTCAAGGGCGATCGCGAGGCCATTCTCGCCGCCGCCTACGAAGATCGCACGCTGATCCACCAGGTTGTCGCCCCCGCCGGCTCGACCCTACTCTTCGGCGAGGCGCTGATCCACGCCACCGGCCAGATCCGCTCCGACCGCGAGCGGGTCATCGTTATCGGCGGTTATACGCCGACGATGTTCCAAGCTTGGAACAACCAGGAGCCGAGCGCAGAATTTATCGCAGCGACGCCCGAACACCTCAAGCCATTGATCTCCGGCAGCGACAAGTGGAGTTGGCAACAGCGCCGACGCAGTCTCGATACGCCGGCGGCTCGATGATTTTTTTGAACACGAACACGCCCTATTTTCACTCAGCGAGGAGACTTAATGACTGACCCGTGTAGCCACTGGGTAGTCGGCGGCAGCGGACTCGCCCACAGCGGTCTGCACAACGCGGTCGGCAGCGGACTCTACACCGCCACCACACTCGACGATCCCTTCACCCGCCTTGGTCACAGCCAACTCACCTCTTTCTTCGTTTTGCGCCAAGCCCAACGGCTGGCCATCGGCGCCAACCACGGCCTCTGGGAATGGCGACGCGACGAGGCGCGCTATGTACAACTGCACGACGAAACCCTCACCGAAGTATTGGGCCTGGCCGCCGTGCCCGGCGATCCAGGACTGGTTATCGCGTGTTCCTATGGCATCGCCACCGCATACCGCGACGAACTAGGCGCCGCACGCTGGACCTTCCATTCCGACTCGCCCGTACCCGACGAACGCTTCGCCAACGCCCTGCATATCGACCCCGCCCATCCCGATCAATGGCTGGTCGGCACCGAAGCCGGCGTGTTCATTTATTCAGCGACAGACCACCATTGGCAAACCAGCGACCTTAACGGCACCCCCGTCCGCGCCTTGTGCTCCGCGCGCGGGCGCTTGTGGGCCGGCACCGACGACCGAGGCATTCTCCACAGCGACGATGGACTGCATTGGACACAGGCCGGTGGCCCTATCGAAGGCGCCGTTTACGCCCTGCACGACACAGGCACCTCACTGCTTGCCGCCACGCAATACGGCATCGTCACCGGCGACGGCGAAGGGCCCTGGACACAAACCGGCCCTCGGCTATCGACCACCTGCATCACCAGCGACCCACGCGCGCCCGGCACTTGGGCCGCGGGCGCTTCACCCGGCGGTTTGTGGCATACCCGCGATGCCGGCGAGCACTGGCAACAAGCCGGCCATTTCAAACACGTGCGCGTCGTCTTAGCCCCCGAGGAGATCTAAAGGTGGACCAGCAAACCTACAACACCCAAGTTGACGCCCGCGCCCAACAGATGCTCGCCACCATCTGCGAGCGGACCACCGATTATTCGCATTGGAATGTGCACGCCCTCATGATGCTCGACCCCGACCCCGAAGAAGTCACCCGCACCGTGCGCCGCACCCTTTGGCGCGGCACGGAAGCGCCAGCCACCGAGCTGATGGGCGGCCCCTTCGAAATCCTGCCCGCGGCCCTGGCCTACTGCCGCTGGCAAGACGCCCTGACCGACGAGGGCCGCTTGCTGCTGCACGACTACCTGACCGGTGCCCACTTCGAACGCGGCAATACCGAAAACCACTGGCTGATGTACTACACCGGCCTACTGCTGGCCTGCGAACAATTCCCCGACAGCGATTTCACTTGGAACGGCCTATCACCGCAAGCACTCGCCGCCGAAGCCAAACGCTGGATCCTCGGCACCATCGAACGCACCGCGCGTTTGGGCCACCACGAATACGATTCCACCCACTACCACGTCGAGCACATGGTCGCGTATGTCGGTCTCTACGAGCACAGCCAAGACGAGCATTTACGCGCGCAATGCGAAAAGAAACTCTCCATCCTGGTAGCCGACATGGCACTCGAATATTTCAAAGGCGCCTGGGCCGGCGGCCACTCGCGCGAGGGCTATCGCCGCAACACCTGGACGCATTCGGGCGCTGTGCAGCCTTTAAACTATCTCTACTTCGGCGATATCGACTTCAACCCACAGATCCACGGCGGCAGCTTCGACACGCCCATTCTCGTCGCCACCTATCGCCCACCGGCCCTGCTCGCAGAAATCGCCCTCGACAATAGTAAAGCTCACATCGTCAAAAAGACCCGCGCACCGCGCAATATCTACCGCCACGCCGAGCACGATCCGTACCCGGTACGCAAATACACCTATATGAGCCGTTCTTTCGCGCTCGGCTCTACACAATTGGGCCTACCGATCAACACGCTGGCCGGCCCCATCGACATAGGCTCCTGGGACCTCGGCTGGGACGCACCAAACCACCAAGGCAAGATCGTCTGCAACCACCCCTATCGCGGCGCGGGCCGTTTTAGCGCTTTCCTCTCGGGCTTTCCGCAAAACATCGGTCGCGCCATCGGGCTCGACAAACCCTATCTGCAACGGCCCGACCGGCTCTTCGGCGCCTCGCCCTACGAGCGCATGCTGCAACACGAGGGCAGCATCGTCGTGCTCTATCGGATTCCAGAAGACGACGAAGCGCCCTTCGTCAATTTGTTTCTGCCTAATGGCTATGCGTGGCAAGAAAAAAATGGCTGGATCCTCGGAGACTTAGGCGACTGCTACGCGGGGATCTTTCCCATCGGCCCCTATGCCTGGCAAGATATCCGCGAGGACGAGGGCGGCATTTATATGGTGCACGGCGGCAGCCTGATCGACGGTTGGTTGCTGCGCTTAAACAGCTTGCACACGGGCCTGGTGCTCGAAACCATCGAAGCCGATGAGGTCGACAGCTTCGACACCTTCTGCCAACAACGCGCGGCGAGGGCGCCCGACTTGAGCCAATGGCCCGACCGCCAGCGCGTCACTTGTGAAACGACCACCGGACACTCACTCGACATCACCTACGACGGCGAGCACCGCGTTGACGGCGCGTTGCTCGACTACGACGCTTATCGGCTCTACGAATCGCCGAATGCCAAGGCGGATTTAAATACGGGTAAGATGACTTTCGAACGGGAGGGCAAGAAAGTAGAACTGGATTTCGGGATTGATCCGGAGAAGCCGTTGATACCGATGCGCGTTATCGGGTGAAGTGTTTGCCGTGCAAGACAGCGGATGCAAGCGGAGCAGAGGGTCGGAGGCTACGATAGGACAAAGCCTCCCCAAGGCCATCGATCTTGACACCACCCCCACCCTAGCCCACACTACTCCCCAAAGCCATGCCAACCCTAATACAAAAATTCAAAGCCATTATCAAAAGAAAGCCCACCACTATGCCCGCCAAAATAACCAACGTAGAACGCTTCACCCTGCAGGTGCCCTTCGTCGACCGCGTCCGCACCGAAATGGAACGCGCCGGCGTGCACACCTGGTCCGAGCTCGAAATCACCCGTGTCGAAACCGACGCCGGTGTCGTCGGCTGGGGCGAGACCATCCAGAATTACACTTGGGGCCGCGTCAAAGCCCACGAGCGCGTTATCGGCGAGTCGCCCTTCGCGCATATGTGGGACGACTCGCTGGGGGCCGGGCTACAGATGGCCCTCTTCGACGCGGCCGGAAAAATTGCCGGTGTCCCGCTCTACCAGCTCTTGGGCACAAAGTGCCGCGACTGGTGCGCGATCTCATTTTGGGATCACGATATGTCGCCGGAAAAATACGAAATCGAGGCCAAAACCGCCGTCGATCTTGGTTATACCTGTATTAAAATAAAAACTCGGCCCTGGTTCGACGTGCGTGAAACTATCCGCCGCATAAGCGAAGCTACCCCAGATCATTTCCGCATAGACGCCGACTGGAACGCCTTTTTGAACAACGCCTCCAACGCCATCCCGCTCTTGCGCGAATTGGAGGAGACCTATCCCAAGATCAAGATCTTCGAGGACCCGATCCCGCGCGAGGACGCATCGGGCAACCGCTTTCTGCGCACCCAGATCCAAAGCTCCATCGCCCACCACTACGGCGTTATCGAACCGCGCGAAGGCATGGAAATGGGTGGCGTCTGTGACGGTTGGGTGCTCGGCGGCGGCGTCGACGGCATTACAAAGCAGGGCCGCACCGCCGCCGCGCTACGCATGCCCTTCTTTTTGCAAATGGTCGGCGCCGGGCCGACTACCGCGCTCTCGCTGCACCTGAGCGCCGTGCTGACGCACGCGCAATGGCCGACCATCACTTGCCACGAACTCTACGAGCACAGCCTGCTCAAGGAACGTATCCCCGTTTTGGGTGGGCACGCGCGCGTGCCTGAGGCACCGGGCCTCGGTATTGAAATGGACGAAGACGCCATCGAAAAATACCGCGTCGAAAAAGCTGACCATAGCACACCGCGACGCCTAGTCAAGGTCACGCGCGCCGGCAATATCAATATCTACTTCGCCAACTCGGCCCAGAAATGGACCTTCTTCCAAGGCGGCAACCACCCAGTGGACGAGTGGGGTTCGAGCACCGAGTTGATCGACGACGACGGCAGTGCCGACTTCGCCGACCTACACGCGCGCGCCAGCGTTTCACCCGTGCTCACCGACGAATAATCTGTATACGATAAAGGAGACTTGTTATGATTGTGAAAAAAGCCAACGATGTCGCCGCCGAGGAAGTAACCGCCGGCGAGGGCACTTCACGACAAGTGCTGCTCAGTGCCGACGAGGGACCCAACTTCGCGATGCGCCGCTTCCACATGCAGCCGGGCGGCGGCATGCCCAACCACACCAATACGGTCGAACACGAGCAATACGTACTCGCCGGGCGGGCAACGGTTGGCATCGGCGACGAGGTGATCACCGTAGAGCAGGACGACGTAGTCTTTATCCCTGCGAACGTGCCGCATTGGTATCGAGCCGAAGGGGACGAGGCCTTTGAATTCTTGTGCATGGTGCCGAACTTGCCGGATGAGACCAAGATCGTTGCGGCTGACGAGCGTTGAGTGGGCGGTCCGGTTGCGGGGTCCCATGAACAATCCTTTACGCAAATGCGTTATGGCGAAAGAATAGGCAGGAACGGCACCTAGCGCGTCTGGGCCAAGCGCTTCGACTGCGATGGGCTGGTCGATGAGCAGGCAGGGTGGTCGGACAACGATTGGCACATGGGGCATCGCCGGCACGCTCTACACCGGCCAAAACGGCTAGACCTACCGCTTCCCGCCCTCGAAACGCCTTCTTCCTCGATACACAACCGACGCAAGCCCAGCGCAGCGCCTACACTTATTTGCGTTGGATATTCTGATGCACGTAAAAATTGCCCGTCGTCCATGAAATAAATAAGGAAGAAACCCTATGAGAATTGGCATCGTCGGGCTTTGGCACGAAACCAATACCTTCGCCGTCGAGCGCAACGACACTATGCACAGCGTCCGCCTGCAACGCGACACCGAACTGCTGACCAGCGCCCACCGCAAAAGCTTTATCGGCGGTTTCGTCGAGGGCGCGCAACGCAGCGACATCGAACTGGTACCAGGCGTCGGCATCAGCTTCGCACACGGCGGCATCATCGGAGACCAGGTCTTCGAAGCGTGCCGGCGCGAAATCGTCGACGCCTTGGCCGGCATGGGCGACTTAGACGGCGTCTATTTCGCCTTGCACGGCGCGATGGTTGCCGAAGCACCTTATACCGACGCCGAAGGCGAGATCCTGCGTGCGGCGCGCCAACAATTGGGCGATGCGTTGCCGATGGTCGCCACCTACGACTTCCACGCCATTATGAGCCGCTGGGAAAACGAGCACGTGGTGCCCTTTCCCAACGATACCAACCCGCATATCGACGGCTACGAGCGCGGCCTCGAAGCTGCTGCCTGCCTGCTCCAGATGCTCGACGGCAAATTGCACCCGGTGACGCGGCGGCTATTCGTGCCGATCATTGGGCCCAATATCGGCCAGAGCACATGGTCGCACGTGCCCGAACAAGAAAAAAAACTACTGCTTTATCAACTAAATGAACGACGCGCCGAACTGGAAAAAACACCCGGGATCATCAATATTACCATTCTCGGCGGCTACGGTTACGGTGACTCCCCCGACGCCGGCATGTCAATTGTCGCCACCGCCGACGCAGACGAGAACCTGGCAAAAAGCGTCTGCGCCGAACTCGGCCAGGACTTATGGAACCGGCGCGAGCAGTTGCTGGCAGTGCGGCCGTTCTATTCGGTCGACGACGGGGTGCAAGAAGCGATGGCGCGTGACGAAAAGCCGGTGATGCTCGTTGACTTGGGCGACGATCCCGGCAGCGCCTGCCCCGCCGACAGCCCGACGGTACTCGAAGCCCTGATCCGCCTGGGCGCCAAAGACTGCGCGCTGACAATCCGCGACGCGGAGACGGTGGCCGCCGGCATGGCCGCCGGTGTCGGCGCAACGTTGACATTGAAAGTCGGGGGTAAGATAGACCAGCGATTCTACGAGCCGCTGGAAGTAACGGGCACGGTGCGCGGTATCGACGACGGAAATTACATGATCCTCGGGCCCACGCACGGCGGCTGGGGGCGCACCGTCGACGAGGCCGCTTTCCGCGAAGCCAATGTCGGGCCGCGCGTCGTGATGCGGTTCGGAGACAAAATCGACGTCATATTCTCCGAACAGCGGACCGGAAAGGACCGCGACTTCTTCAAAAGTGCCGGTATTATTCTCGAGGAAAAACAGATCCTGGTCGTCAAGTCAAACCAGGCGCACCGTGCCTCCTTTGACCCTATCGTCGCCAGCACCATCGAACTGGCTAGCCCCGGCGTCAGCACCGTCGACTACGCCAGCCTGCCCTACGAGCACTTGCTGCGGCCGATCTGGCCGATCGATCCGGATATGACTTGGTCGAGCAACGACGAGGCGTTTAAACGATAGCAAACGCCAACCGCAAAACGGGCGGCCCTTCGCTGTCGACGCAAAGCAAAAAGCGTAACGCGGCCTATGCCGCCTTATGCCCTTCGACCTCCAAGCGCACCATCCGCACATGTGTGCGGCCTTCGCTGTCGAGCGGATGCGCGGCCAGGTAGGACTCGATCAGTTCTTCGACAAAAGGCTCCCGCCGCGCCTCGGGTACCCGCTGCGTATAGGGCAACCAGGTCGTGCGCACCCAACCGACCAGCGCCGCGGCGTTTTCGTGCACCATATCCTTCGGAATTAACTCCAGCCGCTCAGCCACCAGCCCCCCCTGCGCCAGCCAGCCGGCGTATTCTTCGGGGCCGTAAAAACCGTAGGGGAAACTGAAATCGGCGAAATACTCGGCCCACGGCGCACGCGCGATCATTTCGTCGAGCACTGCGATCAGATCGACCACATTGCCCTGCCCGCCCATCTGCAATAAGAACCGCCCGCCAGTCGTTAAACCGCGCGCAATGCCCGCCAACACCGGCTGATGACCGCGAATCCAGTGCAACGCCGCGTTGGAAAAGACCACGTCGAACCGCCCATCAAAGACAAGTGCCCGCGCATCAGCCTGCGCAAAGGACAGATTGCCGTACTCGTTCTGCGGAAAATTATCGCCAGCCAGCGCCACCATCTGCTCGGAGCTGTCGATGCCGAGCACACTACCGGCGGACACGCGCCGACTGAGCGCCGCGCTCACCTTGCCGTCACCACAACCGACATCGAGCACGTGCTCCTCGCCGCACAATGTCAGTTTGTCGATTAATTCATTCGCCCAATCGAATTGCGCGGTCGAGTTTTTTGCGTAATCTTTCGCGTCCCACTTATAGGTGGCGCCCATTATCCGGCTCCTCGTTACCCGGCTAAGCGCTCGACGACCTTGTCGCCAAAACTTGCCGTATCCAATAATTTCGCCCCTTCGCCTCCCCCTAAATCCGCGGTGGCGAAACCCTCGGCGAAGACCCCCTCCAGCGCCGCCCAGATAGCCCGCGCCTCCTCCGTCATGCCAAAACTCGTCTCCATCATCAACGCCACCGAACCGATCATCGAATAGGGGTTGGCGATCCCTTTGCCGGCGATATCCGGCGCCGAGCCGTGCGCCGGCTCGTAATAGGCCTTTTCCGGCCCGACACAGGCCGAGGGCATCAGCCCCAACGAACCCAAGATACCGCCGCCGAGATCACTGAGTATATCGCCCATCATATTCTCCATCACCATCACGTCGAATTGCCGCGGGTTCAAACACAGCGCGGTGGCCGCCGCGTCGACGATAACGTGTTTGACTTCGATCTCCGGATAGTCGGCGGCCACTTCTTCGAGCACCTCGTTCCACAACACGCTCGACAATAGCACATTGCTCTTGTGCACATTGTGCAAGATCCCTTTGCGCTTCTTCGCCTCGCCAAAAGCCACGTGCAGAATCCGCGCAATCTGCCCCTCGTCGTATTCGAGCGTCTCGCGCACAAAGCGCTGGCCCGAATCGTCCGTACCGCGCTCCTTATGGCCGAAATAGAGCCCGCCGACCAACTCGCGAATCATTAGCAGATCGATCCCCTCACCGACCACTTCGGGCTTCAACGGCGAGAAGTGCGCCAAGGCTTTCGGCAAATAGACTGGACGATAATTTGCGAAGGTGTCGTAGCGGCGGCGCATCGGCAATAGCGCGCCGCGCTCGGGCTGCTCGTCGACCGGAATCTTGTCTGACTCCTCCTTGCTAAGACCGATCGGCCCCTTGATAATCGCATCAGCCGCATCGCAGACTTCGATAGTCTCTGGCGGGAAGGCCTTGCCGGTCTGCAAATAGGCGTTGCCGCCAAAAGCAGCTTCGGTGCATTCGAACTGCGCATTGCCCTGGGCCTGAATAACGTCGATTACCTTTTTTGCCTCAGCAGCGATCTCAGGCCCAATGCCGTCACCGGGCAATAGAGCGATAGTATATTTTTTCACTTTATAAGATCCTTTCTCAATACATTGATTTTTCGTCGAAACAAAGGGTGAGCCGCGGATCGTCTCGATCATAGGCCGTAGCATACGGGTCAAATAGCTGACACCCTATAATAGACTTCCTTACTTATAACCGTTTCTAATAGATCCGAATAATGTAGTATACTACCACTATTATAGTCTATAACGTAGACCGCCAAGACTTACAGAGTCAAACGATTACCGTATATTCCCACCACTTTTAATAGATGGTTTATAGATGGCCGCTTGGACTTCACTCGAATTTGAAAACTTGGTTTATAACAAATAAAATAAGCTATCTGATAGAATATCTATAGATAGCTTATTTTGTTCCTATAAAAGAACCCAAAGAGTTATAAGCAGGGGGCAACCATAGATCACAATCGAGACTGCACCGGTGGCCGTAGTCGCCGCGGCGTATATCATTGGCCAGGCGCTTGTCGATGCGTTCGCAGATTGACAAAAGGAACAAAAAAAGCGAGTTCCTATAGATGGCTTATTTTTTGTATAAATCGTTGTTTCTACGGTAATTAATTGCATCATATGCGTATTGCCCGATACTAGTCGCCCACCACTTGCCATTTTGCGAATAAAGTCGCGTATATTCCCAGCAACTGCGGCTAGACCATCACACCCCAACCGCATCTTATTGCAATAGACCTTCGACATCTACCCTGAAAACAAGCGCACGGCCACTCGCTATTAGCCGCCTTGCACGTGGCCGAATCGCAATCGCCATCGGTCGTACCCTTCGTCGAATTTCTGATCAAGAGCCAACCGGACAAACAGCACTTCTTCCAGACCTTCTACGAACCGGTCGACGGGTATTTGACCTTGCCGAGTGCACCAGGCTTGGGTTTGCAGTTGGACGAGAAAAAGATCGACAGTCGCGAAAACATAAAGGGATCAGCGTGACGTCCCGATCAGCCAGCGGCTGAAGCGCTGGTCAATGCCGCAAAACCCGGCGGGACATGGGGCCGGACATAGCTCATCGTGCGATCAGAAATCGAAGCGGAAGCCGAAGACCAACGCCGATTCGTCGCTGGCTTGCGCCACGTCGCTGGATCTTCTGAACAGCTCCGCAAAGGCAAGGAAATGGCCGGAAAAGACGTGATCCGCCCCCGCGATCAAATAGACCTCGCTCGGGTCGGCGTCGTTTATCGTCAAAGATACTCGGGCCTTGTTGTGGTCGTTCAACGCGGCGTCGAGCGCTATACTGTAAAGTTTATGCGCATCGATCCGCTGTTGGTAAACGCCGGCCAGCTTAAACGAGCCGTGCTGGTAGGACGCCGCCAAGCCGAACAGCCCGTCGTGAAAAGGAGATTTCACATAGCCCGCGTGCACCGCCAGCGCCTGGTGGCGAAACGTTCCGGCGACTTCGAAGCGCTCATCAACCGCGTCGCCCTGGGCGTCGGCGTCGTTGAATTCGATCAGCGCACCAAAATTAAACGCACCCAAATCTGGCGAGCTATAGACCAGCGCGTTAGAGACGAAGAGATCTGAGAAGACGATGGCGTCGCTGTAGTGACTGCGGTGGCGGTCCAACTCGTCGTCGATATAGTCGTAATACAGACCGTAATGCCGCCCCATCGATACCGCCCCGAACGCCCCGCGGACCCCCGCATGTACCTGCCGCAGTTCGTTGTGATCTCCGCGCACCGCGCCGTCGTCCTCGCCGTCGTTGGCCGAGACCCGGCGCTCGTATTTGTAGAAGCCGGTCAGCGCGCCAGACAATTCGGTTTCGCCCTTGATGCCAATGCGAGAATAGCCATCGTCCATGCGACGGACGAGGTCGCCGCCCTCGGGGCTGCGGGCGATGGTCTCCGGGCGCAAGCTGCCGTAGATCTGTATCAACTCGATCTGGTCGGCGGCGAAGAGGACGCCGGGGAATAACAAGCTCAGCGCGAGTACGGGTGCGTATTTCATTGCTTTCTCTACTTGGGTATAGGGTCATTCGTTCAGATACTGTTCGTAGATACGGTCGAGATAGCGCCCGGAGAGTGGGACGACGAGACCGAGCACCAAGGGAGCCGAATCGATGATCTAATCAGCCGCTGGATATTCTCCACGCTCAGAGACAACGCCTGAAAGACTAGCACATCCATCAACGTCGCGCCCAACGGAAAACAGCAGCCGAAAAGCACTCCATAAAGCACGTCGGGCGGTCTGTGTTTGCTGCCAGTCCATCGGCGATCGCGCGAAAGGCTACTAGCACCTTTCCCAAATATCCCGCACCAGATCCTTGAGTTGTATTGCCTCTTCCCAACGATCCGAAAGCTCCTGGCCGTCCGCACCCTGCATCGCATAGGTCGGCGGCCCCAGCTCGACCACAAAGGTCATCACGTCATCGGCCCCCGCCCGCGCCTTGAACTGCTTGAACCCATACTCCCACCAACTCGCATACAAATCCAACCACACCTTATTGTGTGGGAAGTTAATCGGCACCTGCACCTGCTCACGCGAAGCCACCCTGCCATGGAACGCACCGCAGCGCCCGATAATCTGCTCCATATAGGCCTGGTTTTTCTCCGACAGCGGCGGTCCGGCGAACTCTCTCCCCACCAAGAAATGCGACAGATCTCCGCACAGCACCATATCCGGCACCGCCTCGATCAGATCCAGCGTAAAATACATATCCGTCGTCATCCGGTCGCGGTGCGTCTCGATGAACAACTCATACCCCGCCGCCGCCGCCATATCCATAAGCCGCACGATATAAGACACTCCATGCGCGACCAACCGCGGCATCGGCATCGGCTGCAAATTGATATGCGAGGCCCCGCCGTCCTTCGCCGCCTGTATATCGTCTTTAAACTCTTCCGGCGTCCACGGAAATACGATATTTGACCGCTGCAAATTGTATTTGTCGCACAGCGGCACCATTGCCTCCCGATGGGCCTGATCCTCCATCAACCACTCCACCCCGTCAAACCCCGCCTCGGCGATCTTCGCCAACTTCTCCTCCATGCTCCACTCCTCGCCGCCAAACGGCAACGACGACATTCCCCAATACGACTGATACACCTGAAATTTCATTTTATCCCTCTTTCTTTTTTATTGGCCCTTCATCTACCAGCAAACTATTTATAACATCTAGTTCCATCGCGGTCAATTTGCACCGGCATTCCCCCATTCCCCACCACAAAACACCGATTTGCCCAACCCGGTTACTTCCCTATTTTCCCTGCATGCGCCGCGACAGAACAATACCCCTGCTTTTGGGTGCCCTCACCGTCCAACTTTTTGCACTGCAACACCTGACCCTGAGCAAACTCGCCATCGCTCCAGCGGGCGCCGGCATGGTTAGCTTCGCGACCTTTGCCCACCAGCTCTTAGAGCAGGTATCCTTCACCGCCGTAGATCTCGGCCTCGGCTTCTCGATCCTAATCACCTGCGAACTCCTGCTCGCCACCGAAGTGCTCTTTTGCGGCCTGACCCGCTTTCTCGACCGCGCGCTGGCCACTGAACGCGGCGCCCTCATCCTGCTCGCCGCCACCGGTCTAGTCCTCGTCCGCTTCTACTTCGCTCCCGGCCAACCCACCTGGGCTGGTGATTCTGGTGGCCATATAACCTACGCCTTTATCGCCGCGCACTCCTTCGCCACCGGCGAATTGCCCATCTGGACCAACGCGTTTAGCGCCGGATCACCTTATGTGCAGTTTTACGGTTTTCTCTTTTTTTATTTGGTCGGCTTGTGCAATCTGCTAGTCGACGACCCCTTCAACGCGATCAAACTGGTCACCGGGCTGAGCCATTGGGCGTCGGGGCTGGGCATGTATCTGTTGGTCCGTACCGCCACCGGGTCACGCCGCGCCGGACTGCTCGCTGGCATTGCTTATGTAGCCAGCTTCTGGCACACACAACAGGTCGTCATTATGGGTCGATTGCCGCTCTCCGTCTTTTACGCACTCTTACCCTTTCCGTTCTACGCACTCGACAAGCTGTACCAGCGGGGATTGTCGGCCACGCCTGTGGTCGGGGGCGCGATCAGCCTCGGCGCATTGGCCTTCGTACATGCGGGTTATGCGTTCTGGGGCGTCTTCTTCTTTTGTGCCTACGCGGGCATCCGCCTCCGAACAGCCGACAAGACCCGGCTGTTCGGCACATTGGGCATCTTGGGCGGGGGACTGGTTTTCGGTGCCTACCAAACCTTGCCGATGTGGCTCGAACGCGACCTAGTCGGCCTGGCCGAGGGCATCCATCTGGGCGGGGGTGCAATACCCAGCTGGCGCCAAGTCCTCGTCTGGTCAAATGCCTATTTTCGCCTATCGCCCCTGCCCCCCGAACAGCACAACTGGCACGGCGGATATTTGGGCTTGAGCCTGGTCGTTGTGACGGTCTCCGGCCTGGCTGCCCTGTCTGTCACGACCGCGATCCGCCACAGAATCGCTGTAGGATCGACCAATCCCGCTTGGGCCGCGTTCGCCGGCCTAGGGCTGGCGGGCCTGACGGTCTTCGCCCACGACGGACCCATCCTCAGCGACCTAGCTGTGGTCCAGGCTTTCAACGCCGGACGGTTCCTGCTCTTCGTCGTCTTTTTTCTCGCCCTGTGCTGCGGGATAGCAGCACACTGGTTGCATCGCGCCGGGACCGGACGGATCTACACTTTTTTACTGCTCTTCGTCTTGGTCGACCTAGGATCGACGACTTTCAGGAATCTGTACATCCCACGCTGGGCGCAACCCATCGATTATCCCGCCGAAATCGTCCGCGACCTCAATGCAGACGCCCCAGACCGCGCCTGGCCCGAACTGCCCAACCACCGGATCTTCGCCACGACGCAATATCACCACTTTTACCTGCTCGTCCCCTGGTTATTCGGACAAACAGGCATGCCGCAGGTGCAATCCGCGTATTTCGCGGCGCCCAAAGCCTGGTTTGCCCTCATACATCCCTGGACCGAATGGGCTCAACGCCTTTGGGAAGAGGTCGACACGCCATCTCGGGACCAGACCGAATTCTTGCTCGCCGGCGCCAAGTTATTCAATGTGCGCGATATCCTGGCTGCACGAGCCGCCAACGCTGTCGCCCGCATTAAAACCCGCACCGACAGCCCCGTGCTCGCCGCATCCCAGATCGCGCCCTATCCCGAAGAGGAAGTCGCCCGCTATGCGACATCGGCGGAAGCTGCACAGATCCTATCCACTGACCCGGACTTGCTCGGGCGAGTTGCGCCGATCTACTGGCTGATCCAATCAATGGCCATCGACCTCAAGAGCAATATCTGCGAGAGGATCTACGTTCGCGATCACGAGCCGCACACGCGCACTCAGCACCGCCCGCAAGTAGACCTACTCGAACACCGCGTCTACAACCAGCGCGTCCTGCTCCACCTGCAAACAACCGAACCCTGTTATGTCCGCCTGGCCTATGCCTACTATCCGCATTTGCGGTTGACCGTTAACAGCCGCGAAGTCACCCCACTAGAAACCGCAGGTCACTTTATCGCCCTGCCACTAGACGCGGGAGACCATCGAATCGAAATAACCGCAAGTCTATCGCCCCTGCGGCGCGGCCTGTTGCTGCTTGACCTGGTCTTGTTCTGCGTCGGGGTCGCATGGATTTACACCGAGCGCAGAAAAAACGTATGATCGACTGCCGCAATTTCCTATCTTACCCCCCATGATACAACTACAACGACCCTACTTATTGTTCTTAGGCGACGCCCCAGACCAGCTCGCCGCCAAAACCGCCGCCGGCGTCGCCCACTGGCGCCCCGACTGGTGCACCGGCCAACTGCGCCTGCCCGACTGCAACGCCGATCTCGGCCTGCCCGAGCAGAGCCTCACCGAAGCGTACACCGCTGGCGCCCGCACCCTTATCGTCGGTGTCGCCAACCGCGGCGGCACCGTCTCCGACCTCTGGCGCGACACTCTGCTACAAGCCGTCGACCTCGGTTACGATATCGCCAGCGGGCTGCACAAACCCCTCGGTGACATCCCCGGGCTGGCCGCCGCCGCCGCCGAGGCGGGTGTGCAACTCATCGACGCGCGCTTCCCCGACCGCGCCTTTCCCATCGCCAGCGGCATCAAACGACCGGGCAAACGCCTGCTCACCGTCGGCACTGATTGCTCAGTCGGCAAAATGTTTACCGCCCTGGCGATAGAGCGCGAGATGCAATCGCGGCAAATGCCCTGCACCTTCCGCGCCACCGGACAGACCGGCATCTTTATCGCCGGTGAGGGCGTCTCGGTCGACGCCGTGGTTGCGGACTTCGTCGCCGGTGCCACCGAAACCCTCGCCCCGGCCAACGACCCAGAGCATTGGGACCTAGTCGAAGGGCAGGGCTCGCTCTTCCACGCTTCCTACGCCGGCGTCTCGCTCGGCCTGATGCACGGCGCGCAGCCCGACGCCCTGGTCCTGTGCCACGACCCCAACCGCGCGCATATGCGCGGCCTGCCCGAATACGCTCTGCCCCAACTCTCCGACTGCATCCGCCTCAACGAAGAATGCGGCCGACTCACCAACCCCGCCTGCCGCACCATTGGCGTCGCGGTCAACACCTCGCACCTGCAAGAAAACGAGGCTCAAGCGCTCTTACAGGAGATCGAGAACGAAACCCGCTTACCAACCGTAGATCCCGTACGCCAGGGCGCCGCCCGCCTCGTCGACGCACTGTGACCAGGCTCGCGCTCTACGGCGAAAGTTTCCCGCTCGCACAAACCTTCACCATCTCGCGCGGGTCCAAGACCACCGCCGAAGTCTTCGTCGTCGAACTGAGCCGCGACGGTCACACCGGCCGCGGCGAATCGGTGCCCTATCCGCGCTACGACGAAACAATCGTCGGTGCTACCGCCGCCATAGAAGCGCTGCGCCCGCGCATCGAGGCCGGCACCCTGAATCGCGCGAGCCTGCAAGACGCGTTATCGCCCGGCGCCGCGCGCAATGCCCTAGACTGCGCCCTCTGGGATCTCGAAGCCAAACTCAGCGGCCAGCCCGTACACCAACTCGCTGGACTTTGCACACCGCACTCGGTAACCACTGCCTACACCCTCTCGCTCGCCGCCCCAGAAGCCATGGGCCAAGCCGCCGCCGTAAACGCCGATCGCCCCCTGCTCAAGATCAAACTCGGCGGCGACGGCTCCGACCTCGACCGCATCGAAGCCATCCGCGCCAACGCCCCCGACGCAACACTTATCGTCGACGCCAACGAAGGCTGGTCCGCGCCCCAAGTCGAGCCGCTTTCCGCCGAACTCGCGCAACGCGGCGTAGCCCTTATCGAGCAGCCCCTGCCCGCCGGTCAAGATGCCTTGCTCGCCGAACTCGAACACCCCGTGCCCCTATGCGCGGACGAATCCTGCCACACCACCAGCGACCTTGAAGCCTTGGCCACCCGCTACGAATGCGTCAACTTGAAGCTCGACAAAACCGGCGGCCTCACCGAAGCGCTATTGTTGGTGACAAAAGCAAAAGAACTGGGCTTAGAACTAATGGTTGGCTGCATGGTCGCCACCTCACTCGCCATGGCCCCCGCCGCCCTACTCGCCCCGCAAGCCCGCTACGTCGACCTGGATGGCCCCCTATTGCTCAAACAAGACCGCGAACACGGCCTGCACTATGACGGCAGCCTGTTACACCCGCCGCAAACAGATCTATGGGGCTGAGGCATGCCCGTCGACGCAATGGACCTTTTCTTTTTACGGTACTGCTGTATTTGCAAATGCAACCATTGAATGCGAAGCGATTCCTGCTGTTTCTCTGCCTCCTAGGCTGCGCCACCCCCCAACAACCCTCCACCACGACCACAACCACAGCCTTATCCACCCCCAAAATTAACAAAAAAACTGCCCCCATCCTCACAGGCGTCGGCACGATCCCCTTCCCCGTTACCACCGCCTCCCCCGAAGCCCAACGCTACGTAGACCAAGGCGTAGCGCTGCTGCACGGCTTCTGGTATTACGAAGCCCTGCGCTCCTTCCGCCAAGCCAGCAAACTCGACCCCAAATGCGCCATGGCCTGGTGGGGTATCTACCAGACCCCGCGCGGCCCGCAATCGGCCAAACGCCGCGCATTCGGCAAATTCAAAAAGTTGGCCCCAGAAGTCTCCGACCGCGAACAACACTATATCCGCGCGACGGTCCAGCTCGACTCGCTTGGGCGCCAAGCTTATATCACCGAGATGCAACAACTGATCGAAAATTATCCCGACGACATCGAAGCCAAAGTCTTTCTCGCGCGTTTCCTCATGCGCGGCTACCACCCCGACCGACCGCGCAAAAACGAGCCGGATCCACAGGATATCCTGCGCCCATTGCTCGCCTCGCACCCCGACCACCTCGGCGCGCACCACTATTATATCCACCTCGTCGAACCCGGCTCCAACCCAGCCGCCGCACTACAGAGCGCCGAAGCCATCGCCGCGCTGGCCCCAGGCAACGCGCATATCGTGCACATGCCCGGCCACATCCACTATCTCGTCGGCGACTACGACCGCGCCCGCACCTCCTTCGTCGCCGCCTACGCCGTCGATTCCACCTACATGGCCGAATCGGGGACCTCGGCGGACAACAACTGGAACTACGTGCACAACCTCAGCTATCTCGTCGCCAACTCCGCCGAAGAAGGGCGCTATCAGGACGCATTAGATTGGGCAGGAAAATTGGAAGAAGTCGCCTTGTCGGAGCGCCGCAATATCATCTTCTACCAAGGCCGCATGGCCCGCGCCAGGCTGCATATCCGCTTCGGCGTCTGGGAGCGCGCCGCCGAAGCGCTCGGCCAACTCGCCGCCAACGACACGCTGCGGAGCAATTTCGCCGGCACCTATATCCGAGGGCTAATCGCCTATGCCGAAGGCATGCACGCTTTGCAACACGATGACATCGCAACCGCCGAAACACACCGCGAAACGCTCAGCGGTATCAATTGGTCTTTTGCCTTCGGCTTTTCCGGCGGCAACGACCGTTACTACGCCAGGCGACGGGGCCGCTATCTCGAAGTATTGGCCGACGAGCTGCAAGCGCATATCCACAGCGGCCGCGGCGAGCACGACCTCGCGCTCATCGAATGGGACAATGCCAAAGAAGCCGCCAAAAAGTTGCCCTACGAAGAGCCGCCCGAATTCGCGCGACCGCTCTACGAAAGCCTGGGACAAATCCACCTGAGCGCCGGAAAATGGCAAGAGGCGCGCGACGCGTACCTGCAAGCACTCAAGACGCGGCCCAATAGTGGACTCGGACTGATGGGCCTCGGGCACGCATATGAGTTAGGCGGTGAAAAACAGCAAGCTAAACAGACCTACGAGCAGGCGCTCACCGCTTGGCAAAATGCGGACACGGATCTGCCGCAATTGGCGGAGATCCGCGCGCGGCTCGCAGGGCTTGCAGAATAATAATCAAAAATAAAAGTCCCCTGTGGAGCCGAACTTCACAGGGGACTTGATCGAAATTAAAACTGGTGCGCGTATTACTCGCCGCAACCACCAGCACCACAGCCGCCGCTACCGCCAGCACCACAGCTACCGCAACCACCAGCACCACAGCCACCGCAACCACCAGCACCACAGCTACCGCAACCGCCAGCACCACAGCCACCGCAACCGCCAGCACCACAGCCATCACCGTTAGCCATCTTCGGCGCATCGGTCAACCGGCTGGTCAAATCGATATCGACAACTTCGCCAACTTTTAGCACCAACATTGCAGGGCGCTTGATGCCATAGTCGGCCAAGGCGATCTGAAAACTGGCTTTGACCACGATCACATTGCCCGGCAACACGCCACCGACTGCTTCCTTGTCGAGATAGGTCACCGTCGCCGTGGCCTTTTCCTTGTGCTTTACGCCGTGCATATTCATCGTGCCTTCAATTTCTAGCTCGACCGATTCGCCCGACTTAATCGACTTCTTCGACGCCTTAGTGATCTTGCCCAAGGTGAAGGTCGCGTTGGGGTATTTCTTGGCCTGCAAGAAGTTGTCACGGAAATGCTCATCGCGCAGGTCGATCCCGGTCTTGAACTTGGCTACATCGACGACAAACATGCCACCGCTCGAAGCCTTGACGTTGCCGGGATCAAACCTAAAGTGACCCTTGACCGCAGCGCTAGTGCCGACAATCGTCTCCAGCGGGGCAGAAACATCAAAAGTGATACTATTGCCCGGGTCGCCCGGGTTGGTCTCGAACTTGGCGCCCCAAACGGCACCGCTAGCCATACCGAGGGCCAGAAAAGCGGAAAGAACCAGGCGCGTTGCCTTCATGTCTTGCTCCTAAGAAAAGGGTAAAAAAACAAACTGCTTACTATCATTGCGCGATTTCCTGCAACAACAAATTAAAGATCTAATAGATATAGTTTTGTGAAATTTTCCCGTTATTGCGTCGGCCCTATCCACACGTCGGTATTCTGCCAGAAGGTCACCCAGGCGAACCACATGCTATTATGCGCCTGTATCTGTCTGAGCTGCTGCCCCGCCAACTCACCCTCGACCGCCAGCCCCCGCACATCCCACAGCGTTGCGGTCTCCTGATCCCGCAGGCCGATAAACGGAAACTCTTCGGATTCGACCAGTTCAAAGTGGAGGCTGCGCCCATCCACTTCCCGAGCATAGGGAATGGCCAAGTTGCTCGCCCGGTCCCATACCACGGCGAGATCGACACCGCCGACCTGATCGTTAATCACCGCCCGTTCGCCCATAGCACTAAAGGGATAGGCCTTCGGCGCTCCGTCCAAGCGCACACCCAAAACCCGTTCTTTCGCCAAGAAATCGGAGACATAAGGGTTTCCATTGATTCGCAGAGGGATGACCAAATCAAAAAGGAAATACTGATGGTCAATGCGATAGTCGCCGTAGGGGTAGTTGGTATAGGCGTCTATGCCATAGAGCCCCTTCTCGATCACCCGGGTCCGCGGATAGAGCTTCTTCCAAGTCGCCCAGGTCGTCTCCACCACCGGTAACAGCTCCAGCGTTTCGCCCTCGCGCTCCCCACTCACCGCCTTGAACGCCATTTGCGGATAGAGCGTCGTGCCGTCGCGGCGATCGTACATGATCAAATTCGTGTTGAACAGCAACCCCGAAACCCCTAGCTGAAACTGTCGGCCGCCTTCGTCCGTGGCATTGAAGACCAAGCCCGTTCCGGTCAACGGGCAAAAGGTCACCGATATGGCCTGGTTGCCGATCTTATCGTTGACGATCTCGTGCCACCAACCGATGTTGTGCGGATAGGCCCGCGCCTCGCCGTTGATCACCACACCCAAGATCAAGTCGTCGGAACGCAGATATTCCACGAACGACGGCCCGATAAAAACGGGATTGGTCAGCGCGGGGATGCCGTCTTTGGGCGGGCCGCCCGAAACAATCGAATCGTAGGGGAAGCGATTGAGGTCGAGGAAGGTGCCTTCTTCCGGGCCGCCGATCCCGGCAGGCGAGGGCAAGTCGATCTCTGCTGCGATTTCCGTCGCTGGCACGTCGGCATGATCGACTTCGTTCGATGGAGCTTCCGCCTCACCTGTCACCGGCGGAGTGTCTGCAGGTTGTTGTTCGGCAGGAGCGGTTGGAGCGGGGTCTATTGCGGTTGGTTCGCTGGTATCTTCTGTAGCAGCAGGCGCATCCGGTGTCTCTGCGTTCGAAGAGGCCGGCGATGTGCTCACCGGGGCAAGCGGCTTATCGTCACTACAGCCGGCGGCCAAAAACGCCGTGGCCAACAAGACGGCTAACGCGGTCTTATACTTGTACACTGCATGCAGTGCGAAGGACGCGGAATTAGACGAGCTTGGTTGTTTTATAGCAGCCATATATACAGTAGATGCAGAAAAAACTCGTTGCGTTGCATTTCTTTTTCTGCCATACGCCAGCTCAATCTATCGCTTACCGAACGACACCTAAGGTTATATCTGGTTATTTAAGTCTATTTATAACAGGAATTTACTAAATGCCAAGTTCACTGCTATTATTTGCACAAAACGCCGACGAGGGCCTGCTAAAACGCGCCGTCCCCCCCTCTCTTTGGCCGGGGCAGGTCGCGCCCTTGGTCTGGGACGGCGCAACATTCGCAGTAGCCTTGCCGCAAAATATATTGCACGACGCGCTGGAAATCCTGCCGTGTTTTTCACTCGTCGACAGCGGGGCGTGGGCTTATCAGTTCACCTTGCAATACACCACGCAAGCCGGCCACCAAGGCCGCACGGCACTCGCCCCAATCGGCGCGTTTATGCAAGCCGAGTCAAATAATAAAGAAGGGCCCGTTGAAGCGGCCATCGACATACTGCAGATCCGCGAGCCGTTACAAATGGCGAACCTGCACCTCAACGTCCAGGGCATCAACCCGCAGGCCCCCGCCTTGCTCGCCGTCTCTATTCGCGACCAGGATGCGGTGTGCGAAACTCTGTCGGGTGGCCAAGGCATCGCCATCGACGTGCCACCGCGTAGCCAGATGGTCCTCCGCCCTGAACTGGCTTCCCACGTCTGTTCGCCGACCAGTGTCGCAATGTTGCTCGATCACTACGACCGCAGCGCCGATATCTACGACCTAATCGCCGAGGTGTGCCACCAACCGAGCGGGTTGCACGGGGTCTGGCCTGCGAATATTCGCGCGGCCGCACAGCGTGGCCTGCTCGGCTACCTGCTGCATTTCCCTTCTTGGGATACGGCCCGCGCCTTGCTCGACGAAGGTTTCCCGATCGTCGCTTCCGTCCGCTACAAAGAAGGCGAATTGAGCGATGCGGCAATACCGCGGACGAAGGGGCATCTTTTGGTCGTACGGGGGTACGCAGGAGATAAAATACTGGTCAATGACCCCGCGGCCGCAACGGACGCCGAGGTTGTACGAGCGTACGATCTAAGGGAATTTTGTCGGATATGGCTAGAAAGAAACGCGGTGGGTTATGTACTTTTTGCGTTAGACGATTAAGCTTTCGAGCCGCTCAGCTCTGCTGAAACCCCAACAATCGCAGCACACTCGCCGCCTGCAAGTTCTGCGACTGGACCAGCAACGCGGTAGCGCCCTGTTGCAACACCTGCGAACGAGTGAGGCTGGTGATTTCGCGGGCGATATCGGCATCGCTGATCACCGATTCGGCGGCGGCGATCTGCTCTATGCGGTTTTCTGTCGACGAGAGATTGAAGCTGAGCCTGTTCTGCACCGCACCGAGATTGCCGCGCTCCTGCGACACCTTGGTGATCGCGCTGTCGACCGAAGTAATCGCCGACCGCGCGGTGGTCAAGCTATCGACCGAGACCGTCGAGAGGTTGAGCTCGGTGCCCGTAGCCCTCAAGTCGGGGATCGAGACTTCTAACCGATTAAAGGCCGCGTCCGATGGCCCAATCTGAAACGAGCCTCCCGTTCCAGAATTAATCACCAGCTGCGTGCCGGTCAGATCCCCGTCGCTGAACGAACCCGTCGCCTCCGCGACATTAGCGCCGGCCAGCGTGACCTGAATGCCGATGCGGTCGAAATTGGCCACCACCTGCGTTCCCGTGGCCACCGTGCTGCCGTCGAGGATGGTACCCACAGCGATGGTCTGGGTGATCTGGCCATTGCCAAGCGTGATTTCGCTGTCGCTAACCGAGTCGACGAAGTTGAAGGTACCGGACGGCGCACCCGAGATCGCGACATTGGTAATGCCGGTGATATTGCTCTGGGCGACGACGGTCGACGCGGGGTCGACGACATTACCGAAACCCGTCAGCAGGACCTGGTCGTTAAAGGTCGTCGATTGCGCGATGCGATCGACCTCGGAGACCAAATGGCCGAACTCGGCCTGCAGCGAGGAGCGATTAGAATCGGAGAGCGTACTGGAAGAGGATTGCACCGCCAGCTCGCGTAGCCGGATCAACGTGGAGTTGACCTCGTTGAGCGAACCCTCAGCGGTCTGCAGTAGATTGTTGGCCAACTCGGCATTGCGGGTATTGACCTGCAAACCGGAGAGTTCCGCACGCAGACTTTCGCGCACAGAGAGACCTGCCGGATCATCGGCGGCACGGTTGATGCGCAGGCCAGAGGCCAGGCGTTCAAGGCCACTGTCAACGGCGCGGGTCGTAACATTGAGCTGGCGCAGTACGCTATTCGACGCCAGATTGCTGTTGACGCGCAAAGGCATTAGGACACATCCTTAGGGCAAAGGGTTCGATGTCCAAGCCTATAACATAATGAATCTCGCGCCGAATCTCTACTGCGACGTTTTTGCCGCGTTTATTTTTTATGTCCTTTATCTTCCTCTGAGGAACACTAATGGCGCTCTTTCTCTATCTCTCGTTGCTCAAAGAAGAAAAAATCGCCTGGTATCGCGTCGATCCGCAAAGCGGCGAGCTCGCGCTGCAAGGCAAGGTGCCGGTCCCCGGCGAACCCAGCGTGCAAGGCGTGGACCCGAGTCGGCGATTCCTCTACGCGGCGATCCGCTCGACTGGCCAACTCTGTAGCTTCCGCATCGACCCACAAAGCGGCCAGCTCGAACACCTGCATACCATCAACACCGGGCTAGAAGACCCGGCCTATATGGCCACCGACCACACGGGCCGCTACCTGATCACCCCCTATTACGCCTCGGGCAAGGTCACGGTCTACGCCATCGGCAACGACGGCGCCGCGCGCGAGCCGTTGCTCTCTTCGTTGCATACCGCCCCGCACGCGCACGGCTTCGCCATCGACCAGAGCAACCGCTACGCCTTTGTGCCGCATACCTGTCCGGGCAATAGCGTCTGGCAACTGACCTTCGCCGACGGCATACTGCAGTCCAACACGCCACCGCGCGTCGAGTTCGACCGCGAGGTCGGCCCCCGCCACTTGCATATACACCCCGAAAATGGCTGCGCCTACAGCGATAACGAGCAGGACAATAGCGTCACCGCCTATCGCTTCGACCCCGCCAGCGGTACATTAACGCCTTTCCAGACGCTTTCGACCGTGCCCGACGATTACCAAGGCGGCGCCTGCGCCCGCATGGAACTGCACCCTTCAGGGCGCTTCCTCTACGCGACCAACCGCGGTCACGATTCGCTCGCCGGCTTCCGCATCGATCCGCAAAGCGGCGCGCTCGAATCCATCGGCCAATTTCCCACCGAAGAAAACCCCCGCTCCTTTCACTTCGACCCGCAGGGCCGTTTCCTCTACGCGGCGGGCGAGTCAAACGACCGGCTAAGAGCATATCGCGTAGATGATCAGAGCGGCGCACTTGACCCACTGCACACCTACGAAACCGGTCATGTGCCCTGGTGGGTACAGGTCGTAGAACCGGGCTAACAGCCGCTACCTATTCACACTAGGTCAGCAATCACCGCATCGCCGAATGCCACACGCCGGTCAGCCCGCGCATTGGCGAAATCCTTTACCGCCGCGGTATCGAGCGTATAAGCTACCGCGATATATAAAAGGGAAAGACCATGGACGAAACGCTCAAAGACACCATTCCGCAAATCGAAGCGATGGCCCGTGATAAGCTTTCGCACTACCGGCTTCCGGGGCTGGCCCTGGGCATCGTCCGCGGCGACGAGTTAGCGTGGTTCGGGGGCTTTGGCCGCGCCAACCTGGATCGAGACGCCACACCGACGGTCGATTCGCTGGCCCGTGTCGCCTCGGTGAGCAAGACCTTCACCGCTACCGCGATCGTGCAATTGCGCGACGAGGGCAAGCTGGGCCTGGACGATCCGCTGGTCCAACACATCCCGGAATTCGCAGCCGTACAGGTCCGGGCCGGTACGCTCGAAGCGGTGACCCTGCGGCGGATGCTAACCCACCGCGCGGGGCTTGCGACCGAGTCGCCGGTCGATGGCTGGGGTGCGCTGCGTTTTCCCACCCGCGAGGAAATCCTGGCGGCCCTGCCCCAGACCGAAGTGGTGATCCCCCAGGATAGCGCCTGGAAATATTCCAATTTGGCCTATGGGCTATTGGGCGAGGTAATCCAACGCGTTTCGAGACAGCCATACGAGACGTATATCCAGGAGTATCTCTTCGACCCGCTGGCAATCGCATCGGCGACCTTCGACCTCGACGACAAACATCGGTCACAGCTAATGACCGGTTACGACCCCACCCCCTACCAAGATCGCCCCGAACCCGCGGCCTACGCGCATTTGCGGGGAATCGCCGCCGCCGGCCAGTTGCATGCCAGCGTCGCCGACCTGGCCCGTTGGGTTTCATTCCAGTTTCGCACTGAGGATGCTCCGCGCGCAGGAGCGCAAGTATTGGCCGGCGCTTCGCTGAGCGAAATGCACCGTCCGCAATATATCGAGAACGACTGGTCTGCCGGTCAGTGCCTGGGCTGGCGCGCGACACGCGTCGGTGAGCGCGTCCACCACAACCACGGCGGCGGCATCCATGGCTTCGGCACCCAAGTGTTTTTTAATAAACCGACGCGTACCGGGGCGATTCTCCTCATTAATATGTGGCCACCGCACGGAGGGTTGGATCTGGCGCAGGAAATATTGGAACTGATCCTCGCAGCAGACGAGGCACGTGGTAGCAAGCGGACAACGACCGACTTTTCACCCGTGCCGGAAACCTACCGCCCCCTGCTCGGCACCTACGTTGCCGCGCCCGGCATCTGGGTCAATATCGAATGGCGCGCCGGGGCGTTGCGTTTGGCGGTGCCGCAAGGCAGAGACTCTTCGCTGCACGCGCCGGCCGAGTTGGTGCCGACCGAAAACGAGTTGGAATTTCGCGTGCGGGGTGCGCGCGGCGCGGGGGAAATGGCGGTGTTTAAAATCGAGGAAGGAGTCGCCAGTTATGCGCTCGGTGCATTTGAATTTCGCCAGCTGAAAATCTGACCAGCTTGCACCGAGCAGCAAACGAAAAACAACGAAGGGGCGTCCCGCAGGACGCCCCCGATAACAACTCTACTAGAAAGATCATCATTTGATCTTGGCATCATCTGCGCTCTGGCAATCATCGCATGCGCCCATTCACCTACTTCAGCAAATAACCCGCTCCATCATATTTTTTGCCATCGATCGTTAGGATCTTTACTGAAACATCGACTTCTGTCGCGTCGATAAAACCGATCCCACCCGGCATATTTGCCACATGCTGTTTTACCGCAGCGCCATTCGCGAGGACCTGGGGCGATTCGATCACACCTTGGAACACCTTAGTTAGCCACATTTTGTTCATCTTTTTAGCGGACAGGCCTAAGGCCATTTTAGCAAATTTCTCAGCGACAGGGCCTTCCAATCCGGTTAAAAAAACCTTCTTGCCGTCACTCCAGTCGGCTTTCTCGGCCTTGAACATTGTTTTCAGATCGGCATTCGATAGGTCGGTGATTCGATTACCTGCATTGACGATAACAACCACGGTCTGTGCAGATACGTAGGTGCTTACACTTAAGACGAAGAGAAGTCCCAGGAGCACAAACATCTTCGTACGCATTCTATTTCTCTCTCTTTTCGATCGCATCTGATGTTCTCCTAGAAGCCAATGGCCAATTGGGTGCGAAGCAAATTCTCCTTGTCCGCCCCTTCCACATCAAGATTAGTGTACTGCACCTTCACAGCAGCTAAATAGGATAGGTCGTATTTGACGCCGACTGAAAAAGCCGTCGTCTTCCCCGGCGAGAAAATGGGATCTGCGTCATCGGGGTCCAGCAAATCGAACTTGAAAAAGGGGGTCAAATCATCAAAGGAATAGGCCCCTAATGCGTATAAACCGGTGGTCGTTCCCTTAGTTCCCGTCCGCTGACCTTTATTGGTGACTTGCGCAAATTCGGTCAGTAATTCCACATTGCCTTTATTTACCGAGACATTAGCGCTCATTATCAACTGGTCGACATCTTCTCCCAAGGGAAGAGCCTCGTCCCCCCCATGCGCATGGGCGTCAATCACGGCGCCCTCAGACACGCTGTCCGAATAAAAAGAAACGCCAAAATCCACGTCTTCGATGACTTTCGAATGCACGTATACCGATATGGATTTGGCCGAGTCGTTGTCTTCCGTCGGACTGCTGCCCAAACCATTGCCTACCATCACGTCATAGTAGATGCGCGACGAACCAATATCTATACCCGAAATCAACAGACCGGTCGTATGAATGGGCAAGATCCCGCCTTCATCCTCGAAGAATAGGTAGATCGGCCTATCGACCGAGGTATGCAACAGCGCCCCGTGGTGGTAGTTGCGATTCCAAAAACCGAGGGCGGTGTGGAATTTTCCGGTCGAGACACTGAGGGCGTCATTGAATTTGTAGCGCACCCACAGGCGTTCTAGATCCAATATCCAACCTTCGTCGTATTCGAAGACCACTTCGCTGAGATAAGTAATCTTATCCGTCAGACTACCTGTGATATAGGTATCGTATTGCCCTAAACGAAACTGAGACCTACCGTCGTCGGCATCCGTGAGGGAGAAATTGAAATCGGCGAAACCGCGAATGGCCTTGGTCGCCGCATGCGCCGGAGACGAAAACTGAGATATACAGAGAGAGAGCAGGAAGAATCCTGCAAATACAGATTTTTCAGAAAGCATGAGCTGCGCTCCTTAAAATTGCAATGAGCTATCTTTTGCAAATGCACTATTAGTACATAAGTATTCGATGCAGCGGTTACAAAATTTCACTCATTTGATTTGACATTATCTGAGTCCTTCATAAAGACAACCCCGTTTAGAAAATTTCTCAGGTGCTTTTCAGAAAGTTAATTGCTAATGCAATTTCTCGCTTACACTATAAATAAAGACCGTGGACCTTTTTTTATAGTGAGTATATTTGCATGATCATACAAATACATAAATTACTGCTAAACAATGAGTTATAATCTTTAATATTGATTTATGCAGACCTTTACTTATCAACGACTTAAGAAAAGTGTCCACATTGTATGAATGGGAGGGATTACTTGATATGCTTAAAACCGTGGCCATTGCTGCCCGCACCGTGCTGCGAAAGATTAATTTGGCCGTGGTAAAAATGTCGTAATTGGTTGTAAAATATACAACTAAACTCGGGCATATTTCTGCCGATAGTAAACACATACAAGAGAATAATCTATACTCTTTACTCTTCCCAGCGATCGATCTAAGGCTGCCCATTGAGGAGCAGTACATTATGTCAAAATTGAAATTACGGCGCTAATCGCCTTGGCTATATCCGGCTTAAAATCGATTAAAGTCAAACTGCTCGTGCCGATCGCCGTATTTACGGTGGCAACCGCTGTTTTTAACGCTACCTACTATCCGGCCATCGAGCTCGAACGCATCGGTGCACAATTCCGCGAAAAGCTGGATGCCACGCTCAATACGCTGGTACTCGGACTCGAGATCTCCTTTAGTTCTGGCAACCTGGGTGGGGCCCGCCAGACGGCGGAGATGCTCAAACAAGACCGCGATCTGGCCCTGTTAGTCGTCTGGGACGATTCCCAAAATGAGTTACTCAGACACGGTTCGGCCACCGTACCCGCCGCCAGACTGGCGGCGCTGCCCCTGCGCACACTGCGGGAAGTCGACGGTCATATGCTGCTCAAAGACGAGATCATCGTCGACGGCGAGGTCTTCGGCACAGCCATCGTGGGATTGAGCATAGCTGAGCGCGAAGCAGCCGAGCTGCGCAGTTGGCGGGTCGCGTTACTTACGACAGTTGCACTCGTCAGCGTAGGGGTGCTGCTATTGCTGCTGGTCAATAGCATCACCCGGCCCATACTGCAGATCACCCACACGGCCCAAGCCATCGCCAAGGGTGACCTCGACCAACGACTGTCCATCCACCGCAACGACGAGATCGGCCAACTCGCCGGAGCTTTCGGTCAGTTGGTCGATTATATCCGCGGCATCTCCGTTGCCGCCGACCAGTTGAGCCAAGGCAATCTGCGGGTGAAAGTGAATATTCGCTCCGAGGCCGACGTGTTGTCGCGGAGTTTCGCGCAATTGGCAGAGAGCCTGCAATCGGTCTTTGTCCGCCTATCACAGCATTCCTCTGCCCTATATGACGCCTCGCATAGTACGTCCGCCGTGTCGGAGGAAACCGCCGCCAATCTGCACAGCGTCACCGAGCGCGTCGACACGGTCGCAAATTCTGCCTATCAGATGAGCAGCGATATGGACCGGGTGAAGGAGTTGGCACAGCGGGCCGACAGCACCTTGGGAGGCCTGTCCGACAACACCCAGTCGATGCTCTCTACCATCGGTGATATCGCCAACACCACGGCAGAGACCATTTCGACGACGAATTGGGCGGTGCAGACGGTGGCACAATCCGCGAAGATGATCGACGAATTGGGCCAGTCCGCCAACGAGATCGGCAAAGTCGTCGAGGTCATCGTCGAAATCGCCGAACAGACCAAGATGCTGGCCCTGAACGCGACGATCGAGGCGGCGAGCGCGGGCGAGGCGGGCAAAGGGTTCGCCGTAGTCGCCGGCGAGGGTAAGGATCTGGCCCGGCAGACCAGCGAAGCCACCGATGAGATTCGCGGCCGAGTCGAGGCTATTCAGCGATCAACGGCCAATACCGTGGGGCAAATCAATCAGATCCAGAAGGTGATCTCCGACGTCGACAGCCATGTCACGTTGATCTCTAGCGCGGTCAGCGACCAGGAACATACGACGCAGACGATGGCCGACTCGATCGCACAAACGGCGAGCGAAGTCGGCGATATGGCCGAGAATGTGCAACGGGCGACCAAATCTGCCAGCGCCATCGCCGACGATATCGCCGCCGCCAGCGCGTCAAACCACCAGGTGACCGAGGCTATGGGGCAGTTGAGCCAACAGGCGGTAGCACTGGCCGAAATGGGGCAGGAGCTACACGAGACAATCGACATCTACCAATTGGATTAAGTGGTTGATCTGCCCGTCGCGCGAGAAATCCACGACCTGCCAGAACCGCCGCGGCGTCTCGTCGCCCCGGGCAAAGAGGAAATGGTTGATCCAACGGCCAGACAGGCGTTGGGCATTGCCCCGGTCGGGATCCTGGGCGAAACCCGGATCGGCCGGCTGGGCCCAAGACGCGTGCGCCAGGGCGAGGATCGTGCTGCTCCATTGCTTCGAAGGGCTCAACCAGCGGCAGATCTCCAAGCAGTCGGCCCGACCGGGTCCGAAGAGTTAGGAGGGCTGCATGCCCAATGAACATAGCAAGGGCCCGTCCCACCACAGGACGAGCCCTTCCCTGCATCTCTTAGCTTTAGCCGGGGGGCGGTCCACCACCGGGGGGCGGTCCACCACCGGGGGGCGGTCCACCACCATCAGGGCCGAGATCGGTAAACTCGCCGTTGAGACAGCGTGAGATATAGGGATAGCCTCCGGTGACGACATAGACATACTGCCCGTCGATGGTGGTGCCATTACACTCGTCGAGATCGCCAATCCCTTCGCTGTATTGCCAATCCGAAGTATAGGTCCCATCGGGCGAGGTGCCCGCCAGATCAAAGCTGGTGTTGTCGGGGCCTGAGGGCGTGCAGTTACTGCCGCTGCGCGCAGTCGCCGACAACACATAGCTGGGTCGGTAGTCACCGGATTTCGAGTAATACATCAGAAAGCCATCGGCGGCAAAACCCACGTGCACCAGGTCTTCGTCGGCCGCGTAGGCGTCGACGAGCATCTGCGACACGCCGTGGTAGTGGTATTTGCCGGTCGGCTGTACGTGCGCGTTGTTGAAGTCGAGGCCCAAGTTAAAGAACTCCTGCAGGGCTTCGATGCGGAAGTTCTCGCCGCTCTCACAGGATACCGATTCGCCCGTGCCCGGCTCAAACGGCACGCCATTAACCGCGATCCCCGGCGCCCGTGCGAAGGTGGCGTCACCGGTAAAAGTCGGCTCGGTGGGGAATTCATAACTAAGCGTCTGCGCGCTAATGGTGTTGGGGTTGCCATCGTTGGGGAACGCGCCAGTCGCGTGGTCGGGCAGGGAGTTGGTGTCGATGCTGCGGGTCGCGCCGACGACGACAACGGAGACCACCGTGCCGTATTCCTCGTCCATACATCGGCAACCGCCGCCTCAGGTGAGGTAGCCAATCTCCGCACAAAGCGATCGCGCAAGCCATCGGCCGGCTCGCCGACCGGCCCAACGCCGTTAGGCCCTGGTCCAAATAGCTTTCGCCCAGGATCGTGGCCTCTCTTTGCAGATGTTGTGCCTATAATGTGGATTGAGGTTGTAGCGATTGATGAACTATCCGGCTGCGCGTTCCAGTACCTCGCCGTTTGCCAGGTGAACCACCGCTTTCCATTTCTGATCATCGTTGCCGATGTCGACCCCCCCGTAGCGCCAGTTGCTCTGGAAGTGTACGGGGAAGGACTCGTCATACGACGTGTAATACAGCTCCCCGTCGCGGTAGAAGTCGACATAACTGATCGTCTCGGGATACAGGCTAGCCAGGCGGATCCAGCGCTGCCCCTCATAGGCCCAGTTCGGCTCCAATCCCTGCAGATAGTACTGGTCTTGCTGCGCAAGCGCGGGCACTTCGATGCCGATCCCCTGCGCCATCCGGTGCGCGAAGAACGTATCCTCACCCTGCATCACAGCCCAGTCGGCCGGCGGCTCCTGCTTCGTCATGTTGTTGTAATAGCCCCACGACGTCCCGGTTTTGTAGGCAACGCCCAGATTGCCCAGCGCCTGCGAGTCCTCGTTGCAGACGATCGGTTTGTTCTGGCCCCAACTCTTAACCTCCTGGACCATGGTATAGTATTTCTGCCGCGTCTGACCATTGCCGTGAATCAGTATATAATCGCTGGCCTCGGCGACTTCCCGGTTGCGATAGCCGCCGCCGCCGCTGCAGCCGACCGCCATGCCGCCGGAGCCCTCCCGCGCGAGGTCAATAAGAGCAGCCATGCCTTCCGGCTCCTGAATGATCGGATGGTGCGAGAAATCACCGATGTTCATTTCATTGGCGATTTCTATCAGCACATTCGTATAGCCGCCTTGTTTCAAAAAGTCGGAGGCTCCAAGCACGGCGTTACGCACCGCGCGCCCGTCCTTGAGCCGCCTGGCTTGGGCGCCATAGAAATAGCTGACGATAACAGCCATGCCCAGTTCGTCGGCGCCTCTAATAAGCGTGTCCATACGTTCGGCGTAAGCGGGGTCAAGCTGGGTCCCGTCCTCGCCAAAGGGGTTGTTGTCGATACTGTGATTCGGAGCCGTGAAGCAAGGGCCGCCACCCTGGAATCCGGTGGTGAAGGCGCGCAGCCCATAACCGTACCATTCGGGCAGCGCGTCAACCAGAGCCTGGGTATGCGCACTCGGGTTCCAGTCGGCGTTTCCCCACCGGGCAAAACGGTCGGGATCGGCCTTGTCATCGAAGATGCCCTGGATGAAACGCGCGTTCATCAACAGGCCGTGCGCTTCGGGTTTGCTCGAACTGATCTCCGAATAGATCAGCGCGCCGTTGATCTCGAAAGATTCGTTTTCGATTGAGATGCTCGTCTTGCCCATGGGGTCCTATCAAATAAGTGAGTGTCAGGTTCTTTTTCGCTCAGGACACCTACCGGATCAGACCCGTGATATAGGCGTGTGTGCGTTTGAGATCCGCGACGACATCGTCCGGCTCAGTCGAACCGACGCATTCCACATACATCGGTCCCCTAAACCCGCCCTCGCGCATTTTGTCGATCACAAAGGGAAAATCGACAAGCCCGTCACCCGCCGTCACCATCACGTCCGGCTGGTCCCCGTCGAGCGAGCAATCCTTGATGATCAGCGTAGAGGTGCGCGACGCGATCTGCTCGACTTCCTCCTCGGGACGGACCTCGCCTTTGGTGTAGTAGATGATATTACCCGGGTCATATGAGATGCGGAATGCGGGGTGCTCGACGCGGTCGTGCAGGTCGACCAGCTCCTGCGCGGTCAGGCTGATTCCGCCGTGCGGCTTGAGCGAGATTCCGATCCCCACGGATTGCGCGTGATCGGCGACGGCGCGCATCAACTTCGGGTAGTCTTCGTATTGCTCTTGCTTGCCCGTTCCCAGCTCGAGAATCCACTGGCACCCGAGCGCCGCCGCGTTGTCGATCAACTGCTTGTAGTCGTCTGTCGCGGCATCGAGTCCCCGTTCGAGGTGTGTCCGTCCCAGGAGCATAGAGGGGATCAGGCCGGCATCCGCTGCCGCTCTGCGGGCCGCAGCAACCTGATCGCTCGAGCTGCTCGAATCGACGGGCATCTCCCTATTGTGCGCGAAGACCGCGACATCCGAATAACCGGCGGTAGCTATGCGCTCGCAGGCCTCGGCGAAGGCCAGTTGGTTATAGGGTCGTGTGGTACTGCCCATGGCATGCTCAGACAAATCGTCCTCCTTTATTTGATCGTGCTACCAGATAGACCGGCTATCAATCTCGTATTAGCTCGCGCTACAACCAGCGGAGTGTTTTTCTCGGCGGCCCACGCGCGATCAGACGTGGAACCTAACCCCCCCAGTCTCCCTTGGCCACTTGTCTGTCTTGGGGATGGCCGTAATATCCGGCCATGGTCCGGTTGTGCTGATCAGAGCAGAGAGGTAGAGCAGATTACTCGGCATTCAGCCCCTCGTCGTAAAGCGTTGCTGGTTGTCCTTGCCCGGATTTTTCAATATTTGCTCAAGGCATACGACTTGAGCAAAGACGGTCCTCCAGGTTCCTGCGGCGCAAGCGCTCGGCGTATATACGAATGAGCGGGGTCCTCTCCTCACTTATATCTCGAACGCAAGTGCCGCTGAAATCAATACGCTTCATGTGCATTCCGCACCTTGTTTAGCCGATTAACGATCGAGCGATAATCAGGTCTTGGCCGGTTCCAGCACGATGGGATTTTCTTGGTCACCCATGCGCTTTCGCTCGCTGCCCCTGTTGCCCGCGTCACCGTTCCAATAACGTGTATCGGCGGGACAGTAGGAGAAGAGATAAGACCAGCGCGACTTGTCGGTGCTATTCGGTGGACCACCATGGACCATGTAGCCGTGATGCACGGTGCAGTCGCCCGGCTGGTAGTGGAAAGGCGGCGAGAGTTCCAACAAAGACGTCAGATTGGGGAATTGCTCGAGTAAGTCGCCCCGGTCATCGTTGAATACCGCGCCAAGTGGCCCTTCGCGATGTGAGCGGCTGACGAACCGCATGCCCCCCATCTGTGCGGTCACTTGCGCGAGCGCCAGCCAAAACTGGAGCTCGCCGACTCGGTCGGAGCCGTGCTCTGACGAATCCTGGTGATAGGTGGATCCGGCTGCTCCGGGACTCTTCAGCAGCAGGAGGTCATTGCGGTAGCGCAGTGGCACGTCAACGCCCTTGAGCCGCTTCCTGTCTACCATGCGCATCGCATTCTGTGCCATGCGCTGACTGAACATAAACGACCGGTATGGCTCGGCGTCTTCTTCCCGAGCTAGGCAGGCCGGGCCCTCGTCGCCATGGCGTTCGCGCCACGCCTGACCGACGCGCAAGAGCTCCTCCGCAAACTCCGGGGCCACGAGCTGCTTCATCATGACCCACCCGTATTCCTGGTAGAAGGCCACTTCCTCGTCTGTGACCTCCCGGAGCACGGCTTCAATTTCACGCTCCGTCATTGCTTGTCCCACAACCAGTAATCCTCCAGCGTGATAGCCCACATGTTCGCATACGGGCGCAGGTTTTTTTCCGCAACAATTTCGCTGTGTATATAGGAATTATAAAGGGCTTTTTAGAAAGTTCAGTCAAGCGGTTTGCGGGTCTTTTCACCCTCTGGCCTGCTGGGATGCCTGTCTTTGCGCGGGCGCCTCTTTTAGGCTCAGCCGGCCCGATGCACGAAGGGGCTTGTGGTAGGGACAGATAGGCCGCCGGCCCGATACACAAACGGGCTTGTGGTAGGGGCGATAGGCCGCTACAGGTATAGCAACCTGTGCGATTCTTCGCTGAGGCGCGCACGTACATTATCATCGATCATCTCCGCAACGGGCGGGTCCTGTAGGTGATCACGTTTGCAGAAGGCCGTCAGTAGCGTCCAGCGTACGTCGTCGCTGAGGTTTTGCGCGCCACCGTGCCAGGTATGGCCGCCGAAAACAACGACAGAGCCCGCTGGAGCTTCGAGGCGGATTTCGCCGGGAACATCAGCCTTGGGGTCATCGAGTACCTCGCGCGGGTTCTGGCCCGATGTGTGCGATCCGGGTACGAGGCGGGTACCGCCGTTGTGACAGCCGAAATCGACCAGCGTCCACAGCGTGTTGCACCCCGCGGGGTGAGGCCTGCCCAGATCGCGACCGAAGTCCAGGTGCAACGCCTGATGGCCGTACCCTGGCGTGGCAGAACGCGAGCCCATCGAGTGAAATTTCATGTCACCGCCGAGCACGTGGTTAACCGCCGCTAGTACGCGCGGGTGCGTGTATCCGACGTCGAAAACCTCACCGCCGTTGATCAGGTCAAGAACTTTGATCATCTCCGGCTCGATGACGGCTTCGCGCGAATAGTCGCGCTCGGCGGTTTCGGCCAGTTGTTGGATGCGTTCGACGATCGCGCCAACCTGCTTGCTACTAAGCACATCGTGCAGAATCACGAAGCCATCGTTGTCGAGACGGTGCCGTTCGTCGTCGGTCAATCTGTCGTTGTGGTGACTTGCCATCGCAATATTCTTTCGTTGTGTGCAATTCCACGACCGTGATTGAGCGCGTGGCACTTGACCATCCGCGTCGAGCCGTGTGTATTGGAAATATAAAGAGTTTTTTAGGGGGCCGGGTCAAGCCGTATGGGTGTCTTATCGCCCTCTTTGCTGCCGCGTGCACGTCTTTATGCGGCGGCTCTTTTAGGCTCGGCTGGCCCGATGCACGAACCGGCTTGTTTTCGCCTCTAAGGGGCCGGAGGTACCTCTTCGATAGAGATTCTGGTGAAGACCATTTTGCCCGGGGCGAAGAGTACGCAGGTGCCGACAGTGTGCTATGGGCGGGCGGCGGGCACCCCGATCTGTTGTTAAGCGTTGCCTCCCGAGCGCCCTAAGACAAGTCCATCACCCAAGCGTGCAGCGGCGAGGCGATTACCGCAAAGCGTCCGTCGAATACACCGCCCCGCAGGCGGCGCTTGTCCAAGTCGATGGCCCAGCCGCCGTTTTCTTCCGTCCAACGGCCCGTTGTGGCGCCGGGTGGGTAGACCGCAAAGAGGGTTAACCAGCGGCAGGTCCGGGCGCGGAGGCTGACTGTCACATAGCTTTCGTTGCGTTGGCTCATTTCGTCGCCTAGGCGACCCTGGTTAAAAGGGGCTGCATAGGCGTGTTCGGCGCGTTGGTAAACGGGGTCGCCGTCGCTCAGGCATAGGATGCGCGCAACTAATTGCACGCCGTTGTTGTCTACGACAAAGGCGCCTTCAGCATCGGGTGCGCTGCGGTCGGCGGTGTGCCAACGCAGGGCGATTTCTCTTTCTTCATGCAACTCCGCCTCGTCGAGTACCCCGATCACATCGGGCAGCAGATGGATCACGCGGCGCGTTACTTTTTTTACGCCGGCGTAGCAGCCGGTCAAATCCAAAGCCCAACAGCCACCGCGAAAATCATTGAAACGCGCTTCAGTGATTTCCGCCCGGTCTTCTACCGAGCCTAACATCTCCTCGCCGTCAAAACTCAATAGGTTGTGTCCCAGCACGCTGGTGTTGTAGTACTGGTAGCGGTTGGCGCCGAAGAAGTCGGCCGGGTACATCGGCGGTGAGCCCAGGTCTACGATCAGGCGTTGGCCGTAGCCGTCAATGCAGACCTGGCCGGCGTCGTGGTTGCCGTGACCTTCGGCGCCGTGGCCGGCCTTAGAAAAAACCAGCGACGGGGTGACCTTGGCGTCCCAGTTGGCCCGGCTACTGATGCAGCCGCTGTGGGCTGGGAAGGCCGCGCCTCTGGGCAGGTGTTCCTCCGGGAAGACGGGGTCTACACGGTCGTCGTACCACAGCAGTTCCAGCGGCAGGCTTATGGCGTCGTCGCGGCTGGGGTAGGTCAGGTAATACCACTGAAAGAGACCGTCGCCGGTGGCTGCAGCCAGGGCCGCATAGTGGCTGGCGATGGGCGCAGCCTCTAGGTGAGAATCGCCGAATTCGGCCATGCGGCCCGGCGGCGCGGTAAAGTGCATGTACCAGCGGCCGGTTTGCGGGAAGGGCGGTTGCGCCAGCAGGTTTTCGCCACCCGAGACCCAATAGCGGTGGGCCGCAAAGTAGATCAGCGGCAGGCGCGTGGACCCAGCGTAGGAGACGTTCTCGTTGAATTCGCCTTTGGGGCCGTAAATAGACAGGTAGGCGCGCATGCGGTCGAGCGACAGATCGACCAATTCCTGCGCGCGCGGGTGGTCGCTGCCTAAGGCCATGCCGGCCACGCCCAGACCGCCTACCACGCAAGTCTGCCAGTTGTTCTTCTTATGCAACCACCAGGCGTCTTCTGCCACGGATTTCAAATAGCGCTGGATGCCGCAGCGGTCGATGCCAGCGACTAGAATAGAGCGTTCGGCCGTGCTCAATAAGGGGTGCAGCCAGTCGTAGGCCAGGGCCAGGGCTTGGCTGAGTTGGCCGGTGCGCAGGTCGGCGGTGACCATGTGGTGCGCCTGGTCGCGCCATTCGGGCCACTGCTTTTCGTCGAAGAGCACCTGCATTTGCTCCAGCGCCGCTTCTGCATAACGACGATCCTCGGTGATCAGTGCGGCCAGCGCCGATTCCATAACGCGCTCGCCAGCGGCCTGCACGATAACGTAGTCGGGGTTGGCGTGGCGGGTTAAATCTGGATCGCGGTCGGGCAGTGGAGTAGTAGGTAGTAGAGGGGGCGTGTGCAAGTGGGCTTCGGCGCGCTGGTGCAGGCGTTGCCACAGGGCCTGGGCATGGCCGTGGCTGATGCTTTGGCGCAGGTGGGCCAGAGAGCGCAAGCCGGGGGTTTCGTTTTGTGTAACCAGGATGTGCGGGTGCATAGTTTTCCTTAGGGTAGAAATTCACCGGGACGATGCCGCCGGATTGCATTCACCGTCGCAGCAGTCGTCCTGCACCCTCACCGACATATGCATGGCGGTTGGCACCGGGATAGGCGTAGCCATTGATGAATATCCGACGGCTCACGGTCGATGTGTTCAGTCGGCTGCCGTGCAGCGTGTAGGGGCCAAAGACGGCCACATCCCCAGGATCGCCGATTACGGTAACTGCTCCCGAAAGATCGATGCCCTCCGGCCACTCATCCTGGCTCGTGGGCAGACCGAGATGACACTGCTGATTCGAGCCCGGGACGAAGAGCAATGGACCATTGTCCTGTGTCATGCGATCGATCAGCGTCGCCGTCTGCACGAAGCTGCCGCGGCCATTCACATCTTCCCATCGGGCGGTGCCGTAGCCGCGATGGTGGCTGTCCTGGTGCAGCGGAAATTGCACCGTATCCCCGGGCTCCTTGTAATGCACCTGATTGATCAACTGGTTCATCTCGTCACTATCGAGCAGATCAGCAGCGATCGACAGGAGGCGCGGGTCCGCCCCGTACTCGAGCATCACCGGCTCGGCGCCGCCACACCACGAAATGCGCCGAATATGAGCGACCCGTGTGCCGTCGACTTCCACCTGGTCGACAGCGAAGTTCGCGCCCTGGTGCAGCACACTGCCTTCCAGATCTTGCGCCAGTGCCTTGAGCCGTGCACAGGCATCGGACATGGCGGCAATATCCTGCGGGCCAAAAACCTGCCGAAGAATGATAAACCCCTGGTCGTAGAACTGGTCGATCTGTGCTGATGTGAGACGCATAGATATCCTTGTGTGGCGTTTATACGGTATTGCGTCTAATAAAATAGGAGTAGGGATTGCCGCTGAACATCACCATGGGTGTTGAGTAGATCAATTTATTCGATTAAAAGCATGCTAATGAACAACCCCGCGGCAAGCCACGGGGTATCGGGTCGGCTACACGCTAATTTGCGCTGCAAGCAGCGGGGTATCAGACCCTAAAGGACGCAATCAAACGGCCATAATCTCAAGGCTCAATCTCATTAACAATGGGGTCTCTATCAAGCACAAACAAAAGAGGGCACACTCCATCGACTATCTCGGAAGTCCGTGGCCAGGACCACGCAAAACGCGCGCGCGAAGTAGCTCGCCGCCAGAGGCCACAGTATACGGGAATTATAAAGGGCTTTTTAGAAAGTTCAGTCAAGCGGTTTACGCGTGCTTGGACCCTCTTGCCGAGATCGACCTAGTCTGCAGTAAAATAACGAGCCATCACCTCTTGCGGCGGCCACATCTCTACCAGTGCCAAGGCCTCTTGCAAATTCGTCCCCACAAAAGACTGTTCCAACTCTTGCTGTGTCCGTCGCCGCGCCGGCCTTTCGTCGGCATTGGCCACGGCCAATAATACCTGCGCGTTGACGGCGGCCGCTTCGCTCAAGCCGCGGGGATATACCTTGTCGGCGGTGTCGGCGCGCGTGTGGCCGTAGAGGCGAGCGTCCGGGTTGACGGCCTCTCCGCCGACGCCGAGTGTCGGCACGCCTTCGGCATAAAAGGGGAAATGGTCGGAGCCCCAACTCGGCACGCCACAGTCGACAGCAAAGGGCTGCTGCAGGTCTTTAATCTGCACTCGCCGGGCGATCTCTTCCATGCTCGGCACGAGATCTTCCGCGCCGGCGATGGCCAGGCGCGAGGGGCGACCGCCGACATCGTTGTTGATCATGAGGATCGTATCGTCGAGCTCGTCTTGGTGCTGGTGCACATAGGCCCAAGAACCAACGAGACCGGATTCTTCAACGCCAAACGCCACAAAACGCACGCTTCGCTTCAGGTGTTGGCGCACGCCGGCCAGCGCCCTAGCCGCTTCAACTACGGCAACCACACCCGAGGCATTGTCCGTCGCGCCGGGACCGACATGCCAGCTATCGTAGTGGCCGCCGGTGACGAGTACTTCGTGCGGTCTTTCTGTGCCGGTGAGCTGGCCGACGACATTCCAAGACTCTTTGCTTTCGATATGACTCTCAAGCGTCAGACGCAGACGCACCGGGCCACGGCGCTGCTGCAAACGCTTGAGGTATTCGGCGTCTTCAAGACTGATCGAAGCGACCGGCAACCCGCCCAACTGCTGAAAAGCACAAGTGCGCGCCGGCTGTAGCTGACCAGAAAAACTGCGATATTCCAATAGCGCACTTGCGCCATAACGAGCGGCTAGCGGCGTTTTGAGTTGGCGCGCGACGGGGTAATAGGGAGCGGCGACGATGCGGCCCCGCACTTCGTCGGCGCGGGCGGCTAATTCTTCTTCGTCGCAGCGTTCGAGAAATACCACTTCGCCTTCTAAACCCTCTTGCGGCGTAGAGGGCGAGAGCGCACTACTGCGACAGGCCAGTGGTCTGTCGTCTTCGCTGGTAACAAGCAGCTCTTCGCGTTTGGGCTGCCAGGCGCGGTGCCGGAACGATTCTAAGTGAACGTCGTCTAGCCCGTAGCGCGCAAATGTTTTCAGGAGAAAATCGCGGGCGCGTATCTCGCCTTCGCCGCCAGCAACACGCACGCCAATATCATCGGCGAGCACCAGCAGGTTTTCCCAAGCTTCTGAGTTTTGTTCGATGTCGGCGAGCATTTTTTTTTCGGGCATTTCAGATCCTTCGTATTGGAATATTATAGGAAATTCATATATACTGTCTACTTAAGTTATATAGGCCTTCTCTATGCCGAAACCGCACTGAAGTTTTTCAAGAGCAGCCCATTGACGCATGAGTTCCCCTATCTTATTTCTTAAAAGAGCCTCTGTTTTGACGACAAACGTACAGCCCTTAACAGCCACCCCAGCCGACGCACCCACCGAGTATATTCGCCGCCAATACGCAACCGACGGCTTCCTATTGCTTTCTGGTTTGATCAAGGACGAGACGAGCCAGAACGCCCGCCAGTTCTTGTTGCAGCAACCGGGCATGGATGGAGACAGCGCCGCCCTCCACCCCTTAGATCACTATTTGGCCGAGCGGGAACTGGTCGAACATTACGCCCGCCAGGACGAAGTGCTATTGTCCTGTTTCAGCGATGCCTTTATCGATATGACCGCGGTCCTAGTGGAGCAGCCCGACCTACATCGCCCGGATGGCGTGCAGACGCAGAGTCTATTGACCGCGTCGCGCGACTGGACCCTGCCATCACCCCATATAGACGGTATCCCGAAAGAGAACAGGCACCGCACCTTTCCCGGCCCCTACCAGATTGCTTTTATCCTCTATTTGAGCGATGTAGAAAACCGCGGTGGCGGCACGATTGGCTGGCCCGGCTCGCAGCATGCCGTGCGGAAAAAAGCGCAGTCCGACCCCGTGCAGTACGAGTATTTATATGACCTAAACAAAGAAGTACCAGGTTTGGATCTCGGCGAACCGGTCGAATTGCTGCCCAAGCGGGGGGACATACTCTTTTTCCAAAACCTGTGGGTACACGGCGCGACGTTTAATATACGGCCCGAACCACGGCTGGCGATTCGGCCGCTTTGTTCCTGCGATGCGTGCAATACGCGCTGGTACAAACGAGACGGCTGGAGTTTCTGGCAACCCTAATAGCAGCGAGTTGTGATCGCCGGCAGCGACTTCCAACGCTTATTGAGCTTGATCCTGCCAATCCACCTCACCCCCTTTAAACTGAGCCATATCGCCGGCTCAAAGGGCGATCTGCGAATGGAAGCCTTCTGCGTCCACAGACCATCTCAGATATCGACTTCGATATATCCGCTCAACAATGCAGCATGCTCGGCAGATGGTGGTTGCGGAGTATCACCACTTCGCATTGATTCTCAAATACATTAGCCAGAAAAAAGTAGCAGGAGACGGGAATGAATTTTACTGCACTCAACATGCGCAAAGCCATCATCGGCATCGCCGCGGCAACCATGCTCGGCTGCTCGGGCGGATCGGATAGCGGCCCGAGATTTCTCAGCGTCGGCACCGCACCACCGGGCGGCGCGTTCTTCGTCGTCGGCGGCGCAATCGCCCAAGTGGTCGATGAAAACACCAAGACCGCAGGATGGCAGGTCTCCTCCGAAGCCACCAAGGGCACGCAGGAAAATATCCACCGGCTCGCCAAAGATGAGCTGGATTTCGCGCTCGCCAATGCGGCGATCTCCTACTTCGCGGTGCGCGGAGAAGGAAAATGGGAAGGGAAACAGGAGATCCGTGCCGTCATGACGCTCGCTCCCAATGTCGCACTCTTTATCACCCCCCGAAACTCGGGTGTGAATACGCTGGCCGACCTCAAGGGCAAACGCGTCATCGTCGGCCCGGCGGGCGCCGGTTTCGACTACTTCCTGCGGCCGATCCTCCAGGCGCACGGCGTCACCTACGATGACTTCACGCCGCTGCACAACACCCAGGCGGGTTCGGTCGACATGCTGTCCGACAGATCGGCCGCGGCCGCTTTCCTAGGTGGCGCGGTCCCGACCGCGTCGATCATGCAGGCGTCCGCGTCGCAGGACATCTATTTCGTCCCATTTGACGCGACGGCGAAAGCCAGCCTGTTCGAGCAATATCCATTCTTCTCCCCGGCCAAGATCCCCGCCGGCACCTATCGCGGACAGACGGAGGAATTTGCCGGCATGAACGTGGGCAACATGCACCTCATCACGCGGGCGAGCCTGGATGAGGAGACGGTATACGCGTTCACCAAAGCACTCTACGAGCATAGGGCAGAGGTCGTCAAGAAGCACCCTGCCGGACGTGCCATCAACCCGAAGAATATCGTCCGCGACACCGGCACGTCTTTCCATCCGGGCGCGATCCGCTATTACAAAGAGATCGGCATCTGGCCGGACGCGTAAACCTTGAAAGACCTGACATCATCTGACAGGCCGGATACGCCGATCACCATCGTGTCCGTTCTGCTTTCCATCTTCGTTCTATCCGAGGTCAATTACCCCTTTCTCACGCCGCACTCGCAGCTGGCGGTATTCGGGGGACTTGGATTGATGCTCATCTTCCTCGGGTCAGATGCCGGGCCCCACATCCGCCGCACGACCGCGTTGCTCACCGGGTTGTGCTTCGGCTTTATCCTCATCCAGAACGAAGCGCTCTTCAGTCAACTGTGGATCGATCAGCGCTCGCTCGGTGAGCGCGCGGGCCAGGAAACGACGGCCGATTACCTGATCGGGCTCGTCATCCTGCTCCTGATACTGGAAGCGACTCGCCGGACGATCGGCAACACCCTACCGATTATAGCGCTCACCTTCATCGCCTACGCGGCATTCGGACCCTACGTACCCGATTGGCTTTTCCCGCATCGGGGCTACGGCTGGGACCGCATCGTCAGTCAGACGGTGCTGCATTCGCAGGGCGTCTTCGGCATCGCCCTGCGCGTAATGCTCACCTATGTGTTCCTGTTCGTCCTGTTCGGAGCCGTGCTCGAAAAAACCGGGGCGACCGACTTCATCATTGCGTTCGCGATGCGGCTCTTCCGGTCAAAGCGCGGAGCTCCGGCCAAAGTCGCCGTTATCAGCAGCGGTCTCATGGGCTCCCTTTCGGGCAGTGCCGTCGCCAACACCGCCACCACCGGCACGTTCACGATCCCGCTGATGCGGGCAGCGGGGTTCAAACGGGAGCACGCGGCCGGCATCGAGGCCGCAGCCAGTTCCGGCGGCGCCCTCGTACCCCCGATCATGGGCGCGGGCGCCTATATGATGTTGGAGATCGTCGACCCGCCCGTGACCTATCTGCAGATCATCACGGCCGCCATCATCCCGGCAATCCTCTACTACACCTCGCTGCTGCTGATCGTGCATCTGCAGAACACCACAGCGACCGAAACGCCAACGGCGCAGTCGGATATCCCGCTGTCAAAGCCCGCCGGATTCCTCTGCGCCACCGCATTCGCCTCCCTGATTCTGTTTCTGGTCGTCGGCTTTACGCCCTTCCGCGCCGTCTCGTTGAGCCTGCTATTGGTGCTGATACAGGCCGCGCTGCACCCGGACACGCGTATCGGCACACGCGACCTCGTCGCCATCTGCAAACGCACGGCATCCGCCGGCGTATCGCTCATCGCCGCCGCCGCCTGCGTCGGGATCATCATCGGCGTCGTCACCCTGACCGGCATCGGGTCCCGCATGCCGGGGGTCCTAGTCCCGCTCGCACAGAGCAACCTGCCCCTGGCGCTGATCCTGCTGATGGTGTCGACGATTATCTTAGGGATGGGGCTGCCGTCGGCGGTCTGCTACCTGCTCATGGCGACACTTGTCGGTCCGATCCTCGACGACCTCGGGCTCGTCCCTCTGGCGGCGCATATGTTCATTTTTTATTTCGGCATGATGTCGATGGTCACGCCACCGGTCGCGCTCGCGGCCTACACCGCCAGTGCCATCGCCGGAGCGGGTGTCATGCAGTCCGGGTTGGCGGCGTTTCGCTTCGCGTTAATCGGCTTCGCCCTTCCATACTGCTTCGTCCTAAACCCAGAGCTTCTACTGCTCTCCCCGGACGGCGGCGAACTCGTCTTGTCCGCCGTATTCGCCGCGGTCGCGTGCACACTCTTAGGGATCGTCCCGCTTGCGGGCGGGGTAACGGGGCAACTGCGGGGAAGCCTGCACCTACTGCTGCGTCTGCCCTTGCTCTTGGCCAGCGGGCTGCTACTCTTTGCAAGAAACATGCCGAACACGTGGGTGGCCTTGATCGTCGGAATCGCTCTGACAGCCGCCATCGCCCTCATACCTTCGCGATGGAGAAAGAACGTTTGAGCAGGGAAATCACCGGCTTAACGTGAGCCGATGGGAGTTGCTACACTAGTCTCTTGCAGTCGTCGACCTTCTTGAAATACCCGCTGTATGGGGCCGTTCTACCCCGCCGGCCAAATCCGCAACAAGCGCTTCACAGATTCTTCTTTTTCTTTTGGGGAGCCATCCTGACGGCCACTTCTTCTTCGACTTGCTTGTGATCGATCTTGCCGGTCCATTGGGCAACGATTTGGCCGTTGGGGTCAATAAGAAATGCGGCTGGCAATACCTTGACGTTGAACATATGCCATGCGGGCTCTTCTTTCGCGTCGGAGAAAATCGGATAGGAAACATCGACCTTTTTGACAAAGCGCTCGATCTTCTTGATCCTGGCCTTGTCATCGTCGATGGAAACACCCAGTACTACTAAACCTGTATCGGCATAGGCCTCGTAGAGTTTTTGCAACTTGGGCATCATCTTGATACAGGGCTTGCACCAAGTCGCCCAAAAATCCAATAACACCCATTGGCCCTTATAATCCTGCAACGTCACGCTCTCCCCCGCCAAGGTCTCAACGACCATCGCCGGCGCCGGCCGCGGCAGTTTCGGCGGCAAATAGCCCGCCGGATCTGCATCAAATTCTTCCTTGCAACCTGCCGAGCAAAAATAATAGGCCTTGCCCTCGTGGTCACTGTGGGCTTTTACCTTTTCAAATTCGGTTTCCCCGCCTTTTAACGCGCAGACGACACACAGTGCTTTTTCGGGCAAGGGCGTTTCATCTGCTGGCAGCAGCGAGGGGGCCAGCAAAAACGTGGCGAGTATCAAGTGAAAATAAAACAAGATGCCTCCTGGTTAGAATCCGACAAAAAAGGCTACGCCCGGCTTTTCGAGCCATACATACATAAGGCTGAAGCCGTATTGGGCGGCAAAATAATTGAGCAGCAGATGGCTGCGATCTCCATCGTACATGGGCCGAACAGAAAAGCCTTTGCCCAGCTCAATGCCAAAACCTACCGGCAGGTTAAAACCATCGTCCCATTCGGTGAAGTTCAAGCTTCCGTAAAGAGACATGCGCAAGATCGGTATGTATTTGCTCACCGTAGCGTAGTACGCCTGCTGGCCCGCCGGCGAACCAATACGATCCGAACTGGTGCCGATAAATAGCGCGGGCGCCGTTTCGGTCTCCGTGAGTACGAAGAAGGTAAACAGCGGGCCTAACTCTTCGGCTTTGGGATTAAATTCCAGCCCGGCTTGCAATCTGCGGTGAATGCGGTAATTGGCCGTAAAACGCCATCGAGGCCGCTCTAACTGCGTATCGACAAACCGTCCTGAAATCGTCCACTTCGTATCAATGCCGCTCCCCCGGAGCGGTGCGCCTTCGCCGGGTCAGCCCACTCAGGTAGGCGCCTGCGAAAACTTGGGCCGCTTGCTTTGGGTGGAGTCGGTCTGCGCCTGCTCAGAAAACCCCGACGCGACATCACCGAATAAAACCGCGAATAAAGAAAATAGTACGGTGTTGATCTTCATTGCCCTCTGCTCCGAATGGGTTTGCTAACTACAACTTCACCACGCCCTTGATATACCCGTCTACCTGCCCGGCGACCACCTCCTGCATAAACACTGAGGGTATTCACTCAAAGAGACTACGTGCGTCACCAACCGCCTGAGATCTATGGTACCTTTCTCAAGCAGGCGACCCGCTGCCCTACTGCAAAACCCTCGACACCCGGCCCCAACTTGGCGACATAACCCACGCCCTCGTGCCCGGGCGGAGCGGCAAAGGGCGCATCTGATCCCGTCTTAAAGGCCTGTATATCCCAGGCGCAAATACCGCAAGCCGCGACCTCTACCTGCACCTGACCGGGCCCGGGGCCACCCACCTCACAATATCGGTCAATTCGGCCCCGCCGCCAGCCATATAGCGCAAACTACTAACTCTCATACCCTCTCCTCTCCTATCCTATTATCCCTTACCGCGATCGACCCGGCACCTCAATCCACCCCGCCGCATCATCCCTCCCACTTCTTCGAAAAGCACCCGAGCGCATCAAACACGACCGTTCTTTTTTTGGTAATCATCGATAATAACCCGATAGTTCTCGCGTATTTCACCATACCGGTCCTCCGGTCGCGCGAATTCAAACGCCAGCGACTCCTCCAGGTTGACTTGCAGCTCGCCGCTGATCTCGCGGCTGGAATAGGCGATGGTCACGCTTTCGATCTGGTCGCCGTTGGGCGCGGTTATAAAATGACCCGGTCCGGAATACACGCCCTCCAGGGTCAAGGCTCCCACGACCAAACCCGTTTCCTCCAACACCTCGCGCCGAGCAGCTTGTTCTGCCGACTCGCCCAATTCCATCAATCCGCCCGGCAGCCCCCATTGCCCGTAGGGAAATCTTCGCTGTTCGAGCAAAATCCTATCCTCGTCATCGCTGATGATCACGACGGCCCCCACCAGAATCAACGGTCGGGTGCCAACTAGCGCGCGTATCTCTTTGACATATTCCACGAACGATTAAGCCTTTCGATCACTGTAGCGCAAACCACATGGCCTTGCGGTGGACGTTGACGGAAAATGGCATACGAATAAAGAATTCATATCAAGAGCAACGAGGTAGATCAATCTCATCATAGCACCAAGCGGTCTGGGATAAGCGCGCAATGCACGCCTAACCGCCGGCGGATTGCTGGCGTTAAGGAGTCAGCGATTTCATATTGCGGTGCCGTATTGCGACAGCTGTAGCCGAGGTGAATCACCCGTCTGGACGCCGTCGAATAGTTGGCTCGCCCCCCATGCCAGGTATCCCCGTGAAGAAAGATGGCAGTACCGGCCGGACAGACGGCGTAGATCTCACCAGCGACCGGTTCCCTGGCGTCGGCTACTATGTCGCGGGGATGGGGTTTTTTCTGCGAGCCCGGGACCAAGCGGGTGGCTCCATTCTGTTCGGTCATCGCATCAATGGCCCACACCACATTGAGGTAGGCCTTACAATCTGGAAAAAAGGATCGATCCGCGTGAATCGCCTGATGCGGACGCTGATCTCCAGGTATGGGGTCGTGAAAGTTCATGGCCTGCCAACGCATGTCCTCGCCAATTGCCCGCCTGGCGACTTCCAGCGCGATCGGTTCGACAGCCAGTTGCTCTAACGCACGGCCCTTGCCAATGAGATTGCACAATCGGCGGACACCCTGGATATCCGCCCCCTCAGACCCCGCCATAGCGCCCTCCAACTCATATCGCTGTTCCAGCGTTTCCCGCAGCACCTGCAAGCGTTGCACGGACAGCACGCTTTCGACAATCAAGTAGCCGTGTCGCAGAAAAAAATCCCATTGTCGCACGGAGATCAACTCAACCATACAAAACTCCGTCCCCGTCTTGAAGACGGATTTCAAAGGTGTTCTCGCCCAGCCTTTAGGCGAATTCCGTAGAAAGCTGGAAGCTGCGCACAGGACAGGCGTCGCCAGTGGGGATTTTAGCCTCTGGGTTGTGTTGGTAGCGATCGACCCCACGGGCCATCGAGCTTTCAAAGGTGGCCCAAACGTCAAGGTCAGCTTTGACTTCGGTGGGGCTGAAGCGCATCGTCAGCACGGCGCGCGGCGTGTCGGCTTGGTTCGGGCCGGAGCCGTGGGCCAGGGCTTCGTCGTGCAGCGAGATTTCACCGGTCTTCAGCTCCAGAGTCACCGCCTGGCTCAAATCGACTTTATCGGCGTCAATCTCCTGCCCCAACATATACTCTTTACCGGACACATCATGATGCGGAATCTGCCCGGAACGATGGCTACCGGCAAGGACCTGCATGGCCCCATTGTCTTTAGTACCGTCGTAGAAGGCCAGCGAGGCCGTGACGGTTTTCCTCGGCGATAGCGGCCAGTATTGCGAGTCCTGATGCCAGGGCACTAAGTTGCCTTCGCCGGGGTATTTGACGAAAAATCCGCCACCCCACTGGAAAAAATCGGGGCCGATCAAATCTTCCACATAATCGAGAATCGCCGGAGTCCGGGCCAGGTCGTAGATCCAACGATTGGCTTTGTGCCACATATTGACCGAGCTGATGGGCACGTCGGAAGGCATCAACGCTTCGAGTTCGTGCAGGCGCTTTTGCAGTTGGCGGGCGGCCCCCTGGTCGAATACCGGCAGGGCCTGCAAATAACCCGCTTCGTCAAATTGTTTTATATCGGCCGGCCTCAGGCGTCTGGCGGCGGCGCTAATGGGTAGGTTTTCCATGGCGTGTTTACCTTGTTTTTTTGCAAAGAATGGGTGAGGGCATAATCGGCTAAGCCGCGACGGATACTTTCTTTTGCGTGACCTCTCTTCCCGGCGATCAGTCCTCGACGGGTTCGCGCGGGTAAACAATGGGACACTCTTCGTCACCCAAGCGCTTCCGCTCGCTGCCCCAGTTGCTCGATCGGCCATTCCAGTAGCGGGTGTCGGCGGGGGTATACGAAAAGAGGTAGGACCAGCGCGGCTTATCGGTGCTATTGGCTGGGCCGCCATGGATCGTGAACCCGTGATGCACGGTGCAGTCACCCGGTTGGTAGTGAAAAGGCGGCGAGAGCTCAAGCAGTGATGTCAAATTCGGATACTGTTCAAGCAGGTCGCCCTGGTCGTCGTTGAACACCGCACCAAGCGGCCCTTCGCGATGTGAGCGGCTGACGAAACGCATGGCCCCCATCTCCGGTGTCACTTCCGCCAGCGCCAGCCAGAACTGAAGCTCACCGACTCGATCGGATCCGTGCTCGGACGAGTCCTGGTGATAGGTACCGCTAGCCGCTCCGGGACTCTTCAAGATCACAATGTCGGTGCGGTAGCGAAGCGGGACATCCACGTCCTTAAGCCGCTTCCTGTCCACCAGTCGCGTCGCGTTTTGTGCCATGCGCTCGCTGAGCATAAACGAACGAAACGGCTCGACGCCCTCGATCGCCAGACCTGCGGTTGAATTGCGGCGCCGCTCTCGGTCCTGTTGTTTCAGGTTCCACTCCTGACCAAGGCGCAGGAACTCCGAGGCAAACTCCGGGGCCACGAGTTGCTTCATCATGACCCATCCGTATTCCTGGTAGAAGGCCACCTCTTCGTCTGTAACCTCCCGGAGCACGGCTTCAATCTCGCGCTCCGTCATTGCCTGTCCCATCACTAGTGCTCCTCGGTGTTAACCGCTATGGTACCGTCTAAAACCGGTTGCCCCTCGGGCCGGTATTCGATGCGCCGCATAAAACGCTCGCCAATATCGTAGTCTGGCTGCCCCGAAACAAAACGCCACAACTGCACGCGCTGCATCAATTCATAGCGGTGCTCGTTGCCTTCCCAACCGTGCTGGGTATTGAGAATCTGGCCGATCTCGGGATCATCTAAATCAGAGGCATCGAAGTGGCGCACCTGCGGCCTGGTCGGGTTGAGACGCAGCTTGTACATAAAGCGGTCTTGCTCGGTGTGGTTGCTGCGCGCCCCGTGCCAGACGCGGGTGTTCCAAACATACATTGTCCCAGCCGGACACGTTGCCCAGATCTTGCCGCGCATTTGCTGATAAAAATCAATTTCGCTCGTGCGCACATTGCGAAACTGCGTGCCCGGCACCAGAAATGTTCCGCCCATCTCGTCGGGTGTATCGGTCGGAAAAAACGACAACTGGATATCGAAATAATTGACGCGAAAATCGATGACCGAATCCTGGTGCATGTCTGGTCCTTGCATATGGCCCCCCTTGACCAAGTGCGGGCCGTGATGGTCGTAGAGCGGGTCGGGGCCGAGCAGCGAATGAATCAACCCCTGCACCTGGGGCAACCGGAAGGCCTCCCCCAGCGCCGTGTCCTTGGGCCACGTCTGCTCGAAGGGCGTTCCGACCGCTAAATAGCCTTTATGCTCGCGCATTTCCTCCAGGCAGGCGGCACATAGATCCTTGGGCACCATTTCTTCAAACCGCAAATAACCCGAGGCGACAAAACGCGCCATTTCTTTTGCTGTCAGACGATTACTTTTCATGATCTAGCTCCTCTCAATTAAGAATCATCCCAGTTTGGCAATCCGCCGATTACACCGCTGCCGCATCGCCAATAGCCAGGCCTTGCCGCGCGGGTAGCGCTTCATAGTGATGGGCGCCGAAGCGTGCTGCTCGAGTAGGGTTATGGTCTTGTCGCGCCCCTGGAGCTTTTCGAGCAATTGCAGTGCGCGCTGGTCCTGCAGCGCTTCGCGGAACACCTGGCCGCGGATCGAATCGATCGGCCCGTCTTCGCCCGGATAGACCAAAAACGCGTCCCCCGCCGGAAAAGCCCGCCCCGCATCCGTCTCGACGAAAGGGTCGAGCGGCCGCGTCGAATACTGCGTGAAATAGAAGTTGAACGCCCAGTGCAAAAAACCCGCGAGATCATATCTGTACAGCTGCGCCCCCAGGATGCGGTTGCGCGCAGAGGGCATGCAAAAAAAGCGGTTGGCTACCTGGTCCCACTGCGACACGCAATAGTAGGTCCATAACTTCTCTACCCCCTTTTCGACGAAGGGCTCTATATGGTTGCTGGCCGGAATCGGACAGCGTACCAAACCACGATCATAGTATTCGATATTGGACAGTGCGTCGATGAAGGGGAAGCCCTTGAGGTGCTCGTGCACGATGGCCGCCGCCTGGCTGAAGGCCTCCAGATGATCGATATGCGGCTCGTCCGAAACGTGAAAATAACAGCGCTTATCGATGCCGCGTTTCTTTAGATAACGCACCAGTTGCGGCAAAAACTGATCGAGGAAGTTGCGGTACTGCTTGCCGGCGGCGCGGTCCTTCCAGCCGAAGATCTTGCGCTCGCGCCCGTTGACTGTGGCGACGATCTTAGGGCAGTGCGCCGCCCCCCACTGGGTAAATAGATGCGCCATTTCGAAATAGCGCACGCCGCAGCGGTCGGCCATTTTGACCCAGCGGTCGAGGCGGCTGAAGTCAAAGGCGTAGCGATCCCCGTCCTTTTTGACCTGCACCAATTGCACCGTCGGCCGCTCACCGCCAACCTGCGTGTCCAAAGGCGGCGTAAACAACGGCGTCAGCAACAAGTTGACCCCGTGGTCGACGGCGCTGTGCACAAACTGCTCCAGCCGGCGCCAATGCCCCCGGCTCCACGTCGTGTCGCCATAATGGGCCGCGATGCAGTCGGCATGAAACCAGCTGGTGTGGATCAGCCGTTGCGCCGGCAGCACCACGGGCACGACCTCCAACACGAAACGTTCGCTGCCGAGCAGCCGGCCGCCGTGGCCCAAGCGCAGCGCGATCTCATGCCGCCCCTGTACGCTGCGCTTCGGCACTCGGACCTGCACCCACAACGCCCGCCACTGCCCCGGCGGCGCGTCGACTCCGGCGTGCAGTCCGTAGAGCGGGTCGGGATACAGACCCGGCGTCGTCCGCAGTACATCGTCGTCGAAGCGCGCGCCCAAAAACTCAGCCGGCACCAAACCCACCGTGCGCACTTCGATATGGCGCGCAAGAGAAGACGCCACCTCCACCTCTATGCCCTTAACCAATTCCTGCGATCTATAGGCCACCTGAAACGAATACACCTCACCGCGCAAGCAAGACCCCGTCTTAACCGCCGCGTCCTGCAACTCCTCGTCGGCAAATACCTTGCTTAATGAACTCAACAACCGCGTTTCGAACACGATGCTTTCCTCCTAACCACGTTTGGGATATTCCGTTGGAATGTAGAGCCGCCTGATCACTTGGCTTCAACGCCGCGCATTCTTCGCGCGCATTTGGCGATGGCATTCGCTTTTGACATATTTTCCAACCGATCATTGCAACACACGCCTATAACCACACAGACCATTATCTTCCATAGCCTCTATACGCTTGCGACCGCGCTTGATACAAGAGCTGACGGACTGCAGCACCATTTTCCCGACCGGACCTTAGATACGTAAATCACGCTATATTATCCTTCCACCGGCCGAATCCGCAGCGCCAAACCCGGCCGCCCCGGCAACTCAATCGGCTCCTGCCCCTCAAACGTGCCCAGCGTCTCCACCGTCATTTCCCAAGTATCGATGACATCGGCTTCATAGCGCCCTTCTTCGGGTAACCCGTTGCCAAAGCGCTTGGGCTGGTGCTCGCCAAAATAGATCAGCCGATAGTTGCCGCGCCCACCACCCGCCGTGCGGCCCCATGGAAAGCTGCCCGCAAAAGGCTCGATGCCCTCGGCCGGCCCCTCTTCGACGAGGCCGCGCAAAAACTTCAGCCGCGGCCAGCTCTCGCCGACCAATACCCCGCCCTTCGACCACCACAAGATATCTTCCGGATGCTCGTAGGTCTCGCCGTGACCGGCATAACCGCCGTAAACAATGCAGATCCAATAGCGGTGTACCAATTCACGCGCGGTGATATTGCCCCAGTTGCGCAGAATATTGCCTTCGTATTCGCACTCGTCGTCGATCACCGGTTTGCCGTAGGCGGCGCGCCATTCGCGCATCCTCTTCACGTCCCAGTTTTGCACACAGACGTGCGTAACACCCGGCTTGGTATGGTCGTAGTTCATAGTAACATTGCCGTTGTGGATCGAGCGCAGATGATCATAGGGGTCATTCTCCTGTACGATCTCGAAGAAATGGTCCCAGACCTCCATCGGCTTGTCCTTGAGCATAAAGTCGTACTCGTTGGCCAGCGACCACCAGACATGGCGATAGGCGGCAAGACGGGCGACCACGTAGCGCAAATAGGCGTAGTCCTCCTCGTGCTGCATCTTAGCATAGCCCCAGCGATCGTAGGGGTGGAAGAGGATAATATCTGCTTCGATGCCCAGCGCACCGAGTTGTGCCACGCGCTTTTCGAGGTGCTGGAAGAAGGCGATATCGTAGCGAGAGAAATCCCAGCCGGCGCCCTGCTTTTCAAAAGGATAATACGCCGGCTCGTTTTTGTTGAAGATGTAGTCTTTGGGAAAAACGCACATGCGCAACTTGTTAAAGCCGGCAGTCTCCAGCGTCTTAAGCGTCTGCTCTTCCAGCGTGTCGCCCTGGTGAACCCAGGCGTAACAGGTCGTGCCGAAGGAGAAATACGACGTGCCGTCCTCGTAGCCGAAATGATGCTGGTTGCGCACACGCACCGGTCCGTGGTTAGCCGCCGACGGTGTACCGCATTCGAAACTGCCCATCTGCCCGTCGAGCGCGTCGGCATTGCTTTGTGTCTTGTAACTCCACTCGCCTTCGACCGACGGCATAAAGCGTATTTTATACGTGCCGTCACCATCGTAAAAACCCGGTGCTTTGATCGTCGTATCGCCGTTTTTAAACTCCGCGCTCAGTTGCACGTCGACAAAGGGATTGCCCTCTGCCGGCCCTTTTAACTCCACCTCGAACAGGCCCCATTTCTCCACGCTCATTGTGCAAATTCCTTCGCCAGCCGGTCACCGGTCGCCCACCAAGCTTCGATGATCCGGTCGTAATAGGGATGATCCGCGCTCGACGAGCAAGCGGGTGATGCCGGTGCAGATAATGCCAGTGCCGCCAATAATCGAAACGCGCATCTGCCGACCTTTCTATCGCAATATCGGCTACGAAGACGTGTCATGCCTCACGAACCGCGCAGGGCGTGCGCTTCAAATCGCCACCGGTCACCATTACCGCCGGCCCCAACAAAGGCGGCCTGGTCGCCTATCTCTTCGACCCGGACGGTTATATGCTCGAACTCTTCCAGCCCTCCGAATAATCCGCCGACGCCAGCGCTTAGGCTTCGTACATCACCGGGCAGATCTGCGGATCATCTAAGTGCGCGGTGTAATAGTTGTCGTCGCCCTCTACCGGCTCCACCCGCTCGTCGCGCAGATGCACGGCGAGGCTCCAACGCGGCACACCGGCAACATTGGCGCCGGAGCCATGGAAGGTCAGGCAGTGGTGCACGCTGAGCCCGCCGCATGGCAAGAGCGCCGGCTCCTCCTGCCAATCTTCGTCCGCCGGCACCTCGATGCCTTCGCGCAGCGCCTGTTGGTCCTTGCCGTAAAAATCCCCCTGGCCTAAAAGACCCCAGCGGTGCGACCCACGCACAAAGCGCATCGGTCCCAGCGCATCGGCTACGTCACCCAACGCGATCCACGCGGTAAAAAGCCCTTCGGCCTCCTGCCACATCTTCCAATACTGCCGGTCCTGGTGCCAACCGACATGACCGGCCGCCGCCGTGCCCGGCGGTTTGATCAACAACTGGCTCGCCCATACCTGTATCCGCCGCGACCCCGTCACCTCCGCCACTTGCCGACCGACCTCCGGACACGTCACCAAGCCGTGCAGCCCCTTATCCGAACGATGCGGGTTGTTGATCTTGCACAGTACTGCCGGATCGTAGCCCGGATGCTCGGTCGGTGCCATGCCCATATCGAACACCCCGTCGCGCACCGCCACCATGCCCTGCAACGCGGCTTGCAACACCTCATCTGGCGCGACCTGCTCGGCCACGATACTAAACCCATCTTGTTCATACTGCGCTTGCACCTGTCCCATTGCGACACTCCTTCTACATTATGATGGTGTAGCGTTAGCGTTAGACGCTAACGCTGGGTGTGGGCGGTTCGTTTGCGGGGTGCGTCTCCGGGCGTTTTTAGTCCCCCGAGCTGTCGCCTCTCGGGTCGTCGTCACGACCACTCGCCCCGCACAACCAGGCCCTTTTACCCCGCCACACCCAGAAAAACACCCTGCTTCGCACACCGCAAACGGACTCCGGAAACTCGAGTGGTTTCGGCACTGAGATAAAACACCCAAGCACAATCCCAAAGCAAGCCCATCAACCAAGCACTCGAAATAACAAACCCGACGCTCAAACACAAAGCGAAAAACAAACCAAGATGTCCGAAAAGACAAATGTGTCCGCCATGCCCCACCCAAAAACGGTGGACTACGCAACACATCTATTCTGTTGTAGCAGCCAAATTAGGAATGCGCTTTGCATCGTGTCAAGTTTAAATAGAATAGACGTCCCATCCCTACATTATTATTATCTCATAGCAACGTTTTGTTCGCATTTTTATTCTTTTCGCTACCAAGGTCTTATTACGAATGTACCATCGCTAAGTATCTACGGTCGAGAGTCTACCCTCGACCACCCACCCGCAGATTCACCACCTAGAGGCAAAAAAAGTGCAAGCAGACGCCGTAGTCTTCACCGCCCCCAATACCGTAGAATACGCCCCCGTCACCACCCCCGAGCCAGGCCCCAAAAACCTCGTAGTCCGCACCACCCACTCCTGGATCAGCAACGGTACCGAAAGCTCTTTTTTGCGCGGCGAACGCATCGAAGGCGACACCGCCTACCGCGAAGGCGACCCCTGGCCCTTCCCCATCGTTGCCGGCTACCAAAAAATCGGTCGGGTCGAATGGGTCGGCGAAGAGATCGACGACATCGGAGTCGGCGAAACCGTGTTCTGCACAATGGGTGCCGTCGAGGGCATGTACAAAGAGCGCGGCGGACAGATCTCGCTCTCCGTCACCGGCCGCGACGGCGTCTGGAAATTACCGCCCGACGTCGAGCCGCTGGCCTTCGCCGGTCTGGTGCTCACGCAAGTCGGCTACAACGCCGGCATCCGCCCCGACGTCAATATTGGCGACGGCGCCATTGTCTTCGGCGACGGCATGGTCGGCCACTGGTCCGCGCAGACCTTAGCCTGGCGCGGCGCCGAGGTCTTGCTCGTCGGCCGACATAACGACCGCCTAAAACATTTCGACCGCCCGCCCTACGCGCACATCGTCAACGAGCACGAAGAAGATTGGCGCGAAAAAGCCAAGGCGCTATTCCCACAAGGTGCAAAAATCGCGGTCGACACCGTCGGCTCAATCGCCGCGCTCGAAGCCGTGCAAGCGCTGATGTGCCGCTACGGCCACTTGGTTTCCGCCGGTTTTTACGGCACGCAAGACACGCTGCCTTTGCAACCGCCGCGCTACGGCGAGCACGCCATCCATCTTGTCTCCGGCTGGTCACCCGAGCGCATGGATCAGACGCTGCACCTGATCGCCGCCGGCCATTTGCAAACCCTGCCCTTAATCACGCACCGCTTTCCCGTCGCCGAAGCCGCCAAGGCCTGGGCCTTGATCGAATCGAAATCCGAGCCCGTGCTGGGCGTCATCCTAGAGTGGTAACAACAATGCAAAAAGAAGCCAAGGTCTTACAGATCACCGCGCCCGGCAAAGCCGAATGGCGCGACTTGCCCGTGCTCGACCCGCAAGAAGGCGAGGTGCTCGTCAAAGTCAACGCCATTACCACCTGCCCGCACTGGGATCTGCACATCATCGACGGCGAGCCGATGTTCCCCAACATGAAGATGGAGTACCCCTACACGCCCGGTCAGCCCGGCCACGAGATGGTCGGCGAGGTCGCGGCATTAGGGCCGGGTGTCGAGGGTTTTGCCATCGGGGATCGTGTCGCCGCCTGGCAGGATCGCGGCGGACAAGTGCGTCAGGGCTGTTACGCGCAATACGTGCCCTTCGCCACCAAGAGCCTGCTCAAAGTCCCCGAGCACGTGCCCGACGAAAAGGTCGCCTCACTGGAGCTGGCAATGTGCGTGCAGGTCACCTTCGACCAGCTCGAAATATTCGGCGGAGTCAAAGAGCAAAAGGTCGGCGTCTCCGGTCTGGGGCCGGCCGGGCTGATCGCCGCGCAAATGGCCAAAGCCTACGGCGCGCGCGAGGTCGTCGCCTTCGACCCGCTCCCCCAGCGCCGCGCACAAGCCACCGGCCTCGCCACCGCCCTACCACCTGATGCCGACGCCTTCTCCGCCGATCGTTTTGCCGAAGGCGCCTTGGACCTGTCGATCGACTGCACGGGTTTTAAAGGCGCGATCCAATATCTAATGGACCGCACCCGCCGCGCCGTCGCCATCTTCGGCGTCTTGCGCGAAACCATCGAATACGACGCCTCACATCGCAGAGGCGGCCTGGCGCTAATCGGCTACGAGAACCACAACCGCGCCGCCGGTGAACGCGCGCTGGCACTGATCGCCAAGGGCAAACTCGACCTAGAGCAACTGGCCACGCACGCCTTACCCTTTACGCGCTACGCCGAAGGAGTGGAACTGTTGCGGAATAAAGAGGCAACGAAGATTCGCTTTTTGCCCTGGGCGGAGTAGGTCGCTTGCATCGGAAAATAAACGACGATGACTGACATCAGCAGAAAACCAAGCGTCATCCTATTTGATTACTTCAATACGATCGTCAAGAGAGTACATTTCGACCCTGAGGTCGCAGTCAAAGCGCTGCTGCAACTTGCCAACACAACACCCGACGAAATCGCTATTGGCCAGAATGCCCGTTGCAAGAGGTCGACGACGATTGCGGTTTTTCTGCGACGTGGGCTTTATGAAACCCGAACCCGCAATCTACCATCTCGCCTGCGAGCACTTGCAGGTCTCGCCGACAGAAACGCTCTTTGTCGGAGACGGCGGCTCAGACGAGTTCCAGGGCGCCGCCGCCGTCGGTATGCAACCTATTCAGGCCCAATGGTATCTTTCCCGCCAAATAGAATAGCAGCAGACCTCCGATTTGCTTACAATCGACCGAATAGAAGATCTTTATGCGCAACTCGAAAGCCTCTCACCCTAATCTTCATTGTGAGAAAAAGAATATGCAACCATCCGACGAACTCTCATTAAACAACGAGCAGCGCGACGAATGCCTCGCCCAGCTCGATCAAGACGGCCTCGCCGTACTCCCGATAACCCTGCCCGCCGAACTGCTCGACCGGCTCGTGCACTACATCGACATCTACATCGACCGCGTGCGCAACTACGAGCCCGATCTCGCCAACGCCTCGACCGCCCGACACACTTACATGCGCGATTCGATCGCCGAAGACGACCCGGCCTGGCGCGAATTGCTAACCTTCAAACCGTCGTTGCAAATCTGCCACGACGTCTTCGGGCCGATGTTCCATCTGTCACAAGAGATGTGGCGCGTCTACTACGCCGACCCCAAGGCACACAAACAGCCCATCACCGAGGGCTGGCATTCCGACGGCCCGCGGGTCCTGCCCATTTTAGAAGACGGTCGCTGCCCGCTGTACTTCCTGCGCTTCGGCTACCTGCTCGCCGATTCCACCGAAGAAGATGACGGCACAGTAGAATACATCCGCGGCTCGCACAAAAGACCCTGTTACGACGCGCGCACGCCGCCTGGGCCACGCAATAAACGCTTGAGCAACGATAGCTTCTACACCCCCGAACAACAGGCCCAGCTCGACTGGGACACCGGTCGCGTGGCGCTGCGGGGAAAAGCCGGCACGGTCTTTGTCCTGCACAACGCCTTGTGGCACCGCACCTTGGCGCACCACGCCAATAGACCGCGCGCCATCAGCTATTTCCAATACAGCTTAACCATGCTGCGCCCCCTGCGCCGACCGTCCCCTTACGAAGGTGACATGTCCCATCTCAACCCCGAAGAACGCTGGTTATTGGGCGAGCCGAGGGCGGGGATGAATTGGACCGAGGGCGAACCGCACGACTGGGTGCGGATGGGGCGTTTTGGGCGAGAAGTTGATTCTTTGGGTGGGCTGCGCACGAACCAAGAAAGGCCCCGTTGAATGGTGAGGTTTGTGGGCACTGGGTGGGGCTTTTCGAGTAGTGAACAAACGTGTAAATATCGAGGGAGTCGAGAGCGATCGTTTTTGATCGGGGTCATGGCTGGGGATATCGCAGCAAAATTGCACCTACTTTCGCCCCACGAAGCGCAACCGATGCTTATTCTCCAGTTCACCCATAGTTAAACCTATTCTCACCTCGTCACCCGCCAAGCCCCGTCGGCGATTGCCCGTTATACCCCCACCGCTCATCACCACCGATAATCCGCCGCAGAGTCATATCGTCGTAGGACTCGACGATTCCCTTCGGCACCTCACCGCCGTGCCAAACCTCAAACCACGGCGGCACGAAGGCGTAGAACATGACATACCGCTTCTTCTCGCTCAAGATCGGTACCGCCGTGTGCATCAGCGTCTCCGGAAAATAAACCACGCTGCCCCGTGGTGCTTCAATCTGGGCGACCGGACACTGCCGCAGCTCCGATATTCCCGCCCCCTCAAGCTTGTGGGAGCCCTCCAGCACCATCGTGCCACCGTCGTCCGGCCCGATATCCGTGACAGGCACCATGCAGTTGATCAAGATACAATTGGCCAAGCTCGGGTCGTCGTCGTCAACGAATGTCCCCCACTTCGGCCGCATATCCCGATGCCATGCCAGCTTGTCGATATCCATCAGCGCCTGACGGTCTATGTGGCGTTCAGAGTGTGGTTCCTTGATGACCATCCACGTGAACCTGTGGCGTAGTTCCGTGCCCATGAGCTGCCTGCAACCCTCGATAATCGTCGGGTGAAGAAAGCAGTCGCGAAAAATCTGCTGGTGATTAATAAGGCCAAAATTGATAACGAGATCGCCCCCCTTACTATCAGCGGGCTGCGTGGCCGTAAGTTCATCCATCGCCACCCGACAGGCATCCATGAAGTCATCATCGAATACCCCCTCTTGAATAACCCAACCGCGTCTCGAAAAGTCCGTGAGCTGTTCGTGTGTCAACATATCTTATCGATCCCCCGATAACTAAGATTGTAAGATGAGTAGTTCGATAAGTCCCGCATCGCCTACAAGTCAAACGGTCACCGGACGTGGTGCCCTTGCCTTCTTCGCCGCCGTATTGCGTTTTTAGTATAATTAATAGTCAGGACAACAAGACACAGCCCAGAATCTCGAATCGTTCGCAGCAACCAACCTGCTGTATCGCATCACAATATCTACTTCGCGCCTGCGGGCGGCAAGCCAATTTAGCGCGCTCAAGGGGGTGACCGTAAGATGAGATTAGGACCGACAAGTCGCACGGGGTGGTTTGTGGTGGTGGCGATCGTCGCGGCCAACGCGGCGTCTGCCGCGGCGCAGCTGGCGCCCCGGGAAGCCCTCGGCGTGCCCGTACCCGCAGACATGCCACGCCTGGTGCCGTCAGTCAATGAAAAGAGCGCAGAAGGCAAGCTCTTCATCGGCACCAACTCGGGGCCAGGCTATCTGCTAGTCTTCGAGAACGACGGCACCCCCTACTTCTACCGCCAACTCGCATCGCCTACCTACGACTTCAAAATTCAGCCGGCCGGCGTATTGAGCTACTGGGAGGGGCCGCCCCTAAACGGCTGGGTGACGCTGGACCACACGTTTACCCCTATCGATACCCTACGCGGCACCAGCCAGTACGAGACCAACCACCACGGCTTCCAGCTGCTGCCCGACGGCCATGCGCTGTTTATCGTCGACGAGAAACGGCAGAGGGACATGAGCGAAGTGATCTACGGCGGATATCCCGACGCCGTGATCCTGGGGCAGCACGTGCAGGAACTCGACGCCGACGGCAACCTGGTGATGGAGTGGCGCAGCTGGGACCACTTCGAGATCACAGACACATGGCAACGCCTGACGTCCGCCAACATCGACTACGTGCATATGAACTCGGTGGGCGTCGACTTCGACGGACACATTATAGTCTCTAGCCGCCACTTGAACGAATGCACCAAGTTCCACCGGCAGACGGGCAAGATCATCTGGCGGCTCGGCGGCAAAAACAATCAGTTCGAATTCGTCAACGATCCCGGCATGTTTTCTACCCAGCACGACTTCCGCGCCGTGCCCGGCAAGCCGCACCACTACACGCTCTTCGACAACGGGGTGCAGCACGAGCCGCCGCGCTCGCGCGCCGTGGAATATCGTCTCGACCCCAACGCCGGCACGGCGGAAAAGGTATGGGAGTACATTCCCGAGCCCTTTATATTATCGGGCACGATGGGCAGTGTCCAGCGTCTGCCCAACAGCAATACGCTTATCAACTGGGCGCATCCGGGGCTGCCCAAAGTCACCGAAGTCGATCCGTCCGGATCCGTCGTCTATGAAGCCGATCTCGACGACAGCCCCAAGGTGTACCGGGCCTTCCGTTTCCCGCTTGCCGCGGTCGCCCCGGCCCCGCACCTGACGGTCGAACCCGGGCCGGAAGGTGTGCATCTGGTCTTCGAGCGTTTTGGCGCGACCGATGTCGATCACTATCGGGTCTACGGCGGCGGCGGGCGGCGGGCGGACGACCTGATCGCCACGACCAAAGAGCGCTCAATATTCCTCGCGCCGTCCGACCTGTCGGCCTCGGCTCTATACTCGATCAAGATCACGGCCATCGACGAGCAGGGGCGCGAGAGCGCCGAGTCCGCCTTGCACACCTTCGTCAACCACTTCCCCGGGCGCGGCGGCAACCAGATCGTCAACGGAAGCTTTTCCGGCGGTACGGACAACTGGCAGCTGTCGGTCAATGATCCGGCGCGCGCGCAGGTAATAGAACATCCCGAGGGCGGTCTGGCCGTAGAGATAGAGCAGGGCAGTGAAAGTCCCTGGCACGTCACCCTAGAGCAGGAGTCGCTGGGACTGGAGCGCGACGGCGAATACGAGCTTCGTTTTGTGGCCAGCGCCGAGACGGATTATATCATGCAGGTCAGAATTGCGGAACCGTGTCCACCCTGCGTGCACTACACCGACATGGGCTACTTACTGCTCGGCCCACAGCCCGAACGTTTCGCGCACCGTTTTACTATGGAAAAGACGACCACCTTCAGCGCCGAACTGCACATGCTGCTGGGCTCCGCCGCCACTACGGTATACGTGGATTCGGTGTCGCTTCGACGGCTAGATCAGCAGCCGACTTCGGTCACCGGGCCCAGTGCGCCTGCTGACGCGCCCGGATTCGAAGTGGCGCCGGCCTATCCGAACCCATTCAACGGCAGCACGCGCCTCGCCTTCGCACTGCCGGAAGCCAGCCTGGTTAACCTGGCGGTCTACAATATGCTCGGGCAGCTATCGTTGCGCTTGCCCGAGCAACGCTTTTCCGCCGGCCGCCACGAAATCCGGCTCGATAAGCAACTCGGCGGGTCGGGCGTTTACCTATTGCGCCTAGAGGCGCAATCCGAGTCCGGAGCCCAATTCGTTGCTACGCGGCGAACACTGATGCTCCATTGATACAAGCAATGCTCATTCTTGCCACTACGATTCGCAAAGGAATTTCAATGAAAATGCTGCTTATCACCCTATTGGCACTGACCGCTCACGCCGCGACAGCGCAGCTACCTGCCGACTTCCCCCCGGTCCGCACTGAGGTATTGGGAGAGACCGCCCCAGGCTTCATCTTCCTCAACGTGGCGCAGCCCCACGACGATATTGGCTTCTATATCATGATGCTAAAAAACGACGGCACGCCGTTTTTCTTTAAGGATCTGGTCACCGACTATTCGTCTGACTTCAAGATGCAACCCAATGGTAATCTATCATACGCACAATTCCTCAACCACTACACCTTCACCGGCGGCGGCGATGCGGAGCACGTCGTGCTCGGCCCTGACTTCGAAGTCGTAGATACGTGGTGGATGAAAAATGGCTATACGGCCGAGTCACACGACTTCGTGCTTTTGCCCAACGGTCATGCCCTGATGATCAGCTACCATCTGGAGCCCAGGGATCTGAGCCACCTCGGCGGGCATCCGCGGGCAATGGTCGCCGCCTCCATCATCCAGGAGCAGGACAGCGACCGCAATGTGGTGTTCGAATGGCGTTCCGCCGACCACTTCGAGCTGACCGATGCCGTCGTGGATAATTCCGCGCGCGCCGCGTTCGATCCTGTACACGTCAATTCCGTCGCGCTCGACCACGACGGGCATCTGCTTGCCACATTCAACAGTCTATCGGAGTTGACCAAGATTAACCGCCAGACCGGCGAGATCATCTGGCGATTCGGCGGCAAGAACAACCAATTCACTTTTGAGGGGATTGAGCCGTCGCAACACGCGCGCGGGCTGCACCATATCTCGCGCCTCGATAACGGCAATATTCTATTCTACGACAATACGCCCGTACGCACCGAGCAGACCGCGCGGGCCGTCGAGTACCAGCTCGACGAAGAACGCATGGTGGCCACGCTGGTATGGCAGCACATTCCTGACGAGCCCGTGCTAGGCAATTTTCGCGGCAGCGCACAACGCCTGCCCAACGGCAATACCCTTATCGGCTGGGGCACCGCCAGCAACCGGGGTGGGCCGGTCGCCACCGAAGTCAACGCAGCCGGCGAAGAGGTCTTCCGCCTGTGGTTCGACATCGAAGGGATGTCAAGCTATCGCGCGTTGCGCTTCCCCTACCCACCCACAGTGGCGGCGGTCACTACCGAGTTCGAGCTGCTTACCGACAATATCTACGCCTTCACCCAGGACGGAGTCGCTGTGGGCGCCGAGTTGCGCCTGGGCGAGCTAAGCGGCGATGGCTACAACGAGGTCACTCTGTCGCGTTACGACTACGCCCCGGCAGCGCCCCGGTTCTTCGGCAAGGCGCCGCTAGTGCGGCCCATGCGTTTCGTGCTCGCACAACAGGGCCTTCAGAATTTCTCCGGCGAACTGCGTTTCGACGCCGCCGCGTTGGCCATCCCCAGGCCAGAAGAGGCCGTAGTGCTGCATCGCCGCGTGGAGGGTAGCGGGCTGTTCCTGCCCTTGGCCACCAGCCACAACGCCGTGACCGACCGCCTCGTCGCACAGATATCGCAGCCCGGCGAATTCATCATCGGCCACCCGGACCTGCTCTCGCTCGCGCTGACACCCATATTAGTCGAGCCCGTAGACCGTGCCAGCCTCAACCAGGCCTTGCCCGTCCTGCTGCGCTGGACGCCGCGCGGCTACGTGCGCGACTACGCCCTGCAGGTGGCCCGCGACCGCGAGTTCACCGACTTGCTCGTCGATGCGACAGGCCTGCCCGAAGCCCTGTTTACCCTAGAAAACGTAGACGATCAGACGCAGTACTACTGGCGTGCACGCGTCAGCAACGACGCCGGTGACAGCGACTGGTCCCCGGTGAACAGCTTCACCACAGCCGCCCCGTCCATGGCGCTGGTTACCCCACAGGCGGGCGCCCAGTTGCAGCGCGGCCTAGAACACTTCGTGTATTGGGACACCAACATCGACAGCGACGTAGCCGTCGAGCTGTACCGCGGGGATGCGCTGGTCGCAGTGCTCGACACCATGCCTGCCTTTAGCGCACTGAACTGGGAGATCGACCCGAATCTGCCCATAGGCAGCGATTATTCGATCCGCCTAATAGGCCTCACCAATGGCCTGACGGCCGCCCTGGCGGGCACTTTCGCGGTCATCGACACCGTGGCGACGGCGGTTCTCAGCGCAGAAAGTCTGCCGGCCAACTTTTCACTCGCACCCAACTACCCCAACCCATTCAACCCGTCGACGACAATCGCTTACCAGCTGCCGACACGGGCGCAGGTAGCCCTAGAAATCCACAGCCTGCTCGGACAACGCGTACGTCACCTGGTCGAGCAAGTGCAGGTAGCCGGTCACCACGCGGTTACCTGGGATGGCAAGGACGATGCGGGCCGGGCCGTGGCCAGCGGAGTCTATCTGTACAGGCTCAGCACCGGCCGCTATGACCTAACACGCACGATGGTGCTGGCCAAGTAGGCTTGAGAATGGCCCGCCCAGAGAAAGACCCTGCTCCAGCGTTTCCGCGAGCAACTGTCCGGGGGCAGAATATTATAGGTAGAGGCCGGGGGAGTGGTCGCGACGGCCCGGGAGACTTAAAAATACCCACCATGGTCACCCCAGTATCCCTCGCCTGCAGACGCAGACTGCACAAACCTACTCTGGGCTAAAACGCTTAAGCCGCGCCTTGAAGACAACCCATTCTATCAATAGGTCTTTGTATTGCAGTTTGAACTCCATCGTATCTTTTCGCTCAGCGTGCTGTCGTTCAAACTCGGCATAGCGGTCCCTAATCGTCGCGCCCGGGTACGCTGCCAATAGTCGGTTAATACGCGCTTTTTGCGATTGTACTTTGGCGACGAGATCGGCGGCTTCCACAAAAGATATTTCTTCTTCAATAGCATCCTCAAGCACCGAACATTGGAACGTGCCGCAGATGCTCCCACGCTGCTTGTCATAGATCGTGCACATCCCATTAAAATGGGAACAAGGCAGCGTAAAGTAGCGCTTGCCCTCTTCGACCACCTCCTCAAAACCCGGCGGTAGAACCTCGTCTTTTTCGACGACGGCATGCGGGAAGAGCGTATCGTCGCAACAGAAGCCGCAACCTTTGCACAACGCTTGTTCGGGGTTTGTATCGCTCATGTTTTATACAATAACCTGCCGCGTTTTAGACGCCAGTTATTAGTTTATGAGTATCGTCGTTCGGTCGAGCATTTCTTCGACAAAGCTCAAAACATCACGCTGGCATTCTTGCTCTGACACTTCGAAGCGGTCTAGTATATGGGCAACGATAGCTTCAACGCTGGCCGGCTTCGCCAAAAAAGCCCAGATCGTCGCGCCCACCACATTAAGTCCGTGGAATGCGTTTGTGCTAAGACTCATCATGGCAAGACTCCCGTCTATCTCGTTCGTGACATAGTCGGGGTTGCGAGAGATGGTGCTTTGTAAAGATACCGACATAAGAGACCCCCATGACGAGTAGTGGCCGATCGCGCCGTGTCCTGATACGTCCGCCGCGTACACCTTCCCACTGGTGTCTATTCCACCCTTATTGTACTTTCATAAAATAACTTCACCAATATACACCGAAAAGGACACCATGGGTAAAGAACAGCTCTCCCCCGCGCTCTTTATCGGCGTGCAGGGCGAGGATATCATCTCCTTCGGCTCCGGTCAACCCGACCTGCCGCCGCCGGACGCCGTCTACAAGATCCTACCCGACTACCGCGACTTCAAATACGGCCTGATCCAGGGCACCAGCGAGTTGCGCCAGGCCCTATCCCGCCAATATCCCAGCTCCACGGCCGACAGCTTCGTTGTCACCAACGGCGCCTCCGAAGCACTCGACCTGGTCTTGCGCGCTATCGCCCGCCGCGGCGACCCGCAAAAAAATAAAGTGCTTATAGCGCGCCCCTACTACTATTCCTACCCGCACATCGTACGTTTCGCCGGCATGGAGCCGGTCTACACCGATGCCATCGACGGGCGCATCGACTTTGACGATTTCGCCGCCAAAGTGCCAGACTGCAAGGCCGTCATCATCAACTCGCCCTCCAACCCCACCGGCAGGGTCGAGGCCATCGACACGCTGAAAAAAATCGAGGCCATCACCAGCGAACTGGGTGTCTACGTACTTTCGGACGAGGTCTATAAAGACCTGATCTACGTGCGCGAAAACTACCTGATCGCCGGCCCGCATGTCGTCACGATCAACTCCTTCTCCAAGACCTTCGCCATGTGCGGCTTCCGCGTCGGCTATCTGTGGTCGCTCGACCAAGAACTCGTGCAGGAAACGATCGCGATCAAGACGCACACCTCCATGAACACCAATATCCTCGGCCAGGAAATGGCCCTGGCGGCGACGAGCGTGCCCGTCTCCTTTATCGAAGAACAACTCGAAGTCTGGCGCCAGCGCCGCGACCTGATCTACCAAGGCTTGCTCGATCTGGGGTTGGAGTTATGGAAACCCGAAGGCGCCTTCTACGTCATGCCCAAAGTGGAAGACCCCGAAGACTTCGTCTGGGATCTCTACGAACGCTACAATACCATCACCTACTTGGGCGAGTGGTTCGGGGCGCCGGACCGGGTACGGCTTTCCTACGCGCTCGACGTCGACAAGATCGAAGAAGGGCTGCAGCGCATCGGCCAGTATCTGAAATCGCGCTGAGCGGTCACCGGGACGTACTGCGCCCCAACTAGCTAATTATTCCTCGGGGAATTTTACCATTCGCAGTGGCAGAATATCGTTGTCCGCGCTGCGAATAGCGAGTGTCATCTGTCACTGCGGCCATTCGATCTCAACCGTGCCGAAATTCTCATCGAACACGCCCTTACCTAGCTGCTATAGGGTTGCCGTCTTTTCCATCTCAACTCTTCGCTGTCCCGTTATGGAGAGATTCAATGAAGACGGCGTCAGTTCAAGCAAAGGTGTTCCAGTCCCTTTCGCTATCTGGTAAAACAGGTGAAGTGTCGGTCCCCGGCAGTAAAGTGACACCGTTGACCTCATTGAGTAACGCGAGCCGCCGCTCGTGGCGCCCATCCTGTTTTGCCCGCAAGAGCGCCACTTCCCAGCGCAACCCAACCAACTCCTCAATGAGCTTGTTCCTTCTGCTTTTGCTCGTCAGCCATGGCTCAAAGTCCTTGATTGAGTTTTCCGATTGCCTCGATCTTATCGTCGCCTAGATATCCGTAGCGGTTGATCCACATCCCGTCCACCTCGCTATTAGCCACCAGGCGAAAGCGCCGCATAAAATCGTCCAACGGCCCATAGCCGTGCACCAAGGGCGTGACCGCCATGCCTTCGCCGGCCGCCGCCTGCACCTGGGCGATCTTGCGCAGTTGGCACCCGTCGGGCACCGGATGCGGCTCGTCGTTTTCGGGGTAGCCGTAGTCGTCCAGGCCTTTAGCGTCAATCTCATCTCCCAAATCAAAGAGCTGCGCCAAGGTACGCACCAGCAACGTCTCATCGAGCCCGTCGTTGCGCTCCAGCAATACTCGCCCCCAAAACTCGACCATCGCCGACCAGTGCATGGTGTAGAGCTTGGGCGAGACCGCATCGCAAAAGCGAGCCGCACCGGCAAAATCAAAACCGGTGAACAAGGTCAGTGGCGGCATAAAGGCATTCGCCGAAAGTTTTTTGTCCTCGCCACCGTAGGCCGTCAGCGCCGCGCGCCACTCGCGCAACAAATCCACCGAAAGCGCCGACTTCAACCGCAGCCACTGCGCCACGCCCGGCGCGTCGCGCAGGCCGTTGACTAACGCGAAGCGACCGCGCTCCGGGCTGGCCCAATCCGCCAAGTGCTCGTTCTTCAAGCCACCGTGTAAAAAATCGTAGAACCGCGCGACCCCCTCTTGCATCGGGCCAAAGTCAAAACCGCGCTCCTCTGCCCAAACGCGCACATGCGGACCAAAGTCCTGGAAGGCCTCGTCGAGTTTGTAGCAAGGATATTCGGGCCAGTCGGGTCGCAGTCCGCTGATTTGCGGATAGGCGTTAAACAGATCGCGCACATAAGCGCGGATATACGAACGGATCGCCGGGCTGGCCAAACTCCCGGACTCAGCCATGCGATTGTGCGGCAACTCGCCATTCGGCAGGCGCGGCATATCTTCTTCGCGCAGCCCCGGCGGCCGGGTCGCGTCAACCTGGAAATACACTTCCATACCCCGTGCGATCGCGCCGTCGACGAATTCACCGATGATATGCCCGTGCTCTTTTGTCAGGTCATTGACTTTGCGCGGGGCGTAGGGCGTGTCGCGATAAAACTCCTCCTCGGGTTGGTAACTGGCGCCGCTGCGCACCCACAATCCGCGTTTGCCCCACAGCGGCCGGTCAAAAAGCCGCGGGCTGCTGCCGGCGTCGGTCGGCGGCTGGTAAGAGCCTTCCCCCTCATCGCTGGGCGCGGTTACCGTCGGGTTACAGGCCACGGCCGTGGCTCCACACTTTTGCAAATTGTCGAGCACGCCCTCAACGCCTTCATTGAGGATAAAATCGCCGAGTACTGTAATGCCCAAAAAGCGCTGCATGGTCTTTTCTCCAGATAAGTAGGAACGAGCGGTCCTTTTATAACACAGGGCCCAGAATGTGTCAAACCCCGCAAAGACTTGGCGCGGTACGGGACGGTGTTTATGTTGAGCAGGGCCTAGCTTAACAAAGGACGGACCATGGCCAAAAACATCCACCGCGCCCTTTTCATCGGCAATAGTTTCACCGCCCGCAACAACTTGCCCGAACTGGTGGCGCAATTAACTTCCGCCGGTAATAAAGGCGTGTTCGAACACGAGTTGATCAGCGTCAACGGCGCTCCCCTGCGCACGCACCTCAATAAGGGCGAGGCGCAACAACGCATGCAGGCGGCGCGTCGAGATTATGTCGTATTGCAGGAACAGAGCACCTTGCCGGTCAAAAACCCCACGCGCACCGCGGAGAATATCCGCGATTTCGACACCGCCATTAAAGAAGCCGGGGCGCAGACCGTGCTCTATATGACCTGGGCACGCCAGAACGCCCCCGAAACGCAAGAGATCTTGAGCGAAACCTATACGCAAGTAGGGCGCGAGTTGGCCGCAACCGTTGTGCCCGCGGGCGTCGCCTGGCAACACTGCCTGGCGACGCATCCCGATATCGTCCTGCACGACAAGGACCAGAGCCACCCGAACCTCGCCGGTTCCTATCTGGCCGCCTGCACCTTTTACGCGACGCTCTTTATCGGCCGGTCTAGGACCATACCCGCGATCGGTATCGATCTAGATGACAGCACCATCAAGGCGCTGCACGGGACCGCTCTGGAGACCGTGCGCGCCTACAAGAAGAAAGGTGCATGAATTGATCAATATGGGCGCTTGTACCGCCGTGATTGACGATGGCAAGATCCTGCTCACCAAACGCGAGGACTTCGAAGTCTGGTGCCTGCCGGGCGGAGCGGTGGAGGACGGCGAATCCATGGCCCAGGCCGCCGTGCGCGAGACCTTGGAAGAGACCGGCCTGCACGTCGAGCTATCGTATCTGATTGGCCTGTACCACCGACAGCACAGTTGGAACGGCCACGCCATACACGCGTCCTGTTTCGCCGCGCGTCCGGTGAGCGGCCAATTGCAGGGCCAGGTAGAAGAGGTGCTGGAGTTGCGTTATTTCGCGCCGGACGAAATACCCTCGGCGCTCTTGTCTGGGCACGGCCAACGCATAAGGGATGCCTTTTCCGGCGCCTGCGGACTGGCCCGCTCACATAACACGCCGTCGCCCTTCGACCAACCGTTGACCCGCCAAGAGCTCTATGCTATGCGCGACCAGTCCGGCCTGCCCAAGGCAGAGTTCTACACCCGACACTTCGCGCTACCCGGCGATGAACCCTTAGAAATCACAAAGCCCAGACATTCCCCGTGACTCGTATTCTCGGCGCCTTATAACGCCGGACTGATCACCACCGTACAGAGGAGATCCACCCGATGAGCGAATTCCTAGGTCAGTATTATCTATGGCTCAAAGCCATCCACATTATCTTCATCATATCCTGGATGGCCGGCATGTTCTACCTACCGCGCCTCTACGTCTACCATACCCAGGTCACCCCCGGTTCCGAAGCCGACGAGACCTTCAAGGTCATGGAGCGCAAGCTACTCAGGTTCATTATGAACCCAGCGATGATCATCTCCTTTCTCACCGGCATCCTACTGATCATCACCACCGGCGCCGGTGGCCCCGGCACCGGCTACTGGATGCACGCCAAGCTGGTCCTAGTCCTCGCCATGGGCGCGGTGCACGGTATGCTCTCTGCGCAACGCAAGGCCTTCGAACGCGGCGACAACCAAAAGAGCGAGAAGTATTTCCGCATCCTCAACGAAGCGCCGACCGTGCTGATGATCGCCATCGTGTTATTGGTCGTGGTCAAGTTTATCTAAGGTGCTTGCTTTTGTGATACGATTTGCGTATACAATTCTGCAGATTGGCCGTACTTTGAAAGCAAATATCTCGAGCCGGCCGAGCCAATAGCGATCCGTTGATACTCTTGTTGCTATTGCCAACATAGATTGCCAAATATTCTGAGCAGCGTTCGGCGTTTCGCAGTAGTTGCCGGGGGCTAAGACCTTGATCCGTAGTCACGCGCGCGGGACTCATGCACAACTAAGGAGAGATTATGCATACTCGTTTTGTGTTAACACTGCTTCTGTCCACCACCATCATGACCGTGGCTGTCGGTGCCGAACCACTGGCTTGGAAAAAAGGACAGGGTTGGGGATGGGTCTGGGGCGAAAACGACGAAGTTGGATCGCTAAACGAAATCACGCCGACTAGCATTCTATCGGCTCTATCGCTTGTCAAAAAGGGAGAGATACGCGATCTCGGAATTCTTTATAGCCGAGAATCCTACAAATGGCCTGGTCACTCACCTGGAGAGATCATGACTTTTCGCTCGCCGAACGGGGTCAGACAGCAAGGGGATTTACCGCCTTTTCTTCCAACGCACGAAAACAACGCCTCAGGTACCGCTTTTCACTCGTGTGCGCTATTTATCAGCGACAATGTCGCAACTCAGATTGATGGACTCGCGCATATAGTTGTCGGCGAAGACCGCCACTGGTACAATGGCTTTGCTGAGGACGATTGGGGTGGTGATTGGGGTGTGCGTAAGAGCGGTGCTGAAACCATTCCGCCCATCATCGCTCGCGGCGTATTAATTGATGTTGCAGGTTTCAAGGGGGTGGATGCACTTCCGTCTAAATACACCATAACAACCGAAGACTTACAGGGCGCGCTGAAGCGGCAACATACTGAGCTGCAGTTTGGCGACGTGGTACTAATCCGCACAGGTGCGTTGCGCTATTGGGCAGAAACAGGCTCCGATCACAAAAAACTGGACGAGCATGATTCCGCGGGAATACAGTTGCCGGCCGCCCGCTGGTTAGTGGAGCAACAAGGCGCCATAATGATCGGATCGGACACCTCCGGACTAGAGCAATACCAGAGCTTGCCCGAAGGAGCGACCAGCCCTACTCCGGTACATGAGTACCTCTTGGTAGAGCAGGGTGTGCACATCGGCGAGTTTCACTACTTGGAAGATTTGGCGCGCGAAAAAGTCTATGAATTCACCTACATGGCAACCACCAACAAAATCAAGGGTGCGACCGCCGGTTTTACCATGCGCCCACTAGCTATCTATTAGCCCACACAGCGTGAAAGAACGCATGGAAGACCTTATACCCCATTGGCTACTCGCCGGCTGTCGCTTTGTTCCGTGGCCTCCTCTTTTGCTTGGTGAACAACCGGACAGACTTTGCTCGGCTGATCGCTTGAACCCGTTTTGCTGGCAGCATGGACCTCTGCTGGGTTCGGGCATCGTGGTCCGAACCCGCCTTTGAGCGACACAATCTCCGGACGACTCGTCGAACTACTTCGTCCGGAAGTCCTCGCCGCCTTCGATCGTACCTTTTTCGAGCGCGAAGGCTACTGGGTCTGGGAGGGCATCCTCACCGATGCCGGCCGCGCGCAGTGGAAGAAGAGCCTGCAAAAAATCCAGGCGATGAACGACGCCGTCGTCACCGGCACCGACTGGTGCGCCGTCGACTACAAAATCCGCGGCATAGCCGAACCCGATCCGGAGAAAATTACCGCGGATTTTTTGCAATCGTGTTGCGGCGGTTCGGAGCAAATGGCCTTTCAGCCGCAAGGCTTCCGCGATTATATGTATCAACAAGGCCTCTTCGACCCCGCCTTGGCCCCCGACGGTTTTACCTGGCAGGGCATGATGCCGGAGTATTTTCCGCTGGCCTACGACGACTTCATACTCGACATCGCCACCGCCCACCCGCAGATGATGCAACTCTTCGCCAAACTGCTCGGCAAGCGCTTCCTCATCGACCACGTACTGACGCTCAACCGCCCGCCCGACTCGCGCGGCCGCCGCTGGCACGCACACCCCTATCGCAACAAAGGCCAACGCGAAATCGAAGACCCCATCGGCAGCAGCCAATCGCTGACCACCGACTTCTTCCCACACCAGTGCGTGCGCACTCTCTGTTACCCCGAGGGCATGGGGGCCGCAGACGGCGGCGGCGAGCTGTCGGTCATGCCCGGCGCCCACCTCTACCGCATCCCCTATCTATGGGACGGCGCCCGCACCGAATACAACGAGCAGATCCAGGCCGGCTGGATGCGCGAGAAAATCCACGCCTTCACCGGCGAACCGCTTAAGATCAAACATCTGTCGCTACCGCCGGGCAGCATGGTCTCCTTCGTGCACCACATGCCGCACCACGTCGGCCACCGCGCCCAAGACGCGCCGACCCGCTGGGGCCTGCTAATGGCCTACCGCACCCCGGATCTCGACGAAAATCCAGCGCGATGGAACGAAGGCACACCCACCCATTGGGTCGAGCGCATGGCGGAGTCGGGCCAACTCACCGAAAGCATGCGCCGCGTATTCGAAGGCGACAACCCCTCATGAACGAATACCCAAAAAATACACCCATAGGACCATTTTCTTAGTTTATTACCAACAATCCAATCACCCCATATAACTCCATAGAAATTCCCCCATACTTTCCAAGGCCCGTTCGCGGGGTGCGACGCAGAGCGTTTTTCTGGGCGGGGTGGTGGTAAAAGGGCCGGGCCGGGAGCGGTCGGGGGAGTGGTCGTGAAGACGACCCGAGGGCCCGGGGGACTAAAAATACCCGGAGCTCGCACCCCGAGAACGGGCCGTACGCACCAGCGCCGACTAAAGGAATAACATGCCAATAAACCGCCATAAAATCGCCTACCAAGTCCTAAACCGCCACGGAGCCCTGCACTACCCACCCGAATTCGAAGTGCACGCCACCCCCGAAGAGCTACAAGACTTCGCCGCTTCGGGCTATCTCATCCGCAAACAGCTTTTCCAGGGCGAGGCCCTCACCCGATTGCAAGAGGCAACCGATACACTCGAAGCCGCCGAATGGGACCGCCACCGCAAGAATCCACCCAAGGACCGCTCTTGGGGTATCATCCTGCGTCACCTAATGGACAAAGACCCGGTGTTTCTCGAATTGCTAAAGTACCCGCCCGTACTCTCGGTCTGCCGAGCGATGATGGGACCATTAGTCCGGCTGCGCGGCCTGACCGCCCGCATCAGCTTTCCCGGCGCCGAAGTACAAGAAACGAACTGGCACCAGCATATGCGCGTCGTCAGCAAACCGCTACCGCCCTGGTTTTCGCAGCCGCACGCCATCGATGCGCTGATCTACCTCGACGACATTGACGACGACACCGGCCCGGTCTGCATCGTGCCCGGCTCGCACACCTGGCTCGACCGCCATCCCGACCACCAGGTTTTCGAATCGATCAAAGGCGAGAAGATCTTGCGCGTACCGGCCGGCAGCGTGGTAATGATCCACGGCAACCTCTGGCACCGCGCCATGCCGACCTTGCGCAAAAAACGGCGCATGCTGATTCTGGGATACACCCCAACCTGGCTGCGCAAATCCCCACACGGCGGCCCAACGCCGGCCGACGGGCTGACCGCAAAACTTTTACAAGACTGCGATGAGGAGACAAAAGAACTACTCGGCATCGGCGGTTATTCCTAGAACACCCAAAATTCTCACCCCTCCGGCCTCGCGCAAGACTTTGACACCGGAGCCGTAGGTTGCAAAATCTGGAAGAATATCGGTATGGAGGTCAAAAAAACCGACCGCTCCTTCATGATGGTCGACGACCTCTATTTCGACCCCGTCGACCGACACCATCCTAGGAGAAACACATGTCAGAAGGAAAATTAACAGGCAAAACAGCCATCGTCACCGGTGGCGCACAAGGAATCGGCGGCGGCATCGCGCGGCAATTGGCCGCCGACGGCGCACAGGTCCTTATCGTCGACATCAACGAAGAAGTCGCCAACGCCAATGCCGAACACATCCGCGCCGCGGGCGGCACCGTCTCCTGTATGCTCGGCGATGTAGTACAGGAAGAAGTCGCCAACGCCATGGTAGCACGCGCCGTCGAAGAATACGGGCGGCTCGATATCCTGGTGCAGAACGCCTTTAGCGGGGCCGGCGGCCGCGGCAGCGCCGTCGATATTGAACCCGCCGATTGGCGCGCGGGCATGGCGTCTTTAGTAGATGCCCTGTATCTAGGCGCACGCGCTGCGATCCCGGCGATAGAGGCTTCGGGCGCACCCGTGGGCCGGCCGGCCACCGAAGTCGGCCGCATCGTCAATATCTCCTCGGCGCACGGCCTGATGCAGGCGGCCGGATGGATGGTCTACGAGGTCGGCAAGACGGCGGTTATCGGCCTGACCCGGCAACTGGCGGTCGAATACGGTCCGGTAGGGATCACCGTCAATGCCATCGCCCCGGGCCATATCCTCACCGAAAACCTGGAGAAATTGTGGGCCGCCGAAGGCAATGACAAAGGCCGCCGGCTCTTCGAGCTGCAATACCCCGTCCGCCGCATGGGTAAACCCGAAGACGTCGCCGCGGCCGTCGCCTTCCTCTGCGCTCCTGAGGCATCTTTTATCACTGGGGTAGTCTTGCCGGTAGACGGCGGCCACACGATCCAGTTGCAGGAGAATGTCGTGATGGACCTCAAGGACTACATCGTCGAAAACCCCGATCTACGCACCTACTTCGACGTTCCCGGTGCCGGCGTGCCGCGACACTAGGACCGGATCTACTAATCGTGCAACGGCTCACCATAAAACCTTTCAAGAGCGAAGACCAAAGAGCCGTCAAACACCTGATCCTAACCGGGCTCGGCGAACACTGGGGCTGACAGAAGACCAGGCGTAGATCGTGCAAATACTGGAGGCTAGGCGTGCCGCTATCGCTTCGACGAGATTATTGCCATTATAAGAGGGGATATAGCTCAAACGCTACAGAAGACAGCGCACGATTATCGTTACTAACAAGATTATTGCCCCTACAGAGGAGATACATCACCATTGAATTCGCTATTTCGACTAAACAAACCGTCTGCCACCGACCTCGACTCCTTCCACAACGACGGCTATATCTTCTTTCCCGCAGTTTTCAAAGAAGAGGGGCGGGAAAAGTTAGTCGATGAAATCCATAATAATGGCGATGTGCGCGATTATATCGACGCGCGCGAAAACACACCCGATGCCGAATCCAAATCCTATTTCGTCCGTCCTTGGAACGATCGCGGCCCCGTCGGCCACCAGCTCATCGACGACCCCTTTATCACCGCGCTGTTGCAAGGGACGATCGGCCCCGACTACCATTTCTGCCACTCCGCGCTCAACCTCGCCCCGCGCGGCATCGGCCCGATTCCCTTCCACCAGGACCACCACCACTGGAAACACGAAAACCCCATCAACCATGCCGAACGCGACAAATACTATATCCAGATTCTCTATTATCCCAACGGCTTTAAACGCGGCGACCGCAACCTCAAGGTAATCCCCGGCAGCCATCTCGTCGCACCGACCACAGAAGCCACGCCCGAACGCATGCTGGCGGGCGACTACAACGCCGAGGCCGGGCGCAAATTAGAGGAGCGGCGGCTCGAAGTTGAGCCCGGCAGCATGGTCTATATCAACGCCCGTATCTTCCACGCCGTCGAAGCCAAACCAATCGATTCTCCGCAACCCTATCGCATCTTCAATATCGACATCTTCAAAGAAGCCGGGCCGCCGCACCGCTACACACAGCAGGTCCCGACCAAGTGGATCGAAGGCGCCGACGACTACCGCAAAAAACTCTTCCTGCGCGACGCCTATACCGACGACTGCTGGACGGCCTGAGCATATTGGGTGAAGACGGTTCGGTTGCGAAGTCTATGAAGTGGGCAATGAGGCCCTACTATTGAAGCATCTCTCCTCTCCCCAAAAGACTCGATGCCGCCAGCCTGCGGATCGGGGGTCTGCCGCAGGACAAAGCCTCCCAAAGGCCTTATGGTTAAACCATATCGCCACACTCCCTCCCCATATATCCCACCCCAGCTACCAAGACTCAGGGTCTAAAAAATATCCAGCCCCGCAGCCTGAGACGCACCCCATTGATAAAAAACCCAGCCTTTCACTAGGAGACACAAAAAAATGGAAAAGTTCGCCCCCTTAAACCTCACCCCCGAAGAACTCACCGAATACACCCCCGAATGGACCGGCGAACGCTTCGCGGACGGCCGCCCCAAAGTCCCCGACGCCATTATCGAACGCATGAAGAACGTCACCATTACGCAAGCCTGGGGGGTCGTCCGCGGCGGCGGTTACGAGCACCAATACGAAGGCGGTTGGCAATGTACCCACCCCGGCGGCACCCTCTGCGGCCGTGCGCTTACCGCCATGTATATGCCACGCCGCCCGGTCATGCGCCGCATTATGGAAGAAAAGGGCGAACGCACCGGCCAGGTCGGCGACCAGATCTCCTGGCCCATCGACGCTTTGGTACAGGGCGATGTCTACGTGGCGGATGTCTACGGAAAGATTGAGCAAGGACCTGTTATCGGCGACAACCTCGCCGCTGCCATTTACGCCAACTCCGGCAATGGCGTAGTCCACGACGCGGCGGTGCGCGATCTCGAAGGCATAGAAGAGCTTGAAGACTTCACCAGCTTCGTACGCGGCTGGCACCCTTCCTTCGCTTCGCCGACAATCATGCTCTCGGGCATGAACTGCCCGGTGCGTATCGGCGCGGCCACCTGCCTACCCGGTGACGTGGTCTTGGGCAAGCGCGAAGGCGTAATCTTTATCCCGCCGCATTTGGCCGAAAAAGTCGTCACGACGGCAGAAGTCATCAACTTGCGCGATATCTTCGGCAAGGAGCGCTTGAGCACGGGCACCTACACCCCCGGTCAGATCGACACGCGCTGGATCGACGAGATCGAAGCCGACTTTTCGCGGTGGTTGGAAGATCATATCGACGAGTTGCCGGTGCCGAAGGAGGCGATTAATGATATGCTTAAGGAGCGGACGTGGTAGGTGGAACGTTGTGCGTGTGAGGGGAGTGGGGAGGGAGAGTCTCACGCTTCGGGCTTCCCTACCCGAGGTCGGTTTGCGGGGGCAACGCAGGGTGTTTCTCGGGGGGGGGATTGTGGAGTAAAGGGCCTGGCAGGGCAGTGCGGGGGGAGTGGTCGTGACGACGGCCCGGGGACTAAAAACACCCGAAGCTCGCCCCCGCAAACCGACCGCAGACCCGCTAGCCACCGCTCTATCTACTCTTCACAACTCCTCACAACTCAACGCGCCCTTTAGCCCGCCGCCTCTTCGCGCACCATCGCCTCTCGCGCCACGCGCGGACAAATATTCTCGTGGATATAATCGAGCAGGTGTGTCGCCAAAGCGCGGCATGTTCGCGCAAGGGAGACCATGTTATTCGGTATCGCGCTCCAAGACCAGCGCATAGCGCCGCTCGTCGGGCACCATGTGCACACGCAAACGGTCCGCTTCTACCTCGAAGGAAGAGACCTCGCCGATCGGCGGATCGAAATGAACTCGCCGCACCCGGTGTTCGGGGTTGAAGTTGAATTCAAACGTCAGAGGTTCGTCGTAGAGCGTGTTGTCTAGCCCGTCCCCAATCGTCAGTTCAAACTGCTTGGGTACGCCGACGCCGAAATAGCGCACGATCTGGATGTCGAGCGCGTTGCGTTCCTGGATATATGCCGTTATTGCGTCGAGGTTGCCGTTCCAAAAATCCCTGCCGGCGATATAGTCGAGATCGCGTTCGAATTCTGGCAGGGGATAATAACCCCAAGCCTCTGGGTTACCGATGGCGTGATAGGTCAGGATCACCCAAGCCCCTGCATTAAGCGCTCCGTCCAAAATGGGTTTGAGCGCATCGTGATGGGGGATATCTGTCCCGTCCTTAGAACCCATAATCACCGAAGGAAGGAAATACCAATTGCTGGGTTCATGGGTATCGTCGGGGCAGATATAATACTCGGCATGGGTAGCTGGGCGACGGATCCCACCGCGCGCGGCGATAAAGCCGGCCTGCCGATTGGCCGCCTGCGTGCCCAATAGCGTACCCGCCCAATGAGGATAGGCGTAGGTCTTGGGCTCAAAACCCCATCGCTCCATCAGTTCGAAGTTGGTGCGAAACGCTTCATAGGCCACTTTGAAACCATACCAGTCATAATGGATATGCTCGTGGCCATGGCCAAAAAAGCCGATACCATGGGGCCGGAGTTCTTGCTGCATGCGTTGGATAATGGGATAGCGCGTAAAATGCTGGAGCGAGTTGCTGACGATTTCGAGGTCCATCCGCAAACCGCGTGCAATGACCGCGTCCGTCGCCAACGAGAAAACCGAAGCGATACCCCACGGTGCATCGTAGGTAATCGACACCGCACCCTTATGGCCGTTGCGCCACTTGAGCGCCTCGACGCGAAAGACCTCCTCACCGCCATGGCGCACCACATAGGTATCCGGCTTGCCAGCAAGTTTGGCGCGTACTACGCTAGATGAGGCTGCGAAGCGCGCCGCATCCATATCCGATACGGAATCGGGCGCTTTAGTCGGGTTTTCCGCACAACTCCCCAGGCAAAAAGCCAGCGCCAACCCGCGTATCAATTTGATCATAAGTGCTATAATCTAAATGGTTTTCTCTCATATGCCAAACCAGATTCGATGCGAAATACCCGAAGGATATCATAGCTTTAGAGGCATGAAAAAAACCGCCGGAGAATCTCCAGCGGCAAGAAAAGATGTTATTCAGTTCGTTCGCTGATTCTACCTATCGCGGCGGAAAAAACGCTGTGGGAAATCGGAGCCAAAGAACGGAATCAGCGGAAACCATACGATCCAGTGCACGACTTTGAGCACTTTAAGCAGCATATTTTTCATAAGAGACCTCCAAAGCCCATGTTATCAGCCCGAGTAACCTTTGTCAAATTCATTCGCCATTGGCAAAAAGTTGCTGGGTTACCGCCGCCATCAGCTCCGGCCCGTCGCTCTGGCGGAAGAGAAAACGCACCTTGCCCTTTTCATCGATCAAATAGGTATAGGTCGAATGATCGACGAAATAGTCCGTCTGGCCCTCTTCCTTGTCGAACGAATAATGCCCTCCGTACTGGCCGATCACCTCGTCGATTTGCGACTTGTCTCCATGCAGACCGATCGCACCGATGTCAAAGTAGGCGAGATACTCTTTCAGCTTTTCCGCCGTGTCGCGTTCGGGGTCAACGCTGATAAAGAGCGTTGCCAGATCTTCTTCGCGTTCGCCTAGGAGTTGATAGACGCGGCCCATCTTTGACAAGGTCACAGGGCAGATGTCAGGGCAAAAGGTATAACCGAAAAAGAGCATTGCCGCCCGGCCGTCTAGATCTTTCAGCGCAAAGGGTTCGCCCTGTTGATCGACCAACGAAAAATCGCCGCCGATACCGCCATAATCCTGCAAAGGCGGCACCTCGACTGCGGGGGCGGTTTGCGCAGCCGGTGTTTCCACCGGGTCGGGTGGGTCTGCGCAAGCCAAGGCGCAAGCCAAGGCGCAACAACAGAGCAGCCAAATGTTAATTCGACGCATAGCCCCCCTTGCGCACGGGTGCCATTATTTTCAATTGGGTTCCGTCGGCGAAACTAAGCTGTAGTTCCACCTCGTCGCCGGCCTTCAACGGCTGGCGCAACTGCATCAGCATCAAATGGGTCCCCCCTGATTCCAGCTCAATTTCTTCACCGGCCGGAACACTAACGCTATCGGCCTTGCGCATCGTCATACGACCGTTGCTGTGCTCCATAATATGGATCTCGGTCCGCTCGGCCGCCTGCGTCTCGGCGGCGATCAATTCGACGGAGTCACCGCCGCGATTTTCGATCACCAGATAACCGGCCGCCGGGCTGCGCGGGGGCGGCTCGCGGATCCAGGCATCGCGCACGGCGATGGGGTCACCGATCTCTTGCTCGGCGCAGCCGGCCGAGAACAACGCGACAAAAAACGCGTATGCGCATAGTTGCACCATATCACCTCCCTACGCCGGCGGCATAATCCGGGACTCGCCCGAGCGGATCCCGTAGTTGTCGCCCAACTCGGCATAGTCGACACCAGCGCGGCCGTTCCAATCGTAGACGACCCGGCCGCCCATAACAGTCAGCTCGCAATGCAAACGCTTGTCGCCCGAAATGCGTCCGCCAAACGAATCGGCATAACCGAACGATCCCTCCATCTGGTTCAGGACCGCCACATCGGCCACTGCGCCGACCGACAGATGGCCCAATTCCGGATGGCCGATTTCCTCGGCCGGGTTGACTGTCGAGGTGCGGATAACCTCGTAGAGCGGCATGCCCAGCACCAAAAACTTCGACATCGTCGTCGTCATATCGAGCATGCCCATGTTCATGCAGAGCACATGCAAGTCCGTCGAGATCGAGTCCGGGTAAAAACCCTGGGCGACGGCCGGCACCGCGTTGCGAAAACAGAAGCTGCCCGCCCCGTGGCCCACATCTAGGATCACGCCCCTTTCGCGCGCCTGGTGCAGATAGGGCAACACCTTGCCCTGTGCGTCGAACCACGGCGTCGGCCCACGGAAGACGTGGGTGCTGATATCACCCGGGCGCAGCTTTTGTGTCAATAGCTCGTAGTAGGGCCGTTCTTTTTTGAAGAAACCGAAGTCGATCATCGTCCGCGTATCGGCTTTCGCCGCCGCTTCGATGGTGCGGTCCACCGATATCCACTCGGGCCCGATATAGTGCGCCGTTTTGATGCCGACCACCACGTCTTCATGGTCTCTCGCCATACCGGACGTCTTATCCGTATCCATATCGTGCGGATTCTGCTCGTGCGCGATATCGGTCATACCCGTCCCGGCAATATTGATCAGCGCGAAGAGTCGCGTCTGGCAGCGGTCGATCACCCGCTCGCGGAAATCGGCAAAGTTGCGCCAGCCCGCGCTACCGGTATCGACCATCGTCGTCACCCCGGTGCGAAAGCTAAAGCCGTCGGGCAAAATGCTATTGTCCCCGGCCCACTGGTCGGGATTGCCTGGCGTCGCATAGGCGTGTATATGGATGTCGACCAACCCCGGCGTAACATAGAGCCCACCGACGTCGACGACCTTGCCGGTGCCTTCGACCGGCAGACCTGCATCCACTGCCGCGATCTTGCCTCCTTGGATCCCGATATCTTTTACCTCATCAATCCCATTTTTCGGGTCGATGACATGACCGCCTTTGAGCACTATATCAAATACCATATCCCTCTCCAATAAAAAGGGCGCCGATCCCAATCGAGTTCTGCGCCAACCGATAAACTTTAGGCCGACGCGATCTTCAACGCCGCATCCAATTCCCCCCGTTTCTCTAACGCCGCCATCGTTTCCTCATCCCCCAGATACTCCCCATCGACAAAAATCTGCGGCACCGTAGTCTGCCCCCCCGTCCGCTCCACCATCTCCTTATAATTCTTCACCGGCGGCTTCCACCCCATAATCATCGGCACCCCCCTCAACTCGTACTCGACCCCCTTCTTCTTCAACATCGCCTTCGCCATCCAACAAAACGCGCAAAGATAACTGCTGTACATCACGACACGGGCCATACGATCACCTCAACACTCTTTTGCTTCTATCAAAACCAAAGGGAAATCTGCGCACCCGACTCTTGGTGTTCCTACCAAGGTCAGAGAGAAACTCCTCACCCCCAAACCTTTTAGCTTCTACCAAAGTCCGATGGACGCATTTTTCTCACCTTAAAACCTCACGGCTTCTAGCGAGGTCTGGTGGAAAGATTTATCAAAAAGCGGATTGTTGACCCCTAGTTCACAGGATTGTGAAATAGCAGGGCAACTCCTCGGAGCCCGCCAGGGATAGCGGGCGAAAATGAGCGATTGATAAATCTTTTCACCAGACCGTCTGACAGCTAGCCAACATCTCCTTGCGACCACTGCTGATCAATAAGACGCCACAACGCCCCCGAAGGATTCTGGTCCCTAAGCTCCGCCGGCAAACGATGCTCGCGCACATTGTCATAACACTCCAACATCGCAAAACGCGAAATCGACGACGGCAAACCCACCGCCGTAAAACCCGGATGCCCCGTCGCCGGATAGGGACCGCCGTGGTTCATCGACGGCACCACCGCCACACCCGTCGGCATCTTGTCGTTGAGCAACCGCCCCACCTTCTTGCGCAACACCGGCTCGATGCGGCGATAGTGCGGCTCGTCCTCGCCCTTAGAATCGCTGTAGATGCAACCGGTCAGATTGCCCTCGAAATGCCGCGTCACTTCTACCGCCTGGTCCATATCGTCGGCGATGATCAACAGACTCTCGTTGCCAAAAGCCTCCTCCTGCAACGCCTCCGGGTCTTTCAAGAAGGTTGCACCATCGACTTTCAGCAGCGTATTCTGAAAACTGAACCCCTTGCCGCCACCGCGCTCGCCGCCGGCCAACACCTCGGCTCCGGCCCCTTTCAGCGTGCCGACGCTGCGCTCCATGCCGTTTTCGACCGCCTCGGTCAGCATAGTGCCCACCGGGGCTTCGGAGAATTGTGCGCTAGTCGCCTGGACGAAAGTATCGGTATTCGCACCCTTGAGCATCAAGATGACACCGGGGTTGGTGCAAAACTGACCGGTGCCCATGAGGCACGAGGTCGTAAATTCGCCGGCCAATTCCTCACCGCGCTCGACCAGCGCCCCCGGAAGAATCACCACCGGATTGATGCTACTTAGCTCCATATAAATCGGCTTGCCGGCCTTGTCGGCCGCTTCTTTGAGCACCAGCCCCGCGCCGCGTGAACCGGTATAACCCGTAGCGCCGATCTTGGGGTGCGACACCAGCCGTGCGCCGACCTCGTGGTTGGTGCGATAGATCAGCTGGACCGTCGCTTTCGGCATGCCGGTATCCTCGGCCGCGCCCAGTGCTTCTTCGGCCAAGAGCCGGGTCGTGCCCGGGTGCGAGGAGTTGCCCTTGCCGATCACGGGATTGCCGGCGGCGATGGCCGCGGCGAAATCCCCACCGGCAACGCTATTGAAAGCAAAGGGGAAGTTGTTCGGGCCGAAAACAGCCACGCCGCCGCCCAACGCGCCATAGAGCGAGCGGATATTGGAACCCGTGTCGATGTTCGGCATCGTCCACGAACGATTTCTTGCCGCCGTCGCCGCCTGGCGCAACTGATCGGTCGTGCGCGGCAACTCGATACCGGCGAGGCGAGGCGAGGCGGGCAAACCGGATTCGGCGTTGGCCATGGCAACCAGTTCGTCGGCGCGAGCCTCGATGCGCTCGGCGAAGCGCTCCAAGAAAGAAGCGACAATTTCATCACCCATCTCGGCGATCTGCTCGGCGGCCACCGCTGCAGCCTCGATCGCTTCTTCGACATCCTTGAGCGTACTGACGGGGTATACTTCGCCGGTGGGCTCTTTGGTTGCGGGGTTTTTTGGTTCGAAAGTACCTTCGGCGTCGGCTGGACGCCAGGTGCCGGCGATAAGTATGGGTTGGACGTCGGACATGTCGCGTACCTCCAGAAATTTGCTTGCCGTGAGTCTATCTGTTAGAGTAAATAAGTATAAGTAACGACCCTGACAGCCGCCAAGCAGCATCGGTGAATAACGGATACTGTGCAGATCTCCGGTGCCATTATCCGACCGGTCGGGATCCTTGCTCGCCCCATAAATCCCATAACCGCCATTTACTACGCCAGCGAAAACGCCAAGGACAATTGCTGACCATGCGCACCGGCCTCCACTGGCTCCACAACCGGCTCACGGCGCCGATAGACGCCGCCTCGCTGGTCTTTTTTCGCATCGGCTTTGGTGCGATCATGGCCTGGGAGGCCTGGCGTTTCTTAAGCGACGGAGTAGTCGACCGCCACTTTATCGCACCGGACTTTTATTTTAAGTATCTTGGCTTTGGCTGGGTCGAACCCTGGCCGGGCAGTTGGATGTACGTGCACTTCTACGCCCTCGGCGCCCTCGCATTATGTATCGCGGTCGGCTTCCTCTACCGTCTGAGCGCCACGCTCTTCGCCCTGGGCTACACCTATATCTTCCTCATCGACCAGACCCTATACCAAAACCACTATTATCTTATTTGCCTAGTCTCACTGCTGATGATCTTCGTCCCGGCCCACCGCACCCTCTCCGTCGACGCACGGCTGTGGCCGAACACTCGCTCTTCGTTTATCCCGGCCTGGCCGCTCTGGCTGCTGCGCGCCCAGATCGCCATCGTCTACTTCTTCGGCGGTGTCGCCAAGCTCAACCTCGATTGGCTGCAGGGTTATCCGCTGCGCGACTGGCTGCCCGGTTCCGACTTCTACCTGCCGCTCTTTTCCGATTTGTTCTACGAGGGTTGGGTCTGTCTGCTCTTCAGCTACGCGGGTCTGTTGATAGACCTATTGGCGGCCCCCCTGCTGTTGTGGGGACGGACTAGGGCTTGGGCCTTGGCCACACTTCTGCTTTTCCATTGCATGAACAAAGTATTGTTCGGCATCGGCGTCTTTCCCGTGCTCGCCTCAAGTCTGACCCTGCTTTTCCTGCCGCCCACCTGGCCACGCCGACTCTTTAATTGGCCGCACCCCGGCGACACCCAACCTCTTTTCTCCCGTCTGCGCACGCCGGCCCTGCTCGCTCTCACCGCCTATCTCATTGTGCAAACCCTGTTGCCTGTGCGCCACTTTCTCTACCCGGGCAATGTCAGCTGGACCGAGGAAGGCCACCGCTTCGCCTGGCATATGAAGCTGCGCGACAAGGACTGCTCGGCGGTATTCATACTGCAAAGCCCGAACGAGACCTGGCAGGTCGACCCACGCGACCATCTGACGTCCCGGCAGGCCCGCAAAATGGCTACACGCCCCTATATGGCCGTGCAATTCGCCCATTATCTCGTCGACTATGCCCGATCAGTCGATATGAGCCCGGTCAAAGTCCGTGCCCATATCGACTGCTCCCTCAACGGTCGTCGCGACTTCCCCCTTATCGATCCACATCTCGACTTGGCCACGCAGCAATACCATATGGGATCAACCCACTGGATCTTGCCTTTGCCCCATGCAGATCCTGGCGAGTTATACGATGAATACTAGCGACAATCTCAAAACTCGCATCCGACCCAATTATAACCAGCCGAATTTGACGCAAACGCGACCTCGCCTTCAATACGTTATTGGCACCACAATCCGTTTCGACAACATCTCCCCCCACTTATCATATACCGTCTCGTATAACTCGACCTCCCGCAAAACGCTATCTGGTCGCAGCACAGGACGAGCTTCTGCATCTTCCTCCGGCCAGCGCGTCACCAACATCGGCATCGGCTCGTGGGGCCCTTCCGCGACCGGCTCGTAGGGCACGTATACGTAGAATAACAGAAAGTGCGTCAACTGCTCGTTTTGCGGTGTGTAGCGCTTGTCCCTCCAACGTATAAAATCGGTGTACTCCTCTTGCACATAGCCTTCTTCGTCCGGCTCGTAAAACCAGTAGACGCTACCCAAACCGCCAAAGGGCCACCCGGCATTGTTAGGCGGTTTGAAAGTCGGCACGATCCCGGTAATCGGATCGATCTCAGCGCCCGACCGCGTCCGCCCGACGCAAACCCACCAACCCACATAGTCCGGCGGCGACGGCGCATACATTGCCCAGCGAGCCTGTAAATGAAAGATTTTGCGCAATTGATAAATCGACGACGCCCCGCGATAGGGCAACGGCTCTTCCGCATCGATAAGCCGCGCAAGCCGCCGCCCTTCGGCATTGAGCAACACCGTGCCCACCAATAGCGATAGCAGCAAATTGCGCTGCCAGTGCGGTCTGGATACAACGACGGAGGTGCGACCCGCAACACCCAACCGCGCCCACAGCAACGCCGGCACCAACGCCGCCTGCACCGTAAACATCGTTGCGGGAAAACTCTCCAGGCGCATACAAGCCCATAGACCGACCTGCAACAACGACAACAAAATCCAGCCAGTGCACCGAGCTCGCGCCCAGGGGCTCAAGATCAGAAGGCCGCCAAGCAATTCCATCAGCAGGGCCTGATAGCTGAGCATTTTGAAAACGAATAGCGGCAGGTGCGCGACGGCCCAACGGCCCAACACCCCCGACAGCGCCACATCGCTGAGCGCGTAGTACACCGCCGTGCCATCGGGCCACCAGGCCGGGTCGGATTTTTCTACGACGGTGGTGATGTAGATATAGGCCACGTTGAACACCAGCCCGAAGGTCCCCACCCGACTCCAACGATCTGTCCGAGTGACTCCACGTCCGTCAAACGAAAAGTACTGTCCCAGATCCATAAACTGCGCCCAGAACAACGCGTGAAAGAGCACGTCGTCGTGGTAATCCACCGTTTGCGATACACAGCGGTGGATACCCGTCGCCAGCAATAGGGCCAACGCGCAAAAACGCGTCTGATATCCCAATACCAAACCCAAAGCCAACACGGCATAAAGGCCAAAGAGCAGTTTAAGCGTCGCCACGTCACCGGCGGGCTGCGCCCAATACGGCAATGGCAATCCGTCGAAATAGGCCTGCATGCCGGGCCACAAGTCGATCACATCCCAAGCCAAGCCAACATCGTAGATCAACACGACACCTAGCCCTATACGGAAACAGGCGAGCGAGCGCGGATCCAAATCGGCTAGGGCGTTGACCCAAGCCCGCAGATAAGTGATCACTCGATTTGTTGGCATTTGCATAAACTGATCTATCTATTATTTTTGTCTTAAATTGCTTGTTTTTGAAGGATTTCGTTGTTTAATTGTAGTAACAGTTTCACCGGTAAACAACTGGATTGCAGACATATGAACGAAGAACGCGAAGACCAGCGAAAACCCGAGGAAGACGACGAGACCCGCCGCAACTTTCTCAAAAAGCTCACTTATGTCGCACCGCTGATGATCACTTTTCAGATGGATAGTCAGGCCGGGGCTTCAGATGACGACGACGACGACGATGACGACGATGACGACGGGGGCAAGAAAAACTCTAAAAAAAAGAAGGTCTCACCAAACCCCAAGGTCAAAAAGAAGAAGCGCTAACATTAATTCCTTCTCTTAATCCTTTCTCTTGATTCTTTCTACAACCCACAAAAAAACCGGCCCGCAATATACGGACCGGTTTTTTGTGTTTTAACTCTTCCGTTCAGCTTCCGACCAACCGCGCGATCTGACCAGCAATACTGCCCAACGGCAACACCAAATCCACCACCCCCGTCTTGATTGCCTCCATCGGCATGCCGAAAACTACGCTGGTCTCTTCGTCCTGAGCCAGAATCTTCGAGCCCTTTATCTTCATCTGCTGCACGCCCAACTTGCCGTCGGCGCCCATGCCTGTCATAATCACCCCTAGCGCAGCGGCACCGTAGATATCGGCGACCGAGCGCATCATATAATCGACGGCCGGCCGACAATAATTCTCGGGCGGGTCGTCGGTCAACATCAGCTGCACTGTGTTGCCCATCGACACCGCCTTCATCTGTTTGCCGCCAGGGGCGATATAAACGGTGGCCGGCTCGACGCGCTGCGCGTGCTGTCCTTCCACCACCCGAATCGCGCTCTTGTTGTCCAGCGAACGAGCCAAGGCGGCGGTGAAGGTCTCCGGCATATGCTGCACCAACAACACCGGGACGCGCAAATCGCCGGGCAACTGCGGTATCATTTCAGTTAGCGCATTGGGACCACCCGTGGAGATGCCCACCACCACCGCTTGCAACGGGGTGGTGGCGATTACCGGCGGGGCAGCTTGTTTTTGGGGGGGAGTCTTGGGGGCAGGGTGCTTGCTCCTGAGCGAGCTCAGGTAGCGCTGGGTAATATAGGCGTTGATGATCCGTTTGAGATCGCTGCCCAACCTATCCTTGTTCTCGCTGGCGGTGGCACCGACGGGTTTGCCCAAAAAGTCAAAGGCTCCCAGTTCCAGCGCCTTCATCGTCGTTTCAGCCCCCTGCTGGGTCAGCGAGGAGACCATCACCACCCCGACATCCGGTACCGTCTCTTTGAGCCGGGCAAGGGTTTCGATGCCGTCCATTTCCGGCATCTCAACATCGAGGGTGACCAGGTCCGGCTTGAGCTGCGCTACTTTGTCCAAGGCAATTTTGCCGTTGGGTGCCGAACCGACGAACTCTACATCCTCTATCTCTTGCAGCGCGTGGGTAACGATCATGCGGTAGAGGCTCGTATCGTCGACCACCAGTACCCGCAATTTGTCCAACCCGTTCTCCTTATTTTTCCAACACCCGATCCAAATCGAGCACCGCCACCAAAGCCGTTTCCATCTTGTACACAGCGCTAAAGAAAATGCCCCCTACCCCGGCCACATTGGCCGGTGGAGGCTCCGTATTCAAACCGTCGGCTGCGATAATATCAACGATCTGGTCTATCAGCAACCCGACTTCTCCCCCGTCCCTGCGAACGACGACCACCCGCATATTCAGATCGATGCTCGCCGACTCCATCCCCAACTTCCGCCGTAAATCAATCACCGTCAAGAGTTGGCCGCGCAAGTTCAGCACGCCGCGCACATAATCGGGCGCGCGGTGCACGACGGTGATATCAAGATTGCGGTTGATCTCCCGCACCCGAGCCACATCAATCCCACAAAGCAAATCGCCGCTGCGGAAAAGCACCAGATCCCGGTCTTCAGCTTCAATTATCGGCACTGTCATAAGGCCAGGCTCCCCGTGCCAAGACGGCGGCGAATCGCCTGCAAAATCTGCTCTCGATTTATTTTGATCAAATACTCATCGACCCCCGCGTCGCGCCCTCGGCGTTCGTTCTCTTCACCACCGAGCGAGGTCACGGCGATAATCGGCAAATGCGCAAAACGTGGCTCGACGCGCACTCTCCGGGCCAATTCCAAACCGTCGATCTCGGGCATCTCAATATCGGTAAGGATAAGGTCGATCTCATCACCGCGACGCTCAAGCTCGGCAAGCGCCTTGGCCCCGTCCTCGACGACCAACGCTCGATAACCGGCCTCGACGACAAAGCGTTCGAGCTGGTTGCGAAAAAAAGCCGTATCCTCGACGATCAGAATCGTCCGCTCCGACTCGGCCTTGTAGCGCGCATTGTGCTCTTCGATCCAAGTCGGTTCGAGCCGTCGCACCAAGTCGTACAAGTCGACCATAAGCGTGGTCCGGCCAGAGATGGTGGTCGAGCCCATAATACCCGCCTGCACAAAACCCTCCACGGATACGTCGACGGCCTGAGAAGTGATATCGACTAGCTCCGAAACCAATAGACCGACCTCGTGGTCGGCGACGGTAAACACGAGAACATAGAGGTAATCGGTCTCCGGCCTGGGGCTGACGGCCGCCGCGTCTTCGAGGGAAAAGAGTACCAGGTGTCCGCCGAGATACTGCATGCTAGCGCGAGTGCCGGTGCGTTGGATCTGGTCGCAGTGGATGCGCTCGATCCGCGAGACCAGACTGACGGGTACGGCCAACTGCTCGTCCGGATGATTGTACACCAACAACAATTCCTGCACGTCGCTGTCCAAGTCGTCGATATCCTCCTCGATCCCGGCGCTGGCCCCCTCCATCGCCTCTAAGTCTTTGATATCACTGATGCCGATTACGTCGAGGATCATCGCCACTTGACCGTCACCGAGGATCGTCGCCCCGGCATAGATCTTGCAAGCGCTCAAAAAATCATCGAGCGGTTTTACGACGATCTCCTCCGAGTCGAGTAGTTCGTCGACAATCATGCCATAGCGAAAATCACCGGCCTTGAGGACCAACACATTCAGCGCCCCCGAATGATCTTCGTCGACGATCTCGTCGGAAAAAACCTGGCGCAAACTGATCAGGGGCAATAGGTTGCCGCGCAATCGCAAGACTTGCGCATTGCCCAGCTCTTGGACCAACTCCTCCCGCCGCCACATCGGCACCCGGACCAATTCGGCCAGGTTAACCTGCGGAACCGCAAAACGCTCCGACCCCATGCCCACCAACAACGCGGGGATAATCGCCAGGGTCAACGGCAGCTTGACCCGAACCGTCGTGCCGCGCCCGACCTCCGAATCGATATCGACGATGCCGCCAAGTTTGGTAAGGTTGGTCAAGACGACGTCCATACCAACACCCCGCCCCGAAATATCAGTGACTTCCTCGACCGTCGAAAAACCAGGATGGAAGATCAACCGTACCAGGTCACGATCCCCCATACTATTGATCTGCGACGTGTCGTAGTTGCCCATGCTCAGCGCCTTGGTCCGAATATTTTCCGGGTCGATGCCCGCGCCATTATCGGTAATCTCGATAATCACTTGCCCAGCCTCGTGCAAGGCGCGCAAGAGCAATGTGGCCGTCGGCTGCTTGCCCTGTTCGTAACGAACACTCGGGGTTTCGATACCGTGGTCAAGGGCATTGCGCACCAAGTGGGTCAGCGGATCGCTCAACGCCTCGATGATGGTCTTGTCCAGCTCCACTTCCTCGCCTTCGAGCACCAACTCGACATCCTTGTTGAGATCGCGAGCAATATCACGCACGATGCGGCGGAACTTGCCGAAGACACTGCCCACCGGCTGCATCCTAGTGGAGACAACCGTCTCCTGCAACTCGGTCGTGACCTGGTCGAGCCGCTGCGTGGTGCGTTCGACGGCCGCGCCGTCACCGAGTGCGACTACTTGTTTGAGCTGATTGCGGGTCAGCACCAGCTCACCAGCCAGGTTCATCAACCGATCGAGCAGCCGTACATGGACGCGGAGACTGGTTTCGACAATCGGCGATTTGACGACGGTGGTCTTTTTTGCAGGAGGCATTGCGTCCGCTTGTCCATTGCGGTGTTGCTCCGGTTCGGACTCAGGTGCAAGTTCGAGCAATTGATCGACCAGCGCCGTAATATCCCGCTCCTCGGGCAAGCTGTCCGACTCCAACTCGGCACAAACCTCACCCGTCAAGCTCGCCATATCGAGCAATATTTCAGCCGTTGCGGCCTCGACGCCGAACCCACCGGCACGCAGGCGGTTTAGCACGTCCTCGCCCGCGCCCAACAATCGATCTAGATCGGTCAGGCCCTGTTCGCCAACCGCGATTTTAATTCTGTGAACGGCGTCGAATAAGTTAGCCAGGGCATCGACATCACCCGGCTTGCGCAAGAGCACCTCAAAGGCCTGGTCCATCTTATTCAGCAGATCGTAGGTCAAATTCAGGAAACGCATGACTTCCGGTGCAGGCCCCACGGCCGCATCCATCGCGAGCATCCCTTCGGGACCGAGATCGTCGCCATTCGCAACAGGTAACACAGGCGTTTGTGCCAAGGTATCGACCGCTTCCACCGGGGAAGCCGCCCACACCTGGTCGGGCTCCAGCAAACGCACTTGGGCTTCTTCAAGCTCCAATAACGACGCGACCACGTCTACATCGGCAACCGTGGCGAAGAGCACAAAGAGCGATGCACCTTGGGCGACTTGGCTCAATACGGTGCCCAACTCTTCTAATCCCGCGAGTACGCCTTCGTCGACCTCATCGGCGCCGTACTCGACGAGATACAGATAATCCAGCATCTCCAACGCCTCGTCGAGGGCCGCTTCATCCACCGACACGGGTAGGCTCGCCGTCGGCTCCGGTGTAGGCTCTATAGTTGGGGTGGCAACAGATTTGGCCGCGACAGGAGATGGTGTCGGAGATTGCGCGGCGGGTGACCCGCCGTCGGGAATGGCTTGCAAGGCCTCGAGTTCGGCGGCGATATCCCGTTCGTCGCTAGAACCGGTATCCGCGAGCATCCCTGCTAGAACGTCGGCCGACGCCAGCAATACGCTAGTACCTGTTCCGTCCAACACCAGCTGGCGGTTGCGCACCATATTGAGCACGCTCTCCATGCCGTGGGCCAGCTCGGTGATATTCTCTAAACCGAGAAAACTCGAGCCGCCCTTAATCGAGTGGACCGCACGAAAGACTTCGTTGACCAGGTCGTCATCGATTTCGGCGCCCGCTGCCTCGATGCGCAGCAGGTCGTTTTCGATGCCGTCGAGATGTTCTTGCGATTCCTCGATGAAGGCCTGTAGGATATTATCGTCGTAATCAGTCATTCATTGTACTAACTATCGCGGGGCTGCGCGTTGAGGTTAAATTGCTCGACCATCTCTTGCAAGGCGGCGCCCAGACTCGATAGCTCCTCGGCCTGTATATTGACCGCCGAAGCCGCCTGTTTTACGTCCTGGCTCACAGCGTTGACCCCCGCGATCTCGGTGGCGATAGACCGCGAAGCCGACGCCGCCTCGCCGACGCTCGCCGTTACCCCCTGCACCCCCTGCGCCGCCTGATCGAGATTCTGCGCCATGCTGCGCGTCGTCGCCGCCTGCTGCTCCACCGCCGCCGCGATATGCGTCACCAACTCATTGACCGTCTGGATCACCTGCTGGATCTGGCCGATCTGCTGCACCGTACCGCCCATCGATTGCTGAATCGACTCGATTTTACCACGGATCTCAGACGTCGCCTCGTTGGTCTGGTGCGCGAGCTCTTTGACCTCGCTGGCAACTACGGCAAAGCCTTTGCCCGCCTCGCCCGCACTCGCCGCCTCAATGGTCGCGTTTAATGCCAAGAGCTTGGTTTGCTCGGCGATCTCGACGATCACCCCGATGACTTTGCCAATCTCCTGGGCGGATTGACCCAACGCGCCGATCTGCTTGACCGCCCCATCGACGGTGGTCACCGCCGAGTCCGTCACATCGCGCGCCTGTTCGGTGTTTTTGGCGATCTCGGCCACGGTGCTACTCATCTCCTCGGTCGAGGCGGCCACAGTGCGGATGCTGCGAGTGGATTGCTCGGCCGAAGCCGAAATGCTATTCATGTTGGCCGACATCTCCTCGGCGGCGGCCGAGACAGTATGTGTATTTTGCGAGACGGTACCGATATTGCCGGCCATCTCTTCAGAGACCGTCGACAACGTCGCGGAGCTGTTGGCCAGGTCGTCGGCTTGCGCGTTGAGTCGCACGAAGAGTATGCGCAGGTTATCGGCCATGTGCTGGAAGGAATAGGAGAGCACGTCCTGGTCCGAGCGCGGTTCGATGGCGATGGTCAGGTTGCCTTGCGCGAGCTGGTCGGCGGCAGCAGAAATCCCTTTGATATAAACGACCAACGCTCTAAACGATGCGGCCAAACGACCAATCTCGCTGTGCGAGTCTTGAGTGCTCAGATCGCTGTGAATTTGCAGATCGCCCTTATTGATCTGCTCCATCTGGTGCTGGAGCGCGATAATGGGTTTGACGATGCGGTTATGGGTAATGGCGCCGGCGGTTATCGCCAGAAGGATCAGTACACCGACCACGATCTGGATGGTTAGCAGCAGATTGGCACTGCGTTGTTTGTTGGCGAGCACCTTGGCTTGCGTGCGGTCGTCGAGTATTACAAAAAAACGGTCGATCGGATCCATTATTTTCGCTTTTTCGGTGTGGTAGACCGAATCGTGCATCAATGTTCTGGCCTTGGCCATATTGGCCTCGCCACCTTGTTTAACCGCGTCCATCGCCATTTCCTCGCGAGCGACCAAGGCATCCGAATTGGCTTGCGATTCGTCCAGGAGTGCAAACTCGACTTCGGTAAAATCCGCATCCCTCATCAATTGGCGCAGTGGCACTGTGCGTCCGTCCGCTCGTGGTTGTTCGCCGTTGCGCATGGCGAGTACGTCCCAGTAGCTCTTTTTGTATGCGGGATTGCCGGTTATCGAATAGGTGCGTACCAAACGGGTCAGATCATCTGAGCTTTGACGCAATTCGTCGGCGAGTAGGTAGGATTGATAGCGCGTCTGGGTGCTTTCAAAAAGCGTATTGCCGCTATCGACGAGCATTATGATCAGCGCCGCGAGCAATACGGCACCCAAGGCGATGGCTGAGAAGAGTATTAGGGACAAATTTTTGATCGACATGCAGTGGCCTCGCTGGGGAGCGATCGAGGGGTTTCGATTGCAATTCAGTATATAAGTAATATATCGGTTGATATTGGCCTATGTTCACTCTGATCTTAAAAGGCTGGCGGTCTGAAAAAGAGTTTGTGGTGGCGACAGGAGAACCGTTGCACGAGTTGGCCAGGCAGCTGGGGATTATGCATCTGATTTATGCGGGCTTTGCGACCAACTAGTGTATCCTCAACCGCGACTACGGCATGTGGGCGATGGCGCAGCGGGGGTGGAGTTTCTCGATACGGTGGATGCTTGTTTTGCTACCGAAGTAGCGGTTTTTACCGCGTGTGAAGGGGCGTTAAGAAGTTAATGCGGAGTGGGGTTTTTTTCTAGGTCGAGGTTTGTTGTTAGGCTTTTTTTTTAGCGCGTCTTAATTTGACGTAAAAGCAGTTGTTAAGGATTATATATGCATGCCAAAAAACCGAATTGTCATACTATTGGCGCTGTCGTTCGTCGTTGTTGTTCACTCGGCCAACGCGCAAGAGTCGACGGCTGACCAATTGGCCCTCGCCTGGAGGGAGTACGGTCTACAGGCTTTTTCCACCGCCGATGACCTCTTCGCCAATGTGGCTGAAACCGCGCAGGGCGAGACCCGCTGGCAGGCACTACTGGGGGAGGCGCAGATCGTGCACTACCAGATGCCGGGCCGCGATCCGGCGGCGGCGATCCCCCTCTATGAGGCGCTCTTGGCGGAAGTAGGCGATCTGGCCGAATGGCGTGGGCAAGTGTTGGCGCGGTTAGCCGACTGCCACGTCGAGGTGGTGCCGGTGCAGATCGACAAGGCGCGCACGCTCTATCGCGAGGCGCTGTCGATCTTGCCGGCAACATCGTTGATGGTGCAAGAGACAGCATTGCGTTTCTTGGCGACCTATTTGCAACGGCCCGACCGCGCGGAGATCGCACGGGGGCTTGAGGCATCGGACGAATTTACCGCGCAGATGGCCGGCACGCCCTTCGCCTCGGTATTCCACGGCTTGCGCGCCGAGATGGCTTTTTTCACCGGCAACTACCCGGCATTGGCCGAAGCGCTTGACCAGCAGTATCGCGCGGGCATCAGCAATGTGAGCGTAAAAGAAGGGGTGCTGTTTCGCTTGGCGCGTTTGAACGAAGTGGAGTTAGGTGATTATGTAAAGGCAGAAGCGTATTACCGGGAGTTGGCGAGGGAGGTGCCGTCTTCGAAAAAGGCCCACTTCGCCACGTTGCGCGCCGATGAGTTGAAGGCCGGAAAGCTCGACTCCGATTACGCGCCGCCGCTGTCGCCGCGCGTCGAAGACGCTACCGGAAAGGAGCAGCCCTAATGGCGGACAAAGGTCAGAAGAGGGATTTCGGCGCATGGAGCAGTTATGTGGCCATTGTGGTGCTGGTGATTTCGTTTTCCGTTTCGCTGTGGCGCGTCTATAAGGTGCAAGAGGTGGAGCAGGCCGACGGTGTGGCGACGATTCGCGTGGTGCACTGGCAGTTGGAGGCGGGTTTTCGCGAAGCCTTTGACGATATCGCTCGCCGTTTCGAAAAGGCGTATCTCGCGGAGACGGGCGAGCGCGTGCGCATCGTGCAGAACGCTATTTCCGAACGCGTCTACAAGCAATACGTGCAGACACAGGGCATCGGCAAGACGCTGCCCGACCTAGTGCAGTTGGGGCGCGACGAGCTAGGCTCGGTGCCGCGCTTTTTTATTAGCAATACCGAAGATGTGCAAAAGCCCAATCCCTATAACAAGGGGACGGACTTAGAAGACGTGCCGTGGATGGACACCTATCTCGACGGTATGCTCGGCTCCGTGGACCAAACGGACCTAGAATATTATGGGGCGGCATCGAGCACTGCGTCGACGCGGCTGTTTTACAATGCCGATTTATTGAAAGAGGTTTTTGGCGATATCGAGCCGCCGACCGAGTATCGCGCCTTTCTCGATTTGTGCGCTCGCTTTGAACAGTGGGCTGAAGAACAGGGTCGCGGCGATTTGACGCCGGTGGCCGCTTCGAAATATCAGGTCAGCGTCTTCCGTGCGATGCGTGCGGCGACGCTCTTCGAACTGATGCTCGAAAACGACCGCGACTTCGACGGCGTCTTCGGCCAGAACGACGAGGTACTCTTGGCCTATGCGGCCGGCGACTTTGATTTCCACGACCCGAGGATTCGCGCCGACGAAATGACCATCGCCAATCTCACGCAGTATTTCGCGCCAGGTTTTATGGCGATGGACCGGATGGAGGCGCAGTTTCGCTTTACCCAGGGCAAGGCGCTCTTTTGCGCTTCGGGCAGTTGGGACGCGATGAGCTTTGACAGCCAGGTCGACTTTCCGATGGGCATTCTCGATTTCCCCTTTCCCACCCGTGACGACCCGGAATTTGGGCAATATGTGCGCGGGCGGATCAGCGAGGCCGATGCGCCCGCCGTGTTTCGTTTGGCGGTGTCGAAGTTTAGCAAACACCCCGATCTTACGTTGCGCTTCTTGCAGTTTCTGACCTCGCGCGAAAACAACCAGCGTTTCAACCAGCTATCGCGCTGGCCGCCGGTGATCAAGGGCGCCAAACCCCATCCACTTATGGAACCCTTCATGCGCAAGCCGGAGGGTTTTTGGACCGCAGAGGTCAACCGTATCATCGGCGCCGGTCCCTGCGCGGCCGCTTATAGCCAAGCGCAATGGGAACTGGTCGAGCACAAGGTAGATTTCGACGGTTTCGCCGATATGCTGGAGCGCGATATGCCGCGGGCGATGGCGCAGGAGTTTGAGCGTTTGCTCAACAACGAGTGGGAGGAGCGGCTGGCGCAGGAAATGTCGCTGTCGCACCAGTTGGGCAGTTATTCCTTCGGCGATACCTGGGGAGAAGCCGCGCCGATTCCCGAGCGGGTGCAGAGCAAGATGGTCTATTTGTGGGAGATGCGCATGCGCCGCTACCGCAATTCCTATCGTTTGTTGGAGTGGCAAGAATTGCTCGACGCGGGTGAACCGAAGGCTCAGGAGATCCAACAGCATATCAAGATCGACTTAGAACGGAAACAAAGTTAGCATGCCGAAATATGTAAGCATCAAGCGACTGACCAGCTATTGGCGGCTCTACCTCTTCGTCGCCCCGGCGGCGGTGTTGGTAGGTATCTTCGCCTACTTTCCGGCCGCCAGCGCGATCTATCACGCCTTTTTTCGCTGGAACGGCTCCTATGTGAAGGAGTTTGTAGGGCTCTATAATTTTCATCAGTTGTTGGGCTGGTCGCCTTTTTTGTGGCTGGTGATGGTGGCTTGGGTAGTGCTGCTGATGGCGTTGCTGGTGGGGCGGCCGATGTGGTTGGCGGGCTGGGCGCCGTGGGGGTTGTTGTTGATGGTTTGCGGCTTGGGCGTGGCGCTCTTTACGGCCGGTACGGAGTCGACAGTATTGCATATGAACGCCGGCGAGGCGTGGCAGTGGTATGGGCGGACGATGTGGGCGACGGTGTTGGGTGTGGGTTTGCACCAGATCGTGCGGCGCAATTGGAGCCAGGTGGTGCAGGGCGTGTTGGTGCTCTACGGTTTTTTGTGGTTTTACTACCAGTCGATGTATGCGACCGGCGACCAGACGTTGTGGTCGGGTTTCGGGGTGATTTTCATTTTGGTGTTGGCCAACTTAGTCAAGATGGTGCCTTCGATCGCTACTGCCGTAGTGATCCACCGGCTCAAGAGCGAGCGGTGGCAGTATATCTACCGGGTGCTTTTCGTCGTGCCGATGATCGTGCCGGGGATGGTGGGACTGTTGGTGTGGAAGTCCTTCTTCGACCCGACGCAAGGCATCCTCAATCGCGTATTGCTCGGCTCTGGTTTTTACGACGTGATGGTGTGGTTCGACGACCTCGTTGGTTGGGGCGTGTTTCACGCCGGCAGCAGTCCTTCGTGGTTGGGTGACGCCTCGCTGGTGATTCCCTCGCTGATCTTCTGGGGTTTCCCGTGGGTGGGCACCGTGGGTGTGCTGATTTACCTGACGGGTTTGGCCGGCATTGACGAGAGCGTCTACGAAGCGGCCGATATCGCCGGGGCCACCTCGCTGCAGAAATTCACTTATATCGAGTTTCCGTTGATTTTGACCCAGGTGCGGATCAACCTGGTATTGATGATTATCGCCACTTTGCAGACCTATGGGCAGATCCTGATTTTGCTCGGTGACAGCGGTGGGCCGCAGGGCGTGGCGTTGGTGCCGGGTCTGTATATGTTCCGCAGCGCCTTTGTCGAGTTGTATGCCGGCAAGGCCTGCGCGATCGGCCTGATCGTGTTCTTCTTTATCCTGATTCTCACCGAAATCAACAATCGCTTCGTGCGGGTGGAGAAGTAATGAGCAACTTTTGGAAGACTGCTGGCCAACACCTATTTATCTGGGCGGTGCTGCTCTTCGCCTTTTTTCCACTCTATGTGACTTTCGCGATCAGCGTTAAGAGCAACAAGCAGTTTAACAACCAGCCTTTTTCGCCACTGTCGTTGAGCGGTTTTGTGGAGACCCTGGAACGCAAGCCGGCGGCGCCGGGCGCTTACGACACCAAGGAGACGATTCTGGTGCGCGAGGCGTTGGAGGCGGGGCTAAAGCCGGGCGACGCGGGGTGGCCGGTGGTGCGGTTGAGCACAGCGGATACCTGGCATTGGGAAAACTGGATCGTCGCCTGGGACACAGTGGGCACTTATATCTTCAATACGATTCTCGTCGCGGTCACGGCGGTGGTATTCGCACTGTGCTTTTCGACGGCGGCGGCCTTTTTCTTTGCGCGCTACCGAATGCCGGGCGCGACTTTTTTGTGGTACTTTTTCCTGGTGCTGATGCTGATGCCGGGGGTGGCGAATCTGGTGCCGCTGTTTATTTTGCTGCGCGATATGAACTTGATCAATAGCTTGCTGGCGCTGGTGATCATCGGGATTTCGGGTGCGCAGGTGGTGCAGATATTTATTCTGCGCAATTTCATCGAGGAAATCCCGCAGGATATGTTCGACGCAGCCGATGTCGATGGGGCGAGTCCGTTCAGGCAAGTGCTCTATATCGTTTTGCCGATGTCGGGTTCGGTGATTTCGACGCTGGCGATTTTGCAGTTTATCAGCGTCTGGAACGATTTCCTGCTGCCCTTTATTATTATCCGCGACGACTCGCTTTTGACCTTGGCGGCGGGTTTGATCAAGCTCGACGGTGAATATGTGAAGCAGTGGGGGGAGATGATGGCGGGATATTCGATCGCTTCGTTGCCGCTGGTGCTGATTTTCTTGTTTACTATGCGACTTTTTGTGCGGGGTATTTCGGCGGGTGCAGTGAAGGGTTGAGCTAATTTACGGTCGGCTCGGGGGTGCGGCTCCATTTATAAGCCTCCCGGGCCGTCGCCTCTCGGGGCGCCTTCGCGCCCACTTCCCCCGCACTGCCCGACCAGCCCTTTTTTCGCCCAACGCTCCTATAAATACCCGACGCCAGACCCTCAAGCCTGCCCTGTGCCCTTTTTTTATTTAGGCGAAGATGGTGTTGCGAAAAATACGCTGCATCGACTTCCAGCCAGCCTGCTGATCAATCTTCGTTTATCCGTTTGGATCTAACTCGCGAATCCGACCATGCAACCGAAGCCGTCTATCTCCAGCGCGCACTTGGGCCGCTGGAAACCGTGTGCGGAGAGCAGCCGCAAATGCTCTTCTACAGGTAGGCGGCCGGGGCGCGGGTCTTCGGTATTATGCAGGAAATCGGCGTTGAGGAAGATGCCGCCGGGGGTCAGGATCTCGTGCGCCATTTGGTAAATGCGTTCGACTTGGTGGCCGTCGCCCAAATCGTGTAGCGATTGCAGCGAGAAGATGGCGTGCACGGGGCCGGTGATTTGCGCCGGCCAGTTGTCTTCGTTGAGGTCGGCGTGGATCAGTTGGACTCGGTCGCCGAAAGAGGCGAGGCGTTGACGGGTGCGGTCGAGCAGGGGTTCGGAGAAGTCGATGCCGGTATAGGTGGCGGGTAGGGCGCTTAGCATTTGTTCGGCGAGTTTGCCGCCACCCGGCGCTAGTTCGACGGCGTGCGGGTCGAAAGCGGGCAGGTCGGCGATCTGCTCGACTATGTGTTGCGCTAGTTTGGCACGTGCGGGCCAGCGCTCGTCAAGGCTTTGCAGCCATTCGTCGACGCCTTCGGGGCTGTGGAAATCGCGGGGCATTAGGCGGCCTGGTTTCGGTAGAGATTCATCGTTTAGTCTTAGGGATTCAGTCTTGCGTAGGGCGCGGCGGGTTGGCCCAGTGTTGCTCAGGGTCGTCGCCTGCGAGTAATACGCCTTTAAGGTGCCAGCCCTGCAGGGCGCGTACTTCGGCGGCGCAGTAGCGCATCGTCAGGCCGCAGCGGCGGCGGGCCGAGGTGTTGGCCTTGGAGCCGTGCAGCAGCATATCGGAGTGGATCGAGATCTCGCCGGCCTTTAGCTCGACGTCGATGGGTTCGCCGTATTGTTCGGCGGTGGGCACGGTCTGGAAGAGCACGTTATTTTCGTCCTCTTCGCTGAGCTTGTACGTCAGGTGGCCGTGGTGGTGCGAGCCGGGGATAAAGCGCATACAGGCGTTGTCGACATCGGCGTCGTCGATGGCTAGCCAGACGGTGGCGGTCTTGGACGGCGTCATCGGCCAGTAGGAGGCGTCCTGGTGCCAGGAGACGGTCTTGCGATCGCGCGGCATTTTGCAGAAGAAGTGCGAGCCCCAGCCGATCAGGTGCTCGCCGAGTAGGTCTTTGATATGGGCGGTGATGCGCTCGTTGGCGAGTAGGTCGAAGACCCGGCCATAGGTCAGGTGCGCGGAGTTAATCGAATAGGAGTCACCGCCTTCGGCCAGGGTTTTGGCGAGCAATTGGTCGAAATAGGCGCGGATCTCGGTGATCTGTTCGGCGGAGAAGATACGGATGCCCTTGATATAACCGTCGCGGTTGAAGGTGTCTATTTGTGTGCGGGTAAGCGCTTGGGGATCTTTTTTTTCGCAGGGGCGGAAGCGCAGATCGCGCGGTAAGTCATCTATTTTGACGTCTTTGTAGCGGGTGATTTTATCGTCGGCCATAGGATGTGGGCTCGGTGCTTTCGGTGGTGGGGTTGCGTGTTTATTTTTTAAAACCTAATCACCTGACTGACCAATGACAATACGGAGTTATGGCATGCTGAGTTCAGCGCAGATCGAGCAGTATCGCGAAGATGGTTATTTGATGGTACAGGGCCATTTCCCCCGCGAGGATATGGACCGCTTGCTGGCCGTCGCCCGCGCCGACCAGGCTTTGGCGGCCAATGCTAACGACCGACTCGATACCGAGGGGCGGATCAGCCGGCTTTCGCTGCGCATGGATCTGCCAGAGAGCGCTTATAGCGCCTATGTACGCCACCGCGATATCGTCGAGCCGATGGAAGAACTCATGGGCGAGGAAGTTTTCCATTATCACCACAAGATGATGCTCAAGGAACCGCGCGTCGGCGGGGCGTGGGAATGGCACCAGGATTACGGTTACTGGTACGCGAATTTTTTGCGCGCCGATATGGCCAGCTGCATGATCGCTGTCGATCGCGCGAGCAAGCAGAACGGGTGTTTGCAGGTGCTCAAGGGCTCGCATAAGTTGGGGCGGATCGAACACGGGCAGACGGGTGACCAGACGGGTGCGGATATGGAGCGGATGGGCGTAGTGCTGGAGCATCTAGAGATCGTGCATTGCGAGATGGAGCCGGGAACGCTGCTCTTCTTCCACAGCAACTTGCTGCATCGATCGGACCCCAACGAGAGCGATGATTCGCGCTGGGCGCTGATCTGCTGTTATAGCGCGGTGTCGAATGCGACGTTCAGGCCGGAGGCCAAAGCCGGGCAATACGAGAGACTGGAGCGGTGGAGTGCAGAGCAAGTGGCCGAGGCGGTAGAACGGCACCGCAGGGCGTTGTAGCTCGGTGATGGTCGTCCTAGCGGGGGCAAAGCGAGTGCGGTACAAAAGGTGCATGAGTTGATGGAAATGTTGCGGGGTATGGCCGAGGGGACGTAAATCGAGATGGCACCACTTTCGATTCTTTGCGGTGCTCGAACGAGTGAAGCCGTAGGTGTACAGGTAGTATGGTGTTCGTGGTCAACAATAGAGTGCTCGCAGGGTTTGCCTCAGTAGCTCAGGCCGATACTGCGGACTAGGGTGCGGGTAGCCGAGTCGCCGGCGATCTGCAGGTGAAAGAGATAGAGGCCGGGCGGGGTCATTGCGTTGGAGTTATCGCGACCGTTCCACGATAACTGGTAGTGCCCGGCGACACCCGGTGCTTCGTTCAGTGTGCGTACGAGTTGGCCGTGCAGGTTGTAGATGCGGGCCTCGACCGGCCGGGCGTCGATGACCTTGAGCACGTCGAAGGAAATTTCGAGCGCGTCGTTGATGCCGTCGTTGTTGGGGGTGAAGAGCCCGGCGCCGATATCGAGGCGCGCGAGCAGGTCTTGGTCGACGGGTAAGGTGATTGCGTCGCCGGAGCCATCCATCTCGGGGGCGGCGTCGCCCGGGTCGACTTGTTGGCGCAATGTCTCAATCCCGCTTTCGCGTTCTAGGAAGGCGCGGAAGCGGGTATTGTTTTGGAAGACGGTGGCGGCGAAGTGCAACTCGACGCGTTCGGCGGCGGAGAGGGGTGTTGGCAAGCGCAGGTGTAGTCCGGCGTCGGTCTCGGTGATCTCGACATCGGTCGGTGTGCCGTCGATTTGGAGTTCGCGAAAAGTTAAAGGCACCGAGGCTTCGAGCGCGAGGGCTCCAAAACCTTGGCTATCGCGGGTGAATTCGGGGTGCAGAAAGTAGGTGAACTCGGTATAGGTTCCCGGTTCGACGAACGCCGGGTGTACTTCGCCGAGCGCGGTGCGCGCCAGGGGGCGGGAGTAGACCAGCGCCAATTCGTCGAGCGCGATGCGGGTCTGCGGGGCGGCCGATAGCATTTCGGCTTCGAGTTGCACGTAGCGGCGCGGCGATGGCGAGCGGAAGCGGGTGCTGGACTCGATGTATTCCTCGCTCCAGGTGCTCCAGCCGGCGCCGGGTTGCAGATTGGTTTCGATGGGGCCGCGGAACGACTTGATCAGTTTTTCGTAGCGTTTCTGGGTGACTTCCTTGCCATTCTTATCGAAGTAGTGGTTTTCTTCGACGACCTGGTCGCCGCTGCGGCTACGCAGCAAAAACTGCGCACCCGGCGGCGCGGCGGCGTCCCATTCTATCTCGGTGATATTCCAGTCTGAACCGAGGTCGATGACCGGCGAGCGCAGGACTATGCGGGCCGGATGCCCGTCGCCGTAGACTTGGAACTCGCTGACCAGGCCGAGGCCGTCGAGGCGGTTGGTGTTCTGGCCAGACTGACCGCCGCCGATGATATTACCGCCCTGGCTGGTCGGGTAGAACAACCGCAGATAGCGGGCAGCGACCGGTGCGACGTCGTGGCGAAAATTGCGGAAGTCAAAGAGATTGCGGGGGTCGACGCGGCTCGAGGCCAGTTCCTGCCAGGCCAGGGTACCGTCGGGGGCCCGCGAACCGTTGGAGTAGAGGACCTGGTAGGCGAGAAAGTTGGCGTAGAAGTGCCTGCGCCGCGGCGGGATGCCCAGCGGCTCGCCGAGAAACCAGACCGAGTCGATCCAGTAGGTGGCGCCGAGATCGACGCGGTAGTCGCCGAAGGTCGCGCTGCCGCCCGATGAGCCTTTGGCCAGGGGATTGACGCGCCACATGGTCGAGAGATTGCCGTCGAACATCACGGCGGGTGAACCGGCGATGGCGACGATCGCGGCCTCGACATCGATAGAACCGCCCTTGGCGATTAGGTCGAAGGCGATATTGTCGCCAAAGGCCTTGGCCTCGATTTCCGCGAGCACCGGAGCGCCTTCCATCGCGCGGGTCGCTTCGATGCGGATGACTTGCACCAACTCATCTTCGAGGTCTATGGTGAGCTCGTGCGATTCGTTAAAGGCGAAACGCTCGCTGGCGCTGTAGAGCAGGGTACCCTCGACAATGATATTGGCGCTGTTGATGAAGCGCTCGCCTTTGGATAGCGACAGCGTGAAGAAACCGAGTGGAGGCGCGTCCTGGTCAAAACGCAGGCGGATTTGTTGTAGGGGAAAGACCTGTCCGAGGTCGATCTCAATCCACCAGTCTTCCGGCGCGGTGCCTGCCGGCGGGCTCCAGCCGGTCGCCGGATTGTCGTCGAAGGCGCGGTCGGCGGTGGCCAGCGCGGCGCCGGCCCCGCGGATGGTGGCCCCGGCGAGCGGGTTGATGTCTTTGCGAATGAGCACCGGCCGCAACCTACCGGCCGAATCGATGTGCAGCGCGCCAGAAGGGTAGGTCCAATCCTCCCAGATATTGGCGGGGGTGATAGCGAGACGTTCGGCACGGCTGGTGCCGGGGGCGAGAAAAAGAATGCTGAACGCTAGGAGCAGCAGGTGGGGCGATGGCATGAACGCCGGTCTGTTGTTGGTGAGTTGCGGTTTAATAGCGATCTTTATAATAACACACTAATAACCGAGCTCAAAGAACTGCCGTATTCGCTATTTATGAGAGATTTTATTTTGCGGGCCCGCAAGGGACCTTCTTCCCCGGACTTTTCCCTCGACGACTTAGGGCGGGCCGGGCATATGGAAATCGTCGCCCACTGTATCACCAACGCGTTGTTTTACTCGCTCAATATTCGCGCCGGGGTGCGGGTGCATATCGTCTTCGATGGGCCTGCGGCCCCACCCAAAACGGTGCGCATCGAAAGCGACGGCCTTGGCTCGTTGGGCGGTTTTGACGAGCGCGCGTTGGCCGGGGTGATTAAGCAGGCGCTACAGGCGGGGTTGCACCTTAGCTTGGAGGAGGAGGTGCAGGCGTTGGATGGGGTTTATGTGGCCAAACGCAGTTTCGAGTCGTTGGTGCGCGACTTCAGCGTCCGCGGCGCGTTCTACACGATGCAGAAACGCGGCTCGGACATCCGCGATCTCGAGTTTGCGGAGGACGCGGCGTTTGTGTTTTCCGATCATCTGTCGATGCCCAAGAAGGCCGATCGCTTCCTTATCCGACTCGGCGCGCAGCCGTTGAGTGTCGGGCCGAAAATGCTTTTCGCCTCGCAGTGTATCACCTTGGTGCACAACGAGCTGGATCGGCAAGGGCTGGCCTGAGCTGGCTTGCTGCGGGCGGTGGTCCAATGTATTATTGTCAGCGGCCGATATCAGGAGTACGGGGCTAATTATGCTACAAGGTTTAACAAGCAGCCAATCCGGGCTGCGCTCCGCTGAGGAGCGCCTCCGGTCTACGGCGCACAATACGGCGAACGCCACCACGGAGGCGCCGGTCTCTCTGCGCGCTCGTGGGCGCGAGGCGCCGGAGGGGGGCGTGCGCACCGAGGTCGAACTCGGCCAACCGCACCAGCGGGTCGAGGATGCCGTTGAAATGATCGCCGCCGAACAGCACTTCGCCGCTGGCGTGCGCGCCGTGCAGACGCAGGACGAGATGTTGGGCGCGCTGCTGGACATCGAGGGCTAAAGCTCACCGATGCTCAAGAGCAACCGCATTACCCTATTGGTTATTCCCGAAGAGGGCGGCAAGACATTCGAAGTCAAGGTCCCCCGTCTACTGCTGTGGTTTGCTGGTTTGTGCAGTATCGCGTTGTGCGGACTTTTGGCGCAGGGTGTTCGTTCCTATCTCGATGTGCGCGACTTGGACCGTACCATTCTACGGCTCGAGCAGGACAAGGCATTGCTCGAAGAAGAAGTGGCGCAGATCGACCAGCTTGAAGAGATGCTGATTCGGCTCAAGCACAGCAACGACCAACTGCGCGTTATCCTGGGCGAGGCGCAAGAGCTCGACGCGGAATCCTCGCAGAGCAGCATCGACAAAATTCCCTATATATCCTCTATTCAGCGGTTGCGTTGGGGCCATGTGCAGACCGTGCCTACCGTATGGCCGACGCGCGGGCCGGTGTTGCGGTCCTTTAGCGTGGACTTGCCTTCGGTCTTTATCGGTGCCGTGGTGGGCAGTCTGGTGCGGGGCAGCGCCGCGGGTGAGGTAGTGCGGGCCGGTTATGACGAACGCCTCGGTTTTGTCGTGGTCCTCGATCACGGCAATGGGCTGCGGACCGAATATGGCTATAACACTCGTTTACTCGTCGCTGTCGGCGACTATGTGCTCAAAGGACAGTCGATCTCTCTTTCCGGCGAGGGACGGGAATCCCGGGGGGCAGGTCTGTATTACGCCGTCGAAGAAGATGGGCAGTTTCGCGATCCGATGTTGTACAAGCTGTGGATGTGAGGGCATAGATGGCCAAGAAGAACAGGGAGAAGGACGCGCATAAGAACACGCTGATTGGGGCCGGCACCGTGCTCGACGGCACCTTGGATATCGAATACGATATTCGTATCGACGGTACGTTGCGCGGCGAGCGCCTGGTGACCCGACAGGCCTTGACGGTCGGCTCAGAGGGTGAGGTCCAGGCGGCCAGTATCGAGGTGGCCGAAGCCATTATCGACGGGCAGGTGAATGGTTTGCTCAAGGCCAGCGAGCAGGTGTACTTCAAGGCGGGCGCACGTTTTAAGGGTGTGTTGCAGACGCCTAAATTGGTGATCGAGGAAGGTGCTTCTTTGGTGGAGGCGGAAGTGGTTGGGCAACAAGGGCAAGAAGAAGAGCAAGAGCAATAAGAGGCTGAACAAGGTAGCAAGGTCCGTTAGTGCCAGCTTAGGGGCCCGATGCCGCTGCCATTGTCGCGCACCGACATTTTCCAGGCCTTGTTTTCCGGATGCGCTGAAACATTGACTACCGGCGCATCTTCGCCGCGAAATTTAAGCGCGCTGCCGATGAGGGCAAAAGCGGTGCGGGTAGATATTATTGCCCGGGGCTATTTGGTTAAAGCCGCAATAAAAAAGGCCCGCTGCTAAATTAGCAGCGGGCCTTTTGTGCAACTGGGGTTGGGCTTACATCATGCCGCCCATGCCGCCCATACCGCCCATGCCGCCGCCGCCGCCGCCGCCGTACATGTCACCACCGGGAGGGCCGCCGGCTGGGGCGGCCTTCTGCGGAAGCTCGGCGATTAGCGCTTCGGTGGTCAGCAACAACGAGGCGATGCTGGCGCCGTTTTCGAGCGCGGTGCGCGAGACCTTGGCCGGATCGACAACACCGGCTTTGAGCAGGTCTTCATACTCGTCGGTGCGGGCGTTGTAACCAAAGGCACCCTTGCCGTCGATGACCTTGCGGACGACGATCGCGCCTTCAACACCGGCGTTGGCCGAGATCTGGCGAAGCGGCTCTTCGAGTGCGCGACGGATGATATTGGCGCCTACGGCCTCGTCGCCTTCGAGCTCGAGCTTGTCGAGGGCTTTCAAGGTGCGCAGGAAGACCACGCCGCCACCGGCGACGACGCCTTCTTCAACGGCCGCGCGGGTCGCGTGCAACGCGTCTTCGACGCGGGCCTTCTTCTCTTTCATCTCGGTCTCTGTCGCAGCACCGACGTTGACGACGGCGACACCGCCGGCCAACTTGGCCAGGCGTTCCTGCAGCTTCTCGCGGTCGTAGTCGGAGGTGGTCTCTTCGATTTGACGGCGGATCTGCGAGACGCGGCCCTGGATGTCAGCGCCCTTGCCCGAACCCTCGATGATGGTAGCGTTGTCCTTGTCGAGGGTGATGCGCTTGGCCTGGCCGAGGTCTTCGAGGGTGACGGCTTCGAGCTTGAGGCCGGCTTCCTCGGAGATGACGCGGCCGCCGGTGAGGACGCTGATGTCCTCGAGCATGGCCGTGCGGCGATCGCCGAAGCCGGGGGCTTTGACGGCGGCTACCTTGATCGTGCCGCGGATCTTGTTGACGACCAGGGTCGCCAGCGCTTCGCCTTCAATGTCTTCGGCGATGATCAACAGCGGCTTGCTCAACTGGGCGGTCTTTTCGAGAACCGGGACCAAGTCGCGCATCGAGGAGATCTTTTTATCGTAGATCAGGATGTAGCTGTCCTCGAGCTCGGCGGTCATCGACTCCTGGTCGGTGACGAAATAAGGCGAGAGATAACCGCGGTCGAACTGCATACCCTCGACGATGTCGAGGGTGGTATCGGTCCCCTTGGCCTCTTCGACCGTGATCACGCCGTCCTTGCCGACCTTCTCCATCGCGTCGGCGATCAGCTCGCCGATGGCGTTGTCGTTGTTGGCGGAGATAGTGCCGACCTGGGCGATCTCTTCGCGGGTTTTGACTTCCTTGGAGGCCTTGCGGATCTGGTTGACGACGACTTCGACAGCCTGATCAATGCCGCGCTTGAGGTCCATGGGATTGGCGCCAGCCGTAACATTCTTGAGGCCTTCGCGAAAAATGACCTGGGCGAGCACGGTGGCGGTGGTGGTGCCGTCGCCGGCTACATCGCTGGTCTTGGTAGCGACTTCCTTGACCATTTGGGCGCCCATATTCTCGTAGGCGTCCGAGAGCTCGATCTCCTTGGCTACGGTCACGCCGTCCTTGGTGATCGTCGGCGAACCGAAGCTCTTGTCTAACACGACATTGCGACCTTTTGGTCCCAGCGTCACTTTGACGGCGTCGGCCAACTTATTGACGCCTTGCAGGAGCGCATCACGTGCGGCCATATCGAATGATAGCTGTTTTGCAGCCATGTAAAATACCTCCTAAGGTATTGTAGGGTTTGAGGTTACTACGAGTATTTCATATTTGTATGGGCTTTATTTTTTTAGCACTCTTTTATTTTGAGTGCTAAAAAGAAGAGCCGAGCTATGGAATATAGAAGGTCAACTATACTTGCGCAAGAGGAAATAGGCTTGATATTTAGGATCATGAACGAGATATGTGTTTGTAGGGTTGGCAGGGTAGAATTCGCTCAAGTTTGGGCTTGGCAGGAGGCCTTGCGCGAACGGCGGCGAGAAGGACAAATACCCGATATATTGTTGCTCGTCGAGCATCCGCCAACCTATACGTGCGGGCGGGCGACACTTCCCGAACACCTCTTGTCGGAAGAGTTGGATGTGGTGCCGATAGATCGCGGCGGCAGTGTCACCTTTCACGGACCGGGTCAATTGGTGGCCTACCCGATTGTCGATTTGCGGCCGCGAGGGCGAGACGTGCATCAGTATTTGCGCGATCTGGAGGTGGTATTGATCGAGACACTGGGTGCTTATGATCTTGAGGGTGAGGCGCGTTCTGGTTTGACGGGCGCTTGGGTCGGTGGGCGCAAGGTGGCGTCTATCGGCATTCACGTGCGGCATTGGATCACCGCGCACGGTTTGGCGCTTAATATCTCGACGGATTTGCAGTATTTTGCGGCGATCAGACCGTGTGGCCTGGGCAGTGAGGAAATGAGCACGATGGAAGTATTGTTGGGGCGTATAATAGATAAGGCCGAGGTGGAATCGGTGCTTTTGCGGGCTTTTGCCGATGTTTTTGCGTTTGAGTTGACGGAGATAGATCGCGATGAGTTACAGGCCTTTATTGCCCGTCCCGAACAGAACGTATAGCGAGTTAATAATTAGAAAAGGATTGTATTCCCATGGTTGAGCAGTTGACCCATCTAGATGAAGAAGGCCACTTAAAGATGGTTGATGTTGGTGATAAGGAGCGGACCGAACGCGTGGCTCGGGTGCGCGGCGAGATCCGTATGGACACGGCGACGGCCCGACTTATTGCCGATAATAAAGTCGCGAAGGGCAGTGTATTGGAGGGTGCGCGGCTGGCGGGGATTATGGCGGCCAAGCGCACGGGGGAGTTGATTCCTTTATGCCACCCGCTGAATCTGACGGCGGTCAGCGTTGATTTTACGGTCGGTGAGGATTGCGTTGAGGTGGAAGCAGAGGCTAAGATCAACGATCGTACGGGGGTTGAGATGGAGGCCATGGTGGCGGCGAGCACGGCGCTGATGACGATTTACGATATGTGCAAGGGCGTTGATCGCGGGATGGTGATCGGTAAATTGCGGCTGATGGAGAAGCGGGGCGGGCGCAGCGGTACGTGGCTTAGGGATGAGGGGTAAAATTAGTAAAAGCAGTGCGCAAAAACGGGACGGCATTACGCCGTCCCGTTTTTGTTTGTTTGAACGATCTATTCTATTGCTCAGCTGGCCAATATGCCATTCAGGGTTCCGCTCGGCCGCATCGCCGCCGCCACCTTCTGTGGATCGGGGTGGTAGTAGCCGCCGATATCGACGGTCGAGCCCTGTGCGTTGTTTAGCTCGGTGACGATTGTTTCTTCGTTGGCCGCCAGTTGCTCGGCCAGTTTGGCGAACTGCTCTTGCAGCGCCGCGTCTTTGTCCTGCCCGGCCAAGGCTTGTGCCCAGAACAATGCCAGATAAAAATGGCTGCCGCGATTGTCCAACTCGTTGACCTTACGCGAAGGCGATTTGCGCTCGATCAGGAACTTGGCGGTGGCTTGATTTAGCGCTTCGGCCAAAACCTGCGCGCGCGCGTTCTCCGTTTTGTAGGCCAAGTCTTCTAACGAAACGGCCAGCGCCAGAAATTCACCCAACGAATCCCAGCGCAGATGCCCTTCCTCGACGAATTGCTGCACGTGCTTGGGCGCCGAACCGCCGGCACCGGTCTCGAAGAGACCGCCACCGGCCAATAGCGGCACGATAGAAAGCATCTTGGCGCTAGTGCCCAATTCCAAGATCGGAAACAGGTCCGTTAAATAATCGCGCAAGACATTGCCGGTGACGGAAATCGTGTCCTTGCCGTCTTTGGCGCGCGCCAGACTCAAGCGGATGGCGTCGACCGGTGCTAAGATCTGGATATCCAGACCGTCTGTATCGTGGTCTTTTAAATAGATAGTGACCTTGGCGATCAGATGGGCGTCGTGCGCGCGTTTTTCGTCGAGCCAGAAAATGGCTGTTGCGCCGGTCTGGCGTGCCCGGGTTACGCCGAGTTTGACCCAGTCTTGGATGGGTAAGTCGCGCACCTGGCACATGCGCCAGATATCGCCTTCCTCCACCTCGTGCTCCATTAATACCGTCCCGGAACCATCGACGACGCGCACGCGCCCATTGCCTGCCATTTCGAAGGTCTTGTCGTGGGAGCCGTATTCCTCGGCCTTTTGCGCCATCAGCCCGACATTCGCCACATTGCCCATCGTCGCCACGTCAAAGGCACCGTGTTCTTTGTGGAAGGAGATCGTTTCCTGGTAGATGCCCGCGTAACAGCGGTCGGGAATGGTGAACTTGGTGTCTTTTTGTGCTCCGTCCGGTCCCCACATCTGCCCAGATTCGCGAATGGCGGCCGGCATCGACGCGTCGATGATCACATCGCTCGGCACGTGTAAATTGGTGATGCCGCGATCGGAGTTGACCATTGCCAATTCGGGGCGGGTTTCGTAACACGCGGCGATATCGGCTTTGATTTCTTCTTGTTGAGCTTCGGGTAGGCTGGCGATTTTGGCGTAGACATCGCCGAGGCCGTTTTTCAGGTCGACGCCGATTTTGGCCAATACGGTCGCGTGTTTTTCGAGCGCGTCCTTGTAGTAGACGGATACCGCATGGCCGAAGAGGATCGGGTCGGAGACCTTCATCATCGTCGCTTTTAGGTGCAGCGAGAATAACACGCCCTGGTCCTTGGCGTCTTGAATCTCCGCTTCGTAAAAGGTGCGCAAGGCGCGGGCGCTCATCCGGGTGGCATCGATCACCTCGCCTGCTTGCACGGCGGTCTCCGCTTTTAAGACGGTCGTGTTGCCGTCGCCATCGACAAATTCGATTGCGACATTGCCCGCTTCCGCGATGACGGCCGATTGCTCACTGCCGTAGAAATCGTCGTCGCTCATATGCGCCACGTGGGATTTCGAATCGGCGGGCCAGGCACCCATCGGGTGCGGGTTTTTCTGCGCGTATTCTTTTACCGCCGAGGCCACGCGGCGGTCGGAGTTGCCTTCGCGCAACACGGGATTGACGGCGCTACCCAGGATCTTGGCGTAGCGGGCCTTGCTTTCCTTTTCTGCCTCGGTCGTCGCGTCTTCCGGATAGTCGGGCAGGGCATAACCCTTTTCTTGCAGCTCTTTGATCGTGGCGGTCAGTTGCGGGATAGACGCGCTGATATTCGGCAGTTTGATGATATTGGCTTCGGGTGTTTTGGCCAGTTCACCCAGTTCCGCCAACGCGTCGGACTGTTTCTGCTCGTCGCTCAGGTGGTCGGAGAAATTCGCGATAATGCGGCCGGCCAATGAGATGTCTCGCGTCTCGACAGCGATGCCTGCGGCTTCAGTGAAGATCTTGATAATGGGCAGCAGGGAATAAGTGGCCAATGCCGGGGCTTCGTCTGTTTCGGTGTAGATAATCTTCGATGTTGATGCCATCGTTTTTCCTTGTCTATTAGGGCATGTCGCCAAAACATGAGTAAAAGAAAATACGTCAATATCGGTTGGCCCTTGATTCGGCCGTCCGCAACTATTCTACCAAAAACTTACTAATTCCAAAAACGATTTATACGACTATGTTAAATTCCTCAAAGGAATACGTTTTCCCTTGTCTATTATAGGCATGTCGTGTAAATATCAGCAAAAAACCAACTATATAACTAATCAGCTTCTCACAGAAACGTCAAGGCGGCCCTCATGTCAGCAAGGTGTTGTTTAGTCGGCGTTTTGTGATGAGTCAATTATCGGCTGCTTGCAAAAAGATAGACCGCTTAGACCGCTTAGGCCGGTAGGTACGGGGTGTAATTGGCGCTGTCTCTTATATCATCACGATATACTTATGCCGGATATGTTTACTGCGATTACTTTCCTACTAAACTTTTAATTGACAATGTAAATGCTAGTGGATATCTTGAAATTAAACTTTTAGTAGGAGGGGCTTGTAAGCCATGGTGCGCAAAGAATCGCCGGACAAGAAACTCACTCCGCTTGAAACCTTGATTATGAATGCCCTATGGGACGAGTCACCCGCCGCCGTCAAGCAAATCCAGGAGCGGCTCAAATCCGTCAAGCCGATGGCGTATAGTACGGTGCTAACGATGATGCGGATATTGCGTGGCAAGGGTTTTCTCGTCTCAGAACGACAAGGCAAGGCGGATCTTTATCGTCCGGTTGTTTCGCGCGATGATGCGGGCCGGCGGTCGCTGGGCGAAGTGATCGATTCATTTTTCTCCGGCTCGGCTGAAGCGCTAGTCAGCCAGCTATTGGACAGCCGGTCTTTGAGCGACGAGGCGTTGAAGGCGATCCGCGCGGAGTTGGACAAGACGCTGGAGGGCAGGCAGGACGGCAAGCAATGAATGTGACATTAAACCAACTGGGTGGCGAGTTATTTAGCCGATTGGGGCAATTGAGCGTCGAACTAGCGTTGCTGGCGGCTTTGGTGTTACTGGCTAGTCGTTTGCTGCCGCTGCAATCGCCGGCCCTGCGCCATTTTCTTTGGGTGGTAGTTTTGCTCAAGCCGATCGTCGCTTTCGCGATCAGTTCGCCCTGGACGCTATTTGCCCCACTGGCTTTGATTTTGCAACCCGAGGGTTCGTTGCTGCGCTATGCGCCTTCATTGGCATCTGTTGAAATATCCAACACTGTTGCCGTTGCCAATGTGCGTTCTGCGTCTTTGCTCATGGCTGGCTGGCTGGCGGCGGTGTGGGCTGCGGGCGTCGCTATATTGCTGGGGAGGATGCTGGTCGGTTATGGCGTTATTTGGAAGTTGCGGCGCCGGGCGCGGGTACATAGCAACGGATATCTATTTAACGTGCTGCAGCAGACGCGCCGGGCGCTACGGGTCAATACCTATGTTGGCGTGGCGACTTCCGACGTTGTCCGCTCTCCGATCGTGATGGGCATTTTCAGGCCGTTGATCGTGATCCCTGCCGAGTTGTTGGACAAATTACGCGCCGACGAACTCGAATTGGTGCTGATGCACGAACTGGCGCACGTGCGCCGCCTAGATAACTTGACATTATTGCTACAGCGGCTGGTTGTGGCGCTCTTGTTTTTTCATCCAGCCGCCTGGCTGTGTGGGCGCATGCTGCAGCGCGAAGCCGAACAGGCCTGCGACGATCTGGTCGTCAACGCGACAGGCCGCCCAGAAGCATATGCTTGCGGGTTGACCAGTGTTGCCGAACTCGCGCAGTTGAAATCGCATTTAAAAAGGAGAATTCCCATGATGAATGTATTTGCCGCCGCCGAGTCAGATTTGGCGCTGCGTATCCGTAGAACACTGCATGGCGGAGCAAGCCGCATGGGCACGCGCTCTCGCGTGTTGGCCGGCTTGATGCTCTTTGCCCTGGCTGCGGTGACCTTGCCTAGTGCAGGCATCGCGCAGACGGGCGAGAGGGTAGCTGGTGAGGGTGATCGCGAGACACACGATATGGATCTTGATGCCATTGGTTTGAGGATCCGTGAGGCGATCGAACGCGGCGATATGACGCCCGAAGAAGGTCGTGAAAAATGGGCAGAAGTTCAGCGGCAGGCGGCGCAGAAGCGGGATGAGGGTGCTCTAGATCTCGACGCCATCGGCTTGAAGATTCGCGAGGCGGTGGCCAATGGTGACATAACTGCTGAAGAAGGTCGTGAGAGAATGGAAGCGGCGCGCCGTCGTGCGGCGGGTGGTGAGGGCAAACAGCGTGCGGAGCGGGTGTGGCGTGCGGCGATGGCAACGGACCCGGATGAGTGGTCGGAGGAACTTAAGGCGGCTATACTGGAGCTTAAACCTGACAGCACGATTGAAAAGATCGCCGATGGTATTCGCCAGCGTCAGGCGTTGGTGGAGAGCAAGCGGGGTGAAGAGCGGGTGTGGCGTGCGGCCATGGCAACGGACCCGGACGAGTGGTCGGAGGAACTTAAGGCGGCTATACTGGAGCTTAAACCTGACAGCACGATTGAAAAGATCGCCGATGGTATTCGCCAGCGTCAGGCGCTGATGGAGGGCAAGCGGGGTGAAAAGGGCGATCGATTGCGCGACTTTCAACGCGGTGTGATCGAACGGGCGATGGCAGAGGCGCCGGACGAGTGGTCGGATGAGCTGAAAGCGGCGATTGAGCGGGCGGGTTGGGACTTGCAGGAGTTTACCGAAGGTGTTCGCCAGCGCCAGGCCGCCGGTACTACGGTGACGGACTTTTCGCAGATTCTGATCGATTTAGCGACATCTGTAGAAGAGACTTCCTGGGGACAGGTTAAAGAGGAAGTTAAAGAGGTTGACGAAGATAAATAATAGGCGAGTGAGCGCGTTTGCGGGTTGTGTAAGCGCATAGTTTTTTAACGCGATTTTAGTGTAATATCAGCAAGAGTTGCGGCGCATGGTAGTTGTCCGTTTGGGCAATGATCGTGCGCCGTTTCTCGTTTGTGCATAAGGCAAACCCCGCTTCCCACTTGACCATGTGCCACAAAAGGGCTTGTATCCTTTTTCTGTCGTTTGCAATGCGTATCGCTCTGGTGTGCCGCGAGCGAGGCTATTCACTAATCGAAGAGGTGTAGATTACCCATGAAATTCCTGATTACTGGCATCACCGGACGCGTCGGCGCTAATGTCGCGCAAAATTTCCTGAATAAAGGCCATGAGGTCAGGGGTTTCGTATGGCCAGGCGACCGCCAGGCACAAAAAATGCAGTCGGTCGGTGCAGAGATCGTCGAAGGCGACCTCGCCAGCTTGGCCGACGTGCAAGCGGCGGCCGAAGGCCGGGAAGTGATACTGCATTTGGGCGCGGCGTTCCAGGCCGGCGGGCCTTTTACGCCCGAGCAGTATATGCAGACCAATGTGATGGGCACCTTTAATGTATTGCAGGCCTCGCTTGAACTGGGGGACCAGCTAAAGCACGTGATCGCCACTAGCACCGACGCGACAATGGACAAATACCCACCGAATGGCATCGACGACCCCATTGCCGAAGACTCGCTGCCGTTGGTCGCGACCGGTTGGTACGGCTATACCAAGGTGCTGTGTGAGAATTTGGTCGAGCGCTATTGCCGGCACGACAATCTGCCTGCTACGGTCATCCGCTTCGCCAATGTGTGGGGTGCCGGCGAAATTCTGAAGTTTCCGGCGTTCCACCTGGAGACTTTCCTCCAGCAATTCGAGCATAGAGAAGACGATGTGGGCAAGGCGACGTATGAGCGTCTAAAAGCCGAGGATGACGGCGGCCCCCGTCTGATCGTCGCGCGGGATATCAACGGGCGGTCGTGGAAAAAACACAATATCGAGGTGCGCGATGTCGTGCATGCCTACGAACAGGCGGTCGGCAATGAGAACACGTTTGGCAAGGTCTACCAGATTGGCGCTGACAAACCGTTCGCCTGGGACGAACTGATTCCCTATATGTCGGAAAAAATGGGCATCCCCTATTCGGTGGTCGACCTGGCGACTACACCGAACTTCTACGAATACGACCTGTCGGCGGCGCGCAACGATTTTGGTTATGCTCCGCAGCTTTCGGTCTTCGATATGGTTGACGAGGCGATTCGCTATAACGAGGGCGGCGGCGAGATTATACCGACGAAGGTGTGAGGGGACCGCTGAAGGTTGGGGGTGAGCACTAAATGCAAATCCCCCCCCAATTTATTTCCCCACTAACATATTTCTCCAGTCGCTGGAGAGAGTGGGTAGGGTATAGCCCGCAGGAGTGATCCCCCCCGTTTAGGCCTCGCACCGTACTCGGGTGACCTACATCAACCGGTGTAAGTCTGGGTGATGTAGAACGTCCTGCAGTCAGTGCAAGAGGGCCGTGCTGTGATTTTCCTGGATGGTCCCGGGCCCATTTCCACTATCGCGGCAAAGCGTCTATCAGCACGATATCGACCCGACGGTTGCGATAACGCCCTTTTTCCGTGGCGTTGATGGCGACGGGCCGTTCCTGACCATAGCCGACCGGGTGCATTTGCTTCATCGGCAAGCGATAGACCTCGTTAAGAAAAAGCCGCACGCCTTCGGCGCGTTCCTGCGCCAGTTTTTTATTTTCTACTCTTTTGCCCGTGTTGTCGGTATGGCCTTCGAGCATCAGGGGAAACTGCGGATAGGAACGGATAAAGCGTGCTACGTAGTGCAGGCGCTCATACATTTCGGGGGTGATGACGGGCTCGCCTTTTTCGAATTGGATCGTCTCTAATAACACGAGCTTGGGTTCGAGATAATAACCTGGTTCGAGCGAGACTGGCGATTCGGGATTGTTTTTGTGCACGAGCCGAACGATGCGGGCTTCGGCGCTGTCGCGCCAGGCGCGGCTGATGCTGACTAGGCCCATGAGTTTGCCGCGGTTCATTACGCGGAAGATACCGCCCGGTTGCACGCCCTCGCGGCTGCCGAAGTTGATGATAAAACGCCCCTGGCTGACTCCGGCTTGCGGGCCGCGCTGCATCGGCAGGAGGTGGGCTTTGGTGATCCGATATTTGGAGGGTTCCCACTCGAGAGGTGCCGCGGTCGCCTGTTCCTGCAGCTCTTCTTGCGGCTCTTCTTGGGCGCTGCTTGGCAAATAGCAGAGGAAGAGCGCGAGGAGCGCGCCAAATAAGGAACGAAAGTTCATGCCTGGTTCAACTGAGTGCGCCCGCCAGCTTAAGCATTACGGCTTTCTGGCTGTGCAGTCGGTTTTCGGCTTGTGTGAAGATCAGCGAGCGCTCGTCGTGCAAAAGGGCCCCTTCGATTTCGTAGCCGTGGTGGGCGGGAAGGCAGTGCAGGATCTTCAGGTCTAGGTCCGCGAGCAGTTCGCGGTTGAGTTGGTAGGGTTGGAAGAGCTCGACGCGCCGCTCTTTTTCTTCGGCGAACTTGGGCTCGCCGAAGAATTCCATGTCGATCCAGGTGTCGGTGTATATGGCGTCGGATTTTTCTAACGCCGGATGCAGTTTCTCGGTGTATTCGTAGAGCCCGAGGCGTGTGGCTTCGGCGTAGAGTTCGTCGTCGCGGGCGGCGGCGTTGATCTCGGGGCAGACGCAGGTGACATGCATGCCGACTTTGATGCCGGCGGCGATCAGCGAGTTGGCAACATTGTTGAGGACGCCGACATAGGTCAGCCGCAGGCCTTCGAGTTTGCCGAAGGACTCCTGCAAGGTCATCAGGTCGGTCAGCGCCTGTAAAGGATGGTAGCGGTTGCAGCAGCCGTTCATCAGCGGCACCTGCGAAGCTTCGGCGGCGCGCAGTATGTCGGCGTGTTCAAGCAGGCGCGCGACGATAAAGTCGGAGTAGCTGGAGAGCACACGGAACTCATCGCCGAGGTCGGCCAGGCCGAAGTTGGTGTTCTGCCAGTCGAGGTAGAGGGCGTGCCCGCCGAGTTGCGTCGCGCCGATTTCGCCGGCGCAGCGGGTGCGCGTCGAGGTCTTCTGGAACAACAGGGCCACGGTGCGCCCAGCGATGGCGCCGGCGTAGTGCTGCGGGTTGCTCTTGACGGCCAGGCCGCGTTCGACGACCTGGTGTATGTCCCCGGAGGACCAGTCTTTCAAAGTGATCAGATGCACGTTGTTATTCCTCAAGCCAGATAACGGCCGATTTCGGCCAGTATTTTTTTGGTAATTTCGCTTGCTTCGCCTTCGAGGCGCAAGCCGGAGGCGCGGGAGTGGCCGCCGCCGCCGAAGAGCCTGGCCACTTCGCTGACGTCGACGGTATCGCGCGAGCGCAGGCTGACGCGGTAGCGCTGGGGCTCTTGTTCTTTGAGCAGCACGGCGACTTCGACGCCCTTGACCATAAGGCCGTAGTTGACGATTTCGTCGGGGTCTCCGGCTTGCATGCCCTCGCGGTCGAGGTGCAGCACGGCGACACGGTCGGCGAGGTGGAGTTGGATGCTGTCGATGGCCAGACCGAGTTGCTTGACCGAGTCGAAGCTCTTGTTGCCGAAAACGTGATTGGCGATATCGTCGAGTTGCACGCCGAGTTGCACTAGGGCGCCCGCAACTGCGAAGGTCGATGGCTTGGTCAGCGAAAAACGGAAGCTGCCGGTGTCGAAGATGATGCCCGTATAGAGCTGGGTGGCCATCGCCGCGTCGATCTCGTAGCCGAGGCCGGAGACGAGATGGTAGACCAATTCGCAGGTAGAGCTTATATCTTCGGCCAGATTGATCTCGCCAAAGTTATCGTTGCCGTGGTGGTGGTCGATATTGAGGATGCGAAGACCGGTGGGCAAGTTTTCGCGGACCGGGCCGATGCGGTCGAGCGAAGGGCAATCGACGATAATAGCCGAGCTGTAGCCGGACAGGTCTAGGTCGGTATAGTGGTGCACGTCGGGCCAGCCTGCGAGGAAATAGCACTGCTCGGCCGGCGGGTCCGGCAAGCCGATGTCGGCGCGCTTGCCCAACCCCCGCAACAGGCGGGCCAAGGCCATACAGGCGCCCAAACCGTCGGCGTCGCTGTTGACGTGGGTCGTTAGCAGGAAGTCGTCTCCCTGCTCAATGAAGGCTCGCACGGCCTGTAGTTTCAGGTCCAAATCAATTCTCCGGTGTCGGTGCGCGCAGGACGAAGTGGATGCGGTCGGAATCCTCGGTGCCCTCGTTTAATGTGAAACCGTCAAAGGCATCGAGCAAATCGAAGACGCTCGCTTTGACGCGTTTGACTATGGTGGCAACGGGATAGATCCGCTGGACGTGCGTTTCCTCTAGCACCACGTCGCCCTCTTCGTAGTGTATCTGAAAATGGTTGCTCTGCAATCTAGTGGCCGGGTCGTAGACGCTGTACCGTTCGTAGGAAAACCCCGGCCCTGTTTCTTTGTCGCGCATATCGCGGAAATAGCGCAGCGAGTTGCGCTGGGTGCAGACGTCGAAAACGAAGAGTCCACCCGGGCGGATGATGCTGGCGATGCTGGCGAGGGCCTCGTCGAGGTCTTCTGCTTCGAGCATGTAGTTAAAGCTATCGTACATACAGACCACCGCGTCGAAGGGCCCCAGACCCTCCAATTCGCGCAGGTCCCGTTGTACGAATTCCATACCAGCCTCGCTGCCGGCCTTGCCATTGGCGACCCGCAGCATGGGCTCGGAAAGGTCGACGCCGGTCACCTCGTAACCCAGGCGTTTGAGTTCGAGGGACATATTGCCCGTGCCGCAAGCCAAGTCGGCGACTTGTTCAGTGTCGGGGGCGAGTCGCTCGATGAGCGAATGCACGTAGTCGACCCATTCCTCGTAGTCGACGTGGCGCATCACATAGTCGTATATCGGGGCGAGTCCCTGGTAGGGGGCCTGTGGAATTTTGTCGTCTGTCAACGGTTTTGTCCTAAAAGCTCAAATCGTCGTATGGGTCGCGGTGTTCGTCGCGGATTATTCGGTAAAAGCGGTGGCGGTCGCGCTTGGCCGGCGGTCGTGCCGGGACACTCAGCACTTCGACGTCGAGCAGGCGGACGTCGGTCTCGATGGTGATCTGCTCACCGATGATTACCAGGTGCGAGGCCTTGGCCGGCTGGCCGCCGATTTGCACCCGTCCGGCGTCGCAGGCCCGCTTGGCTTCACTGCGCTGCTTGATCAGCCCCGTGTTCTTCAGAAAGATATCCAGTCGCATCGTCACCCGGTCGGCGCAGGTCTTCCTCGTCGAGACGCGTCTCGATATGGATCTGCTGCCGGTATTCGTCGATTAGTTTGCGCATTGCCTGTTCGGTGCGGGTTTCGCGGATCAGGCCTTCGAGCGCTGCTTGGTCGTCGTTGATTTTGATGATATGGCCGCCTTCTTCGAGGAAGAACGGCTCGCTGATTTCGCCCAACTTGAGGCCGTTGAGGTAAGGCTTGAGGAACTCGGGTATCTGCTCCCTGGGGAAATTGCCCCAGAGGCCGCCCTGTTGCGCCGTTTGCGGGTTGCCCGAGTATTCGCGGGCAAGCTGAGAAAATTCCTCGCCGTTGAGTGCCCGTTTGCGCAGCTCGAGCAGTTTGTCGTGCGTATTTCCCTTGTCGTCGTCGCTGGTCCTGGCTAGGATCAGGATATGGCTGGCGCAGAGGGCGTCTTCGCGTTTCTCCTCCAGCTTGATCAAATGGTAGCCGTAAGGGCTGAGCACTGGTTCGCTGGTCTCGCCCGGTTTGAGCGTGAAGGCCGCCTCCTCGAATTCGCTCACCATCGTACCGGCGGAGAAACAGCCGAGTTCACCGCCGTGGCTAGCGCTGCCGGGGTCTTCGGAATACTCGCGGGCGACGGCGGCGAAGTCCTCACCTGCGGCTAGTGCCGTTTGGGCCTCGCCTATACGCGCGAGTTTTTCTGCGAGCACGGCGTCGCTTGGCCGGATCTGCAGCAGGATGTGGCTGAGCGAAATCTGGTTCGGCAGGCTGTCGACATGGGCTATGCGGAACGCCTCGACGTCGCGGTGGCCGACATGGACCCGGTAGGCGACGAAGGCGCGTATCTGGCGCGAGAGCAGACGGTGGCGAATCTCCTTGCGGTAACGCGCCTTAAGCTGGCGTTCGGTCAGGCCCACGCGTTCCAACATGCGACCGAACTCGCCGTCGTCCATGCTGCTCTTGGCTAGCAGGAATTGTTGGCCAAGCATTTCCTCGACTTCATTATTGTCGATTTGAATGCTGTCCTTCTGGGCCTTGAGGATCAACACCTGCTCGTCGACCATGTCTTTGAGGACCTCGCTGCGCAAGACTTCAAGCTTGCCGGGCTCAGTAAAGGACGAGAGGCCGCGCTGTTCCGCTTCAAAACGCAGACGATAGTTGAGCTCGGACCAGAGAATGGTCTGGTAGTCGACAGTGGCGACGATGCGGTCGATCAGTTCAGGTGCCGCCCAGGCTTGTGGCGCGAGCCAGAGCGCGGTGCAGAGGATGAGCAGGGGGCGATTTAATCGTTGCAGTAGCATATGATTTGAGGGGCCTGGCGCTACATGGCCGTCGCTTGGCTGTCAGCGGCGGAATGCGCGGTTTGTAAGACTGGATTTTTGACGGCCCAGTCTGAGGTGTTTTTGAGTTGCTCGACCAATTGGTCGAGTTTGGCCTTGTGGCGCTCGCGCACCAGGGCCTCGATAATATCGGCACGCACTTGTTCGAGGTTGCGGATGGTGCCGGCTTCCTGGCGTTCTAAGATTTGGATCAGGTGATAGCCGTACTCGGTGCGTATCGATTTGGAAACGCGGTTGAGCGGTAGCTCACGGGTCGCCGCCCAAAGGCTCGGCTCATCGACTTCGGAAAAATACCCTAGGTCACCGCTCTGGTAGCGGGTGTCGACGTCGAGCGAATGCTCGTGGGCCACATCGGTAAATTTCTCGCCTCGTTGTAACGCCTGCCGCCTGGCGTTGGCCTCGCGCTGGCTGGAGAGCAGGATGTGGCGGGCCTTAACTTCGGGAATAGCCCGTTGGAACCGGTCCTGGTGCACGTCGTAGTAGCGCAGTATGTCATCTTCGCTGAAGTCGAGTTTCTCACTGCTGAATTCGTCATCGAGCAGGGCGGCTACCAATAGGTCGCGTCGTGTCTGCTCAAGCAGCATTTTCAGCCGTGCCTGCTGATCGAGCTTGCGGGTTAGGGCTTCCTGGTAGAGCAGTTCCTGCCGTACCCAGTTTTCGACGATCTGCGCGCGCTCATTCTGCGTCGCGTTGGGGGCGAGACCCGGCGTGGACTGGCTTGCGAGCTCGGACGCAGTGAACTTAGCGTCGCCGACATGGGCGACGGAGGGGTCGTGGGAACGCGGCGAACTGCAGGCCAGCGGCGCGCAGAGCGCGATGGCGATCAGGGCTTTCAGAGGATTTCCTCCAAGGTGTCGCGGGCCTTTTCCAATCGTTCAAGTTCGTCGCGGCCCTGCACCTGGACCTCGATGCTCAGTCGTTCGCCGAGGTCGAAATCGAGTTGCGTCGAGCATTTCTCCACCATGCGCTGTATATCGACCGGCGAGACCTGCCGCTCGGCGGGAAAGACAAGGCGGAAACGGCTCTTTTCTAGTTGCGCGCTCTCGGCGCCTAGTTGCCGGGCCATGACCTTGATTTCCGTTATGTGCATTAGCGAACGCGCCGGTTGCGGCAGGCGGCCGAAGCGGTCCTTCATCTCCTCGTGAATCTCTAAAAGGTCGACGATGCGGCCGGCATCGGCCAATCGCTGGTAGAATTCCATCTTCTGATCTGGGTCGGGCACATAGTCGTCCGGTATATAGGCCGAGACCGCGATCTTGATATCGGGTTCAGGGCTGTCGGGCACCGTCTCGCCCTTGATGTCGCGCATCGCCTCGTCGAGCAGACGGCAGTAGAGGTCGAAACCGACGGCGGCGATAAAACCGTGTTGTTGCGCCCCGACCAGGTTGCCGGCACCGCGGATCTCGAGGTCGCGCATGGCGATGTTGAAACCCGAGCCGAGTTCGGCGAATTCTTCTATCGCCCGCAGGCGCATGCGGCTCTTCTTAGTCAGCGTCTTGCCCTTGGGCACCAGCAGGTAGGCGTAGGCCCGTTCGCTGGAGCGGCCGACCCGGCCACGGATTTGGTAGAGCTGGGAAAGGCCCAGGGTGTCGGCGCGGTTGACCAGGATGGTGTTGACTGAGGCGATGTCAATGCCCGACTCAATGATCATGGTACAGACCAGGCAGTCGTATTTCCCTTCCATGAAGTCGAACATGATCTTTTCGAGCTGTCTAGGTGGCATCTGGCCGTGCGCGACGGCGAAGCGCACCTGGGGCAACAGGTCCTGCAGGTAGTCCTTGAGCCGGTGGATCGATTGCACCCGGTTGTGCACGAAGTAGACTTGGCCGCCGCGTTCGACTTCGCGGTAGATCGCCTCGGCGATGCGCGTCTCGTCAAAGGCGAGGATCTCGGTGTGGATCGGCAGGCGGTCCTGCGGCGGAGTGTTGATCACCGACATATCGCGTGCGCCCATCATCGACATGTGCAATGTGCGCGGGATCGGCGTCGCGGTCAGAGTCAGCACGTCGACCATGCGCTTGAGCTGTTTGAGCCGCTCCTTGTGCTTGACGCCGAAGCGTTGTTCCTCGTCGACGACCATCAGCCCGAGGTCGCGGAAGCGGATGTCCTTGGAGAGGATACGGTGGGTGCCGACGAGCACATCGACCTTGCCGCTTTTGACGTCTTCAAGGACCTTTTTCTGCTCTTTCGGGGTGCGGAAGCGGCTGAGTACCTCAACGCGCGTCGGGGTGTGCGACATGCGTTCGGAGAAGGTCTGGTAGTGCTGTTCGGCGAGGATAGTCGTGGGCACTAGTACGGCGACCTGGCGGTTGTCGAAGACGGACTTGAAAGCGGCACGCACGGCGACCTCGGTCTTGCCGTAGCCGACATCGCCGCAGACTAGGCGGTCCATCGGGTGCGGCGATTCCATGTCCTGTTTGACCTCGTCCATTGTCCGCAACTGGTCCGGCGTTTCCTGGAAGGGGAAGGCGGCTTCCATCTCGCGGTGCATCGGGCCGTCGGCCGAGAAGCTGACGCCCGGCCTGGCCTTGCGCTCGGCGTAGAGTTGCATCAACTCGCTGGCCATCTTGAAGATCTCTTCGCGCGTGCGCTCCTTGAGCTTTTCCCAGGCGGTGCCGCCCAACTTGCTGAGTAGCGGCGCTTCACCCTCGGAGGAGGAGTATTTGCGCAGGCGATCGAGTTGTTCGACGGGGATGAAGAGTTTGTCCTGGCCCTGGTAGGTGACGGTCAGGCAGTCGTGGTCGCGGCCGCCGATGGACAGGCGGCGGATACCGCCGTAGCGGCCGATGCCGTGGTCGATGTGCACGACGAAGTCGCCGCGCTGGAGGGCGCCGTAGTTGGAGATGGCGGCGGCCTGGCGGAACCGGCGGTAGCGGTAGCGGCGTTTCTGGCGGCTGAAAATCTCGTGGTCGTTGAGCACCGCGAGTTTCGCCTGCGGAAAGGTGAAGCCGCGGTGCAGCGAGCCGAGCCCGAAGCGCACGTCGGGCCACTCCTCGAAGATCTCCTGCAGGCGTTCGGTCTGCCCCTTGGTCTCGCAGCGGATGTGGATGGCGTAAAACTCGTCCGACAGCCGTTCGATCTCCTGCCGCAAAAGGGGCAGCTCGCCCTCAAATACGCGCGGCTCCTTGGCGTCGAAGCGCACGGCTTCTTCGAGGCGACCGAGCGGCGCGGGTTCGAGCCGGGTGTGCGTGCCCAGTTGTGCGGAGAGCCACTCTTGGTTGCGCAACAGTTGGTCGGGCGGGAAGTGCGTGCCGCGCTCTTGGTGGCGTTCGTATTCCTTGTTAGGGCGGGCCAGTACCTTGTCGAGCTCTTCGGCGATCTCGTGGTCCTCTTCGAGGAAGATCAGGGGTTTTTCGAGGTATTCGAAGAGCCCGTTGTCGCGGCCGTAGAGCAGGGCTGAATAGGATTCGATGCCTTCGAGTGACTCGCCCAATTCAAGCTGGTCGCGCAGCGGCGACAGTGCTTCACCGGCGTCGGCGGCCTCTATGCGCTGCAGATAGTCCTCGTAAAAGGGTGAACCCAAGATGACTTCGCGCGCCGGTAGCACCCAGGCTTCTTCGCAACTGCTGAGCGAGCGCTGTGTGTTGACATTAAAGCGGCGGATCGATTCGATCTCGTCGCCGAAGAATTCGATGCGATAGGGGTGTTCGACCCCGAAGGGGTAGACGTCGAGGATACCGCCGCGCAAGCTGAACTGCCCGATGCCGTCGATGGCCGGTACGCGCTCGAAACCGCAGTCGATCAGATGCGAACAGAGCGCGTCGGGTTCCTGTTCTTCGCCGATTTTGAACGAGAGGGAACCCAGTTCGAGGGCGTGCGGCGGTATCAGCGGTAGCAATAGGGCCTGGGCAGGCGCGACGACGATGGTCGGTTCGCCGCGCATCAGGCGGGAGGCGGCCTCGATGCGCAGACCGGTGATTTCATTGTCGGGGGACCGGCGGTCGTAGAGTTCGACGTCCCAAGTCGGGAAATAACAGACGATTTCCTCACCGGCAATCGCCTGTAGATCGTCGCGCCATTGCTCGGCGCGGTCTTCGTTGGCGGCGACGACTAGCACTGTGCGGTCTAGGGTGTGACGGACGTGTATGGCTAAAAAGGCGGCGAGGGTGGAGGGCAGTCCGTGCAGTAGGATCTGTTCCTGCCCGTTTGCAAGCCGGGTGATGACGTCTTTGAAGCTATCCGTCTGCGCCGTCAGGCGCGTTATGTCGTCGAGCGAATGGGCGGGATCCATCCTGGTCTCTACAAGGGTATGGCGAGGAAATTTATCGAGCGAAAAAGATCGTTATTAATCTACGTAAGATAAGATTAACCAATACTTTCTGTCAAGAAACTGCATTGGATTTTCACGAACTGCCTTCGGCCTATTCGGCCGGATTTCCCTCTGCCAGTGCGGTGCGAATGGCGATGGCTTGACGCTCGAGATTCTTGCTTTCCCGGCGCGAGACGTAAAAGAGATAAATAAAGACTCCGGTGACGATCAAGAACATGAACGCCAGTGCAATTAATACCGGAAGTTGCTTTGGTCCGACGAAGATAATACCAGCACAGCACAATAACCAAGCCGCACCGCTACACCCCCAGAGAATGCGGCGAAAACGCTTCCATTGGGCACGCATCCAGGTGATTTGGCGAAGATCAACGCTCATGTCATAAACATAAAAACGACCCGCAGGCCGTTTGCAAAGAGAGGTGATTTATTCTTTTTCACCATAGTTCAATATATAAGGTCTGGTAAGAAGTGCACAAAATCAATGGGCGGCTTGATTTTAATTACCAGAGGAAACCCGGTAAATGTACCAACTCTTTGTCGAATCGGCACGGACTAGCTGAAAGCGGTTGGGGTGCGCTTGAATCTGTGCTAAAGCGTGCGCGCTGGTCGGGTCTAGGCTGTTGGGGGTATTGGGGTCGTCAGGACCGATAAAGACATATTGTGCCTGGTGTTTGTTGATCGTGGAGAAATCGCCATAGCCGACGGTCGGGCGATTGTGGTGGATATGGCGTTCGAGTGGGCTGGAGGTCATGATGATATCCCGTGGCCCGGCGTGATCCTTTAGGTATTGGCTGCCGACGGAGAAGTCGATAAAGCCGCGGCCCTCGGCTTGGCGGGCTTGGCGGAAGGGCACTTTGATGCGGTAGGCGTTGTGGATGAGCGACATCGGCAGGGCCAAGGCCAAAAGCAGCAGTGGGATATGTGTGGGTTTGAGGTTTTTTATCGGCCGCTGCGCGCCGAGCGTTTGCAAACCACCGAGCGCGAAGAGGTAAAATACCGGCAAGAGCGGCAACAAGAGCCGCAACTCGACCCAGCCGCCGGGGCGGTCGACGGGGATGAAGGTCCAGTTGCAGAGCACGCCGAGAAAGACCAATTGATATACGTATAAAAGTTGCAGACCGGGTTCGCCGCGCCAACGAGGATACAGGATACCGCCGAGCGCAAGCAGTAAAAGGCTGCCGCCTAAGGCCCAGACGATAAGGGCGTAGAGCCCACCGAGGCCCTGTTGCCCAGCAAGTGTCTGGACTGCTTGGCCGAAGAGCGGCAGGGTCAGCGCGGCGAGTTCCGGCAAATAATAAAAGAGGGTCCAGGCCATAAACGCGAACCGGTCGAAGAGCGCAAAGTCAAAGCCGATGATCTGGTCGAGATAGGATGCGGGCACCATGCTCCCGCCGCCGGATCGGGCGAAGCCGGTGAGCAGTACCGCGAAGACGATCTGACAGGGGATCCACGCCCCGAGCCGCCGCCATTGGCGTCGATAGATCAGATGCAGGGGCACCGCGAGCAAGAGTGCAAAGCCGATCGAGCGGATCGCCGTGCCGAACGCCAGACAGAAGGCCATTCCGGCTAGATTGAGGCCGAAAATTTTCTTCCCGCGCAGCCAGCGATCATAGAGCAGGACGGCGGTCAGCGAGACGAGTGTGTAAGCCGTTTCGCTGAAGACCCGGTTGGTGTAGGCGATGGTCCAGGGGTTTAGCGCGAGCAAGGCTAGTAGGACCAGGCGCTGGTTGGGTTCGGTGACGGGTTTGAGCAGCGCGTGCAGGACGAATAGCAGCAAAAAGAAGAACAGGGTCGAGCAGAGCTTGAGGGCCGTTAGCGAAGCGGGGAAGAGATAGGCGACCGGACTTATCAATAGCGGATAGCCGCTCGGCTGGGTGATAGGAGCAATCAAATATTCGTCGGGGCCGACGTGTAATACGGGCCCTCGTCCTTCGCTGATCGATCGGGCCAATTCGGCGTAGACGGCGTCGTCGGCCATCGAGCCGACGGCGAATTCGTCAAAGCGGGCGATGACCAGCAATAGGCTCAAAAGACCGATGGCCACCAGGTATTTTTGCGAGCCGGACAACCGTCGATGCACTATTGCGTGGACCAGGGCTGTGTTTGCGTGCGCACCTCTTCACCGCTGTTCAACGCCTGTTCGCACATCAAACCGAGATAGTGGTCTTGACAGGCTTCGGCCAGCGGATAGGGCGTTTCGCTGCGCGCCATGCGTAACATCAGGTCGCCGATGGCGATTTCGTCGTCGCTGAGCGCGGCCGGTGCCAATGGGTTGGTATAGACCATTTGCTGGCCGAGTTGTATGCCTTTTAAGTGATTGCCTTCTAGGTTGCCGGGGCCCCCGGCGCTGTGGCGCAGCAAATCCAGGTAGATCGGCGTGCGAACATCTTGCAGATATGTGATCTGGTTATTGACAATTTCGCCGCGCTCGCCGCGCACCAGTACGCGGTTGTTGCGCACCCAGTTGAAATATTGCTCGCCGCAGAAATCCATAAAGCCCAATCGGCCGTCGAAGTCCAGCCAGAAAAAAGCCTGCTTGCAGTCGGCGACGGCTTCCTCGGTGGGTGGGCCGTTCCTGTCGGGGCCTTTGACCAGGGGCGCGGTGAAAGAACGGGCGGCGATCGTCGCGTTTTCATAGCCGATGCCTAATAGCTTGCGCATCAGGCTCATGCCGTGGTAGCCGTGCGCTGCCGAAACTTGTGCCTGGCTGATCTTGCCCAGTTTACCCGATTCGATTATCTCGCGCACGGCGGTGAAGTAGGGCTGGAGAAAATATTGCTCGGCCACGCAGACCTGCCCTTTGTGTTCCTCCACGTATTGCCACAGCTCGATCATCGCGTTTAGGTCCGGGGCGGGTGGCGTTTCGCAAAGCACGGGTACGCCGCGGCGCACCAGATTTTTGACGATCTCCGGGTTGGCGGCCCAGGAGACGGAGGTCACTGCGAAATCGAGTGGGCGACCGGCGAGCATTTCGTCTGTCGTTGCGACTATTGCACAGGCCCACAGATCGGCGAAGCGCTTGGCTTTTTCGGGATTGCGGGCAACTACGACCGGCATCTCGAAGTGTTCGGGGGCCGCCGCGGCGATGCGCAGGAAAAACTCGGCGCGCCATCCGGCACCGACGATGCCAAAGCGAATACGACTCATTTGTTGTCTCTCGGCAGATAGGTGAAATGGTTGATTGTGTTTCCTTACAGGCTAGGTGGCCAACGGTGGACCGCCGGGAATTTCGACGGACCGGTGCACGGTGTTATAATGGGCTCGCCGCGCGGTGAATCGTGCGGTCAAGTATTCTCCGAGATGGATAGAGCCCGCCATTTCGTCCTGGTTGATTTCACCTGAAAACAAGAAGGGCACCCCGTCCGCGGTATGCTGCGCGACGCTTTGCAACTTGACCTGGCTGCCTTCGACGGTGCCGTTGATCTGCTGGTTGGAAAAGTCGCTTTGGTGCATGCCCTGCACCCAGTTGCCCTCTTGTTGGAGAAACAATCGGTGCTCGCTGCTGCTGGTGAAATATTCGACGGTGAGTTCCCAATGACCGTCGATATCCGCGGCGGCGGCCGCCATTTCGACCGGTTTAGGGCTGCGCGTCTCGCTGAGGAAGGCGTGAATGCGCTCGGCAACTATTTCAGCCTCACCGGGCTGCATCTGGCTCGGGGTCACGTGAATACTGGTCTTGCCCTCGGCGCTACGGCCACCGATGGCGATGCGCGGTGCATTGCGGGCAAAGTTTTCGGCCACCTCCTCGCCGGTAATATGCAAGGCCAGGGGATCCCAACTGATCTCCAACGTCGGCGCGACATTGGAGGTTCCGGTCGGTTCGACGACCTGCGTCGAAATACCCTCGATCTGGCTCACCTGTTGCGTGATAAGGCCCAGATAAGCGAGCCAGGTCTGCCATTCGCCGTCGTGGTCCCTAGTCGTCCAGGCTTCGACCGCGGCCAGCATCCCCATGATTTCTTCCCGGCTGATTTTATTGTCCCTATTCGGGCCGTGGTGCGGTGAACTGGCCTGCCACGCCGACATGAGAATGGCCTTGTCGCCCAGGACCAACCCGGCCCCTTGCGGCCCGCAGAGGGCTTTGCCGCCGCTATAGGCGACTACGTCGGCGCCGCGCTCTAGGTGTACGGGTGGGATGGTGAGGTTCTCCGCTGCGGCGTCGACCAGTATGGGAATCTTGTGGGGTTTGGCGATAGCGGCGATGGCTTCCAAAGAAAGCGGTTGGCCCGTTGCCGAGGCCCCACCGGAATTCAGATAGATCATAGCCGTGCGGGGGTTGATGGCTCGTTCCAGCTCTTCCGGGGTATCGATCATGATGATCTCGATGCCGATATTGCGCACCGCATGGTCATAGGTGTTGCGCGAAGACCGGGGTATGATGACTTGTGTTTTGTCTAATCCGGTCAGGTCAGGGATGCGGATGAGTTTTTCGGGGTTGCCGCCGGTCACGCAGGCAGCGGTGACGTGTTTCAGCCCGGCCGCGCAACCCGCCGGGATCAGGCCCCATTCGGCCCCGGTGATTTCAGCCAGTCTTTTGCCGACTCCTTCGGCGAGTTCGTCGTATTGCACAAAATGCTTCGACGCGGCTTTCATCGCCGTTAATACTTCCGGACGTTCGATGGAGCCGCCAATAATCGTAAAGGTCCCGCGGCAATTGATAATGGGTTCGACGCCTATGGAGCGGAATATATTCTCGTCTTCAGCGGGTGGAGTCATAATGATATTCCTTTCGATAATGCGCTTGTTGCGCATCCATTCGGCAGTGGGCTCAGATCGTGCCAGGTCTTGTGCACTCGGAGCTGTTTTGTCGCTATGGCGTATCTGTTCGTGGAATTCTTGCGGTATCTTTTCGTCGAGTCATCCATTTTCATGCGCCAGCGCGCAACTTGCGGGCGTGCCGTCGGCTTCGGCGAAGACGGTACCGAATTCTTCTTTTGACACCGAATGCGTGCTGATACCGCGATACTGGAACTGCAACGCGCGCCGGCGGTCCGCTGTGCGGTTGGGCGGAGTCTGGTGCGGCAGCATGGCGGAGAAGAACATAATGCCGCCGGCTTTAAGCGGCACGGGAACGGCTTGGCCCTTGTCGATGCGGTCGGGCAGGATCTCGCAGTCGATGGTGTGGTGGTGTCTGAGCGCACCGAGTCGGTGGCCGCCCGGCAAGACGTGCATACAGCCATTGTCGATGGTGGTATCGTCGAGGGCGATCCAAGCGGTGGCTACCTTTTCTAGCGGCAGCCAGTTGAAATAGGCGTTGTCCTGGTGCCAGGGTTTTTCCGAACCGATCAGCGGCGGTTTTGACAGCGCCATCTCCGCTTTTAGGATCGCTTCTTCGCCGATTAGTTGGGCGATGAAACCGGCTATCCTGGGGTGTTGGGTCAGGTCGATAAAGGTCTGATGTTCGCGGTGGTAATTGAATAGCTTCCTAAACTTGAGCTCTGCCTCATCGACAGGCATCGCCAAGGGGTCTATGCCCGCTTCAAAGTGGATGCCGAAACCGCTATCCGGGTTGACCACTTGTATGCCCGCGTAATTTTTGCTCGCGTCCGGTCGTTCGCGCAGCTCGGCCTCGCCGCGGTGCGCGCGTTCCAGCAATTGGCATGTAATCCCTGTCAACGCCGAGCAGGCGGCGGTGATTTCATCGGCGCTCAACGCGTTTTCAAACGCGACGCAGCCTATTTCGCGAAACTGCGCGAGATGCTCGGGGCCAAGCGTATCGGGGCATTCGTCGACGATTAACTTCGTATCGGTATAGGCCATTGCTGCTATTCCTTCCCAGGGGATTTTTTGTTTGCAGATCGTTTTAATGTGTCGGTGCGTTGAAGACGACCTGCGCCTCGCCCCGTTCCCGCATGCGGATATATTCCCACTCGTAGGGCGCCTCGCGCAGCCTAGACGGGCCGTTGCGCACGTCGATGCCCATATCGGCGGTTTGTGGATAATGGCTGTAGATCATCAGACGCCGAGGATTGCCCGAGGTATTGGGGCGCGAGTTGTGGATTAGCAGAGACGAGAAGAGTAGGATCGTTCCCGCCGGCACCAGCAGGTCGTTCCCGCCGGCCGAATCGATTGAGCCGGGCTCGACGACTAGGCCTCCGTGCTCCGATCGTTGATGCGGCAGGTGTTCTTTATGTGTGCCCGGCCAGATGTGCAAGGGGCCGTTCTCTGCGGTGCAGTCGTCGAGGCAGATCGCTGATGAGATGATCGTCTGCGGATAATCTTGCGCCTTGTAATACGCCCAGTCGCTATGCATGCCCCAACCGTCTGAGCGTCGGCCGCTGATATCGAAGCCGCTGACCGGCTCGGATAGAGGCTGTTTGTAGTTGAGCTTTTCTTCCATAAGTATCGGCTCATCGGCCATTAGCGTCCGCATGGGGCCGATGAGCCGCTCGTCGGCCGATATTGCCGCCAGATACAGCGAGAGGTCATTGACCGGTTGGATCTTGACGGCCATCTGTTCACCCTGCTCGGATTCGACGATGGACAGGCGGCCGCTGCGCCTGCTGTGCGCGATCGACGAGTTGATGATCAGTTCGAGCATCGCGTCGGCTTCCCTCTGCATTTTGGCGACTTCGTCGGGGTTGAAGGCGTTGGGGATCGCGATATAGCCGTCGCGGTTGAACTGTTCAATTAGTTGTAGGTCTGACATTGCAGGTATCCTCTGGGCGATGTGTAGATTCGGGTAGTACTCGAAGAACCTAAGACTAAGATATCGCCTAATAGCGGCGGGCAAAAGACGGATCGCAATAAGACGCGGCCAAATCGCGTTTTATGGGCAATGCCGTTTATTCAAATGGTCTGCAACTACCATGAATTGACAAGGATATGTTGAAGTATGCGATTTTATGTTTTGCTTTACTTTTTATTCTTTGCCTCTGAGAGTTTGGCGCAAATAGCCGATGTGCGCGTCTTGATTTTTTCGCGCACGGCGGGTTTTCGCCATGCCTCGATCCCCGACGGTATCGCCGCGATTCGCCGGTTGGCCGATGAGAGGGAGTTTTTCGTGGAAGCGAGCGAAGATCCGACGGTTTTTCGCGACGGGCAACTGGAGCAATATCGCGCGGTGGTTTTTCTCAGTACGACGGGCGATATACTGACAAGGCCGCAGGAGGAAGCTTTTGAACGCTATATCCGGCGCGGTGGCGGTTTTGTCGGCATACACGCCGCTGCTGATACTCGATGCCGACCTTTGGACGAATACTCGGGTTGCCAAGGGTGTTTTACCACCCTCGG
>JABHFS010000037.1 GCA_018672475.1 Gemmatimonadota bacterium | reverse complement strand
CAGTTCAATATTGATGCTGATCGTCCCGCAGGCCCCGTCAAGCAGACGACGGGCGGCGGGGACGGTTTCCTCGAAGTCACAAACATCGCTAGTGGCCAGACCGCCTATGCTAGTGGTCAAGACCGCACTATCTTGGGCGTTGGCGATTCGCTGGTTGTCCGCAGTAAATTGGGCACAAGCATCGCCAACGCTGTTATCCTTGGCGATTCGCTGAATGTCATGTTAGATGTGCATGCGAAGACCTTTACTTTCAGTAAGTCTTCCCGCGAAGTAGATACCCTGCGTATTAATGTGACGACATCGGAAGGTCAGTTTTCCGACCTGAATGATTCGTTTGCCGGCGGTGTCGCGCCCTTGGGCACCACCGATACAATGGGTGTTTTTGTCGTAGACGCAGCAGGTAACCGCAGCGGTGAGGCTGTTGAACGTCTTGACGGTCCGGCGTGGGGTGTTACTTCCGGTGTTAATTTCTTGTTCGATACGACGTCGCCTGCTCTGGATTCGACCAATGGCGATACCATCTTACCGGTGAGCACTGATACCATCACGGATGGTTCACTCAACTCCGGCTATAATGATGTCAACGTAATTGAGTATAAGTTGGCTGAAGCACTTGATTCGCTCTTTATCAGTTTTTCGGGTGCTTCCAAGGCGACGCTTAAGGTGGGCAACCGCGGAGTTTCGCCCTCATCGACTCGATCGACAGCTAATGCATCTTTGAAAAAAGATGTAAATCGTGTTGTTGATTTTACCCTAATGGGTAGTTCCCTTGCGGACAACGATGACGAAGATTTCCAGGTAGCGGAGACAAATGGAAACAACCCGGTAGGTTTTGACGGGCCACAAGGCACCGACTCTGCCAAAATCTTAACTTATTCGGCTACTGATACGCTGCTTAAGACCGGTGTTCATACGATCACTTTCCAAGGTAAAGATCTCGCTGGTAACCTTGGCGAAGAGTTAAAGCGCACCAACGTATACCTTGACGTGGATGATATTACCTTGGTGCGTCTGTTCCCGACCAAAGCTGCTTTTGGCGATGCAGCCGCAACTCGGATTGACACGATTGAAGAAACAACGTCGCAGGTTGTCTTCAAGTTGAGTGAGCCCGCTGATAGTGTGTTAATCACTTACTTAGGCCTTACTGGTGGTGATGCGACCGTTAGTCGCACGCGTCGTCTCTCGGGTTCTCAGTTGACTAATACCTCGGCTGAGCAGACGTTGCCGATTGATGGGCTTGTTAACGGCACATCCTATAAGTTGACCGTATTGGCCCGTGACTTGGCGGGTAACTTCACGCGTAGCGCTGCAGATACTTTCCTTTACGATACCAGTTTTGTCGTACCGGTAATTAAGCGTTTCGTTGTTACGGCAAGCCAGTCGGGTCTCTCGGCCGATTCGAGCGCTACGGCGGGTGGAGAGATTACCTTGACGGTCCAAGCGAATGCCGGTACTACGGGTGATCGTGCTGCTGTGACCTTCGCGGGTTCGACGATTCTCAAGGTCGCAGGTGGTAAGGGACTTACCCTGACCGGTACTGGTGTTACAGATGCTGGTGGTGGTCGGGCGACGCTCAATGCCGACGACTGGGTGACTGGTTCGCGGACAATAACCTTGAAAGATACCGCTGGTATCGATACGTTGACGGTTACTGTGGTTGATTCGACGACGACTGGGGGTCCGTTTACGGGCGCCTTGGATTCGATGATCGTCTACAATCCCGCAGCTTTCGCCGACATCGGAGTCACTACTCCGGCTTCGGTCGTGGTGGGTGAGGCTTTCTGGGTTGACGTTACGTTAAGAGATACATACGGCAACACAAGAGTGCTTGACAATCGTTATGTGACTCTCTCGGCGAATAAGTTGGGTGTCGAGATGCCACAGGGTGATTTGCGGATATCAAAGGGTGTAGGTGGCTTCTGGGCCAAATCTAATTATGTTGGCACTGGTTTGATCTTTGATGTACAGCACTCCGTACAATTTGTTGCAACTTCGGTTCCAGGCCACGTCGCGGGCGGCGCCGCTGCCGCGGGCGGCAGCGCAATCGCAGCTGAAACGGATTTGCAGAAGCGTGGTGTCTCCGATTCGCTCACTGTCACGGCAACGGCTGTTCCTGCTGTTGTTGCTTTAGACGGTCCGAACGAGTTGGGTGCAGGCGACTACATGGGTGCTGATGGCGCCGGTGACCAAGGTGGCTTCATTATGCTGACTTGGGACCTGTCGTCGGATCACTCGACGGTTGATGCTTATCGCATTTACCGCGAGATCCAGGTGAATACGCGTCTAGCTACGGCTGCTGATTCGGTGACTACTGCTCTCGTCGCGCTCAGTGAGCCGGCCAATGAGTTTGTCGCTTGGGCCAAAGTTGATGCGGTTCCGGGTTCGACCATTGGTCGTGCGATCGTCGCTACGCTTGACAATGTTGCCACCAAATGGGGCATTGCCGCTGAGCGTAATGGCGAGACCACTGCAGTTGCTAAAGAAGCTTTCGTTAACGCTGAAGCCATCGCTAATCCTTATGCTTTGATGGCTCAGACATTAATGAATAGTAAAGAGGCTGCTGCTATCGACGTAGATGCTCCGGTTTTTGCTGAGCTTCTGCCCGAGGCCTTGTCCTTCGTTGAGCAGGGTGTGGCTCCGCGTCTGAAGAGCGTTGACGGCAACGTGATGTCGTCGGCGATCACGCAGACCGCTGAGGCTGTCCGTGCTATCGACAATATCGCTCCTGACGCGGTGCCTTTTGTCCGTGCCAGCGATACACCGGGTGATGCAGGTAGTAACATCTCCCTGGTTTGGACGAAGTCGCCGTCGGATCAGTTCGTGCCGCGTAGTGCTGGTGCAGTCGGTCCGGTAGCTTCTGATATGGTAGCCGGTGTCAAGGGTTACAATATCTACCGGAAAGTCGGTGCCAACAGCGAGTATGCCTTGATTGCTAAGGCTAACTCGGGCGAAACGTCCTTCATGGACCAAACAGCTTTTAACGGCGTGCGTTACACCTATCAGGTGACTCCGTACGACGATGATAATGAGACGATCTCTGAGTTGGAGCGGACGGCCATGGCTATTCGCAACAACGTGGTCGACAAAAACGGTAAAGTCGTCTATGGCCTCTTTGGCATGGATAATCGCGTTGGCTTTGATGATTTCTTCATCTTCGCCGACAACTTCGGTCTGAGTGTAGCGGACGAAGCTTTCGAGCCGGCTTTCGACTTGGCGCATAGCGCTTCGCCGAAGATCGATTTCGATGATTTCTTCGTCTTCGCTGACAACTTTGGCCGTGGCATCGAAGCTGCCGGTAAGGTTGTTCCGATGATGGCCGGTCTGAACGCCGATGCCCGTCTCTACCTCGACGCTGGTGCTGAATTGCCGCGTATTGGTGAAGAAGTGGTTATCGACGTCAGCTTAGCTGACTTCGTCGAACTCCAAGCGTATGGTCTCAACGTTCAGTATGACGCTGAGAAGCTTGAGTTTGTCAAAGCCGTGGCCGAGAACAACCTCCTGGGTGAGGGCGAATTGGCCGCTCCGCGTGTAATCACCAAGACGGATGGCGAAGTTGCCATCGCGGCCTATGGTGATGAGATGGTTTCCGAGGGTGACTTGGGTCTGAGCCTGGTCTTCCGCACTAAGACGGAGATTGAGAATACCTTCGTTGAGGTGACGGCGAGCGAGGTCCGCGACGGCAACTTTGCTGTCAACGGCATATCGCTACCGGCTCCGGTACAGATCCAAACGCGTCCGGAAGCTTTCGCGCTGGCGAACAACTATCCGAACCCGTTCAACCCGGCGACGACCATTAAGTATGCTCTGCCGGAAGCGTCTAGTGTTACGCTGGAAATCTACAATGTGGTTGGCCAGGTTGTTCGCACGCTCGTTGCGGACCACCAGAATGCTGGTCGCTATGTAGTCCAGTGGGATGCAACCAACGAGAGTGGTCATAGCTTGTCTTCTGGAATCTACTTCTACCGCCTCGAGGCGGGTGGAGAATTCCTTGAAGTCAAGAAGATGCTGCTGCTCAAATAAGCAGAGTCAAGTATAACGGTAGTGAGATGGGACCTCAGCCGAGGTCCCATCTCACTATAGACTCTTGATGGTTCGAGTGAATACCAAAGAGATAGGAGAAGCAACCATGCAGAATAGCGTGCGCAAGATTTTTCCTCTTGCCATCGCCATGTTGCTCGCACTCTGTGGCGCTGCTATCGCCGGTGATAACGCCAACGTAGTCGTTTCACTAGATGGCGCAACTGAAGTAGCTGGCGTTGGAGCTGGTGCTACCATTGAGGTCGCACTTTCGGGTTCGGGATTGGTTGGAGTAAAGCAATTTAATGTTACTCTAACCGTATCGCCTGCCGATGCGTTTGACCTTACAGCTTCCGCCTTTGCCCAGAATGCTGCTGCTTTCACAATTTCTCCAGGCGTTGAATTTCCCGCCGAGGGACAAGTGAAAAGCGGCGCAGCGAGTTTTGGTGCGGCCGTAGATGGTGATGCCGCTCTCGGTACTTTTACCCTCACTACTTCTGACAGTTTTACTGCTGATACAGAGGCCATGATCACAGTGAGTGAGCTCTCGATTGGCCCGACATCGACAGATCGTGATGTATTCGATGCTGCAGCGTTGGGTGTAAGTGTCACAATTAACCCCCCCGCTCCGCCTGTTACTGAGCCCGCACTGTCGGCGAATTCGCTGACGGATGTTAGTCTTGATTATTCCTCAGTAGGTTCGGGTGATGTTGATGATGGCAGCGATGGAGAGATTGTATTCTCGGTGAATTTTACTGATGATACAAATAGTGATGGTGAAGGTCAGACCATTACCTGGGATATTACCAATAATGGTTCTGAATCAGTGTTTTTACTTGGCGTAGGTGAGATTGCTGCTGGCTCCGAGCTTTCAGTCGAAAGCGCTACTGATGCTGATGGCGACGCTTCGGCGACGTTTGATGCCGAAGGGGATAAATCAGCAGGCACAACCAGCCTTAGTGTCTCGGCGAGTACGACGGCCGATAATTCGGATGGTGAATCGCGAGATCTGTCAGTTGACTTCAGTGCTACTTGGGATGTTCCAGTAGCTGCTGAGTTGGCGAGTTTTGCCTCTCAGATAACTGTTGACGACAATGTGCTACTCCAATGGGGTGTAGCTTCTCAGTCGAATAACTTGGGCTGGGAGATTTTTCGCAGCACTGACAATCGTGTTTTTGCCAAAGTCAGCGATTTGATTGTAGGTGAAGGTACTAGCGATGAGTTTAGCTCTTACAGTTATACTGATGGCAATTTACCGATCGCCGATGCATTGTACTACTACCTGAATCAGATCGATCTAGATGGAACTACGACTAGGTCTCAGGTAATTGAAGTTTTGCTTTCGCCGACGGCCGTGTCGCAGCAAGCGCTGCCCTTGGCCAACTCGCTTAAGCAGAACTATCCCAACCCTTTCAATCCGGAAACGACGATTAGCTACGATCTGAGTGGCGAGTCGGTTGTTGCCCTGACGATTTATGATATCAGTGGTCAAGTCATTCGCACGATGGTTAATAATCAGGCGATGTCTGCTGGTCAATATAAGTCAGTTTGGGATGGCCGCGATGAAAGTGGTATTAAGGTTGCAAGTGGTGTTTATTTTTATCAATTGCATACTGGGGATTTCATTGCTAAAAAGAAGATGACGTTACTCCAGTAGTTTGGGGTAGAAGTTAGTTTGGGCCGCTGAATTCCTTTGGGAATTCAGCGGCTTTTTTTGTTGATCTTGATAAGGTATGATTGCGCCTGATTTCCCCATAGATTATATTCGCCCTAAAGTGATTTTAAATGAAAATTAAAGCTCTATTTTTTGCTGCTTGTCGCGATATTGTTGGCAATAGAGAACTTGACTTAGATGTAGGCGAAGGATCCCAGGTCGAAGATCTAAAAAACGTCTTATTGGTGAAATATCCGGAATTAGCAACAATAAATAATGTTTTGTCGATTGCAGTCAATGCAGAGTATGTTGACGGCAATGCTATCTTGAATCCGGGAGATGAAGTTGCTTTTATACCTCCCGTAAGTGGTGGGTAATGTGTTCAAAATTATAGAAAAAACAATTCATCCGGATGCGCTTTATCAGGATGTCTTACAAGATACAAATGGTGCTGTTGCTATTTTTGCAGGCGTGGTGCGAAATCATTCGGGTGAGAAACGGACCGATCATTTGGTATATGAAGCCTATGCTGATATGGCTGAGAAGAAAATGAAGGAGATCGGTGATGAAATCAAATCGCGCTGGGGTATTGTCAATTTGGGCATTCTCCACAGGGTTGGCAGGCTCGAAATAGGCGAAATTAGTGTATTGATCGCAGTTTCAAGTCCACATCGATCTGAAGCTTTTGCGGCATGTCAATACGCAATAGACCGGCTCAAACAAGTAGTTCCAATATGGAAAAAAGAAGTAGGTGAAGACGGTGAGAGTTGGATAGAAGGTCCACAGGCCGCTCATTCGGGCAACTAGCATGTTGGTCAATTTTAACTGGCTAGTAGAAGGTATTCTGGCCGGTTCGGGGCAGATTGGCGGGTGGGGAGATGATGCTCAGCTCAAAAGAGATTTAGATATTCTATATGAGGAGGGTATTCGGGCAATCGTATCGTTGACCGAGTGGCCTCTGGAATTGCATAGAGTTGATGTCTCTAATATGGCGTATTTACATTTGCCTATACCTGATATGCACCCGCCAGCTCTTGAGGATGTCATTGCATTCACTAAATTTGTTGACGAATCATTGAAAAAAAAGTCACCTGTGGTTGTTCATTGTAGTGCTGGTCTGGGTCGCACGGGAACAATGCTCGCTAGCTATTTAGTGCAAATGGGAAGTAATACTGCCGAAGCCTTGGCTCAAGTACGAAAACTTCGTCCAGGTTCGGTAGAAACGGCTGACCAAGAACTGGCTGTATATGATTACGAAGTCTATATGAATACTAAGAGTGTATCGAGTTGACATAGAAGGGTCTTACAAGTAAATTGAAGGAAGGATAGGCTTGTTTTTAATGACCTATCCATTCGACCACTGGAAGGGAGGGCAGGAAAGAATGGAGATCGGAAATTTTCCGTCGTGTTTGAAGTGCAATTCCGGTGTTTTGGTACCGCTTTCCGACTACGGAAGGGATGGCGCGGCAATTCACTATAAAGCATGGGCCTGTACAAATCCAGATTGCGGGTACCATCTTAGAATCGATAATGGTGAATTGAGCGTCGGTAAGGAACTCAAAGAATCGTACAAGTAACATGCTTGGCTCTTGTTTTGCACAGAGTTAAGGATACGAGTGTCGTAGGCAATGAGAAAAGGCTCCCTCTTTTGAGAGGAGCTTTTTCTTTTTTATAGGCTTGATTGTTGGCTACTATAAAAATAGGCGATTGGGGAATCAAGGCTGGAGCAATAGTTCTGGCCGTTTTTCTGTGGTTTCACGCAATCACTGAGCAACTCTATGAAACGGAGACCGAAGTCCGCCTTCTGGTCGAGGATCCTCCACCGGGCGATGGGGTTGAGGATGAGATGATTGTTGCTAGTGAAATACCTTCCACTGTTCGGGTTTTGGCAACGGGACGAGGTAAAGACTTACTACAGCTAGACGGTGATGCTTTTGTCTTGCGTATTAAGGTTGAAGGAAACACCCGGACTTATAGGTTGTTGCCTGCTCAGATTGAGAAGCGGGCAACGGACTTGGATGTGCAGATTTCAGAGATCATCGACCCTAAAGAGATCGAGATCGTATTGGATCGCAAAATGGAGCGGGATGTCCCGGTTCGGGCAGAATTACAATTAGAAGTAGCTGAAGCACATATACTGGTTGGTCCAGTGTTGACAGAGCCTTTGTTTGTCAGAGTGACTGGCCCGCAAGCACAAGTCGAAAAATTGGATTACATTGCGACGGATTCTGTTAAATTGCAAGAGATTCGCGAAGAAGTTGATCTTGTATCTGCCTTGCGGCATCCAGAACGGACGCGTCTCGTACTGAATCCCCGGAGTGTAAGAATCCGCGCCGATATACAGATATTGGCTGAAGATGACCTATCCGGTGTGCCGATAAAGATGCGCAATGGTGGCAATGTCCAGTTAAGGCCTGATCCAGCGATTGCCAGGGTGAAAGTGCGCGGCGGAGTTGATGTTATCGCCCAACTCGATCCGATTAAAGATATAGAGTTATATGTGGATTACGCTGAGTTCCAGGGGGATAGTTTGCCGATTCGCAATGCTGAGGCGCCATTTTTTGATGTGCTAAGTATAACTCCATCCGAAGTTAACTTGGTAGGGGATTAAGAAAATGTTGGTTTTGGGCATCGAGACATCCTGTGACGAAACGGCGGCGGCTGTAGTCGATGAATCGTACGCTGTGCATTCCAATGTTATTTATTCGCAGCAAGATCATGCTCGTTATGGTGGAGTTGTCCCCGAACTAGCTTCGCGCGCCCATATGAGAACTTTGGTGCCGGTCGTCAGAAAAGCTATGGAGGATGCCGGTGTCGATTGGACGCATATAGACGGTGTGGCAGTGACCCGGGGACCCGGTTTGGTGGGGGCCTTGCTCGTTGGGCTCTCATTGGCAAAAGGCTTGGCCATGGCACAAGGCAAGCCGTTAATTGGCGTCCATCACCTTGAAGGCCACGTATTTTCCAATTTAGTCGAACAGCAGGTCGAGGTGCCTTTTTTGACCTTGTTGGTGTCGGGTGGCCACACTGAGTTGATCTTAGTGGAGGAACTTGGTTCCTATCAGTTGCTCGGCCGAACGCGGGATGACGCGGCGGGGGAAGCGTTTGATAAGGTTGCTAAGCTATTGGAGCTTTTGCCTCGCGAAGGTGTCGTTATGGGGGGGCGAATTATCGCTGAACTTGCTGAGCGAGGTGATGCCAAGGCGATTGGCTTTCCCCGGCCTTTGTCGGGAGAAACGGATTTCAGTTTTAGCGGTCTAAAAACTGCGGTGCTGAATTATGTGCGAAAATTGGATCTGCAAGAACGCGATCGTCAGCTAGTGGATATTGCTGCCAGTTTTCAGGAAGCGGTGGTTGACACCTTGGTTGATAAAACGATTTTGGCCTTGCAGCAAACGGATGTTCGGGCGGTCTGTCTGGCAGGTGGAGTTGCCGCCAATAAGCGCCTACGTCATCGGTTGCGTGACGAGATCGAGCGTCGTGATATCCCATTCTACTGTCCGTCTCCTGTTTTGTGCACCGACAATGCTGTTATGATCGGAGCCGTAGGCACGTTTTACCTCAACCGCGGCGTCCGAGATGATTTCGCTCTAGACGTTGCTCCCCGCCTCAGTCTGTGTTAGCCCTCTTTCGACGTGTTTAAATGGTCGGATAGCAGTTTCTACCTAGAAGGAAGCGGCTACTTCCTTCTCCTCCTGCCGGTGTTGGGTGCTTTTGTCGGTTGGGTTTATCGGTATACACACCCCGAAGTTGAACCAATGCGGCGAGTGGTGCTTGTTGCATTGCGCACCGCCGCCTTGGGTTTGTTGTTGTCGCTCCTGGCCGAACCGGTTGTGGGATGGTGGAGTCAGCAAGTCATTCGGCCTATGGTATTGGTTTTGCTCGATACGAGCCCGAGTATGAAAACCACTGAGCAAGGCCGTACTCGCCTCGAACAAATTTTCCCCGTACTGAAGTCGGAGGATTGGAGAGCAGGCCTGGACCAAGCTGAAATTCGCGCCTGGGGTTTTGCCGAATCGGTCTATCCCTTGGCGTTGGATACGGTTGCTGCAGTGAATGTCGGTGGTCAGGCCACCAATATTGCACAGGCGATTGCAACGGCCGTAGAGTCGGTTGGCGAAAGGGAGCGGGTACAGGGCATCCTCTTGTTTTCCGACGGAGCTCATAATCTGGGACGCGATCCGGTGCAACTCGCCGATGAGCTGGGCGTGCCGGTATATGCCTTGGGCGTCGGAGGCGAAGAAATGCCGGCTGATATCCAGTTGGCTAGCGTGCGTACGGTCGAAACCGGGTATATCGGTCAGAGACAGCAAATCGACGCGGAACTGCGTAGTTGGGGTTACGATGGTCGACAGGCAGAAGTTTTGCTTTATGAGGGCGAACGCGAACTGCAACGGCAATCCTTGGTATTGGGTGGCCAAGGGCAGATACAGAGTGTCTCGTTCAACATAACGCCACAACAAGCAGGACCGCGGATTTTTCGCCTTGTTGTTACCCCGGTAGAGGGAGAATTCACGCGCGCCGATAACGAGGTCCTGGTATTTACGCGAATTCTCGAAGAACGGACACGGGCGTTGTTGTTGGCGGGGGGGCCCAGCACTGACTTGACTTTTTTACGTCGAAGCCTCGCCGCCGATTCCAATATTGTTGTCGAGACGCTGATACAGCGTGAAGACGACGCTCTATATGGTGGAGTGGAGTGGCAAGCAACCGTCTTACAGGATCGGGACGTGGTGTTCTTGGTCAACCCTGGGGCGTGGTTGCTCAATGGAGCACCAGCCCAAGATATAGTCCGGCAGGTTCATTCGGGAACGGGATTGGTCTTTGTCGGTGGTGTAAAAACCGCCAAGGATTGGCGGGCCGACTCCCCGTTGGCTGAGCTAATGCCGCTGCAACCGACTCCGTCCTCCCCTTATGTTGCCGACGAGGGATTATTGCGAATTAGTGCCGAAGGGCGGCATCATCCAATAGTGCGTCTACAGGCCAATGAGGGGGACCCATGGATTCGACTGCCGCCATTACCCGGTTATTTTCGTACGATCCAACAAGATCCAGGCCCCATGGTATTAATTGAAGGGGCAGGGCGTGTGCCGATCATCGCGACGGGGACCTATGGCAAAGGCAAGGTCATGGTGGCTCTGGCCGCATCGTTCTGGCGCCTAGACCTAATGAGCAGCGGCGTTGACGGACAGCCGCGGACGATCAGGGAATTTTGGCGCAATGCGACGAAGTGGCTAGCGCTCGACGCATCGAGCGGGCGGATTCGTGCATCGACCGAGCGCCACGTTTATCGCGCTGGTGAGGAAGTCGTTTTTTCGGCCCAGGTTTTTGATGAACTATTGAGGCCGCAACGGGGAGCCTCGGTGGGTGTCAAGTTAGCAGGGGGAGAAGTGTTTGAGCTGCGGGAACAAGGGGCGGGACACTATCGCGGCCTCTACGGCGGCTTGGCACCTGGGGCGTATCAATATGAAGTCCTCGCCGAGGTGGATGGCGTTGAGATCGGGACCGACGCCGGCCGATTTGTGATTGAAGAGCATAGCATTGAGTTTAGCGATTTGCGAGCCGACCAATTGCTCTTAGCTGAATTGGCGCGCGCGAGCGGTGGTTCAGCCCATCCGCTTTCCGCTTGGGAAGATGTGTTGAAAAAACTGGCCCCGAGCAAAAAGTTGGTCGAAAAAGCACAGACCCAGGCTTTGTGGGGGCCGCTATGGCCGGGTTTGCTCGCGATTGTGCTATTGGCGTCGGAATGGCTTTTGCGCAAACGCAGCGGTATGGTCTAAACACGTTGGGGATGCAAAAAGAATATTTTTTACTTATATTATAAATACCCCCTACCCCTAAGTATTGTTACCTCCTTCTCTTTGTCTCTTTGTCCTATCTGCGTGCTTCCCTGCAGTCTATTCGCGGAGTATCCGGCAGTATGTCCGAGTTTGTGAACCAACTTCTAAAAGGCAAGAAGGGGGCCCAGGCGACTGGTGTGCTCCTCATCGGCCTAAGTGCATTTTTAGTTATCGGTCTTGTTTCCCATTCGACGTTGGACTATCCCAATTCGAGTCGGCCGGCGTCAGAAGGGTTCAATTGGGGCGGTAGGATCGGTGCCTATCTTTCTTATGGTGCTTTTACCATCATGGGATTGGCCGCTTATGTCTGGCCCCTACTTTTATTGTTCTGGGGTTGGAATAGGTTGCGCTACGAGCCGATGGTCATCGCGGCTTATCGTGGTTTGGGGCTTTTGGGGATGGCCGTGCTTTTCAGCATAGCTACTGGTTTGCCCGCCTATTCACCGCACACGGCTTTCAAACTGGGCGGCGTGTTGGGAACCCAAATTAGCCTGCTCGTCCTGATACCTTACCTAGGGAGACTGGGGTCGGCCGTTCTGTTGGGCGCGCTCTTTATCGCTGTGCTGGTACTGACGACGGATTTGAGTTTGCGGCCATTGGGTCAGGCGGTGCTCTGGATCGCGGCTGCCTTTCGAAATGGTGCGACTTGGGTTTGGCGGCAACCTGGGCTCTGGTTTGTGGCTTGGCGCGAACGTCGGGCTGCCCGCATTGCTGCTCGGATGGTCGAGCGCGATGAGGAACCGGAAGAAGATGAAGAGCCCGAAGAGGACGAGATCGAGACTGTAGAGGAAACTTTGCCCGAGATCAACCGTCGGCCTTCTATGGAGCCGGTGATTGTTGACTCCATGAAAGCGCCGGGGGTGGCGGCAAAGAACAATGAACGGCCGGTGAAGAAAAAAGAAAAGGCTCCCCCCGCGCCCAAGGTTGAGAAGTCCGTCGGACGCAAGAAATCTAGCGGGCGTTATAAGACGCCGTCGGTCAAACTGCTCGACGAGGTACCCGGCGACGGCGGCGGCGGTATTCCCAGGGAAACATTGTTAGACAACGCCAAGATTTTGGAAGATGCATTAGGCAATTTTGACGTGGCAGGTAAGATCGTGGAAGTAAGCCCGGGCCCGGTGGTGACACGTTATGAAGTGGAGCCGGCGGCGGGCGTCAAGGTAAACCGTATTGCTTCGCTGTCCGACGATTTGGCGCGGGTCATGAGCGCCAAGGGCATTCGCATCCAGGCTCCGGTGCCGGGGAAATCCGTGGTGGGTGTGGAAATCGCCAACCAGGATCGGGAAATCGTCTATTTGCGTGAGATCCTCGAGGACAAGGTCTTTAGCCGTGCCGACGCCAAGTTGACGATGGCCCTGGGCAAGACCATTTCGGGCGAACCGATGGTTACCGATCTGGCGAAGATGCCCCACTTGCTGGTGGCCGGTGCGACAGGGGCAGGCAAGAGCGTCTGCCTGAACTGTCTGATCTGCAGTATCCTTTTTAAGGCGACACCTGATGAGGTGCGTCTCATTATGGTCGATCCCAAAGTGGTTGAATTGACGATGTATAACGATGTACCCCACTTGCTGGTGCCGGTTATCACCGAGCCCAAAAAAGCTTCAGAGGCGTTGAAATGGGCAGTGGCTGAAATGGAGGCCCGATACCAGAAGCTGGCAAAGCTTGGCGTGCGCAATCTGGCCGACTACAACGATAAGCTCAAACGCGTCAATGCCGAGGCACAGGAAGACGGTGTCGAACCCGAGAAGTCGATGCCTTATATCGTCGTCGTCATTGACGAGTTCGCCGATTTGATGCTGACGGCACCGGCCGATGTGGAAACGTCGCTGATGGGTTTGGCGCAGAAGTCGCGCGCGGTAGGCATTCACATTATTCTGGCGACACAACGGCCTTCGGTAAACGTGATTACCGGCGTAATCAAGGCCAATTTCCCTTCGCGCATCGCCTTTCAGGTGGCGTCGAAGACTGATTCGCGCACAATTCTCGATTTCAATGGCGCCGAACGCCTCCTGGGTATGGGTGATATGCTCTTTTTGCCCGGCGGCCAGGGCGAGCCGATTCGCGTGCACGGAGCTTTTATTTCTGGAGAGGAAACCGAGCGTCTTGTCGAGGCTTTGAAGGAGAGCGATTACCAGGCCGAGGAAGTTGCGATCTTTTCTGAACATACGGAGATTAATGCGGATTCGGACGGACGCGACGAGCTCTTTGACAAAGCCGTACGCATTGTCTGTGAGAACCAACAGGCTTCTACATCGTTTTTGCAACGGCGGATGAAGGTCGGTTATTCCCGCGCCGCACGACTAATGGACGAATTAGAAAATGCGCATATCGTCGGGCCGGCCGAGGGAGCTAAGCCGCGCCAGATTCTTATTGAGGATTTTACGGCTGAAGAGGAGTTGACTTAAGGCTAATGATGGCGTTCTGGTGGATTGTGCTTTGTTGGTTCTTCGTCCCGAGTGCGGTGATGGGGATTACGGGTGACGAGATCATCGCCGAGGTTCAGGAGCGCCTTACTGATTACAAGACTTTCTCGGCGCGTTTTGAGAAGAAATTCTACTGGGCGGTGCTCGACAAACAACGCAACCGCGAGGGGCGGATTTACTTGAGCCGCCCGGATCGCTTTCGCATCGAATTGCAAGGCGGTGACGTGATCGTCTCTGACGGTGAGGCCATCTGGTCTTATATCGAGCGCAATGGCCAGGTCGTAGTCGGTCCGTATGAGGGCGAAGTAAAGACTCCCTGGGAGATGTTTTTCGATTATTCCGAACGGTATACGCCCATCGCCGTCGAGGAAAATGAGCTGGACGGGCGGTCCTGTTATCTGCTGGTCATGGCGCCCGAGAACGAGGTATCGGTGGTCGAAAGGATGCGGGTCTGGGTTGATCGCAAGAAATGGCTCTTGTTGCAGGTGGAGCAGCTCGAGGCCAATGGGAACCTGACCACTTACCGGCTCAAGGACCATCGCACCAATAAAAAAATAGACGACGAAGTCTTTGCCTTCCAAGTGCCCGAGGGAGTAGAGGTGTTAGACCGAAGAACGCCGGAGATCGCACTGCCTGATGAATAGAAGGGCCGGGATGGGGTGGTGTACCGCTTTGTTGATCCATATTGGCGTTAGCGGCATTTTAGCAGATGACGCGGATCGCAATGTCTGGATCCTGTTGCGGGACAAAATGGATGCGGAGGGACAGCGCGTAGTTTGGCGGGATCTCGGCGCCGAGCGCGAAGACGCGGATTTGGATCTGCCGGTCGATAGGACTTATATCGAACGCTTGCGAAGCTTGGGGGTTGAGGTGCGTGCCCGCTCCCGTTGGCTCAACGCGATTAGCGCCCGCGTCTCGCCCGATGTTCAGCGCGCAGTGTTGGCGCAAGATTTTGTGCGTGAAGTGCGGCCGGTGCGGCGCATGCGTCGGCCCGCACCGCCGGAAACTGCTCCAATATTACCGCTTGCAAACGGCAAAGAAATGCGGACTCAATCGGCGCAACAGGATCTATACGGTGCCTCCTTTGAGCAGATCGCCCAGATTGGCGTTATCCCGCTGCACGATCGGGGGTTTACCGGTACGGGCGTGCGTATCGCCGTGCTCGACAACGGTTTTCACTATGTCGAGCACGAGGGATTTGGCGAGAAGTTTCGCTTGGTAGCCCAACGCGATTTCGTCAATGGTGATAAGGTCGTCAGCGATGAGGTCGACCAGCCTGTTTCCGGCGATGAGGCGCAAAATAGCCAAAATATACACGGAGCCCAGGTGCTTTCACTGCTGGCCGCCTATCAACCCGGTCGTTTTATTGGCGTAGCGCCCGATGCGGAATATATCTTGGCTAAGACGGAGGACAATCAGACGGAGTTGCCGGTTGAAGAGGACCGCTGGATCGCCGGCCTCGAATGGGCGGACAGTTTGGGCGCGAAGATCGTCAACAGCTCTTTGGGCTACAATATTTGGGATGATGGAAGCGGGTATGCCCGCGAGGATCTAGATGGTGCGACGGCGTTGACTAGCCGAGCGGCGGCGCTGGCCGTTCGGCGCGGGATCGTAGTGGTCGTGGCTGCGGGCAACGAAGCCCAGGTGGCTTGGCATTATATCACGGCACCGGCCGATGCCGAAGGGGTAATCGCCGTCGGTTCGGTAGATGTGCCGGTCGGCGGGGTGCGTGCACCGGAAATCGCCGTGTCGAGTTCGCGCGGCCCCACCGCTGACGGGCGTATCAAACCGGATGTGGTCGCACCTGGGAATGGTGTGGTCGTCGCCAATTTGCGACGCGGTGACTATATGCGGAATACGGGCACTTCCTTCGCCGCACCGCTGGTCAGCGGGGTTTGCGCATTATTATTGCAGATGCATCCCGAATGGGGGCCCGCCGAAGTGTTGGAGGCGTTGCGTTCGACCGCACTTGATTTGGGCGAAGCTGGTCCCGATACCGTTTATGGCTGGGGGCAGGTAAACGCGCTGGCAGCGAGTGGTCTCGAAGTGGTGCCGCCGGGCGAGCACGCGCTATTGTCGCCTTTTCCGAACCCAGCGTCGAACGGGCTCGTGCATTTTCCGGTGCAATTGGCCGAGCGCGACGAGGTCGAACTCAGTGTTTTCGATTTGGCGGGTAACTTGATTTTTACTGAAAGTTGGCAGCTTTTGGCCGGTGTGCACGATCGACCCGGTCGCGCTCCGCGTTGGGCCCCGGGTGGCGTCATCGCTGACGGGCTTTATTATTATCGTATGCGGACGTCTGATTTTACCCGTTCGGGCAAGGTCGCCCTTTTGCGCCGGGCGCCTTGAGGAGAGCTGGCCATGCTTGATGCAAACGAAAGAAAACAGCAACTCAAGAAGCGCATGCGTATGCTCAATCGTGTGGTATTGGGTGGTGTGACCGTTTTCCTGCCGATCTATATCGGGGTGAAGCTGACGGGTGGTTCGGCGGATAAGATAGAAAACATAACCAATGTATTTGCGCAGATAAATAACCAAGTCTCGTTGACGGTGCCGCCCGATGGCGTACGCTATATGCACTTTTTCCACGGCTCGCCCGACGAGGGCCATAAGTTCGTGCTCGTCGACGTGAACATGCAGGCGAATCTGAAGCTGGCTTGGTCGGTGGTGCCGCGCTGTTATCAGCTTGTCGACGACAATGGACGGCGTTATTATCCGCTCGCCCGTTCGCCGTTCTTTATCAAACATAGCAACGAGTTCCAAGTGGATAAAGGCCAGGTCTTTGCGGGGCAATTGCTCTTTGAAATACCCGCTGAACGCAAACACGTTAGTCTGTTATTTGATCGATACAAAGAAAGCGAGGGGACGGAATAATGCCCACTATAGAAGAAAACATCGACGGCTGTCAGAAACTACTAGACCGGTTGGGAGGGTATCTTTGACATAGATAGTAAAAAGGAAGAACTGACGGTCCTCGAAGAAAAGATGTCGGCCGGCGATTTCTGGAATAATCGCCAGAAAGCCGAAGGCATCGGCAAGCAGGCGCATTTCCTCAAGGGGATTATCACGGCTTGGGAGACGCTGTCCAGCCAGCTTGAGGATGTGGGCGAGTTGCACCAAATGGCCGTAGAGGAAAGCGATACGGCCGCCTTGAGCGAAGTCCAGACCGAGATCGAGGGCCTATCCGAGCGGATCGGTGAACTCGAATTTCGCACGATGCTCGACGACCCGGACGATTCAAAGAACGCGATTCTCGTGATCCACTCGGGTGCTGGTGGTACTGATGCGGCCGACTGGGCAGAAATGTTGATGCGGCTCTATACGCGCTGGACCGAGCGCAGTGGTATGGAAAGCACAATTATGGACCTGCAGCAAGGCGACGAGGCCGGTATCAAAGGCGTTACTGTCGAGATTAAGGGTGATTACGCCTATGGTTATCTGAAAGCCGAAGCGGGCGTGCACCGCCTGGTGCGGATATCCCCTTTTGACACCGGTAATCGCCGGCATACCGCCTTCGCGTCCGTTTTCGTCTACCCAGAGGTTGGCAATGACATCGAGGTTAACCTGAAAGACGAGGACCTCAAGGTTGAGACCTATCGATCGGGTGGCGCCGGCGGTCAACATGTCAACAAGACTTCGTCCGCGGTGCGCATCTCGCATTTGCCCACCGGCATCGTGGTCCAGTGCCAGAACGAGCGCTCGCAGTTCAAGAACAAGGGCACGGCGCTCAAGGTGCTTTCCGCGCGTGTCTACCAGTACTTCAAGCAGGAAGAACAGAAGAAGCTCGACGCGGTCGAGAGCAAGAAGAAGGCCATCGATTTCGGCAGCCAGATCCGCTCTTACGTCTTCCATCCCTACAACCTGGTTAAGGACCACCGCACCGACCACGAGACCGCCAATGTCCAGGCGGTGATGGACGGTGATATCGACGGGTTTATCAAGGCTTATTTGACCCAGGCCAAGTCGTGAGCATCGCCTTTTTTGTCGCCGGGCGCTATCTGCGCTCCAAACAACGCGAGGGTTTTGTCTCGGTGATTGCCTATATGGCGGTCGGTGGGGTGATCCTGGGTGTGGCGGCATTGGTGATCATCCTCTCCGTAACCAATGGTTTTGCCGGCGAAATCAAGAGTCGCTTGATCGGCATGAACGCCCATGTCAATATCCGCCGCTTTGACGGTGGGCCTATCGAAGACTGGCGTCCGCTGATCGAAAAGCTACAAGGTTTTGCCGAAGTTGTCGGCGTCGCGCCGGTGGTCGATTCCAAAGTCATCATCGCCTCCCAGCGCGATCGCAGTCGCGTCGACGGCATTCCCATCTGGGGCATCGACCCCGAGACCTTTCCCGCCGTGTCCGATCTCCCGAAGCATTTGCAATATGCGAATCCGGAAGGGGAAATTCTGCTCGGCGAACTCGAAGAGTTGAACAAGCGGGGCATTATCCTCGGAGAGCACTTGGCGCGGCGGTTGCAGGTTGGGCCGGGTTTTGACGTGTTGCTGGTGACGGTGCGCAATCTTGACGTGGACGGCGCGGTGATGGACGGTCTCGCGCCCCGGCCGTGGTCGTTTCTGGTGACGGACCACTTTGAAAGCGGTATGTACCAATACGATGATAACTATGCCTTCATTCATATTGAGGATGCCCAACGGATACTCGAATTGGGCGACGCGATTACCGATATCCATATCCACGTGGAAGACATACAGCGCGCGCCCGAGATTCGCGCGTTGCTGGCCGAGGAGTTCGGCTATCCTTATAGTGTGCGTGACTGGACCCAGCTCTTCCCTGAGTTCTTCCGTTGGATTGAGTTGGAGAAATGGGCGATTTTTCTTGCGTTGAGCCTTATCGTGTTGGTCGCGGCTTTCAATATCATGTCGATTCTGGTGATGTCGGTACTGATCAAGACGCCCGAGATCGGTATCTTACGCACGATAGGTTGCACGATCGGCGAGATTTACCGCATCTTCGTTTATCAGGGTCTGGCCATCGGCGGCATCGGGACATTGCTTGGCTGCCTGATTGGTTTTGGACTCTGCTTCGTGCAACAGCGTTTCGATCTTATCGCGATTCCCGGCGATGTCTATTTCATCAGTTCGTTGCCGGTCGACATGGAAGTGTTGGATTTTGCGTTGGTGGCGTTGATCAGTGTGATCATTTGCCTGGCGACATCGATCTATCCGGCGCGCAAGGCGTCTAGATTGATGCCGGTCGAGGCAATTCGATATATTATGTAGAGTGCTGACGTGACACAAAAAAAAGATATTATTCTCGAGGCATGCGGTATGTGCAAAACCTTCGATACCGGCGGCCAGGGCCTTGAAGTGCTCAAAGGTGTGGGTTTAGAGGTCCATGCGGGCGAATTGGTCGCGGTGATGGGGGCGTCCGGTGTCGGCAAGAGCACCCTATTGCACCTTTTGGGCACGCTCGACCGGCCAACTTCCGGGGAGTTGCGCATCGCGGGTACGGATGTTCTCAACTTGAATGACCAGGCGTTGTCGCGGTTTCGCAACCGGCATATCGGTTTTGTCTTTCAGTATCATCACTTGCTGCCGGAATTCACCGCATTGGAAAACGCGTTGCTGCCGGGTCTGGTCGCCGGGACCGATTTGCGCGAGGCCGCCACGGGGCTGCTTGAGTCTGTGGGGCTCGCCGATCGAATGGATCACCGGCCCGGCGAGTTGTCGGGCGGAGAGTGTCAGCGGGTGGCGATGGTGCGGGCGCTGGTCACCCGGCCTTCACTTGTACTGGCCGACGAGCCGTCGGGCAACCTCGATGAGGCGACCAGTGAATCGCTGCATGAACTACTGGCGGATCTTGCTCGGGCGAGTGGGCTGGCCTTTGTGGTGATGACGCACGATCGAAAGCTGGCCCAGAGTATGGACCGAATGGGGCACATTGAAGCGGGTATGCTGCAAATGGAGGAAGCGACATGAAATGCGAGACATGCGCTAAAGGCGAAGCCACGGTCGCTTATACCCATATCGTTGACGATACGAAAAAGACGCTTTTTCTTTGCGAGGTTTGCGCAGAAGAAAAAAATATCGAGACAGCCGCACCGTCGGAGGATAAAACCAAGGACGTGCCGGTATTGGTGAAAGAGGTTAAGGAAGAATTGACCAACCTCGCCGGAGCCGAAGACGCCAGCAGTGCCAGTTGTCAGGCTTGCGGTATGGCCTACGACGAATTCAAGAAGGCCGGGCGCCTCGGTTGTACCGAGTGTTACGGGGCGTTTGCGCCACAATTAGAACGCCTGCTCAAACGCATCCACGGTGCGGAGAGGCACCAGGGCAAGGGGCCGATCGCGGCGCGGTCGGAATCTCCGCCCAAACCACCATCGATAGATGAAGTCGTGACGACGGATACCGACACCTTGGATCAGTTGCGCGACGAGTTGGCCAAGGCGGTTTCGGCGGAGGCCTTTGAAGAGGCAGCGCAACTTCGCGATCGCATTCGCGCACTCGAAGGGGGACATTAGATGGATCTGCGGGGCTTGGTCAATAACGCCGCGCGCTGGCTCAGCGGCGAGGATGACGCCGACGGCATGATTGTTAGCTGCCGAGCGCGCTTGGCGCGCAATATATCTACGCTACCTTTTGCGCCTAAGGCCACGCTCGATGACCAGGAGCAGATTATCGAGCAAGTGCTCGGTGCGGCGCAGCAGGGCAGGCAGATGGGCAATGCGGCTTTTTTTAAGATGAACACGCTACAGAGCAATGAACGCCGACTTCTTGTTGAACGCCATTTGATCAGCCCGGCCCTAGCCGAGAGCAAAGGACAGCGCGGTTTGCTCTTTAATCCGGACGAATCGCTCAGCGTGATGATCAACGAGGAGGACCATTTGCGCCTGCAGGCCATTTTGCCCGGTTTGCAGCCGATGCAGGCGTGGCAAGAGGTTAATGCGCTTGACGACGAACTCGGCGGGTTATTGCGGTATGCGCATTCGGAACAGTGGGGTTTTCTTACAGCCTGCCCCACGAATACGGGCACCGGATTGCGCGTTTCGGTCCTTATCCACTTGCCGGCGCTGGTCGTGACCGAGGATATGGAGCGGGTGATGCGCGGACTGACTCAGATGACCTTTACCGTGCGTGGGTACCATGGGGAAGGCACGAATGCGGTCGGCAACCTGTTTCAGATTTCCAACCAGTCCACCATGGGGGTGCCGGAGGGAGAGATCGTCGAGAAACTGGTGGAAGTGACTCGGCAGATTATGGCCCACGAAAAAGAGGCACAGGCGGCGTTGCTCAAGGAAGCGCCCTCGGAGGTAGAAGACAAGGTCTGGCGGGCTTATGGGCTTCTGGCCCACGCCCGGGTGTTGAGTAGCCAGGAGTTTATGAATCTGCTCTCGGCTGTGCGTCTGGGGCGCAGCTTAGGGATTATAGACGGGATGTCCTCGGGCTTTATCAATCAGTTGATGATTATCACTCAACCATCCCATCTGCAAGCCGAGGCTGGGGTCGATCTTTCCCCTGAAGAACGGGACGTACGCAGGGCCGAAGTGGCGCGGCGACACCTAGCTGAATTGGGTGCGGCTTAAGGGGTGTCCACCTTGACAAGAACCTGTGCTTTTGGTAGTTTCAAAAAATCGGAGTTTCTCCGGTAAAATTTTGTAAATTCTCAAGATTCACCTCTTTTTTGCGTTGACGAAGACATGGTTATCTGCGGGGGATGAATTGTGGAGGACGGTCAAATGAATAATATGTTCACCGATGGTGTGAAAAGGGTAATGCAACTAGCGCGCGAGGAATCGGCGCGGCTAGGACACAATTATATAGGCACCGAACATTTACTGCTGGGTATTATCAAGGATGGCAAGGGCAAGGCCGTTACTGTTTTGACGAACTTGGGCCTGAGCTTAGAGACGGTCAAACAGTCGGTAGAAGACTATGTCGCGACCTCCGGTGGTACTATGACGATCGGCGAGGTACCTTTCACTCCTCGTGCCAAACAGATACTCGAAGTAGCGGCCAATGAGGCCAAAGAGATGAAGACGCAGTTCGTCGATGTCGAGCATTTGTTGTTGGCGCTGCTCAAGGACAAGGAAGGCGTAGCCGCCCAGATCCTAGCCGCCTTCGGTGTCGATTACAAGACGGCGATGGAAGAGACATTGGCCGTGCTCGAAGGCAAGACCACCGGCCGCAAGGAAAAGGGCAAAAAGAGCAAGACGCCCTTCCTTGATCATTTCGGTCGCGACCTGACCCAGTTTGCCCGCGAAGGCAAGCTCGATCCTGTAATCGGTCGCCAGAAGGAAATCGAACGTGTTACGCAAGTGCTCAGCCGCCGCAAAAAGAACAATCCCATTCTCATTGGTGACCCCGGCGTCGGCAAAACTGCCATCGTCGAGGGCTTGGCCCAGCGCATTATCGAAAAGCGCGTGCCGCAGATCCTGCTCGACAAACGCCTCGTTACATTAGATATGGGCGGAGTTGTCGCCGGCACCAAATACCGGGGCCAGTTCGAAGAGCGCATCAAAGCGGTGATGAACGAGCTACAGCAGAACACCGATGTTATTATTTTTATCGACGAGTTGCACACCATCGTCGGCGCCGGCAGCGCCGAAGGCACACTTGATGCCTCCAATATGTTCAAGCCGGCGCTGGCTCGTGGCGAATTACAGTGCATCGGCGCCACGACACTTGACGAATACCGTAAACACATCGAGAAGGATGGGGCGCTCGAACGGCGTTTTCAGACCATCATGGTCGACCCACCCTCCTTGGACGATACGATCGAAATCCTCAAGGGATTGCGTTCGAGTTACGAGGCCCATCACCACGTGGAGTTTTCCGACGACGTCGTCGCTTATGCGGTACGGCAGGCCGATCGCTATATCAGTGATCGCTATCTGCCCGATAAGGCCATCGACGTGATCGATGAAACCGGTTCGCGGGTGCATCTTGCCCGGTTGAGCCCGCCCGAGGAAATCGGTACGCTCGAGGCCGAGATCCAGGAGATCAACCGCGAAAAGAATGAAGCGGCCGAACGCCAGGATTTTGAGGAGGCGGTGGTGCTGCGTGACAAAGCGCTCAATTTGGGCGAAGAGTTACAGAAAAAGCGCCAAGAGTGGGAAGAAGCGGTACGCGACGAAGTCGTCGAGGTAACCGTCGATGATATCGCCGAGGTCATTTCCAGCATGACCGGCATTCCGATTTCGCGCTTGGCCAAATCCGAGACCGACCGCTTGCTGGCGATGGAAGACACGCTGAAGAAGAATATCGTCGGTCAAGAACAGGCCGTCACCGCAATATCGCGGGCTATCCGCCGCAGTCGTGCGGGTCTGCAGGATCCCAAGCGGCCAATTGGCTCGTTTATCTTCCTCGGGCCCACAGGCGTCGGTAAGACCGAATTGGCTAAGCGCCTGGCGGAATTCCTCTTTGACGATTCCGACGCGCTGATCTCGGTCGATATGTCCGAATACATGGAGAAATTCGCAGTATCGCGTTTGATTGGGGCGCCTCCGGGGTATGTCGGTTTTGATGAGGGCGGCCAGCTTACTGAGCGCGTGCGCCGTCGGCCCTATTCAGTGGTGCTGCTCGACGAGATCGAGAAGGCGCATCCCGACGTTTTCAATATCCTTTTACAGATCCTCGACGAGGGGCGGCTCACCGATAGCACCGGCCGCAAGGTGGATTTTCGCAATACCGTAATAATTATGACCTCCAACGCGGGCAGCCGCGATGTGGGCAACGGCGGTGTGTTGGGCTTTCAAAAGTCCGATTCAGACTCGATGCACGCGATAATGGAAGGCAAGATTAACGATGCGCTGAAAAAGACCTTCAATCCCGAATTTCTCAACCGCGTCGACGATACGATCATTTTCCATACGTTGGATAAAAGTAATATCACCGAGATCATTGATATCCGCCTCGAAGAATTCAAGGCTCGTGTGGGGCCGCAAGATCTTCAGGTGAGGGTCACTCCAGGAGCAAAGAATTTGCTCGCGGACAAGGGATTCGATCCGGCTTATGGTGCGCGCTTTTTGGAGCGGGTGATCCAGAAGATGCTCGAGGACCCGCTGGCCGAGGAGATCCTGAATGGTCGCTTTGGCCAAGGTAGCCGTATTCGCGTCACCAAAAAAGGCGACGAACTGGTTTTCGACGAAGAGCGGGACTCGGATGAAGTGATCGAAGAAAAGAAAAAAGAAACCACCGGCTGAAGTCGGGCGTCATAGTTTAGAATATGTAGTAAAGGCCGCTTTGCCGCTGTTCAGGTGGTAAAGCGGTTTTTTTCAATAGGGTGGGATTAAGTCCATAATATGTGGCTCTTTTGAGGTTAGAATTTATGAGGAATCTCCGGAATATTTTTTGCGCCATCGCCGCTGTAGGCTTGATGGGCGGTGCCGTCGAGGCGCAGAAGGTTGTCGAGATCGAGGTGCAGGGAGAATTGCGCAAGGTGGCCAGGTCACTAATTCTGACTACGGTCGGTCTTGAGCCGGGGGTTGAGTTGTCGCAGGAGAATGTGCAGCAGGCGGTGCGCGACCTGCAGGGGCTCAATGTTTTTGAGGATATTCAGATTTGGGGTGATCCGGGGTCGGATGGAATCAAACTGATCATTATGGTCGAGGAGTATCCGGCGTTGGAGGGGGTGCGGTTCAAAGGACAGAAGAAACTCAAAGAGAAGGACATGAAGGAAGCGCTGGCTTTGGTCAATGGCCAGGTCATCGCCCCCAAGGACGTCGTGCGGGGTGAACAGAAGATCCTCGACCTCTATCGTGAAAAGGGCTATCTGCGTGCCGAGATCAAAGGCCAGACTTTTGCGGGCGAGGAAGAAGGTAAGATCTTCGTGCAATACGATATTGAAGAGGGAGCCAAGGTTCAGATCAAGCAGATCCGCGTGGTCCAACGCCGCGCCGACGGCACCCTAATCGACAGCCGGGCACTGCCGCCGCGCAACCCGCGCCGCCCGCAAGAATGGGATGGTCTGGGCCCAGAGCCGCGCCGTCTGATCGGGATGATGGAGACCAAGGAGAAACATTGGTGGCGCAAAGGCGAGTTCAGCGGCGATACCTATGACGAAGACAAGCAGCGTTTTTTGGCCTACTACCGAAGTCTCGGTTTCCAACAGGCCGCCATTTCACGCGACAGCGTCTACTACGACTCGACGCGGCGTCATCTCTATATAGACGTGGAGATCGACGAGGGTCTGCAATATCGTTTGGGTGATGTCGCTTGGGAAGGCAACTCGATTTTCGCGAGCGACGAACTCGTCGAGAAGATGGAATTAGACAAGGGGATGGTCTACGGCCGTTCGGGGTTGGAACTGGCAGATCTGGCGCGTTTCACCTATTACGAAAAGGGCTATCTGGACACGAGGGTGGTGCCGCAGGAAACCATCCACGGCGATTCCATTAGCGTGGCCTTCCAGATCTTCGAAGGGCAGCCTTGGACCATCCGCAAGGTCGAGATCGCCGGCAATACCAAAACGCGGGAAAAGGTCATCCGCCGTGAGATCGAGCTTCGGCCGGGCGATATCTACCAGCAGAACCTGGTGCAGGAAAGCCAGCGGCGCATCTTTTTGCTGAACTTTTTCAAAGACGTGCAGATCCAACCCGAGTATAGCCCGGTCGAGGACGAGCGGTTGGTGGACTTGACCTTCAACGTCGAAGAGCGGCCGACTGGGCAGGCATCGATGGGCGCGGGTTATTCGGATCGCGACAAGTTAGTGGGGCAGATCGGCCTGCGAGTTCCGAATTTTCGCGGTATGGGGCAGAACTTGGACTTTAGTTGGGAGTTCGGCACCCGCCGCGAACAGTTTCTTGTCGGCTTCACCGAACCCTGGCTTTTCGATACTCCGACCAGCTTGTCGGTGCGCGTCTATACTCTTAACAACCAATACTTTGACTTCTACGATTTTACGCGCAATTCGGTCAGTGTGCGCGTGGGGCGCCGTTTAAAGAAACCGGCTTATTCAAGTCTCTCGTTCGGTTATCGCCTGGAGAGCGAGGATTATTCCAATTTCGGTGATAGCTTCGATACCGACCTTTTGAGTAATCCGGCCTATTCCACTCGTTACGAAGAACGGTTGACCAGCAGTTTTGAATTGGTCTACTCGCGCGATACGCGCGACCAGGCCGAATTCCCGAACAAAGGCACTTTGTTTACCTATACGCCGGAAATTGCTTCGTCGATCGTGGCGGGTGACGTGGATTTCCACAAACACCAAGTCGCTTTTAACTACTACCGGCCGAGTTGGTGGAAGTTTATTTGGAGCTTGGAGACCAAGGTCGCTGTCGTCGATGGGTTTTCCGATGTCGACGATCTCAATCTCTCGATTTGGGAGCGGTTCTCACCCGGGGGCATCGATTTCTGGGACGGCGCAGTCAGGGGGTATCCCGACCGGTCGTTAGGGCCGCGTGTATCGAATATTCCGATCGGCGGCCGCTCGATGGTGGTGATAAACCTCGAATACCGTTTCCCGATCGCCGAACAACAGGTATACGGCATCGTTTTCGCGGATGCGGGCAATGCCTGGGAGACGATCCCCGAACTGAACCCCCTGAAGCTTAGGCGTTCGTTGGGTTTCGGTTTCCGCGTACAGACGCCGATGTTGGGGATGATCGGCTTTGACTTCGGTTATGGTTTTGATCGCCCCAAGGTTGACGGTATGCCGGCCGGTTGGAATACCCATTTTCAGTTCGGGCCGCAATTTTTCTAAAGATTCGCCTAGAGGGTGAGGTCCAGGGCGTTCTGACGACATCCTGGACCGTACTCTGTTCGCTATTTCACAAATTTCCCGTAAGTCGTATCTTATACAGTTCGATTTTCGTTCGTATAAGCAAAGAGGAGTTGGTATGAAACGCGTCCTGCTGTCCATAATCGCTTTAGCTGTCTTCGCCACTGGCGCTTTGGCCGAGCTCAAAATGGGGTATATCGACTCGGAGGTGCTCAAAGAGCGCCTCCCCGAATTTAGGGATGCGCAGCGTAAATTAGACCAGCTGCGCCAGGATTATGAAAATCAGGCCAAGGACCGCGAAGCCAAGCTGGTCAAGCTGCAGGAGGATTTCCGTCGACAGGAAATGTTGATGAGCGAGGCGCGCAAGACGGAATTGCAGGCCGAGTTTGAGGGCAAGGTGCAGCAGTTGCAGCAGTTTACCCAGGAGAAGTTCGGCCCCGAAGGCGAGTTGATGCGCAAGAACATTGAGTTTTCCGAGCCCATCTTCAAGAGGATCAACGACACGATCCAGGGCATGGCCGAGGAGGGGGGCTACGATTTTATTTTTGACGCTGCGGCACCTTCGAGCGGCTTGGTCTTCGCGGAAGAGAAATACGACATAACCGAGCGATTGTTGGAGCTGATGCAGAAAGACGAGGAGGAGTAGGCCGGTGGCGGATTCCGTTATGGAACTGACGGATATTCTCAAGCTACTACCGCATCGCTATCCGATTCTACTGGTTGACCGAGTGCTCGAGTTGATGCCCGGAAAACGCGTGGTGGCCTTGAAGAATGTGACGGCCAACGAGTCGTTTTTTCAGGGGCACTTTCCGGGTTATCCGGTGATGCCTGGGGTGCTTATCGTCGAGGCGATGGCACAGGCGGGCTGTGTGATGATGCTCAGCGGGGTCGACAACCCGGAGAATAAGGTGCCTTTTTTCGCTGGTATCGATCGCTGCAAGTTTCGTCGCCCGGTAGTGCCGGGTGACCAGTTGCGATTGGAATTGGACGTGCTTAGACAGCGGGACGGGTTGTGCAAACTACAGGGGAAGGCAATGGTCGGGGAGGAGTTAGCGGCTGAGGCGGAGATTACGGCGGTGTTGGGGGAGCGGGAATAGGGAGGTTGCAGCGCCGGGCCTGTCGGCGGAAAATACCGGCGGCCGGTCGGGTTTGCCGCAGGTGCAGTGGCGGCGTGGCAGGCCATCTTAACGATAGCGAGCAACGGGAGCGGGTCGCTGGTCTCAACCGATGGCCCTTGCGGTGCATTTTTCCTCAGGTAGCCTCCGCGCCTTCGCTCGGCTTTGTGAATAAAAAATCAACTTAGGGTAAAAATAAAAAAGGGCGGTCACCGAATCGGTGACCGCCCTTTTCCCGTTCTGTGATCGTTGCTATTTCAGTAGGATCATTTTGCGCGTTTGTTCGAAATCTTGGGTGGCCAGGCGGTAGAAATACATGCCGCTGGAAACGCTATGGCCGGCTTGGTCCCTGCCGTCCCAGGTGAGGTGGTAGTAACCGGCGCCTTGTAGTTGGTTGGCGACAAGTGTCTGTACCGTCTGCCCGAGGACGTCGTAGATCACCAATGCGACTTCGGCGGCTTCTGGCAGGGCGTACTCGATGCTCGTTGAGGGGTTGAACGGGTTGGGGAAATTGGCGAAGAGCGCGTATTGGCGCGGCACCAATCGGGCCGAACTGAGTTGTGCGACTGCTTTTATTTGCTCGCCTGACGATGCGATATAACCTTCAGCTAAGTCGAAAGCGGCCTCGGTGCCGTGGCCCAACAGCCGGAAGTCCAGTTCGGCGAGCAGGCCGCGCCCCGATACCGCTTCGCCGTCGGTCAGGCCATTGCCGACGACCAATTGGCCAGGCCGTTGGTAGAGCACCGAAAAGAGCGGTGCGCTACCGCCCCTGCTTTCGAGCAAGGCGCCAGGTCCGGGGCGTGCCCCCTCGAAAACGACTTGCTTCGGATCATAATTCAAGGCGGCCCCGTAGGCTTTAAGTTCCTGAACCTGGTCGGCCCAGAGTCGAACGGTAACGCGCCGTTGTTGTTGCCGGGTACCGCCGAAGGCTTCGAGGGCGAAGCGGGCGCGGGTATCGGTTTCTGTTGGTGTGGCCCAGCGCTTGCCGGCAATGCTTTTGCCGAAATTGTCGACGAAGGTGAAGAAGTCGTTGAAGTCGACCGAGCCACCGCCGTCGAGATCATAGGGGATGGCATCGCCCTCGGCCTTTTGACCGAAAAAGTCGACGAAGCGGAAGAAATCATCGAAGGTGACGGACCCGTCGCCGTCGAAGTCGCCGGCTAAAGACGAAGGATCGACGGCGACGAACTGATCGCCGTCGGAAAATTCGCCGTTCAAGCTGCCTTCGATCGCGCGGACGCGCCAGTAATAGGTGCTGCCTTCTTCAAGATTGCGATCAAGCGTCCAGGCGGTCTGACCGGTTCCGCCGTCGCCAGAATTCTCTAATAGTCCGGAGACCGACGAGGTGACATTAGAGAAATCGGATTCGGTGGAGACTTGGATCGTATAGGTTAAGGTGCTGCCGGTGTTAAAGGGGCTGGCGTTGGCGAAAGTGAAAGTTGGCGTGAGGAAATTCCCCGATCGACTCAACTCGGTCGGGGTCGTCGGAGCGGCCGAAGTTGTCGGCGTGGCCGAGGCCGAGGTAGACGCGGTGCTTTCATTCGGTGGGTTCTGTCGGTCGATCGCCGTGATATGATAATCGTAGGTCGTATCGTTACCGACATTGAGGTCAGTAAAGGTCGTTTTCTGTTGGCCGGAGGACAATAGAGCGAAATCATCACTGCCTGTGCGGCGATAGAGATTGAAACCGTTTAAGTCGAGTTCGATCGTAGCATTCCAAGTCAGGACGACCTGGCGGCTGCCCGGAGTGGCGCTCAAGTCGAAGGGCACCGAAGGGGGGGTGGTATCGGCTTGGGACAAGGTAGTGAAATTAAGCGTATCGCTTTCGGCTGGAGGGTTGTTGGCAGGGTCGACGGAGCCGACGATGTAATAATAGGTCGTGCCCGGCGTTAGGTTGGTTAGCGTAATATCGTGGTCGATGACGTCTTCAGTAGCGCCGATATTGAATTCGAGTAAAGCTTGCTCGGTGCCGAATTCGACATAGCTGTCGGCCAACTCGTCGGTGGCCCAACTGACGAATGCGGCCGAGTCGGTGACAACGGTCTCAATGGCGGAGATCGCCGGGGGCAATAGGTCGGCCTCGGCGTCGGTGGTGAAGTTGAGCGTGTTGCTGACCGTCGGGCCGTTGTTGCTCAGGTCGGAAGAAGAGACCGAGTAGTAGTAGGTTGTGCCGGCTAATAGATTGGTCAAGGTGACCTCGTGGGTCTCGCCGGTTGTCGACAAGGTGCGTATTGTGCCTAGGGCTTCGCTTGTGCCGAATTTTACTTCGGCGGTGGCTTCTTCGTCGGTAGCCCAGCTGACCGTGGCGGTATCGTCGTTTTTGTAACTGATTTCCAGGTCGCTGATCGCGGGCGCGGTCAGATCTATATCGGGGTTGGTGGTGAATGTTGCCTGAGAGCTTTCGGTAACCCCGTTGCCGGCGGCATCGGTCGAGCCGATGGTATAGGTATAGGTTGTGCCGGCATCGAGATTGCTCAGCACTATCTTGTGGCTGGTCTCGCTGTCGCCGGAGTTTTCGCTGTCGTCGAAGCTTCCGTTGCCGAAGGTGATTTCGCTGTCGGCTGGTTCGTCCGTCTCCCATTCGATAACGGCCGAAGCATCCGTCTGCGAAGAAACGCTAGGACCGGAGAGAATAACCGGGAATTGTGTATCGGCGGTAGAGTCGGTCGTGAAACTGCCCGCGCCGCCCGGAGGTTGTAGCACTTTGGCGCGCTTGGCCGCCGTAGAGTTGTTGGGGTCGAAGGTGACGGTTTTGTCGCTGGCCGTCGTTGATTCAATGCGATAGCCGTATTCGGTGCCGATGGTCAGACCGTTGACGATGATGATATGGCGGGGAGCGAAGCGGTTGCTGCCATTGGGCGAAAGATCGGCATACTCGACTTCATCCGATGTGCCTAGTGTGGCATCGGTGCCTATGGTACCGACATAGACCTTACCCGTTGTAGGGACATCGGTCGCCCAACGTACCACCGCGACAGTGCCGCGTGCCAATACCTGGGGGCCGGCAATAATTACCGGGTCGAGGGTATCGCTGTCGGCCGAAGTGCGAAAGTTGAGATCGCGACTGAACTGCTGGTTGCCGGTCGGATCGGTTGTCAAGGTATCAGTGGTATTGAAGGCGGTGAGACGAAAGCGATACAAGGTCGACGAATTCAAATCGGAGAGCGCAATATCGTGGCTTTCCAAGAGCTCGTTGGAGGCGGCGGTGTCGGTATAGGTTGGCACTACGTCCCGCAGCTTTTGGCCGTCTTCGAGCGCGGCATAGTCAACGCGCAAGCCCGCCGGTTGGTTGAGGCGGACGCGCAAGCGTACCTCGTCGGTGCCGACGATACGGACAGGTGGGCCGAGGAAGCGCAAACGACGGTCGGCTCGCCGGGTCCGCAGATGGTCGGTGCGCGTAACCGTGACGTTGGCCTCGGTTAGACCTTCGGTAATAAACATATCGGCGTCGGTCAGGCGCGAACTGATGGTGAAGTTGTAGTTGGTATCGGGTTCAAGGTCGCGGATCTCGACAATATGGACCTGGGTCCCGTCTTCGTCGGCGATAATTTCACTGGCCGTGCCTGCGCCGCCGACTTCGAAAGTATACCGCGTGTCGGACGGTCGATTAGTGAACCAGCGGATAATCGCGGAGAAAGGAGTGGACTGGACCTCGAAACGCTCCATAAATAGCGGACGGCGGTCGACGTCGCGCCGGGTATTGAAGTCCCCGTTAAAGGGCGCGCTCGATCGGTGATTGAGATCGTATGAGCGTGCAACGAACTCGTATTCGGTATTGGGCTGTAGCGATCCGAGCGAGACGACATGGCGTCTGTTGCCCAGTGCGTGGTCGAGGATTTTGACGGCATCAATAAAAGCGTCGGTTATTTCTTCTCCCTCGAAGTTCGGATCGTTGGCCAATACTTCGCGGATCTGTTCGGGCGTCGCTTCGCGTGGCACCAATTCGTTCCCCAAGAGAACACGCATCGCGCGGATCATTCGTGGCGTCGTGCGTTTGAGCAGGGCGCTGATAGCGGTGCGAAATAACTCTTCGCCTTTGGCGCGGAAAAAGACCGTGTCGTTGATGCCAGACTCTTTAGTTCGCCAGTTGAGAATGGCATCGTTTTGACCGCGGGTAATATCCATATCGAAAATGGCGTTGGGGAAGACGCGTATGACCTTTACACCAAATTGGTTTGGCTGGGTAATTAAAGAATCTTTGTCGGTGGAACTTGCTTGAATTTGAATTCTCGTAAAAGAGATAAATGAACCTGATAGGGGAATTTTACTGATTACCTTGAAAGCCATTGAACCAAATAGGCCTGATCCTGCGGCAGGCACACCACCAAGTTGAGTCCCCCCCCCATCGACTGTATTGAATCCATCTTCACCCTCAGTTACAGGGGAGGGCAGGGATATCATGCCAGGAATCAAAGAGCCGGCGGTAAAGGCCTCAAAAGAAAAAACCGCTGGATCGTAGTGAGCAGTGACTAATCCTCCCTTGGCTTCCGTAGCTCCTTCAATGAGAACGGGGATTGTTATAATTTGCCCAATTTCTGGATTGCGGACTGCGCTTAGCTCTACTGAAGCATTAAACCCTTCGTTTGTACTGCTACGAGCTGGATTGGCAAGAATGCAACCGAGCAAGAGGGAACAGAAAAGTGAGTAACTACGGAAACTGTGGGATAGCATGGTAGTCCTTTCGATCAGTGCAGTATAAACGGTCTATATATATGCCCAAATAAATATATGCCCAAACAGTCTAATGTTTCAAGCAGGGGAAAATGTCACATAAGGCGCTGTGGGGTATAAGATACCAATTTTAGCACGTGATAGTTGTGATGGGGATCAATAGATGCTATTTTCTTGGGCATCATTATATATTACTTGCCAACCCGTTTAGGGGCTTTTTTGTACTTATTGAGGAGAATATGATGGATCGCTTACCTCACGTTTTAGAAGCCCAACAATTTGACGTTGACTTGATGGATGCCATTTTTTCGACCGCTCGAGAAATGGAGCAGGTCGTACAGCACTATGGTTCCAATATTCTCAGTCGCCGGGTTATGGCGACGCTATTTTACGAACCGAGTACGCGTACTCGCTTGTCTTTCGAATCGGCGATGACCCGCTTGGGCGGCACGGTGCTTACGACGGAGAGTGCCCAGGAGTTTTCCTCGGCGGCGAAGGGGGAGACGCTCGAAGACACGATCCGCGTGGTCGCCGGTTATGCCGATGTGATCGTATTGCGCCACTTTGAGAGCGGAGCGTCTAATCGTGCGGCCGCCGTCACCAATATTCCCGTTATCAATGCCGGTGACGGCGCCGGGCAGCACCCGACCCAGTCATTGCTGGATCTGTATACGATTAAACGGGAAATCGGCCGGTTAGAAGGAATTTCAGTGGCATTGGTCGGTGACTTGGCGAATGGGCGGACGGTGCGCTCGCTCTGTTATCTGCTCGCCAAATACGAGAGTGTTAAGATCTATTTTGTCGCTCCGGACGTAGTGCGGATGAAAGACGATATTAAAGAGTATTTGCAGCGGCACGGTGTCGTTTTTGAAGAGGTCGAGGATTTGCACGAGGTGGCCCGGGAAGTCGACGTTATCTACCAAACGCGAATTCAAAAGGAGCGCTTTGGCGACCGCACTGAGGAATACGAGCAGGCGCGCGGTAAATATATCATCGATCGCTCGGTGATGGATTGTATGCAGGATCACGCGGTCGTGATGCATCCGTTACCACGTGTCGACGAGATTGATCCCGCCATAGACGCGGATCCGCGCGCGGCCTATTTTCGCCAGGCCCACAACGGGCTCTATGTGCGGATGGCGATTCTGAGGATGTTACTCGCTTGACGCCCAATGGGCCGTAAGATATATTGCTAGACATACGTTTAGCAATTTTCGCGGATCGCAATCGAAGGGATATAGCAATGGGTTCGAGCAAGGGCAGAATGAGGGAAAAAGAATTGAGAAGTCGCCGCAAACGGCGCAAGGAACGCTTGAAGGAACAAATTAGAGAAGCTAAGCTGGCGCCGCGGAAGAAGTAAGGTTTAAAAGAACAATCGCACGATAAGGCAATGGGCCTTGGGAGAGCTGACAGCCGGGCTGTCAGCTCTTTTTTATTGGAGAGAAAAATGGAAGAGGTGCTGCGCGTCGCCATCGCTGGAGCCAGCGGCATCGGAAAACACCATGCCAAGTGGTTTCATCAGGCCGGTGCCCAGGTTGTTGGTTTTTGTGGCAGCAATGAGGCAAGTGTCGCCGCTACGTCGAAGGCGCTGAAGGGCCTCTTTCCCTTTTCGGGGCGCGGCTATTGGGACTTAGATCAAATGCTTGCCGAAGAAACGCCCGATTTGCTCGATGTTTGCCTGCCAAACGAAGCGCATTTTGACTGTGTTCAGCGCGCTTTCGAGCGGGGTTGCCACGTTCTTTGCGAGAAACCTATGGTTTGGCATCCAGAGGGTGCGTCGCAAACGCGGACTCAGGGCCAGGCTCTAGTCGATCTTAGTCGAGTGGCCGACCGTCGTTTGGGTGTGTGCACGCAATATGCTGCTGCGCTGCCGCACTATCTACAACTCTATGAAGCCGACCGCGGCCCTCTGGACAATATAGAGTCTTTTTACGCGGAGATGGAGACCGTCGCTCGCGGCCGCCGTCGCACGGCTGAGGAGATATGGATCGATATGGGGCCTCATCCTTTGAGTCTATTACTGGCCTGGATGCCCGCAGGCACTATCGAACCGGCATCGTTGCAGGTGGATTTAAGGGATGCAGAGATCCGGACCCGTTTTGATTTTGTCGGCCCATGGGGAACGTGTCCTTGCGAAATCGTTGTTCGCGATTTAATAGAGGGGCAGCCCATACGGCGTTTTGGCCTGAATGACTTCCTTGTCGATTGCACTGGGCGGGCTGTCGATGGGGTTTATTGCTCTGTGCTCAGCACCGAGAAGACAGAACTGGTGGGCGAAGATTTCATGTCATTGCTCATTGCGCAATTTGCCGAGGCTGTGCAACAGCCGGACTTGCTCTCGCTCGTGCCTGGTGAAATCGGCCTGCGCAACCTAGAGCTGCAACTGCAGATTCTGCAGAGCGTCTGAACTTATGGGCGGTCGGGCGGCTTGGCTACTCGCCGCCATTTTGTTGGTAGGGTTGGCGCTGCGCGTCTGGGGGCTGGCTTTCGGCTTGCCGAATATCTCTTGCCGTCCAGATGAATCCACCTTGGTACATCGAGCCCTGGCGATAGGCGCCGGCGATCCCAATCCGCACTTTTTCAACTACCCCTCGTTGCATTTCTACCTATTGGCCGCAGTCTATGGGGCTTATTATATCGCTGGGTTTATGGGGGGGGTCTTCGAGAATACCGCTATTTTCGAAGCACAATTCCTAAAAGACCCTTCGGTATTCTACCTCATCGGGAGGGGATTGGGGGCTTTGATGGGGATTGCCTCGGTTGGGGTCCTCTATAGTATTGGAACTCGTCTCGGTGGGGTTTTGGTGGGATTGGCCAGTGCACTCTTTCTCTCCTGCTGCTTTCTTCATGTGCGCGATTCTCATTTTCTCACGGTCGACATACCGGCAACCTTCTATTTATTGGTGTCTATATTGTTTTCTTTGCGTTATATGGAGGGGAGAGCGGTACGGAACCTGATCGTGGGCGCTATTTTTTTGGGCTTGTCCGCCTCGACCAAATACAATTTAGGGTTATTTGCAGGGGTTGTGCTGATCGTCGCTTACCAGAAAAGTGACTCTTTGCGGGCGAATGGCGGGCGATTGTGTTGGGTGGTGGGCGTTATGGCCGCGGCTTTTATCGCAGGATCACCATACGTCTTATTGGATTTTGCGACTTTTTGGCGCGATTTATCCTATGAACGCTTGCATTTCGCGCGAGGGCATGAGGCCGATCTAGGCCGGGGGTGGTGGTATCATCTTGGCTTTACATTGCCTCTGGGATTGGGATGGCCGCTCTTTGTCGCGGCTTTAGCAGGCATCGGCCGCTGGATTTGGCGGCCGCGCGGGGCAGAATGGCCGCTATTGCTCGGTGTTGTTGTTTATTTTGCAGTGGCTGGTAGTGGCAAAGTCGTATTTATGCGGTATATGCTGCCCTTGTTGCCCTTACTCTGTCTCGCGGCAGGTGGGGTCGTCGTCGCTTTAGGGCGTTCGACACGGGGTGTTGTGGTACTTGCGCTCTTGGTGGTCGCGCCAACGGTTTGGTCTTCTTGGCATCATAGTATATTGCTGGCGCAAACGGATACCCGTGTATTGGCTGCGCGTTGGATTGAGCAGCAGGTCCCGGAAGGAAGCCGGATTGGGCTTTGCTGCGCGTCTGACTACGGCTATCCACAACTGCGGCTTGACCGCCCGGCCTTAGAGCTGCGGCTAGCGGGTTTACGGAATGCGGGTTTTGCAGCGCGCCGGCAGCAGCGCCTCTTGGCGATGGGCGAGGCCCTGCCCGGCCCCGGTTATGAACTGATCGAGTTGCGAGCAGCCAATCCCTCGAATTTTGCCTGGATATGGACGATATATGGTGTAGAGCGACTTTTGCGTGAGCACGTCACCTGGGTAGTGGTGCATGAATCACCAGATCTGTCGTATTCTCGCCTTGATTCGTCCTTTATTGCTGCATTAGAACAGGTTGCCGAACGGCAGGTGCTTTTTGACCCCTTGCTCGATGCGCAAAGTCGGCGTTTGTACGATCCGATCGATGCTTTCTATTTGCCCGTATCCGGATTGGCGAGTATCGAAAGGCCGGGGCCGAGGATTGCCATTTACCGGATGCGTGAGTTGCATTTATGATTTAGCTATTTACTATACTTGACTAGATGGAAATTTAGCAAAAAACAAAGGAGCTACAGGATGGGAATTCCGCAGTTTAATGCAAAAGACCAATTTTCCGTATTGGCCGAGGTCCTCTCGGATCAGGGCATCGATGTGGAAGGAGTTAAAGACAAACTCAAAGCGCAGGAAATTGAAACGCCTTCTTGGGGGTATGGAAATTCGGGAACGCGTTTTGGCGTTTTTAAACAACCGGGAGCGGCGCGCGATGTGCACGAGCGGCTCTCCGATGCGGCACAAGTCCACAAAATGACCGGCGTTTGTCCCGGTGTCGCTTTGCACATTCCCTGGGACAAAGTGGACGACTATGACGCCTTACAGCAGGAGGCCGCCGAATTGGGGGTGCATATCGGGGCGATCAACCCCAATGTATTCCAGGAATACGATTATAAACTAGGTAGTTTTGGCCATCGGGACCCGAATGTGCGGCAAAAGGCGCTGGACCATATGTACGAATGCATAGACATCATGCAGCGGACGAACTCCAAGGTGCTTAGCCTGTGGTTCGCCGATGGCACGAATTATCCGGGCCAAGACGATATTATCGAGCGCAAACGACGTTTTGAAGAATGTCTAGGGAAAACCCACGCGGCATTACCCGATGACTCGCGTATGCTGATCGAGTACAAATTTTTCGAACCGGCGTTTTATCATACCGACATCGCCGATTGGGGCATGGCGTTGAATTTTGCCCTCAAAGCAGGGCCTAAGGCCGAAGTTCTCGTAGATCTAGGCCATCATCCGCTTTGCACTAATATAGAACATCTCGTGGCTCTGCTGCTGGATGAAGAGCGATTGGGCGGTTTTCATTTCAACAATTGCAAATATGCAGACGACGATGTGACGACTGGATCGGTCAATCTTTACGAAGTTTTCCTAATTTACCACGAGATTCTCAATGCTGAACGCCGCGGAACGGCGGCCAATATCGCCTATATGATCGATCAGAGTCATATAATAAAACCCAAAGTTGAGGCGATGATCCAGTCGGTACTCAATATTCAGACCGCCTATGCGCGTGCCCTATTGGTTGATCGCGCAGCACTGGCTGCAACCCAGGCAGAGGACGATACCGTGGCAGGCGAGGAGATTTTGCGCAATGCCTATGATGTGGATGTACGACCTTTATTGGCGGTAGTCCGTGAAGAACTGGGCGCAGAAGCCGATCCTTTACGCTCTTATCGCGAAAGTGGTTATTTCAAACATATTGCCGAAGATCGACAGGGTGAGTTGGAGGGTGCCGCTAGTTGGGGCTGACATGAACGTGCTGGGTTGGGCTCTACTCTTATTCCTTGTGCTACCAATTGCGACCACTGCTCAGGGACCGGGCGTCTTTGCTTTGCGGACTATGTTGCAAGACAAGACACCCGAAATCCGGATGAAGGCCGCCGAGGGATTGGGGCGGGTTGGTGGGCGCCAGGCGGTTATTATTTTGCGCCAGGGATTGGCGGACAAAAGTGCTACGGTGCGGGTCGCCGTAGTTGAGGCCCTCGGTTTTATTGGTGGACGGCTGTCTATGACAGTTTTATCGGAGGCGCTCAAAGACAAGAGCCCTGAGGTGCGTCTCCGCACGGTTGAGGCGCTTAAGGACGCGGGGACGGTCAATAGTATACCCATTATTCAAAAGGCCTTTGGCGACAAAGAGGTCAGCGTACGTCTGCATGCGGCGTTGATGTTAAAGGTTATAGGTCACCGCCGCGGGGTGCCGGTCTTAGCCAAGGTTGCAGTAGACGACAAAAGCCCGGCCGTGCGAGCCGCAGCCGCTGCTTATTTAGGAAAAGTCGGCGTTAAAGACCGGCGTGCTGTCGGTGCCTTAGCCAAAGTCTTAGAAGATAAGGAGTCAACGGTGCGGATACGCGCGGTAGAAGCGTTGGGTTTTTTGCAATTAGCTCAGGCAATACCCGTGCTTAAACAAGCGCTAAAAGACAAGAATACAGGGGTGCGGTTACGTGCTACCGAGGTGCTCGGGCGGGTCTTAGCCAAGGACTTTGAATGATAACTCAAAAAAACTTTGCATAGGGCTTGCCAAATAAGAAAGATGGCCTATCTTCTGTTGCTCAAGAGGATGACTTATGATCGAATGGCTTCGAAAAAAACCATCAAATCATTCTTCGTTTCTCTTGACAGGGACAGAGTTTAACTCTATCTTTGGTAACTACTGCTCGACCTTTTGAGCTGTCTTGATCTTTGAAAATCGAATAACGTGCATGAGGGTCCAAAGTTGAAGAACTTGGATTAAAAAAATCAGTACATCAAATTTTCTTCACGGAGAGTTTGATCCTGGCTCAGAACTAACGCTTGTGGTGTGTCTTAGTCATGCAAGTCGAACGAGAAAGTCGCCTTCGGGTGGCGAGTACAGTGGCAAACGGGTGAGTAACACGTGGGCAATTTGCCCCCGGGTTGGGGATAACATTTCTAACGAAGTGCTAATACCGAATGACAAGGTGAGTTTATGACTTGCTTTTAAAGGTGGCCTCTACTTGTAAGCTGCCGCCTGGGGATGAGCCCGCGTCGTATTAGCTTGTTGGTGGGGTAACGGCCTACCAAGGCGACGATGCGTAGCCGGCCTGAGAGGGTGAACGGCCACACTGGAACTGAGACAAGGTCCAGTCTCCTACGGGAGCCAGCAGTCTAGAAATTTGCACAATCGCCGAAAGGCGGATGCAGCGACACCACGTGGAGGATGAAGCCGTTCGCGGTGTAAACTCCTGTCAGGAGGGAAGAAGGTGCGGATGTTAATACCACCCGCTACTTGACGGTACCTCCAGAGGAAGCTCCGGCTAACTACGTGCCAGCAGCCGCGGTAATACGTAGGGAGCGAGCGTTGTTCGGATTTACTGGGCGTAAAGAGCACGTAGGCGGGTATTCAAGTCGGTTGTGAAATCCTCTGGCTCAACCAGAGAACTGCAATCGAAACTGTATACCTTGAGTCCAACAGAGGGAATCGGAATCCAAGGTGTAGCGGTGAAATGCGTAGATATCTTGGAGAACATCAGTGGCGAAGGCGGATTCCTGGGTTGGTACTGACGCTGAGGTGCGAAAGCTAAGGTAGCGAACAGGATTAGATACCCTGGTAGTCTTAGCCGTAAACGATGGGTACTAGGTGTTGGGGGACATTGACCCCCTCAGTGCCGTAGCTAACGCATTAAGTACCCCGCCTGGGGAGTACGGCCGCAAGGCTGAAACTCAAAGGAATTGACGGGGACCCGCACAAGCAGTGGAGCATGTTGCTTAATTCGATGCAACGCGAAGAACCTTACCAGGGCTTGACATCCGAGGAATCTTCTGGAAACAGAAGAGTGCCTTCGGGAACCTCGAGACAGGTGCTGCATGGCTGTCGTCAGCTCGTGTCGTGAGATGTTGGGTTAAGTCCCGCAACGAGCGCAACCCCTGTCCTTAGTTGCCAGCACGTAATGGTGGGAACTCTAAGGAGACTGCCGGTGACAAACCGGAGGAAGGTGGGGACGACGTCAAGTCATCATGGCCCTTACGGCCTGGGCTACACACGTGCTACAATGGAAAGTACAGAGGGCCGCAATGCCGCGAGGTGGAGCAAATCCCAGAAAACTTTTCGTAGTCCGGATCGGAGTCTGCAACTCGACTCCGTGAAGTCGGAATCGCTAGTAATCGCGAATCAGCATGTCGCGGTGAATACGTTCCCGGGCCTTGTACACACCGCCCGTCACATCATGGGAGTGGGTTGCACCAGAAGTAGCTAGTTTAACCTTCGGGAGAACGGTTACCACGGTGTGATTCATGACTGGGATGAAGTCGTAACAAGGTAGCCGTAGGGGAACCTGCGGCTGGATCACCTCCTTAACCTAAAGCATCTACTGCAAGCACTCACAACCTATTGTTTGATTCCACGTCATTAGCGACTCGTTAGTTGCTGTTGGCGCCTGTGCATAGACATCAGAAGTCAGAAGACCCTGAGATTGAGATTAAGTAGTACTCAAGTTGTTCTCAACAGTCTTCTGACTTCTGGCGCTCTAGCCAGAATCGTTTCTTCGGAAACAAGTCTGTTGGCAGTCCCAACAGATGTTCTTTAAAAAAGTGTATAAGTGATAAAGCAAATTTCCTGCGGAAATTTGCCCCGAGCGAAGTCGAGGGGCCTCTACCAAGAGAAACCACGATCCGTTCGAAGGCAATAACCAAGGGGAATTTAGTAAAGTCTGTAATCAGAAGATGTTGTGATGACATCAGCTGTTTACAAAATTTGACATCCGCAAATGAGTCAGCGAACGCAAGTTCAATGACCAGGACAAGACCTTTTGCCAGGTCGAGTCTTGTTAAGAGATGTTCTTTAATATCAGTAGTGTTAATTCAAACGCGCACTGGTGGTATGGCTCTTTAACACACTGCTTCGCAGTGTCGCTCTGGGCAGAGGGAACTGATCTTCATTTGTTTTTTTAAATTCAAGATCACATTGAAGACAAGAAACTTCGGTTTCCGGTCAGAAAAGTGGTCGAGAGTTCGTATATTTCAAGCGTATTATCCGGTGATAAACCAATAGCTTTGAGCAGCCTCTGCTTCACAAAAGGTGAGAGGCATTTAGTTTCCTGAATAACACTCCGTTATCCAGGTCGTTCAAGTTATATGGTCAAGCGAATAAGCGTATATGGTGGATGCCTAGGCAGTTAGAGGCGATGAAGGACGTTGTAGTCTGCGATAAGCTCGGGCGAGCTGACAAACAAGCATTTGTAACCCGAGATTTCCGAATGGGGAAACCCGGCCCTTTGGGTCATCTTGCACTGAATACATAGGTGCATGAAGCGAACCCGGTGAACTGAACCATCTAAGTAACCGGAGGAAAAGAAATCAACCGAGATTCCCTTAGTAGCGGCGAGCGAAAGGGGAACAGCCAGCAATCTTTATGTTTTATGTTAGGGGAACGGTCTGGAAAGTCCGGCGATAGAAGGTGATAGCCCTGTACCCGAAAACATTTAACAAGAACTAAGTTTGCAACAAGTAGGTCGGAGCACGAGAAACTCTGACTGAACATGGGGGGACCATCCTCCAAGGCTAAATACTCCTAACTGACCGATAGTGAACTAGTACCGTGAGGGAAAGGCGAAAAGAACCCCGGAGAGGGGAGTGAAAT
>JABHFS010000036.1 GCA_018672475.1 Gemmatimonadota bacterium | reverse complement strand
CTCACCGGACCGCGAAGGATAGCGCCGTCATCGATCCCCTCGATGGCCAGGGTGGGCTCGTTCGGGAGGTAGGTGAAGGGCACGAGAGCAGAGCTCTCCTGGTCGAGCCAGTCGCGCGCCACGAGGATCAGCTCGTGGTCGCCGTAGGGCAGGGTGCAGTAGATGCCGCGGATGCGTTCGGGTTGCACGACTTGCCCGACGCCTAGCATCTGTTCGACCATCGACCAGATCTTGGGTTCGGTGGCCAGCAGGCGGATCATCCATTCTTCGTCGCCCGGCTCGCGGTAGGCCCAGCGGAAACCGCGGCGGTAATTAGACCCTTCGTCGTTTTCCTCGTATGGGCGGAAAGGACCGACCCAAGTCGCGGGATCGTCGCGCAGGCGGTCGGGCGGTGCGCCACCCCAAAGCATTGCGCGTGCGCGTTCCATTAGATCGGGGTCGAGTACTTTCCTTTTAATCAGATAGCCATTGCGTTTGAATAAATGCAATTCGTCGGTTGTCAGTTTCATGCGAATTCTCCCCGTTTCGAGGATACGAAACGCGGTGGATTCTGTCCATCGGCATATGCACGTTGAGTCTGGTTTTTTTTAGCTACCAAGGTTAATGTGTGTCTGGTAGGGTGTTTATGCGCTGCTTTGCGGCATCTGGGCTTCGATGGTCAGAGGCCGCTATTATCTGGCGAAATGGCAACTACGCCGCACATCAAGCCCACCAGGTTTCTCCTTCCGCTAGGTGCGCTCTCGCCACGTCCGGATCCAGGTCGACGCCGAACCCTGGTTTCTCCGTAATGCGGATATGCCCGTTCTCGATATAGGTCCCGTCGAGGATCAGCAACTCGTCCATCCAATCTCCTTTGCCCGTGACCGTTTCGCACGCAATAAAGTCGCGGATCGATCCCGCCCACTGGCAGGTCGCCCAGGTGTTGAGTTGACTGCCTGTGTTGTGCGTCGCCATCGGCAGTCCCCATATCTCGGCCATGTCGGCAATGCGCTTATTCTCCAGGAAACCGCCGCTATTGCGCAGATCCGGATGCAGGATGTCGCATCCCTGGTGGATGATGAAATCTGCAAATTCGTGTCGTCGCCACAGGTTCTCACCCGTGCAGATCGGGACTGGAGAGCTAGCGGTTAGCCGTTTCCAACTCTCCGAATGGTTGACGATCATGGCGTCTTCGAGCCACAATGGCTTAATCGGCGCAACAGCCTCTGCGATCTGGATCGCGGTGCGCACGTCGTATTCCCAGTGGCAGTGGACCATTATGTCGTGGTCCCAACCGAGTGCCTCGCGGCAGTTGGCAAAACCTTCTTCGATTTGTCGCAACTCTCGAATGGTCAGCACCCGGTTTGCGACATCGCGTCCAGCGTCGGTGTCCGGCGTTGTGTGCGGGAAACCGAACTTATGGCAGGTGATGCCGGCCGGGTCTTCCTTGACCTGCTGCGCCCACTCCTCACAAGAAGATCGCTCGAGAATATCCCGTGGCTGTGCGTGGTTGTAGACCCGGACCTTGTCGCGAAATTTACCTCCCAACAGCACGGTCGACGGTACGCCCAGGATCTTCCCGGCGAGGTCCCATAGCGCCATCTCGATCCCGCTAGCGGCCCTCATCAGGGCGTGGGCCGAGCCGTCCGTGCGGCTGGCACCGGCCCAAGCGGTTCCCGGTTCCCGATTCTGGCCCATCGTGGTGTAGAGCACGTCGATGGACAGCGGGTCCCGTCCGATAAGGGACGGTTTGATCGCCTCGATCTGCTCCTTCATCCCCACACCTGGACTGCCATAGGCCTCGCCGATTCCGTAGAGGCCGTCTTCGGCGATGACCTTTACCAGCGTATAGCTGCGCTGTCCTTGCAGTGTTATGGCTTTGATGTCGCGAATTTTCTGGCGACCTTTCTCTGTCTCGCCTAGAACCTGGAATGCTGCGGTCATGGGGGGCTCTCTCTATCGGTTGAATACTGCGGTTATGGATTTTCATGTCATCTAAGCCGATGCTAAAGGCGTTATACGGCTCGAATATGAATACGATTCGTCATTCTTATTTTTTGTTTGATATAGCTCGATAAGACCTTTCGAAAACGATACCGACGCCTGCACCAATAACAAGCCCAATGCCAACATCATTAAATACTATTTTACCAAAGATAAGACCTAGGCCAGAACCTAAAAACTATTGCTATACCGAAATTATTTTTAGTGCTTTTGTTTTCTTTACTCATAGGGTTTCCGTTCCTTCAGACTAAGGGATATATTCACCATACCGCATAACTAGTGCTTGAACGAAGAATAGGCAGTATAAGATTTACTGCAGGGGTCTGATTTTATCTTTCCAATTTCAGCCATAGCGGTTCTCCTAGCCCTAAGCAAGGGCGAGGATGTTATGTGATGAAAGACTTGCTCTCCGTCGCTTGAGGCGGTAATACAATATGGTCTATATCTCTAAAATTATCTAAGAAAATCATCATATTCACATAGATGGATATACGTCCAATGCAAACAGAGATTAGTGTATTGAAGGGGACTGCATCTCACCTGGAAATTGAAGATGAGTCTGTCGACTTAATAGTAACCTCTCCTCCTTACCCCATGGTGGAGATGTGGGATACTATATTCTCAAACCAGGAAAAACAAATCCCTAAGTGTTTATCCGAAGGCCAAGGTCGTAAAGCATTCGAATTAATGCATGAAGTCTTAGATAAAGCTTGGACTGAATCTTATAGGGTGCTGAAACCCGGTGGGATCGCCTGCATTAATATTGGAGATGCTACGCGCACACTCAATGGCGACTTTCAGCTTTATTCCAATCACTCGCGAATTTTACATAGTTGCCTGAATCTTGGTTTTGCTTCTTTACCTGATATTCTTTGGCGTAAGCCAACGAATGCTCCAAATAAATTTATGGGTTCTGGAATGTTGCCCGTAGGTGCTTATGTCACCTATGAACACGAATATATACTCATTTTGCGCAAGGGAGATAGGCGAGAGTTTACAGGGGGCAAAGAAAAAGAAGAAAGGCGTAGGAGTGCTTTCTTTTGGGAAGAGAGAAACGTATGGTTTTCCGATATATGGTTTGACATAAAAGGTACTGGACAAAATTTAATAGAAAAAACAACACGCCAAAGAAGTGCAGCATTCCCTTTTGAACTTGCCTATCGGCTTATTTGTATGTTTTCAATAAACGGGGATGTCGTACTTGATCCTTTTGTTGGCACTGGAACAACATTGGCCGCAGCATTGGCTTGTGGGCGGGGTGGTATAGGAATTGAAATTGACAATACACTGATACCTTCGATCTGTTCACTATTGCAATCAATGCCATCCGTTGCAAATGCGTATAATCGGCAACGTCTGCTACGACATACCAAGTTTGTCGCAAAACGCACGGAGGAAAAAGGGCCTCTCAAATATGCAAATATTCATTATGATTTCCCCGTTATGACGGCCCAGGAGAAAGAGCTAATTATTCCTGAGTTGGAATCGATTAGAGAAACAGAGCAGGCTCGTTTTATTGTTTCTTATCTCAATACGCCACAATGTGATTTTTTTTAAGTACATCGGAGATAAATGAAGGAATCAACGCCGAAGGCCTGTCATCGCGCAGATTATCGCGTAGTTGACAGAGGCAAAGAGCAAGCCAAGGCGAACTATCGGCTCTTCACCTGATAGTCGACGTCCCCCAGTCCCATCAAATATAGAAAAGGCGGCAGTATGCATATCGCGGTGATTGGTGCGGGCAATATGGGGTGTTTATACGGGGCGAATTTGGCTCGAGCCGGCGCGCGGGTGACGTTGGTCGATGTGTGGCAAGAGCATGTGCAGGCGATGCAAGAGCAGGGTCTGCACATGCAGGGGCTGCACGGGGAGTTTGTTGCCGAGGTCGCGGCGACGACGGATCCGGGCACCATAAGCGGTGTGGATTTGGCGATCGTTTGCGTCAATGGCTACAATACCCGCCAGGCGGCCGAGGCGGCGCGCGGGATGCTCGCCGAGGAAGGCTGCGTGCTGACGTTGCAGAATGGCCTGGGCAATTTGGAGGTTTTGACGGAGGTGGTTGGCGAGGGGCGGATCGTCGGTGGGCTGACTTTTCACAGCGCAGATTTGCAGGCACCAGGCGAGGTTCGGCATACGAATAAGGGGCCGACGTATTTGGGCGAGTTGGATCGCAATAAGACCCCGCGGCTGGAGATGATTCGCTCGGTGATGGAGCGGGCGGGTATGCAACCGCAGGTCGAAGACGATATTATCGCGACGATATGGGGGAAATTCGTGCTCAATTGCAGCATTAATCCGCTGTGCGCGATTGCGGATTTGCGACCGGGGCATATTCGCGAGGTAGAGGCCTTCGACGAGTTTCAGAGCAAGATCATCGAGGAGGTGCTGGCGCTGATCGAGGCCAAGGGCGTGGTGTTGGCCGATCCGGACCCACTAGCGACGATTAAGGCCTATAGCGCCAAGAAATTTCACCGGGTGTCAATGCAGCAGCATCTGTTGCGCGAACGTCCGACCGAGATCGACTCGCTCAATGGCTATGTCGCGCGCGAGAGCGAACGGCTGGGGCTGAAGGCTCCTTACAACGATGCGTTGACCCGGATCGTTAAGGGACGGCAGTATCAGCCTGAAGGCGAGCGCGAACATATTCCCGAGTAGGAGTGTTGTAGAGGTGACGAGAGTGGAGAATTTTCTATTTGATTTGCAGGGGCATATATTCTTCGATCTTCATTTTTTGAGGTGTAATGGAAGCACTATTTAAACCATACGAATTTGCCGTAGAGCAGAGGGCCGAACTTGATCGCGATGGGCATTTTGTATTGCCGGGTCTGTTGACGGAGGAAGCTTGTGGGCGGTTGACCGAGGCCCTGGCTCAGATTCAGGAATTGCCGCGCGACGACGAGGAGTATTTGCCGTCACGTTTTTCTGCTGAATACAATGCTTATCTCGAGAGCCTGATCGCGCATCCGCAGATGTTGCTCTTGGTGCGTGATGTGCTGGGCGCAGAGATTCGCTATGATCATTGCGTGGCGCTCAATCGCGAAGGCGGCAATGGCGGCAGTACGTGGCATAGCCATGAATATGCCGACGATGATCCGTCATTGGGTTTTTTGCGGGTCTTTTTTTATGTCAATGGTTTTCAGGCGGATGACGGCGGGTTGAAGGTTGTGCGCGGCAGTCATTTGCACCGCGACGCGGGGATACGTGCGGAGTCGGACGCGGAATTGTTGTCTGGGTGGATGGTGGACAAGGTGCATCCTAAGACGGGCATGGCCTTGGCCATTGAGGGGTTGAGCGTGCCGCGCGGCACGGTGGTATTGATGTGGACGCATGCGGCGCATGGGGTGAATGGGCGTAAGATGGGGAGCGATACGCGGTGGTGTGTGGTATATGCATATCGCAATCCAGGGCGGGAGTCGCGGGCGCGGTGGTTGAGTGAGGAGTTTGAGAAGAAGAGAATGGTGGGTGCTGAGGGGTTGATGAGTCTGTATTAGCGTTTGGGTGCGGGCGGACCGTTTAGGATGATTCTCTTGGCTTATTCTCACCCGCCATCCCTGGCGGGCTCCGAGGTGTAGCCCGCAAATTTTACTTCCTGTGGAATTTGGGTCTACAACCCGCTACAGAAGATCACCCTAAACAGTTCTCGGCGACTGCAAAAGTTAATTGTGAAGCACCTGTTTAAAGAAGAGAAGAAGAGCGTGTTGAAATACCTGTTTTAGTAAGAGAAAAAGAAAGTAGAATGGCTATGAAAATCACGGAGATCAAGGCTTTTTTGGTGGGGCGTTTTTTGTTGGTGCGGGTGTATACGGACGCGGGGATTGTCGGTAATGGGGAGGCGGGGTTGTGGGGGCATCACGGGGTGGTGAAGCAGGCGATTGATGAGTTGGCCGATTATTATGTGGGCAAGGATCCGCGGTTGATCGAGCATCACTACCAGGTGGTGTCGCGCAATACGCATTTTATGGGGGCGGCTTTGTCGGCGGCGATGAGTTCGGTAGATATCGCGTTGTGGGATATTCTGGGTAAGTCGTTGTCGGTGCCGGTGTATCAGTTGTTGGGGGGGAAGTGCCGAGAAAAGGTCAAAGTGTTTGAGAATGTGCGGGGTGAAACGGTGACGCAGGTACGCGAGAGCGCGCGGCAGCGGGTGGAGCAGGGATTCAGCTCGTTGCGGATGACGCCCTTTGTCAGCGGTTTTGAGCAACAGACCGGGACGCAGAATATTTCGACAGCGGTCGAGTTGGTGGGTGCGGTGCGCGAGGAGGTCGGCGATGGAGTGGATCTGGGCTTGGAGATCCACCGGAATTTGCGGCCGGAGGAGGCGATTGCGTTGGCGACTGAGCTGGAGCCATTGAAGATTTTATACTATGAGGATCCGCTGGCGCCGGAAAGTATTGAGGCCGTGGAGTATATCGCCAAGCATATTCGCTTGCCGATCGCCACCGGCGAACGCTTTTACAATATCTATCAGTTCAAGGATTTGATCGATCGCAAGGTGGTGAGCCTGATCCGGCCGGATTTGTCGTTGGCAGGTGGTTTTACGCAAGTGAAGAAGGTCGCGGCGATGGCCGAAGCGGCCTTCGTTGGCATCTTTCCACATTTGATGGGCAGCCCCGTCAACAACGCGGCTTTCGCGCACCTTGCGGCGGCGATTCCAAACTACACGCACACCGAGCACAATGCATTGACCGGGCCGATGGCAGAAATCGTCGATGAGCAGATGGTGGTCGAGGGGGGCTATCGCCTATTGACCGACCGACCGGGGATCGGGGTCGAGATCGTCGAAGAGGCGTTGGCAAAATATCCCTATGAGCGCTGGGCGATCAAGGGCAGCTTTCACGCCGATGGTTCGGTGGCACACTGATGATATTCTATCTTTCGGGGCGAGATACGGACGAGTTGCTGATGGTGCTAGAAGGTGTCGAGGGGGTAGTGGTCAAACGCAGTGCAGAGCGCAAGAAACGCAAGTATTTTGAAAAGGGCGCGCGCAAGGATTCGATGGGCGAAGTCTCGGCGAAAGTGTTTATCAGTGGCGATATCGCGGTCGAGGCACGCGATATCGTAGTTGAGGGGGTGCGGGCGAAGCAGGTCGAGGTGGTGATAAAGGGCGAAGGGGATGCGGAAACGGTTTTTGCCGGACCGAACGACGAGCGGGGACGATTGCAGGCGTTGGCGGATCTGCTGGTATAGCGTTGACGTGGCACGAAGGCAATGTGCGCCCTCGGAGGTTTACATTGCATGATATGGCATGGGGCTTGGCGATTGAAATGTCTTTTTGCAGGAGGCCGACCGGTTTATGAATTTGAATAAGGAACAACTGTGGCAATTCGATCGCGAGGGGTGGGTGCATTTGCCTGAGTTGTTTCGTCGCGAAGAAGTCGATGTACTCAAAGGCGAATTGCCGAAGATCTTCGCAATGCGCCGAGAGGAGGTCTGGCGAGAAAAGGACGACGAGGCGGTGCGCACGGCCTTTGCCGCGCATACCTACAACGAAGCGTTCGCGCGATTGGGGCGCCACCCTCGGCTGCTCGGGCCGGTCATGCAGTTGCTCGACGGGCCGGTATATATGCACCAGTACAAGATCAACGGTAAAGCCGCTTTTAACGGCGATGTCTGGCAGTGGCACCAGGACTACGGCACTTGGGCGCGCGACGACCAGATGCCCGAGCCGCGGGCGATGAATGTCGCTTTGTTTTTAGACGAGGTGACCGAGTTTAACGGGCCGCTCTATTTAATCCCCAAGAGTCACAGCCAGGGCGTTATCGAGGCGGGCCATGATACCCTGACGACGTCCTATCCGTTGTGGACGCTCGATCGCGAGACGGTAAGCCGACTGGCCGATGACGGGGGCCTTGTCGCGCCGAAGGGCGGGCCTGGCTCTGTATTGTTGTTTCACTCGAACCTAGTACACGCCTCGGCGCCCAATATTAGCCCGTGGGATCGGGTGATCGCGTATTTGAGCCTTTGCCATGTAGACAACCACATTCGCCGGTTCAAACGTCCGGAGTGGGTCGCGCATCGGGATTTCGCGCCGATTGAGCCGCTCGCCGACGACTGTCTGCTGGAACTCGCGTAAAGGAGAAAAGATAGCTGCTAAAGTGAGCCTACCGGAAATGGCGCGGGATAAGTGCGATATGGGATAATGCCATTGCAGCACTCCGTTTTGGTTTATTATTCCGCGACCTTTACTATCACGGCCCAGTAACCTTCTTCTTCCGGCGTGACTAGCCGCAGCCGTTTGCCTGCTTCTACCGTTTCCTCGTCTAACCAGACGCTCTTACGAATATCCAGCCATTGCACGCCGATCATATTTCCCGCCGCCGCTTCTGTATCTAAGACCACATTGCCGCCATCGGGAAAGAAGACTGCGTATTCGATGCCGGGGTTGGCGGTGCAATAAGCCTCGTTGGCGCTGCGTGCGTCGAGCAGGTCGTTGTCGGGGGTGCAAGTGAAAATGTCGATGCGGTCGGTGAGGTCGCGCAGTGAGCGGATATGGGCTTGCGCGATCTTGCTGAGGCCCAAGCCGGAATCCGGGCGGTGGAAGCGGCTGCTGGCTAGACCACCGAATATATTGCGCCACAAACGCTCCTGCGCATCGCGATGGGTGCCAAAATGGCCGGTGTTCGCGCCGTATATTTTGACACTGTTCATCGGGCGGATATGGCCTGAATCGATGATATACTGGCGGATGAGTTGCGGGTTTTGCCAGTGCTCTTCGGCGTGGCGGTGGTTGTTTTGTGAGAGATCGAAAAAACTGTAGAGTTCGGGATGGTCGAGGGTGTGGCGGTGTTGCGTCGATTGCAAGTCCCAGGCGTCCCACATTTCGGTGGTTTGCACGATCGACTCGCCGGCTTGGTCCTTGATCTGCAGGGACCAAAATTTGCCCCATTCGGGCGATTCGTTGGTTTCGTTGTCTATGCAGTAAAGCACATTGGGATAGGGCCGCGAGCGTTTGAGCAACTCGATGAGTTGGGCTTGTTGGTAGCCGAGCACAAGTGCGTTATTTTTCAGGGCGGGTATGGTATGGAAGAAGGCGTTTTCTTTTTGGCCCGGGTGTGAGCCTATCGATTCGGCTAGGCCGGATTCCTCGACGGTATAATTGATATTGTTCTTCGGGTTGTAGGGATTGTCCTGCCATGGTCCGCGGGCGAAATCGAAGCGGTCCCACACTTCGATTTGCAGGATGATATCGCGTTCAGCGCAGAGGTTTAAAAAATGCTCGAAACGCGTCCAGTAGTCTTGGCCAGGCTGCTCCAGGTCATAGAGACCGGTCTCCGGGGCGCGTTCGAAGGGCCAGGCATCGCCCTCGTCGCGGCTGGACATCGTGCAGCGGACATAGTTGCCGCCCAACGAATGCAGCAGGTCGAGTTGGTCTTCGATATCGGCGATCTGAAAGAGATTGTCTTCGACGCTGCCGCCCAATAGCAGGACGGGCGCGCCCTTGTATTGCCAGTAGAAGGGGTTTTTTACATAGGGTTGGATGCGGTCTGCGTTGGCCATAAGTCTCTTATTTACCGGTGGCGCCGGTCGCGTGCTGCAGGCGGCCAGGCAGGTGAGAATCGTTAGATATAAGATTTTGCGGGACATCGGTTAATGGCCTTTATAACGGTGAATAGACAAAGCTTATTTCGATAGATAGTGTCAATAGATTAATATATTCCATAAGGAGTAAACTATGTTTGCCGAAGAATTGCGCGACCAGCTAAGAGGCGTACACGCCTACGCCCTGACCGTATATCGGCGCGATGATATTCATACGCTCGATTTAGACGGTTTTGCCCGTAATATAGCATGGGCCGCCGAGCGCGGTGTGGATATTTTTGTGGTGGCGGGCGGGACCGGCGAGAATGACGCACTCACGTCGCAGGAGCGTTTAGCGATGACCGAGCGGGCGATCGAGACGGTGGGTGATCGCGCGTTGCTCGTGCCGACATTGCCCGGTAATCTGGGCGAGGCGGTCGAGTTGGCGCAGCGTTATGAACAGTTGGGTTTGCGCGTGGCTTTGGCGATCCCACCGGTCGTCCGCCAACGGACACCCGACGATCCCGAGGGAATATTCCGTTATTATCAGGCATTGGGTGCGCGGTCAGGTTTGGCACTGATGCCCTACAATACTCAAGGTTGGTCGGCGGATCTTTTTGTCCGCTTGGCCGAGGTGTCCCAGATCATTGCGATCAAGGATCCCTGTTTCGAACCGCACCATCTCTTCCGGGCGATCAAGCGATTGCGCGATCGTTTTGTCTGGGTCGGCAATAAACGCCATGATCCAGGGGTGTTGCACTTTCGCTTTCAGGCTGGGATCGAAGCCTTTACCGCCGGTTTTGTCAATTTTGCGCCCCGGTTGGAGCTTGAACTTTTTGCCGCCGCGAAAAAGCAGGATTGGCCGCGGATGATCACATTGCAGGAGGAACTGGCGCCCTTGGAGAATTTGCGCTCGCGTTTTGATGACGCGGCCATGCTCAAGGCCACGATGGATTTGATGGGATTGGCAGGCGGGCCGGTCAGGCCGCCACGCATGGACGTGACGGACGCGGAGCGGGCGGAAATCAAGAACGAACTGGAACGCCTGGGAATCTTGCAAGCTTAACGGAAAGGGCAAATAAGATGGTATCGACCGAATACATTCCGCTTGCCGAACGAGAGAAGGTTCTTTTTGACCTCAAGGGGTATTTGCTATTTCCTGCCGTGCTCAGCGCAGAGGAGCTTGTGCCGCTTAAGGAGCAGTGCGAAAAATTGCGCCAAGACAAGGAGTCGCTGCCGCCGGCGGAGCGCAAGCTGCCGGGCGGGGCGGCCTCGGTGCTGATCGATCATCCGGCTGTGATGCGGGTTTTGCACCAAATCATTGACGAAGAGACGGAGAAACTGCGCTGCGAAAGCTGTTTTTTGAGCTATCGCTACCGCGATGACGGGCACAAGGGGTGGGATCCGCACGCCGGCGGTAAGTCGGTTAACCCCAATTACAGTTACCAGTATCACGACGGCAAGATACACTCGGGCATGACGCGGGTGGTCTGGGAACTGAACGGGGTGGAGAAGGACAAGGGCGGGACGGCGTTTATCCCCGGCACCCACAAGTCGAATTATCGCAAGAAACTCAATCTCTTCGACGAGCGGGATTCGGGGGTATGGGAAAGTTATAGCTGTCCGCCCGGCTCGTTGCTGATTTTTTCCGAGGGGGTGCGGCACACCTCGTGTCGGTGGGAGCAGGACGATCCGCGCATGGCGCTCTTTTTTTGTTATAATCACATCAATGTCCGGCACCATAAACCCGATTTTCCGCCGGAAATACTCGACGCGCTGACGCCGGAGCGGCGGCGTTTCTTCAACGAAGTCTATCATCCGCAATTCGACCGCTGGTAGTGGGTTTTTAGACGCCAATGCATAAGGAGTTTTGAGCACAAGGCACGATGGTTCGCTGTGCAAAGAGAATAGTGCAATGGCAGATAGATAAAAAAAGCGTTCGGCCGACTGGCGGACGCGCTTTTTTTTATTCGTGTATGTATCTTTTAGGTATAACTCCATGGTGGGAGGAACATACCGTGCAGAAAATATTATTTATCGCCGGGATGGTGGCGGTTTTGGCAAATTGCGTCGTGGTCGATGCGGCCGAGCCTGTTTTTGTCGCAGAGCGCCCGGCAGAGATCGCGGCGACTATCGGCTTTGGTGGGATGCTGGTGACGGTTCCTTATATGCCGACTACCAGTGCTGGCTATGCGGATTTCAACGCGGAATTGCACAAAGCCTTTACGGCCTTGCACGAGGGCGGAGTTGCGGTTGTAGTGGAGATCGTGCCCGGTGTGGCGCCGCAACCCCTTGGGCGGATACGGCCCTACTTAGATCACAAGGGTATAATGCAGGGCGGTGGCGGGGACCAGACTTGGTTGCCCGAATTCGATGATGACTTTGTCGCTTTTACCAGTGCGATCGCCGGTGAGTACGGTCGCCCGCAGGGGCCGGTCGTCGCTTTGACGCTGGGGGGTATAGAGCGGGCGGATTTGCCGCGCCGGGCGGAACTTGCTCAGCTAGTTGTGCAGGCGGTCGAGGGAACCGAGGTCGAAGTGCGGCGGGTCGAGCGGCAATTTGTTGATGTGGTTGCAACGCTGCCGGTGCGGGTGGCGCTTAATCGGGCCGTAGGCTCTAGTGATCTAGTGCGGGTATACGGTCTCGATGATGGCGCCGATGCAGATCGTGCGCTGGTGGCGGCGCAGCGTTTTGTCGGTGGGCGCGATTTCTCGCGATTGATCTTTGCCCACGGGGTGCCGTGGGTTTTCGCCTTTGCGGGGTTGGCGGGGGATGAGGAGGACGGCAGCTTGGTGTTAGTAGGGGATATGGATGCGGTTGCGCCGGGGCGGGCGTCTTCGCGCGGCATTGCTTTGGACGGGGCGAGGATGCGGATTGTAGCCGGTCCTTATCGACTCTACGATGCAATGGGGGTGTCGATGCCTATGACCGATGGCGAATGGCCGGTGCCGCTCGACGGGCGCGGGTTTTATTTGCGCGGTGACGGAACAGAGGGCTCTTTTGCGGCATTGGTGACGGCGGTGCGCGCCGCGCAAATCGAGGGGGTCGAACCGCTCAGCGTGGTCGCGCGGGATATGACCGCAGCCGTCGACCGCGGGGCGGTGCTCAAACTCATGGTGGGTAATGTGCTCAATCGCCCGATCGAGGGCGTGCTGAAAGTCGAGCTCGGTGCGCTCGTGGTCGATGCGCCGGCTAGGTTGCGGCTTGCGCCGCATGAACGGCAATTGATCGAGGTGAAGATTGTCGGGGGAGAGGCCGTCGCCGAAAATATCTATCCGTTGCGGGTCGAATTTGACACGGGGGTGGACGGGGTTGCAGTGCATGAGGAAGTCATGCGGGTCAATCTGATCGGGCGGCAAACCATCAAGGTCGACGGGAAGCTTGGCGATTGGACCGAGGCCTTACCGCAGTCGTTAGGCAGGGGTGTTACGGGCTGGTTAGCCTACGACGACACGTATTTATACGTTGCTGCCAAGGTTCGGGACCGGATCGAAGACCCGGGTACATTGCGCTTTGCCGATAGGGACGATGATACTTTTTTTTATCCGCAAGTTAGTCATGAACTCGACCTTTCGCAGGCGCTGTTTAAGGTCGACCGAGTCCACAAGCGGTCGGCGAATCCGGCCCATCTCTGGCGGCCCGATGGGACGGGGCGGATTGACGGTCGTTGGGAAAACTCTACGAAGACCCAGGCTTTTGCCATAGACTTGACGATTCCCGACGGAAAACCGCGACAAGTCGCCCTCTATATTCCGCCCGGTGAATTCGATCCGGCGGGCATGGATATAGAGCTATACGATCGCAAACGACAAATGTCGCTCGGCCGCGAACGCCTGGAAACTTTGGGCAAAGGGGTCTATGCTGTCTATCGCCTGGCGGGCAAGGTGCGCATTACCTTGCGGGTGCACGATTGGCACTATCGAGCGCGCTTGGCCGGGATCTTCTTCGACCCGGCGGATAAGGCGTCCGGTTTTGTCGGCTTTGACCGCGAAACTTCGGGCGAGTGGTTCGATCGTTATGGTGCGGAGGGGTTTTATGTGGTCGGGGCCGAGCGGATCGATCCGCCCGACATCAGCCTGCGGGTGCCGAAGGTAATAAAAAAAGTAAGGCGCGAGTGGCCAGAGGGAGTGCGGCGTTTCAGCTATCGGCGTGAGCCGGTATTGCCCTCGGGAGATTCACCGGGTTTCGATAATGTGCAGATCGCCTTTAACGCGGTGCCGGTGGATACGGCCCCGGTGGAATTGGCCGACTATGCCTGTAGCGATTACGAATACGCGCTCAATAAGGTCAGCAAGCGCTATGGTGGCGGTACGGAGGTCTGGCGTTTGCTTGCACCGGGGATGAAACGCGGGGATTTTTATCCGCGCGACGATGCGGGTTTCGGACAAGGGGTGGTGGACGGGGCTAAGCTATCGATGCAATACAAGAACAAGATGCGGATAAGCGAAGCGGCGATCCCCTGGCAGGAGATCCCCGCGGTGCGGGCGCTAATGGAGGCGGGTGAGCCGGTCAAGTTTTCACTGCGAGTCAACTACGGCCAAGTCGAGTCGCGGGAATTGGCCCGGGGGCGCAGCGCTTCACGGCTCAACGAACCGGCATTTCACGCGATCGGCCAGCCGCATTGGGCCAATGAGCTGGAATTTGGTTGGCAGCGAGATTGAAGGGGTGCGGCCATATTGCATAAACCGATATTGCGCGGCGAAACCGTAATTCTGCAGTTGTTGGCGTATTGGCCGTTAGCTCCGGTTACCCTGTGGTGGGTCGCCGTCGATTTGTATATGCGGCCGGCGTTGGATCTGCGGTTGACGCAATGGGGGTGGTGGTTGCTGTCGGTTGGTTTTTCGCTGGTGATGTGGCAGGGGCTGTTCTCGATTAGCCGTTTGTTACGCGCTCGGCGTCAGATGGTTTTTGTCGGGGCGGTCAGCTTGGTGGCCTCGGCGTTTTTGATGGCTTCTATCGGCTTTTACCGGATCTTCTATTGTTGGCCGACAGCCTATGTGCTGGTGCATATTTTCCGCGAACCGCGTGAGGCCTGGGGGTATATTCGCGGCGGGGCGGACCTGACATACGCACTGCTGCTGTTTTTGGGCACGACTGTTATCGCTGGTAGTTGGCGTTTTGCCTTGCGGCGACCGGTTCTCCGCTATCGACGAGCGCACCATGTGCTCTTGGCGCTATTGTTTGTCGCCGGGTTAGTGACCTTCGCTACGGTGCACCGTCACGCCAGTGCAATGGTGCCGGACGCAGCGGGTATAAAGCTGTCGATTGATCTGGTGGTCAACGCGTTTATCGGCGGCGTCCGCGGGCGTCTATTGCAAGCCCATCGCCCCGCCCCCGGCGATATATACGGCGGCGCGCCGGTTGACACGACGGCGCCGAACCTGATCGTCATCGTCGGCGAAAGCGTCAGCGCCGGCCGCACCGGTATTTACGGCTACCGCCGGCAGACGACGCCACGCTTGGCGGCGTTGCGCGAAGAGCGACCAGAAGATTGGGTGCAGTTCGCGCGGGCGGTGTCCAACGCCTCGGCGACCAAGGTCTCGCTGCCGGTGATGCTGACCGGGCTTTTCCCTTCGCGTGAGCCGGTCGAACAGCACACGTTCCCGCTCTTATGGCATTATGCCCGCGCTGCCGGTTATCGCACGGCGCTGATTTCCTCGCAGAGCTATACTTGGAACAATCTCGAAGGTTTTTTTATCGACGAAGGTTTGCAGCACGTGTTCACGCTTGAGCGCTCCGATGCTGAAATCGTCAATTCCGAAGGCATCGACGACCGAGAGATGTTGCGCGAGGGGTTGCGCACGATCGACCGTTTTGCAGCGGAAGGGCCGTTCGTGGTGGTGCTGCAGTTCAATTGCACGCATTATCCCGGTTATTCGCCGCCGGACTTGAAGCCGTGGGCGGAGTCCGACGAGGACCCGGGCGGGCGTTTCGACAATTCAATCGCCTATATGGACCACTTGCTCGGGCAGTTGTTCGAGCATCTCGAAGAGCGGGGCCTGGCGGCGAATACTAGTGTGATATTCGCCGCCGACCACGGCGAGGATCTCGACAATGTGCACAATACCCACCGCACAGACTCCTATTATCAGACGACGATCGCCGTGCCTTTCTTCGCCGTCGTGCCCGAGCGGCACCGGCAGGTGTTGGGCGCGCGTTTTGATCAATTGCGTCGGAACGAGGAGACGCGTGTGGCGCTTGCGGACTTGGTGCCGACGGCGGTCGATCTTATCGGCCTTGCCGAGGACACCAAGGTGGGCGAATGGCTCGGTAAATTGGACGGTCGTTCGCTATTGCGCCCGGTTGAGGCGGACCGCCTGTTGGTGGTGGTCAATACCGACGAGCATGTGCGTTGGTCGCGCAAGGGCTATGCGGTGCTCGCCGACGACTGGAAATTTATTAATTATAGCTGGCGGGGCTCTATGCTTTTCGATTTGGCGAGTGACCGGCTGGAACAGCGCAATCTGCTCGAAGGTGGTGAGGAGGCATTGGGCGAGGGGGCACGGAGGCACCTTGGGCGGGTGCGGGCGTTAGTTGAAGGGACGTCGTCGCTACAGGATGTGCATACCGACTAACCGAGCCGGCCAGACGCTACCTGTCTTCGGCGGTATTAATCGCCGTTATACGTTGACCTCGTAGTTGAGCTTGCTTTCGTCGCCGTGCATTTCCGAAAGCCCTAGTTGCGCGCCGGGCTCTCGTAAATGCGACTCTCTAACTCCATAAATTTGATCCCCACCTGCTCCTGAATTCGGTCGAATAGCAGGCGAATTAATTTTCATTGGTGTCCGTGGTGCGGCCGGCTTTGTTGCATGAATCGGTGTTGACGGGTTGAAACAAGACAGGCTTTCCAGTTAGATTGAGTTGTGGTTTCCTGCAAGAAACACGTCCCTCTCTTCCCCAAAAGCCTGCGATGAGCAACGTATCGAAAGCCTCTTCCTCGCTCAATAAAAAAATGATCTATCGGGTAAAAATTGGGCGGCGTATAATCGCTCCTTGATCGTTCGCGGTAGCCTGACGTTGTGGCTGGATGAAGCGGCCTTGTCGAGTTGCTATCACGCCGGTGCGATGCAACGCGGTGCCCAGTATACCTATTCAGATCAGGCCATTGAAATGGCCCTGACGATCCGATCGTTGTTGAATCTGCCGCTTCGTCAGACGCAAGGATTTATCCAGCCGGTGTTGGTTTTGCTGGGACTGGATGACCTGCTGGTAATGCCCAACTATACGACCCTGTCGCGTCGTCAAGGACGACTGGCGGTGGTTGTAGCAGTCCAACGGACGAAGGAGCCGATGCATTGGGTCGTTGATTCGACGGGGTTAAAAGTCGATGGAGAAGGCGAGTTGAAAGTGCGCAAGCACGGCTGGACCACGCGACGGACTTGGCGTGAGTTGCACCTGGGCATCAATGCCGACACCCAAGAAATCGTCGCCCATCAGCTAACGCTGGCTTATGCCGATGATGCCCGCCAACTCAAGTCGCTGCTGCGCCCGATCGATACACCGATCGCCAGCGGTTACGCCGATGGCGCTTATGATCGATGGCATGTCCACCGGCTGTTGGCCTATCCATCGCCCCAACAGCCCACGCCCATCGAAGCGATCATTCCACCCTGTAATCATGCGCGATGTAAGAAAAGTAAACGGCGATATCGCCATATCGAAGCGCGCAATCAGCGCGTGAAACACATGAATAAAGTCGGCTGGGAAAAATGGAAAGTGCACAGTGGCTATCATCGGCGGTCGTTGGTCGAAACAGCAATGGCTCGATTTAAGCGCATCATTGGCCCTCGACTCCAAGCCCGAGAATGGACCCGGCAAAAAGTCGAAGTCCAAATCGGCTGTGCCCTACTTCATCGCATGACCCATTTGGGTAGGCCTCAATCGTATAAAGTAGAAGCATGATATCGAATACCATTCAGCACGAGACCGCGGTTAAGTGATTCATGCAACAAAGCCGGTGCGGCCCTCGATTATTGTTACTTCGATTATCGTGTACGCGTCGGTGCGACCGTCCGGCATAAGGCATTGTGCATTCGACCCGTTTTCGTAAAAGAGCGCCTGCATGATGGCGAGGGGCTCTTCGAGCTGGCCGAGGTGGCGCAGTGTTTTGCTGATGCACCACTCGGCTATGCGGGTATTCTCGTCTTGGCCCTTGTTGCGGTCGGAAAGTCAGCGCAGATCAAGGGCGGCTGTGTAGTCTTCCGCGTCAAAGTGCGTCCAGTCGGTATTGTTATAGAGCGAGCCGAGCCCAGTACGGGCTTTGTCGTTGATGAACCTTTCTGCGATATCGCAGAGAAAAAGAAGAAAGTAATGCCGCGTCAAACCAATATTGCGTTGTCGGCTTCCGTGTTTTTGTCGATACTATCGAGGGTCGAATAATCAAGGAGTCGGGCTGTGATCGTCATTGCGGGCAGAGGCTGGTGTGCAAGCACAAAAATCGTATCGGTAGAGAGCGCGCATTTTGCGTAGAGTGCTTCCCAATGCTTTTGCTACCCACCTCGATTCTCGTGCACAATCGATGGGACAGGATGGTGCTGCCGGCATTAGTTGGCGCGGTTTTTGGACCGGGGCTTTCCTCAGTTTTTTTCTCGCGATTGGCGCGCCCTACGCCAATACGGCGATGCACTCGACTTTTATGGCCTGGGATTTCAATACGCCGGGCGCTATTTTTCTCTTCTTGGTCCTAATTGGCTTACTCAACGTGCTCTTCAAGGTCGCGGCCAGGAGCCGGTTGCTCGCGTTGGCTTTGGCGGTGTTGGCGCTGTCCAGTTATGTGTCTTACTACCTGCCACAATCCGATATTGACCTGCTCAAGCCGGGTTTTTGGTTCGCTTCCTTCCTAGTTGTTTCGGCTGTGCTCAATGTTGGTCTAGTATTGCGCGGCAGCTCGCTTGCGCTCAATCGCGCCGATTTGGTATTGGTCTATATCATGCTGCTGATGGTTTCGGCATTGTGTTCGATGGGTATGAGCCAGCAGTTATTACCGATTCTCGCAGCCTTCTTTTATTACGCCACACCGCAAAATAAGTGGGAGGAGAAGTTGCACGCCCTCTTCCCGGAGCAGACGATCCTAGTCGATGACGGCCAGGACAATAGCACTTTCTTTGAGGGCGTTGTGCCGGGGGTAGGGGATATTCCCTATGGGGCTTGGGCGGAGCCGTTGGCTTGGTGGGCGGTATTCCTCATTGCCCTCTACGTGTCGATGATTTCGGTGGCGGTGATTCTCAGGCGGCAGTGGATGGAGCGCGAGCGTTTGGCCTATCCGCTGACCCAAGTCGGGTTGGCGATGGTGCAGGGGGAAGGTGAGGGGTTGCTCAATAGCTTTTTTAAGAGTCGGGCGATGTGGTACGGGTGTGCCATTCCGATGTTTTTTGGCTCGTTGCACGCGCTCAATGCCTATGATCCGGCGATGCCGAAGGTCAACCTGCTTTGGGCCTTGCCCTTTGTCGGCAATCAGGTATTGCAATTGCGGGTCAGCTTCGCGATGATCGGTTTTTCCTATCTGATCAGTACTAATATCTCCGCCGGGCTTTGGTTTTTTCAGTTGCTGGCCAAGGCCGAATCGGAAGCACTGGTTGTGATGGGGATAATGTCGAAGCAGAAGTTTGTCTACGGCATCGCTGGGCAACCCTATTTGGCCTATCAGGGCGGTGGTGCGCTGATCGCGCTAGTATTGGCAGGTTTGTGGATGGGGCGGGATCATCTCAGGGCGGTATTCCGCAAGGCTTTTTTTGGCGCGGATGATGTTAATGACAACGACGAAATCGCCTCGTATCGTGCTTCGGTCTTCGGGTTATTGATCAGCGTGGCGGTGATGGTGGGGTGGTTGTGGATAATGGGAGTAAAACTCTGGGTGGCGGCGTTGTTTATTGCTTTAGCGCTGTTGATCTTTATCGGCATTAGTCGGGTGGTGGCCGAGGCGGGGCTAGCAGCGGTGCGCTCGCCGATGATCGCGCCGGACCTGATGATCCACGGGCTCGGTTCCAATCTAGTCGGGGCCAGCGGGGTGTTCAACTTGTCACTGAGCTATATCTGGTGCGCCGATATCCGCATTTTTATTATGGCGCTGATCGTCAACGGACTGAAGCTCGTCGAGGATATGGACCGCCGCAGTCGACGTATGGTCTTGTGGGGGGTCTATCTGTCGATTTTTATCGGCGCGGTGGGTTCGTGCTGGATGGTGCTGCATATGGCCTACCGCCACGGGGGGATCAACCTAGTCGGATGGTTTTTTAAAGGGGGCCCGTCGACGGTCTACAACTACGCGGTGCTCGGTCTAGAGCCGGCGGGTGTCGCCTGGGACGGGTTGGCTTTTTTCGTTGGCGGCAGCGCGGCGATGCTGGCCTTGATGTGGGCCAGGCAGCACTTGTTGTGGTGGCCTTTGCACCCGCTGGGTTTTGCTGTGGCCGCCAATCATTTGATGGACAAGATCTGGTTCAGCATCTTTATCGCCTGGGCGATTAAGGGGATTGTATTGCGGTATGGCGGGCCGGCGAGCTATACGGCGAGTGTGCGGTTTTTCTTGGGGCTGATTATGGGCGAGACCTTGTGCAATGGTTTGTGGGTGGTGATTGACTATTTCACGGGCAAGACCGGGAATATCGTCTTTATCCTCGGTTGATGCGCAGCGTTGGGCAGCTATCGCTATGCCTTGTATTGCTCAATGTGCGTGGGCAGAATTCGCAGAGGAGATGTCTTGTTATTAGTTACTTGGATAAAAAAGAGGAGGGGGGATATGGGGCTGGTTATAGGCGAGCGTCTGGCCATTTTTATTACCGGGGCACGCCAGGTGGGCACGGGCAATTTTCAGGTTTCCGTTGACGGTCGTCGCCATCTGCAATCTACGCTTAATACCATCGTTTTTGCCCTCACTCAGGAGGGCGGAGTTACGCAGCAGTTGATGGCTAAGGTCAAGTAGGATTTCCGTTGCGTAACAACGCAGACCCCCCCGATACCAAGATCACCTTTCGCGCCCTAGCCGTCGGTGTGTTGATCGCCGCCCTGTTAGGTGTTGGGGCTCCGTATGAGAATCTAATTATTTCGGGTTCGCCCTTGCATCTCGATTATAGCACGCCCGCAGCCGTCGTCCTCTTTTTTCTCTTCTTTGTCCTCGTCAACCCGCTGCTGGGTTTTTTGCGCCGCAAATGGCTCTTTTCCAAGGTCGAACTAGTCACTATTTACATCATGGGAGCGGTAGCGTGCACCATTCCCACCATCGGTCTGGTCTGTATCCTCATCCCACATATCTCCGCTGGTTCGTATTACGCTACTCCGGAAAATGAGTGGGCGAGCAAAACCCTGCCCTATGTCCCTTCTTGGTTGCGAGTGAGCGACGAAGAGGCGATTAAATTTTTCTACGAGGGCTTGCCCAGCGGTGGGACCGTGCCGTGGGAGGCGTGGTTGCAGCCTATGGCGGCTTGGACCGTGCTGGTCGTCGCTTTTTTTGCGGCGATGACGGCGATGATGGTGATCGTCAGGAAGCAGTGGCTCGAACACGAGCGGTTGAATTTCCCCCTTGTGCAAGTGCCCATCGCGATGATCGGCGAAGAGGGGGAGCAGGAAGGACTAATCAGCGATTTCTTTAAAAATCCGGTAGTTTGGATCGGTATTCTTGTTCCCGTTCTGCTCTATAGCCAACGCGCGCTGCACAATTATTTCCCGATCATTCCGGAGGGCATGCCGATCTCCGAGTCGTATTATTTTTGGAACAATAAGTTTCGCTTGCGGCTCTCGCTCAGTTATGCGGTAGTGGGTTTTGGCTATTTATTGAGCGTCAAACTTGGCTTCAGTCTATGGTTTTTGGGTCTGTTGACCATGTTCGAGCACGCGGCGCTGCACCATTTCGGCCTTTCCGGAACCGATCGGGTTGCCGGCTCGTCGCTGGGTTCGTCCAATTTGCTTTATCAGGGTTTTGGCGCGTTGGTGATGTTGGCCGCCAGTTCGATTTGGGTCGGTCGTCGGCATCTGCTGGAGGTTGCCAGGTCTCTCTGGGTTGCATCGTCTAGCCTCGATGACGAGCGAGAGATTCTGTCTTTTCGCCAGGCCGCGTGGTTATTGCTGGTAAGCGTCGTGACAATAACGGTTTGGTGCGGCTTGTCGGGGATGAGCTGGTGGTTGGCCCCGATTTTTCTATTCGTGGTCTTTATGTTGATGTTCGGCATCACCCGCATCGTCGCCGAAGGGGGCTTGGCGGTAAGCAAGCCAACGATGATGCCCAACGACGTTATGGTCGGAGCTTTCGGGTCCAGCGTGCTCGGACCGGGCAATCTCGGCGCCTTGGGTATGACCTATCCATGGGCCGGGCAGATGCGGACGACGATGATGGCGGCGGTGATCCACGGGCTCAAGCTGGCCGAAACGTATACCATGTCCCATCGGCACCGCCTCTTTTTTGGCATTATGTTGGCCGGGTTAGTCGCCTTCGCTACCGCCGTGGTTACGGTCTTGCTCACAGGTTATCAGTATGGGGCGTTGAACCTGAGCGTGTGGTTTTTCGGGGTGGGATCGGCTACGGCGCCCTATAGCTTTATTGATTACCATATTTCCAATCCCCTGCCGGCTAGTGCCTCTTTTTATTCGCTGACGGCAATCGGCGGTTTAGTGCAATTGCTATTGGCGTTGGCCAATGCACGTTTTCTGTGGTGGCCGATTCATCCCATCGCCTTTCCAGTCAGCGCTTATTGGACTACCCATCATCTGATGCCGAGTATCTTTTTGGCCTGGATCGTCAAAAGCGTAGTTTTGCACTATGGCGGCGTGGTATTATATCGCAAAATAAAGCCTTTTTTCTTGGGGTTGATTCTGGGACACTACGTGGCGGGGGGCTTGTGGATACTGATCGACGCTTTTACCGGGATGACTGGGAATCACCTCTTTTATTGGTAGGCTCTCCGGTTTGCGCGAGCAAATTTCTCATCGCCAGGCCCCATTTCGTGTTCTCCGGTGCTGCTTGCAGTCCGTTGAGCCCGGGGGGCGGGTCCGTGCTGTCCAAGGGCCAGGTAGTGCCCAACGAGTAGCCCATTGCGGGTCCAACTCGACCGCCTTGGCGTAGTAGCCAATGGCTTTGTTGTAGTGCTCTAGCAGTATGTTAGAATTTCCGCCATTGACTGGAGCTGGTTTAAAATCGGGCTCGAGATTGAGTGTTCGTAAGAAGAAGGGCAATGTGGTCTGCATTTCCCCCCCTTGAGCAGAAGGCTGCCCATATGGTTGAGGGGGCGGTAATCTTTGGGGTTAACAACGAGTACCCGGCCAAAGCGGTTGAGCGCTTCGCGGTGATATCCCTGGCCAGCGAAGAAGCGTGTGAGATTAAAATGGTGGAGGGGTCTTCGGGCGAGTCGAGTATTAAATGGCGCAACTTAACGTATTTTTTGCCTAGCTCTTGATCGGAAACGGCGATTTGCCGTAGGCATTTTTATGTTTGTAGCGAGGCGTCGGCCCTTGCCAGGAAATTGAGTATGGCATACCATAACAATGGTTGAGGTGTCGACTCTGGCGGTGTGCAATGTCGGCCGATTTATCGCTTGGCAATTCAGGCGCGTCGGTAGGGCGAGAGCCTATGCGACAGACGCCGGGCGATATCCGCAATCGGCTATGTCATACATCCTCAAATGCGTCTTATAATAAACCCTAAAAAGTATACCGATATTGCTGCAGTGCGCTCGGTTGCCGATGGAGGATATATTTGTGATTGACCACGCCCTAGTGCTGGCCGCCGGTCATGGATCCCGCTTGCGGGATCACGTTGCGGTTCCACACAAGGCTTTGGTGCAGCTTGAAGGCGAACCATTGTTATTGCGCACCTGCCGGATGTTGGACCGACTCGGCCTGCGGGAGATCACGATCGTCACGGGACATGAGGGTGTGGCGTTGCGCTCTGCTATAGAGGGAGCCAGCGGGATCGAGGCCAAGCTGGGTTTTATCGAAAATACCGATTGGCGGTTGGCCAATGGCTTATCGGTGTTGGCGGCGGCGGATGTGCTGGAGCGGGATTACTTGCTGATGATGGCCGACCATCTTTTAGATCCGGACATGATCGCGGGCATGTGCCGCGTCGAGTTGGCGGCGGGTGAGGTGGTATTGGCCGTGGATCGCAAACTAGACGCGATTTACGATATGGACGATGCGACCAAGGTGCGGCTAGAAGGCGAACACATCGTCGAGATCGGCAAGGAGATCGCCGACTACAATGCCATCGACACCGGGCTTTTTGCCTGTGGCGATGCGTTGGTGGCTTGCCTGGCTGAGGTGCGGGCACAAAAGGGTGATGCCAGTCTGACCGACGGGATGCGCGTGCTGATCGAACGGAAAAAATTCCGCGCGCTGGATATCGGCCCGTCCTGGTGGCAGGATGTCGATACGCCAGGGGCGTTGGCGCACGGGGCGAAACTGTTACAGGAGAATATGGGCGGGGATGCTTCTTGAGAGCATGCGCTTTCGGCAAGACTCGGTCGGCTGTTATGGCCGTAAGACTGTATCGCTTAGCATAGGGCTAAATTTTAGCCGATGCGGTCATAGTCGATAGCAAATGCCACCATCCATCTTCGCCACGATCTGCAGTGATTTCCACTTTCCTCCATTATCATAACGGTGCTTTGTTTTAATTTTGTCGGCGACAGCCTGCGCGATGGGGCCGATCGCTGCGCATCACGGTGAAAGATTGGCTATGGAAGCAGTAGTAGACAATGTGTTGGAGATCGAAGATTTGCGCGTCTCCTTCTATACCGAAGAGGGAGAACTCAGGGCAGTTGACGGGGTTAGTTTCTCTATCCCGCGCGGGTCGATCGTGGGGTTGGTGGGAGAGAGCGGGTGCGGTAAATCCGTCACCAGTTATTCGGTGCTGCGGCTGATATAGTCGCCGGGTAAAATCAAGAGCGGGTCGATTCGCTTTACCCCGAAGGGCGGCGACCCCGTCGAGATAACGGCGCTCGACGAGCAAGACGAAGCGCTTTACCATCTGCGCGGCGGTGCCATCAGCATGATCTTCCAGGAGCCGATGACCGCACTCAGTCCGGTACATACCATCGGCGACCAGATCTGCGAGGCGATTATACTGCACGCCGACACCAACGAAGAACAAGCCGCAGAGATCGCCGTCGAGATGCTGGATAAGGTCGGCATTCCGAACCCCCAGAGCGGTCTCGGGCAATACCCCTTTGAAATGAGCGGTGGCATGCGGCAGCGGGTGGTGATCGCCATGGCGCTGGCTTGTGCGCCGGAAGTGTTGATCGCCGACGAGCCAACCACTGCGCTAGACGTGACGATCCAGGCGCAGATGATACGGCTGATAAAGAGCCTGCAACGGGATTTGGCTACATCGACTTTGCTGATTACGCACGATTTGGGCGTGGTGGCGCAATTGGTGGATTATATCGCGGTGATGTATCTGGGCAGGATCGTCGAGCAGGGGGATGTGCGCGCGGTGATGAAGGATCCGCGCCATCCTTATACGATAGGATTGCTCGAATCGCTGCCGAGTTTGGCTCAGGGCAAAGAGCGTCTGTCTTCTATTGAGGGCAACGTGCCTGGATTGGCCGAGCGGCCGCCGGGCTGCCCCTTTCACCCTCGTTGCGCGCACGCTGATCCGGGGGTTTGCGACCGCGGCGATCCGCCTTTGTTACACCCGATCGGCGAGGGGCGGATGGCCGCTTGTGTACGGCTCGAAGAAATCCACGGAGGGGATGTGGAATGAGTGCCGGGACGCCATTATTGCAAGTCAAAAATCTGCAAAAACATTTTCCCGTTTTTAGTCAGGGCTTTGTCCGGCGCCAGACCGGTTTGGTTAAGGCGGTCGACGATATCAGCTTCGATCTAATGCCGGGCGAGACTCTGGGGCTGGTCGGTGAAAGTGGTTGCGGTAAGACGACTACTGGGCGGACGATTTTACGCGCGCTTGACCCGACCGCCGGTGAAGTGTTGTTCCACGACGGCGAACGGACCGTCGATCTGGCCAAGCTGTCCGCATCCGAGCTTAAGCCACTGCGGACCAAAATGCAGATGATCTTCCAGGATCCCTTCGCCAGCCTCAATCCGCGCATGACCGTCGGTGATCCACAAATTGGCCAGCGGTTCCGAATTGCAGGACCGCGTCGCCGAGATGCTGGAGAAGGTGGGGATGATGCCAGAGCATCGCACTCGCTATCCGCATGCTTTTTCGGGCGGTCAGCGCCAGCGCATCGGTATTGCTCGCGCGTTGATCATGCAGCCGTCACTCGTAGTGTGCGACGAGGCGGTTTCGGCATTGGATGTATCTGTCCAGGCCCAGGTGATTAATTTATTGCAGGATTTGCAGCAGGAACTCGGTCTGACCTATCTGTTTATCGCGCACGATCTGAGCGTGGTCAAACACCTCTGTGACCGGGTCGCGGTAATGTATGTCGGGAAGATCGCCGAGTTGGGTGGGACGGCTAGTTTGTTCAACGCCCCGAAACACCCTTATACGCGGGCTTTGTTGGCAGCAGTGCCGAACCCGGACCCGGATGTGGCGCTGGACGCGACGCTCAGTGGCGAGGTGGCCGACCCGGGCAATCCGCCATCCGGTTGCAGTTTCCATCCGCGCTGCGGAGAGTGTATGGTTCACTGCAAAGACCATGTGCCTAAGCTGGCGGAGTTTTCTGCAAGCCATCAGGTCTGGTGCCATTTGTATGGCGATAATTCCACTGCTTGAATCGTCTTGCGGCTTAGCCTGATTCTCGGTCTTTAGTGATCGATCCACTTATCAGCGGCTTTGGTCTTGCGTCAGAAGTACTTCTCTATGGTGACTTCGCCCTTGGCGGAGAAATACTCGGTCGCGAGGCGCTTTGCGGTAAGCCTTAAGAATATTCAGATACTAAGTGCCCACCGAAGACTCCTCAACCTCCTCAGCTGCCGCTTCTTCGACCTTACCCTGCTTGCGGTTGTTCCTCTTCCGGTACAATAAATAGAACGGATACGATAGCACGATCAGCACCGCGACGCCAATCGCCGCGACCCAGCCGAACATACTGCCGACTGCGCCGATGATGATGATGGGGCCGATATAGGCGTCGGCGGCGCTGCTGCACAATAGCAACGCTGCACAAAATAGGCTAATTATTGAGAAACGGGACGGCATCGGCGGGAATCCTTTGGGCTTGGGTCATCATGGCACGCAAGGTTTTGCCCTCGTATTCGGCCCGGTCGGGATTGTAATATTCCCAGACGATTTTGTGTTCCCGGGTGACTTCGAGTAGGCGGCCGCTTTGCGACTCGGTTATTAGTGTGTTGCCATTGGGCAGTCGGTGTTGGGCACCGCGGATCCAACTGTCGAAATAACTGGCTTCGTCGGTGCCCTTATAATCCCAGTAAATCTCGTGCGTAAACACGTCGACCTCCAATACGCGGCTGTGGCCGTAAGGGCTGTCGGGTGCGCCTTGGTTGTCGAAGAGCAAGACGCGGCCATTATCTAAGAGATCCGGGTCGTGCTGCTGTTTCCAGACGCCCTCCCCATACCAGCGCACGATTTCAGCGTCCGGATCGACGATGATGAAAGCGTTGGGATTGCGTAGTGAAATTAACAAATCCCCGGCTTTTACGCGCGGTATATTTGCGTTTTGCGCCCAGGTCTCGCTGACGATGCGGATCGCGTTGGTGTGGGTGACTTCGCTGTGCTTGGTGGTCTGCCACTCTTCGAACATGTGTCTGTAGGGCGAGTTTCTTAATGCCTGAAAGAGAGAAAAGCGGCTTATCTCCCGCCCGGTTTTACCATCGACTACCACCGCGAAATCTTCGATATAGGGCGGATTGATATTGCCGATCTTTTCCATACCGGTCTCTTGGATCAGCGTGTGGATATTACCGTTTGCGTCGATGTCGAAGTCGTGGTGGGCGGTGCCGGTATAGGTCCACAGGACATTTGAGTCCCGGTCGAGTTTGACTAGGCCATAACCGTAGGGGTAGTGGTTTACGTAGTCGTGGTTGGCTAACAGGTCGCCGTTGGGGAAAACCCAGGTACGGTGCCAGTGCAGCATATCGGGCTGCTGCGGGTACGGGTCGTAGTCTTCTTCGCCGAAGGCGGTGGCGAAGTCGTATTTCCATTCGTGTAGAATACGGCCCTGCTGGTCCATCAGCACCGCTGCGGTCTTGTTCTTCGAGACTAGGGTGTAGCCGGGCTGTATCGCGTCGGCGTCGTGTACTATCGCTCCCGAAGGCGTGCTGTCGTCATCGAACCACATCGTGCTGGTATATTGGTTTTTGCTGTCGGTGATGCGCTCTTTGAGATAGGTAAGGTGGCCGAAGGCGTTGACGGCAGTAATGCGGATCTCATCGGCGGGGTATAAGTGGAAGATCGAGGCGATGACGCCGTAGACGTAGACTAGGAACAGGACGCAGCAGGCGAGGGTGAAGAGATAGCTTTTGTGCACTAACCCGGACATGGGACCTCATTCTTTTAGGGCGGCGCTTAGCGCGTTTCCCCTTCGATGTGCTTATATTAAAAGTTCGCAATTCGACAAACCTAACGACAGATCGGCGATGCAAAACGATTTCAACCACACGCGACTCATGCGGTCTTTCGGCTGGCTGGTACACGTCCAGCCGAATATATGGATCGACCTCGGCAAATTGGAGACGCGTTTTTTTAAGCACCGGCTCGAAAAGACCCCGCTAGAAGCGCCCATTTACGTCACGGGTCTGGCGCGCGCCGGCACGACTTTATTGCTCAGCATTCTGGAATCGCACGAGAAGCTCACTTCGTTCAAATACTGTGACTATTACGGCGTCTTCACGCCCGTCTTGGCCGATCGTCTGTTTCGCGCGATGGGCTTAGGCGACGCGAATAAGCGCGAAAGGGCCCATGACGACGGGATGATGGTCAACGCCTACAGCCCGGAGGCGATGGAAGAGATCCTGTGGATGCAGTTTTTCGACTATTTGCACGACACGACGACGAGCAATGTCGTCACGGCAAAGACCGAGCATGCGGAATTCGAGTCGGTCTACCGTCAGACGCTGAAGAAACTGCTCTGGTGCAGGAACGCCGAGCGAATCGTATCAAAGAATAACTACAATATTACGCGCATCGCCTATCTCGCCAAAATGTACGACGACGCGCGCTTTGTTATTGCGGTGCGCCATCCGGTCGATCATATCGCGTCGATTGCCCGGCAACACCAGCTCAACCTTGAGCAATTCTCGACGGCGAGCCATCTGAGCTATTTGCGCAACGCGGGGCATTTTGAGTTTGGCAGCGGCCGTATCCCCATCGCGTTGGCCGTCGACAAGACCCGTTATATCCAGGAGTTATGGGACCAGGGGCGCGACGTGGAGGGATGGGCTGAATATTGGAACTCAATCTACGCGTGGACGCATGACGAAATACTGCAAAATGACGAATTAAATACGCGTTGCATCGTCGTCCCCTTCGAACAATTATGCGCTGACGCCGAACCCAAAATTACGGATATTCTCTCATTTTGCAACCTGGACACGGCGGATGGATGGTTGGGGGATTGGGTCGCAAAGATCGATTATCAACCCAAATACTCCGCGCCCTTTACCGCCGAGGAGCGGGAGGTGATTATGGGGATCTGCGGTGAGACGGCAGCGAGATACGGGTATCGCTAGGATGGCGTTGGTCTAATCGCGAAATCTGCTTTACAAGAAATGGGTTCCATATTGAAAGCGCCGGCGTGCAACAAAAGCGCCGGCGCTTTTAATATGGAACCCGTTTAGGTCACCGTAGATAAGTGATGGTATACCTGTAAGGTTTGCTCGGCGCTGGCTTGCCAGGTGAAGTTTGCTGCGCGGTGTTGGCCTCGATCGGCGAGTTGTTGGCGCAACTCGGGGTCCGTTAGCAGGCGCTGCATGCCTGCGGCGATGGAGGCGCT
>JABHFS010000035.1 GCA_018672475.1 Gemmatimonadota bacterium | reverse complement strand
TTTGTTCGCGGGTCGCAGGGCAGCGTATTCGGCACGCAGTGGAATTTGCTGATGGCCGCCAATATCGTCGTGACGGTACCAATCGTGATGCTGTTTTTCACGGCCCAACGCTACTTTGTCGAAGGGATCAGCCTGACGGGGGTAAAACAATGACCCGTTGTAGTTTGCAATGAGATCGGCGACACTTCTCGTCGGATATCGCACGACAATCGTTCCGACATGCAATAGAAAGATTATAGATTTATGGCGACCTTCAGCGAATTAGGAATATTACCAGCGCTCGAATCGGCGTTGGCGACGGATGATATCACCGACCCCACGCCCATCCAAAGTAAGGCCATACCCGTCATATTGGCCGGCAGCGATGCTTATGTCAGCTCCGAAACGGGGACGGGCAAGACCTTGGCTTATTTATTGCCGGCGTTGGCGCGGGTTGATGCGGCACAGCGCGCGTTGCAGGTGGTTGTCGTAGTACCGACGCACGAGTTGGCGATGCAGATATGCGACGTTGGTCGTGAGTTGGCGCAGAAAGCCGGTCTGGGGATTCGCTTCCAGCCGCTAATCGGCGGGGTCTCGACCAAGCGGCAATTGGAAAAGCTGAAGGACAAACCCCAAGTCATCGTCGGCACCCCCGGGCGCATTGACGAGTTGATTAAAGGGCGGAAGATCAAACCGCATACGGTCAAGAGCGTGATTGTCGACGAGGTAGACCGGCTGCTGCTCGGCGAGAGCCTGGCCGAGGTCCGCAGCATCATCAAGTCGATGCAGCGGCAGCGGCAGCTTGTATTCGTATCGGCGACCCAGCGGCCTGAGACCACTGAGGAGGCCGAGGCACTCGCGTCCGACCTAGTGCAGGTGCATGCCGGCGCCGATCAGGTCAATAGCGCAATTGAGCATTTTTACATCGAATGTGAAGAACGGGATAAGGCGGAAGTATTGCGTAAGCTGCTGCATGCGCTGGAGCCGTTGCGCGCGATCGTCTTTATGCATCGCAGTGCCAATGCGGAGATCCTGGCCTCGAAGCTCAACCATCACAAAATACCGGTCGTCGATTTGCACGGCGCAAAGGACAACGCGCAGCGGAAAAAGGCGATGGACGATTTTCGTGCGGGAGAGGCGAAAGTGCTGATCGCTTCGGATATCGCAGCGCGTGGGCTAGATATTAGAGGGGTGTCTCACGTATTTAACTTTGATATCCCGACGCAAAGCAAGGACTACCTGCACCGTGTTGGGCGCACGAGCCGGGCGGGGTCGCAAGGTTGTGCTGTTTCGATAATGACGGCGCAGGAGGTGCGTCTGGCGAAGCGCTATCAGAGCGATTTGCACATTGAGGTGCGCGTCGGTCGACTCGCCGGAGGCGTGTTCCACGTCGACAATTGAGATCCTGTGCGCGATTTTCCCGCCAATTTTTTGCTGTGCTGTGCGGACCAAGTTCGATCGGGAATTAGGCGGCAGGACTACGAGATAATAGAGGAGGGGTACGTTGGCGACGAAGAGTAAGACCTGTATCGGCAAGGCGACCGGCAAGCCATTAAGCGAATACGAATCCGAACGGGAGGCGGAGGAGGGGGCTGATCATGTGCATATGAAATACGGCCGCAAGCTCGTGCCTTATCAGTGCGATACCTGTGGCCAGTGGCACACGGCACCGGAAAACCGCCGCACGCCGTCTAATAAATGCCCAGTGTGCACGGGGGCGGACGGCAAGCCGAAGGACTCGTACCGGAATCAGACGGAGGCACAGCGTCGCGCCGATATACTGCGCAAAGAGCAGGGCGCCGAATTGCGCGTTTACGCCTGCGAGCACAAGCACGGCTGGCATTTGACCAAGGGCCACGGGCGCTGATTTGAGGTAGATTGTGCACTGCTCGTCGCGTATGGATCGCGGCGATTGCGATATTAATCGTTTTTTCGGATTGTGGAGGTGTTTTGGCATGGCAAATTATCGTGGAGCGGTTATTGGCTGCGGAAGAATTGGCAGCACCATTGACGACGAGCATATTGATCGTCCGCAGTTTCGCTATCCGTGGGCGCATGCGCCGGCCATTATCGAGGCAAAAGGGGTCGATCTAGTCGCTGCCGCCGACCTTATGCCGGAGCAGTTACAAGATTTCAAAAGGCGTTGGGGTACTGAGGCGCTCTATACGGATTATCGCGAAATGATCGCCAAGGAGGCGCCAGATATCGTCAGTATTTCGACGAGGGCCGAGGAACGGGCGGAAGTGGTGATCAATGTGGCCCAGGCCGGTGTCAAAGTTATCTACGCGACCAAGCCGATGTGCCGCAGCCTGGCAGAAGCCGATGCGATGATCGAGGCCTGCCGACGCACCAATACGGTGTTGGCGATCGCCTGCCACAAAAACTGGAGTCCGTGGTTTCAGGCGTGTCTGCAGGCGATAAAGAACGGCGAGATCGGTGCGTTTTCTTCTATGGTCTGCAATTATAGCTGGAGCCTTTCGCGTGGCCATAGCCATACGCTGGGGCTGTTTCGCATGTTCGCAGGCGCGCCGGCCAAGTGGGTCTTCGGGCATATGAACAGCGACGAGGCGGCGGCGGGCGACGGCGACCTATCCGGGACGGGTATGATCTACTACGAGAACGGGATGCGGGCTTTTCTCAATACGGGTGGTTGGCTGAATATCGACTTTGTCGGCAGCGACGGCTGGATCAGTGCGCGCAACGAACACGCCGATTTTGAGATGTGGAGCCGGTTGCCGAGCACTGGGGAGCCGGTGCGGCGGCAGTTCCCCAACCCCAAGCGGCCGAAGAGTTCGCAGCAGGCGGCTATCGAGGGGTTGGTCAAAAATTTAGACGAGGGCACCGCACCGCTGTGTTCGGGTGAATATGGGCGCGAGGCGCTTGAAATCGCGATTGCGCTACGGGAGTCGCACCGGCGTGGCGGGGAGAAAATTGAGCTACCTTTGCAAGAGCGCGCTTTGACGATTATTGCATAAAGCTCGTCGCTTGCTGGGTGATGAGGTGGTGTGTATACGGAGGGAATTATGGATTCTGCGGATGTTTGTTGTAGGGCTTGTCGATTCGACTGCGATCTTCTGCCCGGCAGGGAGTGCCGCCGTAGCTTCCGCGAATGTCTGTTGGTTTCGTCGATTCGAGTGAGCTTCTGCACCTTTGGGAGGATTTGAGATGAAAATTAAACTCGCACAATACGGGATTTCGCACGATCACGCCTCGGGCAAGGCGAAGGTTATGGGGGAAAGTGATGTGGTTGATTTTTGTGGGGTTTTTGAGCCGTCGGAGGAAACCCGTGCGGTGCTCGGCGCAGATTCGGTTTACGAGGGTGTGCACTGGTTTTCTTCAGTCGAGGAGATGCTGGAAGACGAGGCCATCGTCGGCATTGCGGTGCAGGGGAAGGTGTCGCAGAACTTGGCTTTTGCACGACAGGTTTTAGAGCATGGCAAGCATGTCTGGCTCGACAAACCCGCCGGAGATGATTTAGATGCGTTTCGCGCCGTGCTTAATATAGCGCGCGAGAAGGGGCTGCTCGTGCAGCTCGGGTATATGTTTCGCTACAACGCCGGTTTCCAGTTTATCTTCGATTGCGTCGAGTCGGGCAAATTGGGCGAGATATTTTCGGTCAGGGCGCGCATCTCCTCGGGGCCTTCGAGCGAGAAAGAATGGCAGCGCTGGGATGCGCGCGGCGAACGCGAGGGGGGTATTATGTTTATTCTCGCCTGCCATGTCATCGACGCTGTCGTGACGCTTCTGGGACGCCCCGATCGCGTTACCTGTATTTCGCGCAGCGACGACGACGAATTTCCTTTCTACCGCGACAATACAACGGCCATTTTCGAATATGCGAAGGCGATGGCGACGGTCGAGTCGGCAGCGTTGGAGGTTTCGTCGGGCGCTTCGCGGCGTCTGGAAGTCTATGGCACGCGCGGCAGCGCGATTTTGGAGCCTCTTGAACCGCCGACATTGCGCTTGTGTCTGGACGAAGACCGGGACGGCTATAGCAAAGGTTGGCAGAACGTGCCAGTGGAAAACCGTCCGCGTTATGTCGAGAGCCTGCGCGCGTTTGTCGCCGATATTCGCGGTGAGAAAACGCCGGACCGCTCGCTCGACGATGAGTTGGTAGTACAGGAGACGGTATTGCGGGCGGCGGGGTTGATGGCGGGTTGATGGCGAGGGCTTTGCACTGGATTCTCGGTATTATAAGACCGTGTTATCTCGTGTGTAATAACAATACCGCCATCTTGTTGCAGGATGCGAGATAATAAAAACTGACCATTTTGCAACAGAATAGGACGCTTATGCTCGATAAAATACGCGCTGAACTCGCCCCTAGCGGTATTTTGCGCGCCGGCATCAATCTATCCAATTTTCTGCTCGTCACCGATAAGACGCCAGAAGGTGATCCGATCGGGGTTTCTCCGGACATGGCCCGAGCGGTGGCCGATCGCCTGGATGTGCGGGTTAAGTATATAACGTTCGCTTCGCCTGGTGAGTTAGCCGATGCCGCTGTTGAGGATGTCTGGGATATCGGCAATATTGGCGCGGAGCCGGAGCGGGCCAAGACGATCGCTTTTTCTGCGGCCTATGCCGAGATCGAAGCGACGTATCTGCTACCGGCCGGCTCCTTGATGCAATCGGTTGACGAGGTCGATCGCGAAGGAGTGCGTATCGGTGTCTATGGACGCAGTGCCTACGGTCTGTGGCTGGCCGACAATATCAAGAATGCGGAGTTAGTGAAGACGGACGGTGTTGACGCCTCGTTCGATATTTTCGTTGAGCAGGGGCTGGAGGTGATGGCAGGTTTGCGGCCTCGCCTGATCACGGATGTAGAAAAGCTGCCCGGCGCGCGAATTCTCGACGGCCAGTTTACCGCGGTGCAGCAGGCGATTGGCACCAAGCCCGAGCGCGTGGCGTCGGCGGCCTTTCTGCGCGAATTCGTCGAAGAAGCCAAGGCTAGCGGTTTAGTGGCGGACCTGCTCGAAAAACACAGGGTAGCGGGTCGACTGACGGTGGCGCCGCCGGTTTGAATACGAGACGACTGGATCGTCTCCGCCCAGCTTTAATGGATAGTGCTAACGTGATAATACCAACAGGTGTAATGAATAATAAAATGTCTTCTGAAGACGGGCAGGGGGCCGTATGAGTCGCCTGCCCTTTTTTTATGGTTGGCTGATGGTGCCGGCGGTAATGTTGATCAGCATCTGCACGTCGCCGGGCCAGACCTACGGCGTGGCGGTATTCAACCCCTATTTGCGCGAGGCGCTGGGGCTGTCAAATAGCGAGTTGAGCGGGGCCTATATGGCGGGGACGGTGTTGGCGTCGTTGCCGCTGACCTATATCGGCGCGCTGATGGACCGTTACGGCCCGCGTCGCACGCTGATGGGCGTGGTATTTGTATTTGGCATCACCTGTTTCGGCGTGACGCAGGTCTCTGGGCTGTTTACGCTTTTTATCGCCTTTTTCTTTTTGCGGCTCTTGGGCCAGGGCTCGATGGGCATGCTGGCGCGCAACGCCTTGGCGATGTGGTTTCACAAACGCCTCGGTTTGGCCAGCGGTTTGGCCAATGTCGGCATGGCCGTAGCTGTCGGCGGTATGCCGGCGTTGGGTTTCTGGCTGATCGAGAGCTATGGGTGGCGTGGGGCGTATGCGGTGTTGGGCGGGGCGGTATGGCTGTTGCTGTTTCCGTTGTTGATTTTCGTCTTCCGTGACCGGCCCGAAGAAATGGGGCTATTGCCCGACGGTGGCGAGGTGGCCGAGGATGACGCTGCTGGACGTGTTGTGCCAGAAGATCCGGCGTTTACGCTGCGCCAGGTATTGCGTTCGCCGGCCTATTGGATCGCGGTCTGCTGTATGGCCTCGTGGTCAATGAGCGGCACCGGCGTGCAATTTCATATCGTATCTATTTTTGCCGGACGCGGGTTGGAGCCTGCTGCGGTGGCGACGATGTTTTCGATCTACGCCTTTATAATTGCCGGGGGGCGGGTCGGCGGCGGCATGTTGGCCGACCGGATGCCGTTGAACCTGTTATTGGCGCTGGCGTTGGTATGCCAGTGCGCGGCGTTGATATCGCTCAATCTGGTAGATGCGGCGTGGTTGCCTTGGGTTTTTCCTGTGTGTTCGGCGACGGGCAGCAGTTTATTGATGTCGGTGGGCGAGACGATGTGGGTGCGCTATTACGGGCGTCGGCACTTGGGCAAGATCCGTGGTTCGGTATCGACGATCGGCGTTGCGGCGTCGGGGGTCGGTCCTTTTGTGATGGGGGTCGCCTTCGATTATTTCGGCGGGTTTGAACAGGTGCTCTGGGGCTGCGCGGGTTTGGCGGCACCGTTGGCGGTGCTCGCCCTGGCGGCGACGCCGCCCAAGCTCCCTCAAGGTAAATAGGGTTCGGCGGGATGGGGGTCGGGATATTGTGCATGCTGGGGGTGGTCGCGTTGTGGAGTTTCGTGCCGGTATTGGTCAAGCTGCTCTTTCCCGTTTTTGATCCGTTGACGATCTCTTTTCTGCGCTCGGCGCAAGGTGCGGCATTTGTCTTGGCCCTTTTTTTTCTGCGCGGGCATAGGCTGCGCGATATCGAATGGTCCCGTTGGCATATTATTGGGGGCTTGAGCATGAGCGTCAACTATTCTTTTTATGCGCTGTCGCTGAGTTATACTACGGCTAGCGCCGGCGTGTTGATCGTACAGGTGCAATACGTGACGCTGGCGGTATTGGCGGCCTTCGTATTGCACGAGCGATTGGGGCTAGCTAAAGTGGCGGGCATAGGGCTGGTGCTAGCCGGGGTCGCGGTCGTCGTGGGTATGCGGACCGATGTCAGCGACCTACTGGCGCCGCGCTATCGGCTGGGCAATGCCCTGATGCTGTTTTCGGGTTTGGGCTGGGGAGTTTACGCACTGGCGAACAAGGCATTGGCGCATCGGGCGGAGACACCAGCTATACTGTTCCCAATGATGGGCATCAGCGCGCTAGTCACGGGGGTGCTGGCTGCGCCGCAGTTCGAGCTTCGATCGCCGCCGACGGTGGAAACGTTGGCCGCGGTGCTCTTCGTCGGTGTATTGGGCACGGGGCTCTCGTTCACCCTGGTCTCGGAGGGGATGAAAAGGCTCAGCGCCGCACTGGCCGGCACGATAACCACCGCGACGCCGATTGCGCAAATCGCTTTGGCGCACTGGATTTTGCAAGAGCCGGTGACCTGGAGTCTGGCTGGCGGCGGGGTGTTGATCCTAGCGGGCGTGCTTGGTATGGTATATGCCGAGCGATCTCAAACTGAGAACGAGCCGAACCGAGTGGCCGAGTGTGGGTTCAGCCGCGCTTGTTGCCGAGCACCCAGACGTCTTTAAAAAAGCCTTGCCGCTGGGGGGCGAGGCCGTCGATCACAGTTGGGTTCATACAGGGTTTCGGCTCGTGGAAGCGCGCGGTCACGTGGTTGTAGGCGATGAGAATCGCGTTGCGAGCGTGTTCGGAGTGGGTCCAGGCGGCCCCGGTGTGCCGCACCCCTTCTGAGAATACGACTAGGCTGCCGGCCGGGCAGCCGTAGGTTTCCCAGATTCCAGATTCGGGCTCGTCGGCTTCTGCGGGCCAGTTCCCGTTCTGCGCCGAAGCCATATTGGCCTTGTGCGATCCGGGTACCAGGCAAGTTCCGCCTTTGCCTTTGACGACTTCGTTGAGCTCCCAGACAATGCGTGTCATGCCGCTGTAAATGCGGCCATTGTGGTAGCGGTACGAGGTTGAGGGGTGCAGGCTGGTGCCGCCGGCGTGCGGGCGCCAGTGCTTGCTTTCGTCGTCTGCCGAGCGGCGCGAGACAAAGATGCTTTCGAGGCGGATGTGCTCGCGGTTGGAGTCGACCACTTCCTGTAGGATGCCCATGACGCGCGGGTGGTCGATGAGAAACTCGGCCGGGCCGGCCATTGGGGCGCGGTGGTGCTCGGGCAGGTTGTCGTGGTCGCGCGAATAGGCGTCGGTATGGGCGCGCACGGCCGCGAGTTCGTCGGCGCTGAGCACGCTGGGAATAACAAAGAAGCCTTTTAGGTCAAAGATAAACTTCTCGTAATCGGACATGGGGTGAACGGCCGGCGCGCTTTCTTTTTCGCGGTTATTCATTTTTCCCTCTACCTCAACAGGTGTGCTCGGCATATTAGTCGTCGATCGCGTGCGGGTCTAGTAGATATTGTTGATCGTGCTATCTGGACCGTAATGGCGGGCGGTGGGCAGGTCGTATTGTTTGCACCAGTCCCTGAGCGGGTTGGCGCCGCCGTCGGGTTGGAAACCGACAACGTCGTCGTATTGCTCTCCGGCTAAGAAGCGTTCTAAGGGCGATAGTTTGGCGATGAAATCCTCGTCTTGACGGCGGAAGTCCATCGGCATGACCCAACGATAGCCGTAGCCGATCATAATGCCCTTGCGAACTTGGTCGGTGAGATTGACGGCGCCGGCGTGCCAGGTGCGGTTTTCGAAAAGGAGGCAGTCGCCGGGTTTGAGCAGAGGTTCGACGGCGCCGACCGGGTCGGCTTGGCCCTCGGGGATTTCGACGCCGGTGCTCAGGAGATTGCTGCCGGGCACGACCATGGTGTTGCCGCTTTTAGGTTGGCTCAGGTCGGTGAAATAGTAGGCGCATTTCAATTCGATACGGGGGATGCTATAATCGCCGAGCGCCTGCATCGCCTGCATATAGTCCCGGTGCCAGCCGGGCGCGCGATGGGTGTCGGGTGTATCTGGGGGGTTGGGGTATTTATAAATCAGGTGCGAGGTCATCAACTGCAAGTTAGAGCCCAGCAGGTGTATTACCAGGGGCAGGATCTTGGCCTGGGTCATTAGCGGAATAAAGGCGTCGTTGAGGGTTACGGTATTGCGAAAACCGTCGTAGAGGCCGGTGGGATTGGTCTGACGGTTGGTCTGCAGGTCACTGTCGATCAGGAGGTCGCTGGCCTTTGTCAAGGTGGCGATGGTTTCTTCGTTGAGCACGTCGCGGACAACTAGGTAGCCCTGCTCGTCGAATTGGCGGATTTGTTCTTCGGGGACGGGGGTGTATTCCAGCACGGTGTATGCTCCTGGTATTTATCGAAAATGAGTGGGTTCTTGCTGTGAAAAGTAAGCAAAATATGTGATACGGGTCCAATCGACCCTTTGTATATTTGCGTGATACTTGATGTGTGGTTAATGTGCTGCCAAGCAAAGACTGAATATGCTCAACATTTTTTTTAAGGAATATCATTTATGACCCCGTGGATGGAACCTATCGAAGATGCTAGCGTGTGGACCGGCGCAGATCTAGAACGCGACCGCTCCTGGGCGTTCGAATTGACCTCCGAACACCGAGCCGATCTGGACCGCGCGTTGCAGGGGGTCAAAGCGCGTGGCCTACAATTGCCCGAGATCACGCGCGAAAATTTTTTATTGCCTTCGGTGGATGAGACACTGCGCGCGATGCTGCACGAGCTGCGTGACGGTCGGGGTTTTGCCTTTTTGCGCGGTTTTCCGACGGAGGATTATGCACTCGACGACGTGGAGAAGCTCTACTGGGGTCTTTGCACCCATTTGGGTATGGGTGTGACGCAAAATAGTGAGGCGGGGCTGGTGCACCACGTCACCGACGGCAAATCACGGCCCAAACAGGGCACGCGCGGCGTCGGCAACCCCGGGCCGGTCGGTTTGCATATCGACCTGGCCGATTGTGTGGTATTGTGCTGTGTGCGTCAGGCGCTGGACGACCCGTACAGCGCGGTGGCCAGCGCGATGACGGTCTATAACGAGATTCTGCGCCAGCACCCGGAATGGTTGCCGAGGCTGTACGAAGGTTTTATCTGGACCCGTAGGGCGGAGGAGGCAATGGGCGAAACGCCGGTTTCTGATTTCAAGGTGCCGGGGTATAGCGCGGCGGGCGGTGTGGTGACGTGTCGTTTTAACGGCGGCTGGATCAAGGCCGGTATGGATCTGGCGGGCGAAGAGATGACGGACGAGGAAATGGCCATATTCAAATTCATCCGTGAGACGGCTGCTGCCCATAGCTATACTTTCCCACTACACAAAGGTGATCTCGCCTTTTGCAATAACTACACCGTTTTCCATGGTCGGGCCGGTCACGAGCCGATCGACGACGAAGCACAAAAAAGACTGTTGCTGCGGATTTGGATGGACCTGCCCAATGTGCGCTGCTTTGCCGATGAGGGCCTTATCCGCTACGGCACCATCCGCTACGGTAATTTGGGCTGGACGGCTGCTGATTTGTTGGCGGGAAAGCATCATACGCCCCACCGTTGCCGCGCCGACGGCGTGCCGCAGGTGTAGCGAATAGCGGTAGAGGTTTAGTGTAAAGGATGGTAACAAAACAATAGGACTTATGCAGATTATATCCGAACAAGGCAGCGAACGCGCCACGAACGATAGCGGCAAGATCATCACCTTCGATGGACGCACGCATGTGGCCTGGCAGGACGTGACCCGTGAGGGCTACTATAACCGCGTGCGCACCTTCGAGCATGCGACGGGGCGTTGGAGCGATCCGGTCACGCTGGATGCGGGCGTTGATAACCATGCGCGCGCCGTATTGGCCATTGACGCTGATGGCGTGCTGCACGCCGTATTGGGTGGGCACGGTACGCCGGTACGCTGGTGCCATGCCTTGGCGCGCAACGATGTTGCAGAGTGGACCGAGCCGGTGCCGCTCGGCGTCGGCACCTATCCGGTGTTTCTCTGCGGCCCCGACGGGATGCTCTACCTGACGCTGCGTGGCAATGGCACCGAACGCCACGATCGCGGCGTCGATTTATATCGTCGTCTGCCCGGCGGCGAGTGGTTGCCGCCGAAACGCCTCGTCTCGCTCAGCGAAGAATACGGCCAGGTCTACGCCGCCTACCATATGCAGATGGACGCCGCACTGGACGGCACCTTGCACGCGATTATTGACTTCTACGAGGGCCAGGACGAATATGGCCGCGGTTTGCACCAGGCGACGTGTTATGTGCGCAGCGGTGATCGTGGCGAGACCTGGACGCGGGCGGACGGAGGGGTAGTAATGTTACCGGCTCGGCCTGAAGACTTAGATATCCTGTCGCGCAATACGCGCTCGCGCCACGAGCCGTTGCCGCCGCCCGAGATCCGCCAAGGCGGTATGGTGGTCGATTCGCACGGCCGCCCTTTTTCCTTCTATATCGACCACGGCGTGGCGCCTGGGCATTGCCGCATGGTGACGACCGATGCCGAAGGCTATTTGCAGCAAGTGCCGGTGAACGAGTATTGGGAACGCGTCTATCCCGATATGCGTGCGCTCGAATGCAGTGTGGTGTTGCGCGCTGATGACGCGCTGTGTCTCTTGGTCACGCTCACGCCGTTCAACGACGAATGGCAGCAGGGTAAACCAGTGCGCGAAATGCGCATGCGCGAACGACTAGATCAGCCGCTGATATGGCTATTATCTTTTGACGGCGGCGAGACTTTTAGCATACGGCCTTTCTTAGAGCCGGGCCGGGCCTACAATTGCCCCAGCGTCGAAAAAGCGGTGGGCGTCAACGCCATCGCCGCAGATCGGCTGCCCGCGGTCCTCTACTTCGACGGCAGCAGGGAATATCCGGGCGGCGGTGACTATTACGAGGATGGCTGCAGTGTTGCCGAAATTCTGTCTTCAGGTGGCTTTCGCGCTAATAATGTTATCCTTGAGGGGTTGTAGTAGGCTGTTTTTGTTATAGGAAGAGTTGTTGAGGATTATAGCGCTGGGTGCGGGGGCTGTGGGGCTGACCGCGCAGGGTATTTGTTAACGTCCTGTCCGGGCCTGCGCCATTTTCGAGTAGACGGAGACTAAGAAAGGTATAACAGATGGATACGGGGATTTCCGAACAGATGCTGGACGAGTACCGCCGCAATGGTATCATAAAGGTCGAACAGGTGATCAGCCGCGAAGAGGCGGCGCATTATCGCGAGATGACCTTGCAGTTACTGGAGTCGGCCCCGAAGGGGGGACCCGTCAACTACGCGGAGGCTTTTCATCAGTATGTCGATGTCTGGCGGGACAACGACCTGCTAAAATTGTTGACGTTGCATCCCAAAGTAGGGGCTATCGCAGAGCAACTGGCGGGGATCCCAATGCGGCTGTGGCATGACCACACACTGGCAAAAGAGCCGTCGAAGGCGCAGCCGACGGCCTTCCACCAGGACCAGATAAAGTGGCCGTTTACTAAGCCAAGGCATACGCTGTCGGCTTGGATCGCGTTGCAGGATACACCTGTCGAGCGCGGCTGTATGTCGTTTATCGCGGGCTCGCACGAAGTGGAGGACTTGCCGAATATCGGCACTGGTGATCAAGAGCGGTGGAAGGTCGAAAAACCCGATCTGGAGTGGTGGCCGCGGTTGACTGTGCCGCTTAAGGCGGGTGACTGCACTTTTCACAATGGCATGATTATGCATGCGGCGGGGGCGAATCTGACAGAGGAATGGCGGGTGGCACATGTGGTTATTTTAGTGGATAGGGAGGCGGCTTATAGCGGGCAAGAGCACGTAATCACTGATTCGTTAGGGTTAGAGACAGGGCAGCGGATGCCGGATGATCGCTTTCCGCCAGTTGAGAAATATAGCGTTAACGGCTAACGCGAGAAAACCTCCCAGTGTGCTTTCGCCGGGAGGTTTTCTATTGTTCGTTTGATGGTGTACCCCGGGCGTGGTTCAGCGCGGGGATCTTGCTCTATTTAAACTTCGGCAGCCACGTCCCGTGTTCCTTGATCAGATCGTCGCAGAGTTTGCGGATATCGTCGATCGAGAGTTCGGCGGCGGTGTGCGGGTCGAGCATAGCGGCGTGGTAGATATGCTCTTTTTTACCGGTAAAGGCCGCTTCTAATGTGAGCAACTGGGTGTTGATATTGGTGCGGTTGAGTGCGGCCAATTGCTCGGGCAAATCGCCGACATAGGTGCCTTGCACGCCGTTTTTGTCGACGAGACACGAGACCTCGACGCAGGCTTTGGACGGCAAGTTGGTGATCAGCCCATTGTTGAGCACATTGCCGCCGATGACGATGGGGTTGCCGGTGGTGATGGCCTCCATGATATAAGAGCCGTATTCGTGGCTGCGTTTGTGGGTTAGCTTGTTGCCGCGCAGAGATTTCTTCTGGTCAGCCCAGCGCGTGATATGGTCGATGCAGCGGCGCGGGTATTCGTCGAGCGGGATATTGAATTCTTCGATTAATTCCGGATATTGCGATTTGATGAAGTAGGGCAGGTATTCGGAGAGGTGCTCGGAAGACTCGGTAATATAATAGCCGAAATTAAGCATCATATAGAGGCGTACCATATCGAAGTTTTTGTCCGGCCCCTTGCGCCACTCGGCGAGTTTTTTGCGCGCGCGCTTTTTGATCTCGGGATAGAGGTCTTTGCCGCCGTCGGTGATTTCCAATAGCCAGGCCATGTGGTTGATGCCAGCTATTTTCCATTGCAGGTCCTCAACCTCGTCGAGCATGTCGAGGTTGCGCAATAGGGTGGTGGCGCAGACCTGCACCGAGTGGCAGAGGCCGACGGTGCGGATCTCGGTTTGGCGCAGGATACCGCCGGTCAGCGCGCACATGGGGTTGGTGTAGTTTAAGAGCCAAGCATCGGGGCACACTTTTTCCATGTCGCGGGCGAAGTCGAGCATGACCGGGAAGGTGCGCAAGACGCGAAAGATGCCGCCGATGCCGATGGTGTCGGCGATGGTCTGGCGCAGGCCGTATTTCTTGGCTACTTCGAAATCGGTAATAGTGCAGGGGTCATAGCGGCCGACCTGGATGGCGTTGACGACGAAATCGGCGTTAGCAAGCGCCTTGCGGCGTTCACGTGTGCCGTGGTAGGTCTTTATTTCAGCGCGGCCGCCGTTGATCTTTTTATTGAGGCCGCGTATGACGGCGGCGGACTCGCCAAGACGCGTTTTGTCAATATCGTAGAGGGCGATCTCCGAATCCTGCAGCGCGGGCGTGCACAGGCTGTCGCCGAGGATATTCTTGGCGAAGACGGTACTGCCGGCACCGATAAAGGTGATCTTGGGCATGGCGGGCTCCTTGTATGCCTATATATAAAAATTGTTGTCGAAATCGGTCTGCGCAGAAAAAATATAAGGAGTGCCTGGTTTTTGCGCAGTAGGCAAGAGACATTGTTTAAGCTGGAGAGCTTGGATCCGGCGTTGGCGGTAGAGGATATTATTCGCGCGTTCGAACGGACGCCGCTTAGCGAATATATTGTTCGGGCAGAGCAAGCCAATGCGGCGGCCCGGGTGGATTAAGCGCCCTCGTCAATTCTTGCTAATGCAAGTTTTCGTTTAGTGCTGTAGCAAATCTATCGCATAAGCCGTCGCACATTCGAGGTGGACCCGCAAGATGAACAGGCCCTCGCCTAGGTCGGCGAGCGATTTTTCCCGCCAGACGACCGGATGATCCAGTGCGTCGCCGGTGATCGGCAGCGCGTCTTCTTTCGTGAAGTCCTTAATGCGCAGCCCGCGCTCGGTGAGCATTTCAACGCGGATGTTGCCTTGCCGTGCGTCGGCATTGAGCGTAATGGATTCGATCCGCGAAAGATCCAACGGCTTTAGAGTGACCTGCCCGATATGTTCTAGCGGTGTAAGCAGGGTTTGCTGGTCGCTGTACACGACGGGGCTTATGCCGGCGAAGCGCCCGCGCGGGATTGTAGCCAGCCCGATACCGCTGATGAGTTTAGTGTCGTCGGCGCCAGTTGCGCCCTGGTCGTATCCGCCATAATAAAAGCGGATCTCGTCGTCGAGGATAATGGGCGAGGCGTTGGTGAGAATGCAGCCGGCATCGAAGGATTTAGGGTCTGGGCTGCGGGCGAGAAATAGGGCGTCTCGGAAGGGGCGTATGAAGTTTAGCCCGTCGCGGCTGAGGCCGAGTTCGATGTCGATGACGCCGCCTTTTGTCGCGCGGTCGAGCACCTGGTTTAAACAGAAATAGGCGCCGTCGAGGTAGAAGACGGGCGCCGAGTGGAATTCCATATGCGGTGGATCGTCGTCATCGGGTGTCAGCAGCAACTCGGGCGTTGACCAGTGAACGAAGTCATTGCTTTGTGTGCGGGCCATGCCGTGCTTCCAGCCCATGCGGCCGTCGGGCCCGTCGAGCCAACTCTTGCCGTACCAGGCCCAGACTTCGCGCTGTGGGTCCCAGAAGATATCGACCGTATCGGACATCGATAGCGGCACGTGCCAGGCCGGGCCGGTTTCTGGCTCGTGGGAGAGGGGCACAAGATCGCCGTGGTTGAAGTGGCCGACGGGGCTTAGTGGGGCTTGCCGGTGCTTTGTCCAGTGGATGCCGTCGGGCGAGAAGGCCACACATAAACCAGGGCGGTCGGCGCCGGCGGCATCTACTGTAAAATCGAAATACCCCATTTTATAACGCTTGTTCGGGTCGGTCTCGCGTGGGGCGACGACTACCGAGTTGGCATAGCGGATAGAGCGGCCGCCATTGCCGACGAGCACAATATTGGTGTCGGCGATGTCTTTGTAGGGAAAGAGCCCGAGGGTGGGTTTGTTCCAGGCGATGCCGTCGTCGCTCTCCGCGTAACAGACGAAGGTGTCGGGGGTGGGCGTGGGTTTCTCAATATTGCTATAGGCCTGATACCAGAGCTGATATTTGCCGGTGTCCGGATCGCGGTAGACGCTCATCCAACCGATGGCGAGTTCCCAGGGGTGTGTCGCGGGGATAACCGGCTCGGTGCTGTGGCGGGTCAGCGGGTGGATTGTCCGCCGGGTGCCGCTGCGGTAGAGGATGTGGTGGTCGTCGACGAAGAGCAGCGTAGAACGTGAATATTGGCGCACAAGGAAACCTCCGGTTTTGCAGATGCAGGCATTGGCTCACCGTCAACTCTCTGGGATTTTGGATGAGCCGATGCTTTATTTTCCATATTCCCCAGGATCGTTATACGGTCGCGGCCGGCACGCCGAGGTCGCGGGGGTTGCGCGGCCAGTGGAATTTCTGCTCGCCGGTGATCAGTGCGCGGTGCTCGTCCGACAGCGTTTGTGCGAAATCGGGGTCGGGGTCGTAGTCCATCCAGGCCTGAAACATCGTCGGCATATACCCCGCGAGGATGAGCAACCGGTCCTTGTCCGATTTGATGATGCCGGCGGCGTGGATCAGGGATTCGTAGAATAGCAGCGTCGAGCCGGCGGGTGCTTCGACCTTGTGGATCATTGAAGGGGCGTCCATCGCGGCTGCGATGATGGCCTCCTGCGGCACATCGGTCGGGACTTTGTGTGTACCGGCGATTACGGTAGTGCCGCCGTCGTCGGGGCCGAGGTCGGTGAGGTTGGTGAGGGCTTTGATAAAAGTGAAGTGGTAGAGCCCTTTGTCGCGGTGGTCGTAGGCGGGGTTGATGCCGCGGTGGAATCCGTATTTCGTCGGTTCTTCTGGTAGGTGGCGGCGGATATGCGCGTCGGATTGCTGCAGCCGGGCTGGGCCACCAATGATCTCTTCGGCCATGCCGACGATAAAGGGCTTGGTGATATAGTCGAAAAAACACGGGGCGAGATGCGGTAGGTTATCGATGCGGAAGAACGTTTCGGTGGTGCTGGTGTTGAAACAATTGGGCCCGGGCAGTTCGCCGGTGCGGCGGAAGTCGTCTTCGATGTGGTATAGGGTGTCCTTGAGGGTGCTGATCTCGTCTTGGTTGAGCACGTCGGGGACGATGACATAGCCGTAGATTTCGATATGCAGGCGTTGGGCCGGGGTGAGGGCTGGAAAGGGCTTGGTTTTGGCGATTTCGCTCATGGCAATGGTTCCTTATGTTGTGGGACTGAATATGCGTTCTACTGTATTTCTGACCTCCATTATAGCAGATTGAATTGCGCTTCGAAAGGGGAATACATGAATAAAGAACAGAAGTATCTCTTTGACTTGACCGGCTATTTGCTGCTTCGGGACGTGCTGAGTGCCGAGGAATTGCAAGCGCTCAATGCGGGCATTGACCAGCATATCGAAACATTGGAACCCTTGGCCGAGTCGACCGCTGGCGATTCGAAGACCCTGGCGGGCACCTCCCGGCGCAACGACATGGGTAATATGCTTGCTTGGCAAAGGCCTTGGTGCGAACCCTTTCGCAAACTGCTGGTCCACCCGACAGTGAAACCAGTGCTTGAAGGCATTCTCGGCACGGGCTATCGCCTCGACCACGGGCCGGGCTTGATCGCGATGGACGCCGGTGGTGAGGGCTGTACGCTGCACGGCGGCGGCGCCGATCGGATGGATCTTTCGGAAGTTTATTTCTACAAGAATGACCGCATCTACACTGGATTGACTGTGATTGAGTATCTGTTGGCCGACGAGGGACCGGGTGACGGTGGCGTATGCGTGGTGCCGGGCAGCCATAAGGCGAATCTGCCCTTGCCCAAAAGCATGCACCTGTGGGAAGACCATCGCGAACAGGTAATTGAGCTCAATGGCAAGGCCGGCGACGCGGTGATCTTCACCGAGACCCTGACGCACGGCACGCTGCCGTGGACGGCCCAACACCAGCGGCGGGCGCTGCTCTATAAATTCAGCCCAGGTACTTTGGCCTATGGCAGCGGTCCTCACGAGGTGGCCTACCAGGACTATATGGAGGATATGGAAGAAGATGAGCGGGCGGTGATGGAAGCGCCGCATATACGGCGATGATACGGTGATATACAATAGAGTCGAAAAACTGGCGATCGAACTGTCGGCGATCGGCCTGGGTGGTCATGAATACCTGCCCGATGGCAGTTCGCGCGGTTTCAACGAGGATTTCAAGAGCGCGGTCAAACCGGGCTATCAGGGCCAGGGCTATGGCAGCGAGAAACGGCGCGCGCTTTTACGCACAGCCTATGAATACGGCGTAAACTTTTTTGACGTGACGATCGACCCGGAGAAAGAGGCGCTGGGGCGCAACCTCAAAGAAGTCCCGCCGCCCTACGAGATCTATATACAGACGCGCCCCGAGGGCATGGGCTACGGTTATGACCCCAATAACCAAAAGATGGGGGATTATGCCCTGCTGAAAGCCGAGGTGCAGCGCATATTGGCTTTGATGGGTCGCGAGCATATCGATTTTTTAAACTTCCCCTTCTTGCAGTCTGCGCTCGACGCCGACCTCGATTATATTGATAAAATGCGGTATAACGTCGCCGAGTTGAAACGCGAGGGGCTGATCCGCTTCGCTAGTGCCGATAATTTTTCCGGTGGGCGCACCTACTTGGCGCAAGCGAACGGGGGTTGTTTCGACGCGCTGGCGATGAACTTCAACTTTGCCGACGACGGGGCGTTAGAAAACGTACTGCCGACCGCTGCGCAACGCGGGTTGGCCGTTATTACTCGCGAGGTCTTCCAAAAGGGCCGGCTCTTCGCGATGGGCGAGGAAGTGGGTATCGGCGATCGCGACCTGTTGTCGCGCGTGGCGCTCAAGTGGAATCTCTCGGTCGCAGAGGTCACCACTTCGCTGATCGGTGCGGATGATGTAGCGCAACTGAAGAATAACCTCTCCGTGGTCACCGACCCCGGTTTGAGCGACGAGGAACAGCAAGTTTTGCAAGTTTTGTGCGCGGCACCGACTTATATCGAATATGTGGGCGAGCGGCGCGCGCGCTTTGTGGATTAATAACAGACGGGAAGTTTATGCTCTATGAAATGCATATGCACACGCCGCTGTGCAAACACGCCATCGGCGAACCGGAAGAATACGCCGCGATAGCCGAACGGCGCGGGCTGGCCGGGATCGTCGTCACGTGCCACAATCCGTGCAATGACGGCTGGTCACAGGGGGTGCGGATGAGCGTGGCGGAGTTTCCGCAGTATGTGGCGCTGGTCGAACGGGCGCGAGAGGCGTGGGCCGGTCGGGTGGATATCCGGCTCGGCATCGAATGCGACTATGTACCCGGTATGGAGCCGTGGATAGAAACCCTGCTTGGCATGGCGGACTTTCACCATGTGCTCGGTTCGGTGCATCCGCAACTTCCCGACTATATAGCGCGCTTTGGCACCGATGACACCGCCGCTCTTGCGGCGACCTATTTTGAGCACCTGGCGATGGCGGCGGAGACCGGTTTCTTCGATACCATCGCACATCCGGATTTAATAAAAAACTCCGATCCGGCCGGTTGGGATACTGGTCAGGTGATGGGGGATATTCGGCGTTGTCTCGATCGCATAGCGGCGACGGACACGGCGATGGAAATAAATACCTCGGGACTGAATAAACGGTATCCTGAAATGAACCCAGGCCCGCAGATGCTCGCTGAGATGTGCGAGCGCGGCATTCCGGTGGTCATGGGTGCCGATGCGCACGATCCGGTGCGGGTGGCGGCGAACTACGAGGACGCGCTCGATCATATTAGTGCTGCCGGTTATAACCATACCAGTATTTTTCTCGACCGTCAGCGCCGGGATATTCCCATTGAACAGGCGCGCGGCCAGTTGGCGATATAAAAGGAGACAACGATGATCGGCATGGATTTATCGGGGCAGGTCGCGGTGGTGACCGGCGCTAGCGGCGAACTCGGGCGGGTGATTAGTCGCACGCTAGCCCAAGCCGGAGCGGCGGTGGCCCTGCATTATTACAAGAACGAGGCGAAGGCCAAGGCCGTGAAAGAAGAGATCGTCGCCGGTGGTGGACGGGCGATTGTAGTGCAGGCGGATGTTAGCGACAAGGGCTCGGTTTTTGCCATGCGCGACAGGGTGCAAGACGAGTTGGGCGATGCCGACATCATCGTCAATAACGCGGTGCACCAGTATAAATGGGTCTCGGTCTTAGAGCAGGACGAAGCCGATTACCAGAGCCAGTTCGACACCTGCGTGATACACAATTTATTGATGGCTAAGGCGTTTGTGCCGGCGATGATCGCCAAGGAGGCCGGACGAGTGATCGCGATAAATACCGAATGCACGATGCAGTGCAAACCGAACCAGTCGGCCTATATCAGCGGCAAGGCCGGGCAAGACCGCTTGCTGCGGGTGTTGGCCGAGGAGATCGGCGGCCACAATATCACTGTCAACCAGGTGGCACCGGGTTGGATGATCAGCGATAAGTTCCGCGACCAACCAGCCGACGACAGCGGTTATATCAAAAGCGTGCCGCTCGGTCGCCGTGGCGAAGATCAAGACATCGCCAACGCCGTCGTCTTTTTGGCGTCGGATATGGCTCAGTTTATCAGCGGTTGTTATCTGCCGGTTTGCGGCGGCAATGTGATGCCGCGCATCTGATATGGAATTTACCCCCTGGACTCTATTCGTTGATATCGGTCTGGCCTCTCTGCTGCTGCTCGTCGGACAGGTCCTGCGCGCCCGGCTGCGCGCAGTGCAAAAACTCTTTTTGCCCGCCAATGTCATCGGCGGCGGTTTGGGTTTGGTGTTGGGGGCCAGTGGTTTGGGCTGGCTGCCTTTTTCCACTAGCATCGCCTCTTATCCCGGTATTCTGATCGCGCTGATTTTTGTGACCCTGCCCTTTAGCGCGGCCAGCGGCCCCCGGCGTGCGGTGGGCCGGAACGTCGCCGAGCTTTTTGCGTATTCCACCGTCGTTATTTTGCTACAATGGGGTCTTGGGCTGGCTTTGGCGATGGGAGTATTGAGCGCGATTTGGTCCGATCTGCATCCTGGTTTTGGCGCGATCCTGGCCGCTGGTTTTGTCGGTGGCCACGGCACCGCCGCCGCCATTGGCGCATCCTTCGGCGAATTGGGTTGGCCGGCGGCCGGCCCGTTGGCGATGACTTCGGCGACCGTCGGCATTTTGGCGTCGATTGTCGGCGGCATGGCCTGGATCAAATGGGGCGCACAACGGGGGGCTACCCGCTTTGTTGCGCGTTTCGATGAGTTGCCACAGAGTTTGCGTACTGGGTTGGTGCCCGTCGGTGAACGTCGTCCTATTGGCCAGGAGACGGTCTCGGCGAATACCATCGACCCTCTCGCTTTGCATTTGGGGTTGGTTGCGGCAGTCGCCTTGATCGGTTATTGGCTCTCACAGGGTTCGAGTAGTTTGCTGAGCCATTATCGCCTGCCGACGTTTTGCGGGGCATTTCTGGTGGCGGTTGGGCTAAAGCGGATTCTGAGCTGGTTGGGAATTTACCATTATATAGACGCGAAGACGATGGTACGGGTGGGGGGCACGAGTACCGATTTTCTGGTAATCTTCGGCATTGCTTCAATCAATATTGCGATCCTAGTCGAATACGCCTATCCACTCGGTGCGTTATTGGCGTGCGGCATCGGGGTCAACTGGTTGCTCTTTCGCTTTTGGGGGCCGCGGGCCTTTGGCGAACTGTGGTTCGAGAAGTCGCTTTACACTTGGGGTTGGACCAATGGCGTGATGGCGATGGCGATCGCGCTTTTGCGCACGGTCGACCCGGAGGGCGAGTCGCATTTGCTCGACGATTTTGCCCTGGCCTATTTGGGTTTTGGTCCCATCGAGGTGGTGATGGTCACGCTGACACCGATTTTGGTCGCGCAAGGGCACGGGTGGCCTTTGGCGGCGGTGGCGCTGGCCGGGGCATTGCTGGTGTTTTTTCTCTTGCCCTATTATCAGCGGCGGATGCGCATAGGTTGACGGTTAAGCTTGGGAGCGAACGGTCAGGTCGAGGGGAGTCTCCTTCGCTCTACCTACCGTCGGAACGTTCAAGAATTATTCAAAATAAATCGCATAGATCCCCAGGTTACCTATGTCGCTATTTGCTCTTGCAGACTGCTCTTTACAAGGTTAAACCTATCGCTGCATTTTATATCATCTAATCGACAATAGAACACTGCGGCTGCTATAGGCCATTATTGATAATTGCACATGAGGTAAAAGGAGAGATTATGTCGCTCGAAAACAATCCGCTTTTGGTAAACGAAGGATTGCCGCGGTATGACGAGGTCGCGGCGGAGCATATTGTGGTGGGGGTGCGACAGGTATTGGCGGAGGCGGAAAAGAGCATCGCGGTGCTAGAAGAAAACATCACGCCGACGTGGGATGGCCTGCTCAAGCCGCTCGAAAAATTGGACGTGCCTTTTGAATATGCGTGGGGGCCGGTGGCGCATTTGCTGAGCGTGTGCAACGCGGATGATTTACGCGAGGCGCACGAGGAGGTATTGGGGGAAGTCGTCGCGTTCGGTTTACGGGCCGAGCAGAGCCGTCCGATCTACGAGGGCTTGGTGGCAATGCGCGACGGGGCGGAGTGGGAAAAGTTAGATGGGGCGCAGCGGCGCTGTGTCGAATTGCAGATTCGCGCCGCCGAACACGCAGGTGTGGGGTTGACCGGCGAGACGAAGGATCGCTTTAACGCGATCGAGGCCGAACTTTCGCAGATCGGCACCGATTATTCCAATCACGTGCTGGATTCGACCAAGGCCTTCGAGCTGATTGTCGAGGGCAAGGCGTATACGGAGGGCTGGCCCAATAGCTTGCGGCAAGTCGCCGCCCAGTCCTATGCGCAGGCTAATGAAGGCAGCGAGGCCACGCCTGAGGAAGGCCCGTGGCGGATCACCTTGGACCTGCCGAGTTATCAACCCTTTATACAACACCACCGGGGGCGCGAGCAGCGCGAGCAGGTGTATAAAGCCTATGTGCAGGTCGCATCGACCGGCGAGTTCGATAATAGTGATCTGGTCGCCCGGATACTGAAGTTGCGCAAGGAACAGGCCGGGTTATTGGGTTTTGCGGATTATGCGCAGTGGAGCCTGGATTCGAAGATGGCGCCCGACGCCTCGGCCGTTGAGCGGATGACGGAGGAATTGCAGGCGGCTTCGCAAGCGCATATGCAGAGGGACTTCGAGGCCTTGCAGGCACTGGCTAGCGAAAATGGCCAGCAGGAGCCGCTGGCGCGCTGGGACGTATCGTTTTGGTCGGAGCGATTGCGCGAGCAGAAATTCGATTATACCGATGACCAATTGCGTCCGTATTTCCCGCTGGGCAAGGTGCTCGACGGGGTGTTCGGGTTGGCGGAGCGTTTATTCGGCATCGAGATTCAGCGCGCCGACGACGAAGATGCGCACAAATGGCACGAGGATGTGCAGTTTTTCAAGGTATCGTGCGACGGACAGCGCATTGCGTCGTTCTATCTCGACCCCTATTCGCGCCCGGCCGAAAAACGCGGCGGCGCGTGGATGAACGACTGTCTGTCCCGACGTTGGCTCGATGGCGGCTTGCACTTGCCCGTGGTGCATCTGGTGTGTAATGGCACGCCGCCGGTGGGCGATACGCCATCATTGATGAGTTTTCGCGAGGTGGAGACCCTGTTCCACGAATTCGGCCACGGGTTACAGGGCATGCTGACGACGGTGGATTACGCCGAAGTCGCGGGTTTGGGCGGGGTCGAGTGGGACGCGGTAGAGATCGCCAGCCAGTTTATGGAGAATTGGTGTTATCACAAGCCGACGCTCATCGGTATGACCGCTCATGTCGAGACGGGCGAGCCGTTGCCCGATGACTTATTCGACAAGATCGTCGCCGCGCGCACCTTTATGGCCGGCTCGATGATGATGCGCCAGTTGTCGCTCGGTCGTATGGATATGTTATTGCACTCGGTGCACGATCCGGACGGGGCCGAGACGGCGTTTGACATGGAGCGCCGAGTGAGTGCTAAGATGTCTGTTTTACCGCCGTTGCAGGAGGATCGCTTTCTGTGCTCTTTTTCGCATATTTTCTCGGGCGGTTACGCGGCCGGTTATTACAGTTATAAGTGGTCGGAGGTCTTGAGCGCCGACGCGTTCGGCGCGTTTGAAGAGGCCGGGCTAGACGATGAGCAGGCCGTGCAGTCGGCGGGGCATAAACTGCGCGATACGATCCTGTCGCAGGGCGGTGGCAAGCACCCGATGGATTTATATCGGGAGTTCCGCGGTCGGGAGCCGAGCACCGAAGCGCTGTTGCGGCACAACGGGTTGTTGTAAGCGGCGAACACCGAAGAGCAGTTGTAAATGGCGCGGGAATCGTGTTCGCACGGCTGATCGGGCACGGTCTGAATTGTATTGACTGCGGGCGTTGGGGAGTGGCCTATAGCTTTTGCAGGATCTCGACCGCCTTATTCTCGTATAGTTCCTGCCATTCCGGTGCCAGCAGGCAGTCGCTGTCTTCCTGCGCGCCGCCGCGATTCTCAAGCTGTTTTGCCGTCGGGGTATAATAGATATAGCCGTTGGTGACACCGGCGACAAAGGTCAACGGGTGCGGTGAAGCCTTTTTTAGGCTGAGCCCCGTCTGCACTGACAACTCGCCCGGAAAAGTAGTCAGCACAAAATCTCCGATCCGCAGTCCGAGCAATTCGACCTTGAGGGTGTCTTCGCCGGCGGCATCGTTCTGCGCCTGGTGCATCTGCAGTAGACGCAAGTTTTCCTGCACCCGCGTTATTTTTTCCATCGTGTGAATATTCTCGATATACTGGTTCATATTGTGGCGATTGTCGGCGTCGAATTTGGCCAAGTGGTTGCGGCCGGTTTTTTCTTCGTGCATATAGCGATGGGAATAATACGACGGAGATTCGGGAGCCAGGTGGTATTTCACCATTAATGGTAGGAAGGTTTTCAGGTTGAGGGTGGTGCCGTTTAATGATTCCAGTAATTGCTGTTGTTTTTCTTGTAGCTCGACAATGGATTGTTGCAGGTCGGCCCGAGGCAGCGCCAGGCTTTCGTTGATGATCTTCAGCGTTGCGCCTTTTTTGCTGGGGATGTCGCGCAAGGCTCGCAGGGTGCTCAAGCCGAGCAGATTACCCAGCGGCTCGGCGTCCCGGGGCTGGTCAACGTCTTTATAGCGGACGGGGTTGATATCTCCTGCACAGCCCTGCAGAAAGAGAGCGACGGTGCCCTCGTCCGAGCAGTCTTCGATCACCTTACTGGCGAAGCCGCTAAGATCGGCGGTATTGCCGCCTGAGGGCACGCCCTGTATGGGGTGGCAGGCGAAGTTGTAGACGATGGCGAAGGTTTGACCGTTTTCCCGCTCCAGCTTGAGGATGCCGATTTCCGGATCGACCGGTCCGACACCAGTGACTTCGTCGTCTGGGGGCATTGAATAGGCGTGGCGCACATCCGCCTCCCCGCCATTTTTCAGTGGCAGACGGCGGTTTTCCATGATGCGGTCTTCGTGGCCGGTGCCGGCGCCGATCTTGACCGGCACCATATTCTGCGCAGCTTTTTTGACCGCCTCGACCGTGCGTTCGACAATGTCGCTGCACACGACGCCGTGGCAATGACTGGCGTTGATCAGCACGCTCGACGCCTCGATTTGCAGGTTGGCGTGCAATTGTGTGCGCACATTGGCCAGGTAGTCGTCGCGGATGGTGCCGATCTCGGCGATCGCCACGGCGTCGACGGTGATGAGCACGGCGGTGGTGTCGTCTTGCTTTAGGATCAGCGCTTTGACGTAGAGGCGGTCGTTGATCGTGGCCGCGTCGATATTGGCGTAGAGCGGATCGGTGGTCGTCGTGGAGTCGGTGCGGGTGATGTCGACTTTGGCGACTCCTGCTTGCAGTGGGGCTGGTGTACTGGTTGTCATATATTGCGGATCTCCGGGTGAAATATATCGCTGCGGTAAAATGGATCTATTGTATGTTTTTATTTCAGGTCTTTATCAAGAAATTCGTTTGCTCGTTCCCACAATATGATATGCCCCTCTTCGTGCAGCACATAATCTAGGTGCTCGGTGCGGCCGAATTCGCCATACGCGTGGCGCACAGTCTAGTATAATGCGTCGTCAGGCTCATCGCGGTTCACAGTTTCTTGAAATAGGTCACGTCTGCGTGGTGTCCGGTAGTAGTTCCAAATCGGCGAAAATTGGCAAGTGGTCCGAAGCGATCTTTTCGTCCGCCACCTTTACCGAAACAACGCGCCAGCGAGCGGCAGGGCGCAGTAGGATATAGTCGATCTGTCGGTGGTCCTCGTCCGGAAAAGTGGGCAACTCGCGGTCAGCGGTCGTAGAGGTCCAGGTCTGTCCGAGTGCGGCGAGCGTGGGGCTTTCCGGCACGGCGTTAAAATCGCCCGCCAGAATCGCCGGCTGTCCGGAGTGGGCCGCGAGTGCCGCTTCAATTAGGGGAATCGAGGCCATGCGGGGAGCGGATTGCGTGTCGAGGTGCGTGGCCATAAAGAGCACGGTCGTCTCGATGCCGTAAAGCGACGATAAATCCACTTCCGCGGCCAGGACCGCGCGCGGTTCGCCCGGCAGTGGGTAGTTCCCGACCTGCCGCACGGGGAAACGCGCCAGGATGGCGTTGCCGTATTGGCCGTCTTCCCGGCGGTCGATGGCACAGCCGAACAGTCCGCTCATCTGCGTCTGCTCCGCCAGTTCGCGCAGTTGGTCGACCTTAGCTGTGCGCGGCATCCCGCAGTCGACTTCTTGCAGGGATACGATATCGGGCGCGATGGCGGCGATGATATTGGCCAGTCGTGCAAGGTCGGTGGCGCCGTCCATGCCTGCACCGTGATGGATATTGTAACTGAGAACGCGGATTGTATTCAACATGGCGTCAAATATTTTAGGGTGTTAGTTCCGTAAGGAGAGGCGTTGCATACTGTCGGTGACGTCGTGGAGTCTGTCGGCCGCGATAAAGTTTGTTATTTTCCGCTCTGTGTATCATAAGGGTATAAAAGGGTTTTCCGCGCCTGCGATCAAGTGGCGCCTAAGACTTGCTATCGTTTTGCCCACACATGCCTGAGATAGATGTTTCATAGCAAAAAAGAAGGGGCAGAAGACGAGCCAAGAGTTCAAAAGCGCAGCTACGTTGCACATAGAAAATTGCTATCAGGGTGTTGATGTTCATTGCGAGTTCAAATACTCGCCGGCCTGGTATGGGCGGTGGGTTTCAGATAGGAGCGACAAATGGCAAAAATAGTAATTATCGGGGCGGGTAGCGGTTTCGGCGGCAGGTTGTCGATCGACATTCTGGCGCGGGAATCGCTCAAAGATTCGACGATCGCCCTATGCGATATCTCCAAAACCCGCTTGGGCCAGGTAAAGGACTATGTGCAGCGGGCGATTGACGGGCACAACCTGCCGGGAAAGGTAATCGCGAGTACTAATCGCAAAGACTTACTGTCGGGCGCCGATTGCGTGGTGACGGCTGTCTCGATCGGTGGGGCTGCTTATTGGGGCGAGCCCTACAGGTCCGAGGTGGAGATTCCGCTCAAATACGGCGTGCAACAGACGGTGGCCGATACCATCGGCGTCGGTGGCGTCTTCCGTTTTCTGCGCACGGCCGACGAGCATTTGCGCTTTGCCATGGATATGGAGCGCTTCTGTCCCGACGCGCTGATGCTCAATTACACCAATCCGATGTGCATGCTGACCTGGCTGCATTCGGTCGGCTCGTCGATTCAGAATGTGGGCCTGTGCCACAGTGTGCAGGGCACAACCAAGAAATTGGCGCAAGGCGTCGGCGTCGATTACGATGATGTCAGCTATCTGGTCGCGGGTATCAACCACCAGGCTTGGGTCTTGCGCCTGCGGCACGGCAACGAGGATCTCTATCCGAAATTGCGCGAGGCCGTCGAGACGCACGAGAGTTTCGCCGAAGACCGGGTCCGCGTCGAGATGATGCGGCAATTCGGTTATTTCGTGACGGAGAGTACGCGGCACAACGCCGAGTATCTGCCGTATTTTCAGCGGACCGAGGCATTGCGCGAGTATTATGGGGTGGGCGATCGCAAGGCGGTGTCGATGAAGAATACGCGCAAGCGCGACTGGATGAAGGATTCGGGCGTCGATGACGACGACAATGTAGTTATCCCGCCGATGAAGGCCTCGCACGAATACGCGTCGATGATCATCGAATCGCGCATGACGGGCGTGCCTTTCGCCTTCAACGGCAATGTGATGAACCACGGCTCGATCAGCAATCTGCCCGCGCGTTGTTGCGTCGAGGTGCCTTGTTTAGCCGATAGTGAGGGCGTGCATCCGACCTTCGTCGGCGAATTGCCGCCGCAGTGCGCGGCGCTGAATATGACGAATATCGCGGTGCAGGAATTGGCGGTGCGTGCTGCGCTCGACCGCGACAAGGAGGCGGCGTTTCACGCCTGTGCCTTGGATCCTTTGACTGCCGCGACGGTTTCGCTGCCGGACATACGCAAGATGTTCGAGGAGTTATGGGTGGCTGAAGGCGATCGGCTGAGTTATTTCGACGCGTGAATTTTTGGGCATTTGCCCTGCTAAAAGGCGACGGTCAGACCGCTAAATAGAAAGGTTTATTTATTTATATTGGGGTTGGTGTTGCGCGGCCCTTTTTTTATGTAGATTTCCGATAAAATAGAACCTACGCCAAAATACGAGGTCGTCCGTGAACAATAGTACGTCTACCCCCAGCCTAAGTCCCGAACAGGTCACCTTCTACGACGAAAACGGCTTCGTCGTACTCGAGCCTGCGTTTACCGAATCCGAACTCGACGCGCTACGTCGGGCCGCCGACGAGTTATTGGCGCAATCCGGCCCGGTCCTTCCGGATAACCCCCGCCTGCAGATCGAGTCGGAACAAATAGACGCACAGCCGGTTGTGCGCAAGATCGAACCGATCATCGATGTCGTACCCGCGCTGGGGGATCTCGTCTACGATCGCCGCATGACCGGTCCCGTCGCCGAAATATTCGGCGAAGAGGTCTTTCTCTTTGAGGACAAGCTAAACTACAAGCCGCCGTTTATCGGCTCTCACTATCCTTTGCACCAGGACTACGCCTATTGGCAGGCACATACGGATCGGTTAGTCACCGTGACGCTCTTGCTCGACGACGCGACGGCGGAAAATGGCTGCTTACGCTTTGTGCCGGGTAGTCACAAGCAGGGTTTAATGCCGCGTGACAACGATCATCCGCGGCACATTCAAGAGGCAATTGATGATCCGAGCATCTCGGTGGACGCGCCGGGGCTTGCCGGTAGTCTGGTGATTTTCAGCTGCTATACCGCGCATCATTCCTTCCGCAACCGGACCGACACCGGTCGCCGTGCGATTCTCTATACGTACAATCCGGCTGTTGACGGCGACACTTATCCGATCTACATGAACCAGAATACGCAGCGTTGTCTCGATTGGCTCTCGGCGCAATAGTGGACTAACCGCAATGGCTGATGTTCGCGTTGTCGCGTCGGTCTTGTGGTTGTGCTTGGAGGCTTCTTCGTTTATAACAGGCCAGTCGATGCGCCGTCGATGGCGGTTGGTCCACCCATTAATCGGGGAATTATGGCAGCACAAAATAAATCTACGGCCAAACGGCCAAAAATTGCCGCGTTGGTGACCGAATACCGCCGGTATTCGCACGGGCAGAATATCGTCGACCGGTTGCTGGGCGGTTATGGCTGGGAAAGTGGTTGGCACCATCCGCAGTTGGACATTGTCTCGCTCTATGTCGATCAGTTTCCCGAGTCCGACCTTAGTCGCGAACGCGTCGAACGCCACCCGGACTTGAAGATGTGTTCGACTATCGCCGAGGCACTGACCTTGGGCGGCGACGAACTGGCCGTCGACGGGGTCTTGCTGATCGCCGAGCACGGGGATTACCCGGTCAACGAAAAAGGCCAGATGCTCTATCCGCGCTATGAGTTTTTTCAGCAGACCGTCGAGGTCTTTCGCAATAGTGGCCGCAGCGTGCCGGTCTTTTGCGACAAGCACCTTTCCTGGAATTGGGATTGCGCGCGAGAAATGTTCGATATCAGCCGCGAGCTGAATTTTCCGTTTATGGCGGGTTCCTCGCTGCCGGTGTCTCGACGTATACCGTCGGTCGATCTGCCTTGGCAAGCCGAGGTCGAAGAGATGCTCGTCATCGGTGTGGGTAATATCGACAGCTATTGCATTCATTCGATAGAAGCCCTGCAATCATTGGCGGAGCGGCGCCGGGGCGGTGAAACGGGTGTGGTGTCGGTTAAGGGGTTGCGCGGTGACAGCGTATGGCGGGCGCTCGACGACGGCGCGTGGGATCCAGCACTCTTCGAGGCTTGTCTGTGTCGCAGCCTGAACCTGAAACCTGCTGACGAGAGCAATCGCCACACCTATCCAGAGCGGGAGGATTTGCCGGGTTTGCTGGATAGGGATCCGGTGGCTTATCAGATCGAGTACGCCGACGGTTTGCGCGCCACCATGCTGCTAATGCCGGGGCTGGTAAAGGAGATGACGGTCGCGGCGCGGATTAAAGATCGGGCCGACCCTTTTTCGCTGCTTTTTTATCTTGGCGCTGGTCACGAAATGCAGCCCAACTTTTTTAACCCGTTGTGCCACCATATCGAGCAGATGATGTTGACCAGACAGCCGCCTTATCCCATCGAACGCACATTGTTGACGACTGGGCTTACCGCCGCCGGGGTCGAGTCGCTGTGGCAGGACGAAAAAAAGCTGGTTACGCCGCACTTGGATATTCAATACCAGGTCGATGAGGCATCGACCTTTCGGAGGACGTAATGGCAGAGCGTAAACGCAAGAAAATCGCCCTGATCACGACGGTCTGGGGCTGGCGCAATCACGCCAATCATATGGGCGAACGTTTTTTGAACGGCTATCCGTGTGACGGCAAGTGGCATCGTCCAGAGATGGATATCGTCGGCGTATATGTCGACCAGTCACCTGTAGAGGGAGAAGACTTAAGTCTGCGGCGGGCCAAAAAACACGGCTTTACCATTTATCCGAGCATTGCCGAGGCGGTGTGTCTGGGCGGTAGTGAATTGGCGGTCGATGCGGTATTGCTGATCGCCGAACACGGCGAGTATCCGGACAACGAAAAAGGCCAGAAGCTCTACCCGCGCTACGAGTTTTTTACCGAGATCACCGAGGTGTTTCGTGCCAGCGGGCGCAGCGTGCCGATCTTCAACGACAAACATCTCTCCTATAGCTTTGACAAGGCGCAAAAAATGGTGGCGGCGGCCGAGCAGTTGCAGTTTCCGCTCTTGGCCGGCTCTTCGCTGCCGGTAACTTTTCGCTTGCCGCCCTTGGAACTGCCGCTGGAATGCGAGATAGAGGATGCGCTGATGATCGGCGTCGGCGGGTCGGACGCGATGGACTACCACGCCTTGGAGGCGATGCAGTGCATGCTCGAACGCCGGCGCGGCGGCGAGACGGGCATCGCCGCGGTGCAGCTTATCGACGGTGACGAGGTATGGCGAGCGGGCGAGGACGGTCGTTGGTCGCGGCGTTTGCTCGAAGGGGCGCTGGCGCGCTCCGATTCGCGCAGTGGTATCGCGCTGACGGACGGTCGGCCGCAGGACCTGGCGCACGACGGCACATTGCAGGAATTGGTGGAGAATCCGTCGGCCTATTTTATCGAATACAACGACGGTACCCGGGCGACGTTATTGTTGCTCAGTGGTGCGGTGAGTGATTGGACCTTCGCTGCCCAGGTCGGCGGCGAAGTGTTCTCGACGCAATTCCTGTTGCCGCCACAACCCAATGTTACCTATTCGGCCTGCTTGATGGCCAAGGCCGAAGAAATGTTCGCCTCTGGCGTGGCGCCTTATCCGGTACAGCGGACGCTCTTGGTCTGCGGGATGCTCGAACGCTGTCTCGAATCGCGGGTCGGTGGCCATGTTCGTTTGGCGACGCCCGAACTCGATGTCTGTTATCGGGCGCCGGAGACATCGCAGTTTTGCGGGGCTTTGCAGTAATATCACGAGCCGAGACGAGTTTCTGCTCGATCCGGCGGCGGTGTTTTTTTCTGCGTTAGGCGGCGGCTTCGCCCAATAAGACCGCGCAGTGCGCGTTGTACTGGGCGAGCCATGCCCGCTCGCGCTCGTCCAATAATTCGTCGTCGAGCATCTCCGTGTCGAATGGATGCACCGTCAATGTAGTGAAGCGCAAGAAACCCTCGTTTTCGGCCTCGGTAATCGCCACCATATTCTCGTTGCGGATGCCATGGCTTCCGGGCACGTAGTATCCCGGTTCGATGGTGATCAGCATACCGGGTTGCAAGGCGATATTTTTTGCCGCCGCCCCCCTACCGAAAGACTGTGGTCCTTCGTGCACGTTGAGCAAATAGCCGACGCCGTGGCCGGTGCCGTGCCCGTAGTTGAGACCGCGTTTCCACAGTGGATGGCGGGCGAGCACCTCGATCTGGTTGCCGGTGGTGCCGCGCGGGAATTCCGCCTCGCTTAGTGCGATCAACCCTTGCAATACGAGCGTGTAGTGCGTGCGTTGTTCGGGCGTCGGTTCGCCGATGCAGATAGTGCGAGTGATATCGGTAGTGCCTTCGAGGTATTGTCCGCCAGAGTCGATGAGCAAGACGCCGGGTGCGACAGGGTCGCATTGCTCGGCGGTTGGGTGGTAATGCACGATGGCACCGTTTTGCCGCGAACCGACGATCGCCGCGAAGCTCGGCCCGATATAGTTACCCTGCTGCGCCCGGTAGGTGTCGAGTTGTTCGACGCAATCCCATTCGCTTAGCGTCCGTTGTTCAGATTCGTTTTTCAGCCAGCGGTAAAAGGCCTGCAAAGCCCGCGCGTCTTTGAGCATCGCCTGCTGCAAATTGGTCAACTCGGTCGTGTTTTTGATGGCTTTCTGCAATGTGATCGGCGAAGCTAGGTCGACCGCGTATTGGCCGAGTTGCGCGGGCAGCAGGGCGCAGTCGCAGTGAACGGTCAGTGTTTCCCGGTCGAGCAACTCGGTGATGTCGGCATAGGGACGCAATGTGATGCCGTCGGCTGTCAGCGCATCGCGCACGTTTTGCGGCATGGGATTATCACAACATAGCGTGGCCTGCTTTTCTTCAATGAGCAACCAGGCGTAGAACACGGGGTTGAACTCCACGTCGCTGCCGCGCAAGTTGAGCAGCCAGGCGATCTCGTCCAAGGCGGTTGCCAAGAAGGCGCGTCCGGCGAGTGCGGCGCGCAACGATTGCAGCTTGTCTTTGCGTGAGACACCGCTATAGGCGATGTCGAGTTCGAATAGCTCGGAGTTGGGCAAGGGCGGGCGATCAGACCACAACTGGACGAAGGGGTCCTCGCATAGCTGTAATTCGATGTCGTTTTTCGCCAACCGCGCGCCAATATCCGTGACGCCGTTGACGGAGCAGAGTCTGTCATCAATGGCGACTGTGCTGCCAGCCGGCAATTCATCGGCGATCCAGTCGAGATACCCGGTTGTATGGGCTGCTTGCTGCTTGAGCACGGAGAAACCTGGGGCCAACTGTTTTTCGGCTTGCAGGAAATAGCGGGAGTCGACACTGACGATCGCCTGGTCGGCGGTGATAACCGCCGTGCCAGCTGAGCCGCTGAAGCCCGACAGCCATTGGCGGGCTTGCCAGTGCTCGGCGACGTATTCCGAAAAATGGGGGTCGTTGGTGGGGATGATCAGGGCGTCGTAGTGCCGGGATTGCATCCAGGTCCTGCATGCGGCCAAACGTTCATTGCTGTGCATATGCCTGCGGGTTTCTTTGGGTAGTGGCGACAAAGTGTTGCCTGAATATAGAGACGGGCGGGATGTCGTTCCAGTCCGGCATTGATGCTTGTCTACTTGACCCTACCGGCCAAAAAGGGCTTACTACTTGCTCGAGACAAATCATCTTCCACGAATGGAGTCGATTATGGCTGAAGAACATTTAATTTTTATCACCTCGTGTGCTGCAGGTGACGCCGGTGCGATTACCGCCTGTAAACTCAATGCTGAGACGGGTGCATTGCAGGTGCTACAGGAATATGCCGATATCGAAAACCCATTTTTTCTCGCACTTTCGCCCGACCGCAAGACACTTTATTCGACACATGTGCCGGGTGCTTTCGAGAGCGATCCCGGTTATGTCGCCGCTTTTGAGATCGTCGGTGACTCGGGCGAAATAAAAAAACGCAATGAGCAATTGGCCAATGGCACCACTACCTGTTATGTGGATGTGGACCCGTCGGGCCAAACGGCGGTCGTCGCCAATTATACGTCCGGCAGTGTCGGCTCGTACCCGCTGCAGGCCGATGGGGCGCTTGGTGAGATGGCTTCTTTTATACCGCATGAAGGCGGGAGTATGGTCGATGGCAATAGACAAGAGGCCGCACACGCGCATTGTGCGGTAATTAGCCCGAGCGGAAAAAGCATGTATGCCTGCGATCTCGGTATGGACCAGGTCGTCGGTTATGGTCTCGACGCGGGATCGGCGACCTTAACACCGCTCGCTCAGCCCTATGTGCGCACCATCGGCGGCGGCGGCCCGCGTCACTTCACCTATCATCCGCAGGGCGGATATGTCTACGCCAACAATGAACTGGCTAACTCAGTCAATGTCTATCGCCATGACGAAGACGCCGGCGTTTTGATCGAGCTGCAGGTGATTTCGACGCTGCCGGATGATTTTTCTGACACGAGTTATACGGCGGATATCAAGATCACTCCGGATGGATGTTTTCTGTATTGCTCGAACCGTCTGCACGATAGCATCGCGGTATATGCGATTGGCGCCGATGGCTGTTTGACGCTGGTGGAGATCGCGCCGAGTCTGGGGAATTTTGCGCAGAATTTGGCGATTACCGCCGATGGGGGATTGTTGTTGTGTGCGAATATGGGAGCGGATGATAAGGGGGAGAATGTGGTGGTGTTTCGCATTGATGCGGGGAGTGGGAAGTTGAGTGCGGTGGGTGAGCCGATGGAGATTGTGAAGCCTTCTTGTATTATGATCGCCTGATAGGCTGGCTTGGTGCGTACGGGCTGGGCGAGGGTATTCCCTTGCTCATGCACGCATCGCTGCGCGATACGCGCCCTTCGGGAGCTCGCCGACCATCCCTGCTCGGCTCCGAGGCGACATGCCCATTTTACAATCCTGTAAAATGAGCATGTCGAAATCCGCTGCGGGAATACCCTCGCCCAGCCCTTTGATACTTAGTCATATAGATTGGGGCTGGACATTAATAAATCCTTCTGTAGCTCTGTAATGTTTGAAGGGTGGAAGTATATATCTTCAGACAACCCTGAATTATTTGAGATAGTACTTAAATCCAGGGTCTCTAGCATTATAGATGGATGTCATCAATGGCTTACGGGTTTTAGTCGGTACTGCCCAAGTTTCCGAGGGCCGGTTTTGCAGTGCGACGCAGGGTATTTTTCGGGGTGGTGGTTGGGTAAGAGGGTCTGGTCGGGCAGGGCCGGGCGAGTGGGCGCGAAGGCGCCCCGAGGGGCGACGGCCCGGGGGTCCAAAAACACCCGGAGACGCACCGCAAAACCGCACCGTCCGCATCGCCCGCACTTAGCTTGAACCGATTGTAATTTCTTATCAAGCTCTATCATAGAAAACGAGCATAGCATGTCCGAAGCAGTGTTGCATAAGAAGGTCCTCTTGCCGGAGGAATGTATCAGTATCGAGGACGGTCGGCGGGTCGGCGGGGATATCCGCATCGGCGATTTGAGCGGGGATGGGCGGATGGATTTCCTGGTGTATAAGTCGTTAGGTGGGATCAAGCCGAGTTTTCTCGGGGCATTTACGCTAGAGGGGGAGATGTTGTGGTCGGTGGGGGATAAGGGATTCTGCGTGCAGGATGCGGATGCGGAGGATATGCTGGAGACGGTTTCTCCCGATAGGCCGGGGCCGGTAGCTATTTATGATATCGACCAGGATGGGCGGCAGGAAGTTATTTGTTTTATGGTTGATCCGGCGGTGGAGTGTACAAGTAAGTGGGATTTGGCGGGGGTGCGCCTGGTCATTTTAGATGGTGCGACGGGGGCGGTAAAACATTCGGCGATGCCGGAGGAACTGGCGCGTTGTTCGGCCTATGTGGATGGGGAGGCGCATATTCCCAACTATGTGCATCAGCGGTTGATGATTGCCAATTTCTCGGGGCATCCGGTGGCGCAGGACTTTGTCGTCAAGGTGGGCAATGATATCCTGGCCTTTAACCATCGGCTCGAAGCGTTGTGGCACTATCGCAATAAGGAATACCGCTATCCGGGGCACTCGGCGTATATCCCGGCGGTAGGAGATCTCGATGGGGACGGCCGCGACGAGGTCAATGGTGGGCATTATGGGTTGGATCACGACGGGCGCGTATTGTGGCAGGCCTTCTTAGGAGACAATGCGGATAGCGTGTTGGTTGAAGAATGGGCTGGTGGGCATGCGGCGATTATATCGGGCAGCGGCCAGATCCTGGATGCGCAGGGCAATCGTGTGTTGCACTTGGGCGAGGAATTGGTGCCGCATGGCCAAGAGGTGCGCTGTGGGGATTTTCGCCGCGATTTGCCCGGGCGGGAGTTGGCGATTCGCTATAATGGACATAATCCCGAAGTGATGATCGTCTCGCGCGATGGCGAGGTGCTCTGTCGTTTTGTGGTAGACGAGTCACCCAACAATACGGGAATGGAAACGATACGTTGGTATGGGGGCGAGCAGGCGGATCTGCTCTATAGCCCGGCGGCGCTTTTTGATGGCCACGGGAACAAGGTGGTGCGCTTTGCCGAACTACCGCCGCCGACTGGCGGCCGGATGGGGTGGTATCACTGTTTTGCGGCGGATCTCTGCGGTGACGGGCGGGAGGGGGTCGTATTATACGATCCCTATGGCGATGCGGTATATGTGTATGCATCCACGTCATTAGATGCGCAGCAACTTGGAAATTATAGACATACCGCGCGGCAGTACAATGCGCGGTTAATGGATTAATTGGGGGATGTAGATGTCGGTCGACAAATTTCTAGTTATTTCAATCGATTGTTGGCGTTACGATGCGCTGAGCCGCACCAATGCGCTATTCAATACGCCCAAATTTGATTTGCTGACGCGAGATTACGCGCTGGCCGAACGCTATTTTGTCACTGCGCCGGCGACTAGACCTTCGCACTCTTCACTCTTTACCGGGCTCTATCCCTTTGAACACGGGCTCTTCGGTCAGACCTATCTGAAGATGTTCGCCGGTATTGACAATCTCTTCGAAATTTTTGCCGAGGCCGGATATAGCGTCAAGGGTTTTTCTGAACGGGCGGACGTCTTCCGCTTCCTGGATTTTGAACCCCATATCGGTCCGGTCGACGAGGAAGTATCCAGTCAGCACTTGGGCTCTTTGGAGCGTCTGTCCGCCCGCCTTATCGAGCCTGATGACCGGCCGCAGTTCAAGTTTCTACACTTTTGGTATACGCATGGCGGTTATGGCATGGCGGGTATTCCCGGCATGCCGAATTTGCGGGCGTTGGTTGAGCAGGGCGAAACGGAAGAGGCGTTGCGCTATTATTACGCGGCGGTGAACCACGTGCTCGAATTCTCCTTGGTTGAATTATTGAAGAAGGTGAATCTCGACGAGTGGGCGGTCTTTATCTGTGGCGATCACGGTGAAGGCTTTTGCGACGAGGTAATGGCGCACGGCGATCGGCTGCATCCCAATGTGGTGCATGTGCCGATGTTGGCTCATGTGCCCGGTGGATTTTCGTTTCCGACGACAGGGCCGGTTTCTGCGATTGATTTGTTGCCGACAGTCACTGGGTTGGCCGATATCGATACAGAGTATAAAGGTTATGGGCGAAGCTGGCTGGGGGGAGGTGATTCTTTTGCAGACCGGTGGGTATTGTCTGAATTAGATAGCCAGTATGGCGTCGGTTTCCTCAGTGCCAATAACCTGCAATTGGACCACGCACGTGTCACCTCGCGCACGGCGGTCGACGAAAATGAGATCGCCAAAGACGACAAAGGCATTCGCGAATGGTGTTTGTGTGATGGTGAGCATTTCTATCGCGAAAATGAGCAGATGGCAGAATATGTACTGCGTGACCTGAATACTGGCGCTGATCTAGTCTGTGTAGACCCGCAAGCCCATCGCACGCGCTATGGTGCACTGCTTGACGATTCGGCGTATAAGAATATGCAGGGGCAGGAGACGTTGACCGATGAGGCGGCGATTTTAGAGAAGCGGCTTAGGGATTTGGGATATATCGAATAAGACTCGGCGCAGTGCCGATTCACAAAGGGGCAAATATGGGTAAAACACGGATTGGTATTATCGGTTGTGGTGGTATGGCTCGTTCGCACGCGTCGCGCTTTGCGGAAGTGCTCGACCGCATTGAGGTGGCGGCTGTCGTCGACATTGAGCGTGACAAGGCCGAGGCAGTGGCTGCAGTGTTGGACAATGCCCCGATCATCGAGACCGACTATCAGCAGGTTTTCGAACATATCGATGCGGCGCTGGTCGTCCTGCCGCACCATCTGCACCACGAAGTGACCATGGCCTGTTTGCGCGCCGGCAAACACGTGATGGTCGAAAAGCCGATGGCCAATAGTGAGGCGCAGTGCATAGAGATGATCGCGGAGGCGAAAGAGCGTGGGCTGGTGCTGATGGTCGCCTATTGTATGCGTTTTCATCCCTTGGTGGTCAAGATGAAAGAGCTGATCGAGAACAAAGCCTATGGCGAAGTATTCCAGCTTTCAATCTGGACCGAACAGCTTACGCGCTATGCCGAAGGCCACTGGGCGCATTCGGCTGCGACCTTGGGCGGCGGTCAGTTTTTCAGCCACGGCTGCCACTATATCGACTTGATGCTGTGGATGCTTGGGCAGCCGGTGCGCGGCAATCACTACGGCACTAATCTCTGCACGCCTTGGATGGAGAAGGAGGGCACGAGCAACGCGACGATCGCATTCGAGAGTGGGGCACTCGGTTATCACTTCGGTACCTGGGGTGCCCAGGGTTCACGGCTCGGCTATGCCTTTCATGCGCATTGCGAACAGGGCATGCTGGAGATCGATTTGGCGCAGGGAAAACTGATGGCGCATACGCGGGCCGAAGAACACGAGGCCGGTAAACTAGTCAGCCGTCAGCAGGAAGAAGTGCTAATGGAGTCCAAAAATGCCAAACACACCGAGTTGGAGATGGCGCACTTTGTCGATTGCATCGAGACTGGGGCGACGCCTTTGACCGACTCGATTGGTAGTCTCGAAGGATTGCAGGTGATTTGGGAGCTCTATGAGGCGGAGGAGCGGGGGGAGATGGCGGATTTGCGTGGCTTGGGGTTGGGGACTTGGCAGGCTACGTAGTCTGTATTTGTCGCCACTTGTTACATCAGACAACGTAAGGCGATGCTGCGATCCGAATTTGGTCTATGGCATCGAGCGTTATATTAACGCCGGATAAGGGGGATTATCGTTAATGTGCCAACGTGACAGGAATTTTGGAAGGCTGAAAAAGTTGACCTGTTTTCATTAATAATACTTATAGCCCCGTCTCGATTTTTACGCATCCAGCGGGTTTCGGACGGCCAACCCTCCTTTATTAAGTACGTGTGTATAGATCATTGTTGTACTGACATCCTTGTGCCCCAACAGCTCTTGTATCGTACGGATATCGTAACCGGCTTCTAGCAGGTGCGTCGCGAAGCTATGGCGAAAGGTGTGGCAATGCACCGGTTTAGTGACCCGAGTTTTGCCCACCGCTGCTCGGAGTGCCTTCTGCACACAACTTTCATGTAGGTGGTGCCGACGCCGCTCACCCGTTTCCCTATCCCTATATTGCCTGGTCGCCGGAAATACATACTGCCACCCCCACTCTCGATTCACATTCGGATACTTCCGAGCTAGCGCATAGGGCAGCGCCACACGCCCACACCCCTTGCCCAGATCAGCCTCATGGATCGCCTTCGTTTGTGTGAGTTGTTGTTGTAGGCCATTCTTTAGTGATGCAGGTAGCATGGTAATTCGGTCTTTCATACCTTTGGCGTCACGAATGAGAATTTGATTGACCCCCAATCTAGATCTTTCACGCGTAGTTGCAGACTTTCCATCAGTCGTAATCCGCATCCATATAACAATTGGACTAGTAATTTAGGCGTACCGTACATCGTCTCGATGACGACGCGCGCCTCATCTTGAGTCAGTACTGTGGGCAGATGGTCTGGTCGTTTTGCCCGCACGGCTTGAATCTTTTCATCCAGTTGAATACCCAGCACGGATTTATACAAGAAGAGTAGAGCATTGAATGCCTGATTCTGCGTAGAGGCCGCCACTTTTTTCTCTGTGGCTAGATAGCTGAGATATCGTTCAATTTCTCGGGCACCCATTTCCCTGGGATGCCTTTTATCGTGATAGAGAATGTAGCGCTTGATCCAACCAACATACGATTTTT
>JABHFS010000034.1 GCA_018672475.1 Gemmatimonadota bacterium | reverse complement strand
TGGGCAATCTCACCGGACTCACCACCGACGAGTCCGTGCTATTGCCCGCCGTAGTTGACTCGACCACCAATGCCGTGGACAACCTCCCGTTAAAACGGCGAGGAGGTAGTATTTCCTCACCGCAGGCACGCGAAGATCTTACCGGCCTGCTAACCGACGGCAACGCCGAAACTTTTTGGCGCGTCACGAGAGAACGACGCCCCGATGGCACCTCAATGGTTATCGACTTGGGTGCAATCTTGCCGATCAACCGCATCCGCTTCCAAGGTAATCGCGAAACCTTCCTTCGCGCCTACGAACTCTTCGTGCACGACGGCGCCCCGGTGCAATTGCGTGAGGGCTTACCTGTCGCCTACATCAATCAAGTAGGCTCGAACCTCGAGCAGGACGAACCGGATATCGATGTGACGATCCCCCTGCAGTTCGTGCGCTTCATTCGCCTCATCAGCCGCTCGGGCCAGGAGTTCATCCTTGAAGAAGTAGAAGTCTTCGGCGACGGCTTCGCACCGACCGGCGATTATCTATCCGAGGTCATCGATCTCGGCCAAGCAGCTAATTTCGGCAAAATCAGCCTGCAGACCCGCATAGACCCGTTGACGAAGGCCGTGCTACAAACCCGCACAGGCAGCGTGCCGGATCCCAAAATCTATTATCGAAAGACCGAAGTTTTTGAAGGCGAGGATAGACAGGAGGAGCCGATTCTACCCATTGGCTCGCCCGAGGCAAAAGAAGAATATGTCGACCTAACTTCCTCCAGCAAAGGCGACATTGTCGACAATGTCGAAGAGTGGAGCCCGTGGTCGGCCCCCTACGAAGATTTTTTCGGCGACCTACTCTCACCAGGTAATCGCCAATACTTCCAGTTCCGCCTGCTTTTTTCTTCTGATGATGCCCGCCAATCGGCCTTCGTAGACGCCTTTTCTTTTGATTATTCGACCCCCACCCTAGCCAAGGAGATGGCCGCAGAAGTGACGCCGGCGACCGTCACCCTAGGCGAGAGCAATACCTTTGACTATTATATCCATTCGGAATTTGATTCCGCCAACGACGGTTTCGACCAAGTGCAGATTCAAACTCCATTTAAGGCGACCGTGCAATCCGTTGAACTAGACGGTGTGCCCGTTGCCTTCAGTGAAATCGACAGTGAAAATGAAAGCAGCCTGACGATTCGGCTGAACAATGACCGCGTTAGCGAATCGGGCCAACTCCTGCGCGTGACTTTTGATGCGTTGGTCACCGTTTACGGCACAACCTTTTTCGCTAAAGTCTTCGACAGCCAGACCGGCGAACTAGGCCAAGCCGTCGTGCCCGGCGACGCCACGCCAGCTGCCCAGACCAACCGCCTTTCGATCCAAGGCGCACTACGCCAGGAACTCGTTCTCGAATTACAAGCCAACCCGCCCGTCTTCAGCCCCAACGGCGACGGCGTAAACGACGAGCTCCAAGTCTCTTATGTGCTATTGCGGGCCCTGTCGCAGGTGCCCATCGACGTGACTTTATACGATCTTTCAGGCCGCACCATCCGCCATTTGCAAAACAACGGCGTCCTCAACGGCCCGCAAAAGGTGTCTTGGAATGGTAGGAACGAAGAAGGTGCTATGGCACCGCCCGGACTCTACCTATTACGGTTATCGATAGAAACAGATACCGGATCGGAAAACCGCACGTTACTCGTAGGTCTGGCCTATTAAAGCCTGTTCCCCGTCGGAACGCTTGGTAGCCACAGGTGGCACTGCAAAAGCATGCAACAGAGACTGCAGACCGATAGTCCAGTACTTGACGAAACTAGGATCACGGCTATGAGAATCGCACGCATATCTCGCTTGGCTATATTGGCTCTGGCCACCTCGGGGATTCTGCCCCTCGCAGCGGAACAACTCACTTTCGACACCCGATCCGCTTGGCAGCAGTGGAAACATCCCGTAGGCGCCATCGATCTGACCCCAAACGGGGCCGTGCTACCGCTATCCGTGCGCAAAAACATCAATGCCGTCAGCAACGCTGACTATTTTGGCAGCGGCATCCGCAATGTCGGCTCCAACAGCCGTGACGCCGCTAATATCCTCGACGGCAATCTGTCAACCAGTTGGTCTCCCAATCCAGCCGAGGGTCTTGAAAATGCCTGGATAGAACTGGATTTAGGCCGCTTGGTCACCGCTTCCGAGATCGTCATCACCTTTGACCAAGCGGCTCCGCCCTTCAAATTCTTCAATATACTGATGTCCGGCGGCGATCAGTTTTTCACCAACGCGTTAGTACCCGTTGACGGCACCCTCGCCTACAATCTCTCCCGCAAAGTCGGCTTTAACAACGAGCACCGCCTTGTCCTAAATCCCCGCCTGCGCTCGTTGGGTTTGGGTTACGCCGGGGCCGCCGAAAGCAGTGGTGGGGATTTAAAAGAAGCTTCCGGTCTAGTGCGCGTGATCCGCGTCGAAATAGAAGAATTCGTCGAAGGAGCCGGCATCGCCGACATCTCAATCTCTGCCATCGGCGACAATATCTCAATGGGGATGATCCAGCGCGGCGGCAGCATCGAATTGATAACCGACCTACAACAGGTGCTCGCGGGGGCGGAAAACATGGTCGATGGCGATATCGTCACCAATTGGGCCATGCAGACCTACCACCAAACCCAGACCGGCTTCGATATCTTCAACCGTATTATTTTCGACCTCGGAGCCCATTATTGGGTCGACCAAGTCCGCATCATCGGCGAACCGGCCGGGGCACCGTCGGGTATTCGCAGCAGGTATGCCAACTTCTTCTGGTACCAACTCCTGGGTTCCGATGGTTCGATCGCCCCCGACGGCACACTGCGTTTCGAAGAATTGGCCTTTGTCGACGACAGCCCGCTCAACGAAACTTCAATTCGCAACTTCGACCACGAATTCGACCTGCAGAAAATCCGCTACATCAAGCAATTTTTCCCGTCCACCCGCAATGGCGGCGACCGCGCCGGCACCCACGGCACCTATCGCAGCTTCGCGCTGATCAGCGAGTTCCAGATCTACGGGCAGGGTTTCCCCGCCGAATTGCAGATGACCTCGCCAATCCTCGACCTCACGGACACCAAAGGCCTGACCTCCGTCGAATGGGACGCTATCACCCCACCCGGCACCAGGGTCGAGGTGCGCAGCCGCACCGGCAACGAGATCGTCGAAGAAATTCATTTTTTTGACAAGAAGGGCAAAGAAATCACCAAGCGGAAATGGGAAAAAACCCCATCAAGTTTGCGCGGACCGACGGAAATATCGATCTCCGTCGGCAGCGACTGGAGCATCTGGAGCGACCCCTATGTCGTATCCGGCACGCTCTTCAGTTCGCCCTCGCCACGCCGCTACGCCCAGTTGGACCTGCGCCTGGTCTCTGACGACCCGAATGTCGCGGCATCCGTTAACTCGCTACATTTAAATGTCGAGAACCCGATCGCGCTGGCCACCCGCGCCGAGGTTTTTCCCGCCGAGGTCAGCCCCGGCGTCAAAGAGGACTTCACCTATTTCGTCCTGCCGACCTTTGGCGGGCGCTCGCAGGGTTTTGACCGCTTGACCATGAATGCCTCGGTGCCCGTAGATTTTATGGGCCTGATCCTGGGCGACGAGCAAATTGACGCGCAAATCACGCCTACCGAGCAGGGTTTCGTTCTCGATTTACCCGTTATGGTTCGCAGTTCGGAACTGGTCGAGCTATCCTTCAGCAGCACCATCTACCAGAACCAGACCCGCTTTGACCTCTTTTTGGGCAATAGCAAACTTGGCAGCGATGTGCGCCAATTGGTCGAAAAGGGCGATGCCAACAGCAATGTCACCAGCGAATCGGTCTCAGTCCAGCTCCCCATCAACGGCCTACTATTGGCCAATATCGCCTTTTCAACCAGCGTCTTAACGCCGAATGGCGATGGTATCGGCGATGAATTGGTCATCGAATTCGATGCACTCAAGCTGGTGACACCGCGTCCGATCAAGGTCCAGGTCTACGATCTGGCCGGCCGCAAAATCCACGAATTGACCAACGAAGACGGTCTGGCACAACGCTATAACTTCACCTGGGACGGGAGCGACGACGAAGGTTCGACCGTCGCTCCGGGCACTTATCTGGTGCAAATCGAGATCGAAGGTGATTCCCAGACTGAAATCGCGCAGCGAATTGTCCCTGTGGCCTATTAAGGCCTGCCCAAAATCGCGAATAATGCATATATTTTGTGCTCGTACGACTACGAAAATTGACTAATTTTCTTCGAGTAAGAAGAGGAACGATTATGCTCCGCGCCACATACATATTAGCTGCCTTGCTTATCGGATTCAGCAGCTCCGGCCAAGCCCAAGTGCAACGGCTCAAAATCGGTGGCAACGACGGTCTTGAATGGCAGAACAATTCGCTGGTCTTCAATGCCCTTGAAGTGACCGACGAAAACGGGCTCTCCCCATTAGAAGCCGACCCGGAGGCCAATCTCCTGCCGCGCATCAAGGAGCTCGGCGGCACCGCGACTACCTCGGTGCGCACTGCAGCGGCGCGCTCCAACCAGATCCTCAAAGAATTGATCGACGAACAGTATACCACTGGCTGGCGCGTCTATACCAATACCAATGGCGCCGAGTTGGAAGTCGACATGGGCGCCGTCTTCGTGCTTCAGCGTATCTACCTCCATCGCGGCGTGCTCAACGATGACGAGCGCTCGCTGCGTGGATACGAATTTTACGTCAACGACGGCGACTCACTCAATTTCATCGGCGACAAGCCGGTCTATTCGCTGATCGCCCAGGACCGCTCCCATGGTCTGCCCGAACTAGACCTCAGTTTCTCGCCGACCCAGGTCCGCTACTTCAAGTTGCGCAGCACCGGTGAACGCGGTTTCCAGATGGGCGATCTCGAGGTCTTCGGGCTCGGCGTCACGCCCTTTGCCCAATATATCTCCCGAGTGATCGACTTGGGCGACGCCGCGAATATGGGTCCGGTCAATGTCTATACCAGCATCAACGGCGAAGCCAAAACGCAGTTCAGCACCAAAACCGGCTATGTCGCCAACGATTCGCTATATTTCAGCCAGACGGGTATCCCCGGCGAATTCGAGGAAGTATCGCTCGACGATTTCGACCGCACGCTCGATCCTTCATACGCCGGCATCATCCGTGAAAATACCCGTGACTGGAGTATCTGGTCACCACCCTACGCGCAGCTTGAGAACGCCGAAATCAACGCGCCGGACAACAGGCGCTACTTCCAGTTTCAGTTCAGGTTGCTGTCCGGTAGCCTACTCGATAAGGCGGTCGTCGATTCCGTCGTCATAAGCTACACCACACCGGCTATCGCCGACTCGGTCATCGCCGAAATCAGCCCGACTACCGCGATCCTCGGCCAGGAAAACGATTTCACCTATCACCTGCGCTCGGTCACCGCGAACGATAAACGCGGTTTCGATACGGTAATCATCCACACGCCCTTCACCGCCCAGGCTACCGGTTTAAGCATTGACGGGATTGAAATCAACGACTTTACTTGGCAGGGCGAAGACGGCCGTCTGCAGGTCGCCTTTCCCAACAACCGCATCACCCGCAGCGGCCAAGCCATTGATGTACGTTTTACCAGCTTGATGACGATCTCCGGCACCGAGTTCCGCGGCGAGGTCGCCGACAGCCAGTCGGACGCCTTTCCGCAGCGCATCATCTTCGGCAATGCCAACGAGGAAGCCGTCGACAATACGCTGGTCGTCAGTGCCCGAATCGACAATAAACTTTTTACCGGCGTCGATTTCTCGTCCGCTATCATCACGCCCAACGGCGACGGTATCAACGACCAAATTGCGCTCGAATACGTCTTGCTCAAGGCCACCGACCCCGTCGGTGTCCAGGTCATCATCTACGACCTCAGCGGCCGCGAAGTGCGCCGCCTCTACGACGCTCGCGACAGTTCCGGCCCCAACCAGGTCGCGTGGGACGGGCGCGCCGACGATAACACGACGGTGCCCCCGGGCCTGTATCTGATTCGCCTAGAAGCCAACACCGACGCTGGCGACGCCACGCAAATGCGCAGCGTCGCCGTAGTGTATTAGATTTACCCGCCGCGGCGCCGATCAGCGGCCGGCGGCTACATGTAAGCGCGAACGGTCGCAGACCGGTGCGGATCGATTCCAACCGCAGCCGATCGTCTTGCTGCTAAAAACTGAATAGTATACCGAACGCGAATATCGCCTAAGGGAGGGTTGTTATGCGCAAAGTTTCGTTCTGGGGTATTGCCGTGGCAGTATTTGCCATCGCGGCATCCAACGTCCAGGCGGCGACCCCGGGCCGCGAACGCGGCGCCACTTCACAGGTTCGTATCGAGGGTTTCGACCCCTTGATCCCGACCCTGCGCAAATGGTATGTACCCCAAGACCTCTACTACATTTATGATTGGGGCGGCTACAAATACACCAACTACGCCAAAGATCCCTATGAGCGCTATGTCAGTACCCAGCTCGAAGGCTTGGGGCAGTACGACATCTTTGGAAACTACATCACACGCGGTTGGCGCATCTATGAGTGGCGCCAACAGCAGCCTTTGGCCTTCGGCAGCACCGTCTTTAAAGACGCCCGTTTTGGCCAGTGGTTTCAAAACTTGGTCGTCGCCTCCGACTCCAAAGGCCAGTATTTCACCTCGCTAACCGTCGGTGACCGGATCCGCACTACGCTGACCCCGCTGACCTTTAGCCGTTCGCGTTTCAATGGCGTCCAGTGGGATTTTGCTTCCGACAAATACGAAGCCACCGTGTTACTCTCGCGCGTTAGTGAGCCGGTGCGTGTTGTTCAAGGCTCGAATCGCGTTCAGGAAACCGACTACACCAACTTCATGGGCCTGCGCGGCACTACCCAGATCGGCGACTTTATCAATCTCGGCGCGACGCTCGTCAATACCAACTTCGGCTCCTCGAGCAGCGATTTCTCCGAGAATAGCCGGGCCGGTCTGTTAACCAGCAGCCAGAATTCGGGCAATGTCACCGAGATCGTCGTCCGCATCGCCGATGACTCGCCCGGCGACGGCTCAGGCGCGCTCTTTTTCTCGTCGCAGATGATCGTCGATGGTGAAATCATGCCGGTCAACCCCACCATTGAAGGTGGTCGTCAGCGCGAAGGCTTTCTCGAGGCACTCGAAGAGGCACCAATCCTCTTGCGTTACCGAGTCCCCGACCCGCTGGTGGTGCAGAAGGTTAGTTTCGCTATGGTGCTCTCCAACGACTATCGCGTAGAAACGACTTCTAACCTGCAGACCAATATCAACGGCCAGCCGATCTTCCTGCCGGTCACCCGCGCCGAAGGCAATGTCCGCGACAATACGAACCAACGCGTTGTCCGCTTCGACTACGGTTTGCCCTCCGCCAACCAGATCGCCAGCGTCGACCTCGTCGTCGAGGACGTCTGGGGCATGGAGGTGCGCGGCGAATTCGCGCGCAACACCCAGTTCCAGCGCTATCCCAACATCAACATCCAGAAGCTGAGCAACCTCAAAAAAGGTGAAGTCACCGCCGACGCCTGGTTCTTCAACGCCACCCGCCGCTCCGGCCGCTGGTTCAGTTATGGCGAAGCGTTCAGCATGGACCACGACTATGCCACGCGCGGTTATATCACCGACCAGAACGACTTCGTCGACTACGAGAACCAACGACAGAACTGGTTCGAGTATATCGACGACAACGACGATAACGATCAACTCGTCGATTGGCCGCGTTTCGGCGGCAGCGGCGGCGACAATGCCGTCTTCCCCGGTCTCGATGAAAACAACGACTTGATCACCGATTTCAACGAGAACGTCAACCTCACGCCCGACTACGAAGAGCCTTTCCTGCGGCATTATATTGATCCGCCGGACTTTCTCTTCGGCGTCGATATGAACCACAATACCGTAGTCGACCGCTTCGAGAACGACGAAGAAGCCGATTACCC
>JABHFS010000033.1 GCA_018672475.1 Gemmatimonadota bacterium | reverse complement strand
TTTGCAAAACGCGGGTTATCACGTGCGCTGGGATGCCATTCCCGCAGAGATCACGCCGATGAACCGGGTGCTGATCGGCAGCAAAACTGCGACGTCAGAGTAAAAGAAAAAACGGCGCGAGTAAGCGAGCGCTGTCAGCCGCGCTCCCGTGACCGGACTAACCACACACGACTTCAGCTAATACTAGGTGTTAGAAAGGGTCTACTAATGCACTGGGAAAAACTACGCGATAACCTCTACCGCTTCCGCGACAGTTGCCACGTCTACGCCGTCCGCGGCCCTTCTGGCACCGTGCTCGTAAATGCTGGCACCGGCCGCGCCGCCGAACACCTCGACGAAGTCACCAATGGCGGCACATTAACCGTCCTGCTCACCCACCACTTCCGCGACCACAGCGACGGCGCCCTACGCCTGCACGCGGCCGGCGCAGAAATCCTCGGGCCCTACTGGGACCAGGAATACCTCATTGACCCCGAACAGCACTTCCGCGAACGCCAGGTCTGGAACTCCTACGACAATCGCTGGGACCGATTTTCGCCCGTGCGCGCGCAACCCGTCTCCGGCTGGATGATGGATTATGAAAAACGCGCGATCGCCGGTTTAACCTGGGAAGTCGTGCCCACCCCGGGCGCAACCAATGGTGCCAATAGCTATGTCGTCACGCTCGACGGCCAACGGCTAGCCTTTGTCGGGGAGACCGTCAGCGGCCACGGCCGCACCGGCCGCATGGCCCCCTTCCAGTACAACTATAATGATCTATCGGGCGCGGTAAATGTCTGGCACGCCGCCGCGCGTTTGCTCGAAGCCCAACCCGACATGCTGCTGCCCAGCCTGGGCGAAGCCAGCGACGACCCGGCCGGATCAATTACCGCGCTCAGGGACAATATCAAACGCATCGGCGAAATACATCCTGGCTTCGAAAACCAACTCACCACGCCCGAAGAAGACGATATAGACCAGATTCTGCCCCGGCTCTACCGCTCGCGCTATGCCAACGCCAGCACCCACTTTATCGTCAGCAAGAGCGGCAAAGTGCTGACGATCGACTACGGCTATTATACCATCGGCCATATGATGCCCGGCAAGAGTCACCGCTCTAACCGCCGCTCGGCCCTACACGGTTTGCGCGGCCTGAAAAAACACGTCGGCGCCGAACGCATCGACACTTGCCTCGTCTCGCATTTCCACGACGACCACGTCAACGGCATCCCGCTTTTACAGCGCCACTTCGGCACCGAAGTCTGGGCCGGCAGTCAATTCTCGGATCTCCTGGAAAACCCCATCCACTACGACCGACCTTGTCTCTGGCACGAGCCGATCCCCGTCGCCCGCCATATTCCCAATGGCGAAACCGTCTATTGGGAAGACATCGCGATCACCCTCTACCCGATGTCGGGCCACACCCGCTTCGCCACCTTGATCTGCATGGAAATTGACGGCGTGCGCGTCGCCCATACCGGCGACCAGATCTTTTTCAGCTCCCCCGACGGCATGGCCTTCGGCCCAGGCGCGCAACCCTTCACCAACCACGTCTACAAAAACGGCCTCGACATCGGCTGTTATAAACAGACCCTCGCCGATTTGCGCGCCTTCCAACCTGACTGGATCCTCACCGGCCACACCGCGCCCTACCAGACTAGCGCCGAGTGGTACGAGACCATCGAACGCGGCGCGAAAGCTTTCGACGAGGTGCATCTATCACTGATGGCCTTAGGTGACGACGAGGTGCACTTTGGTGCCGAGTCGCAAGGCGGCAAGCTCAAGCCCTATCAATTGCTCTTGCCCGACGGAGGTACTGCACAATTCACCGGCTGGATCCTCAACCCCTTCCCCACCGCGCAACAGGCGACGATCGAACTAATCGGCCCCGACGGCTGGGAAAGCGAAATCGTGCAAGTCGACTTGGGACCACGCGAACAAAAAGACATCAGTATTGCGATGAATATCCCACCCGGCACGCATTGCCGACGCCACCCCGTCGGCCTGGACCTCGTCGTCGACGACCGCCCCTTTGGCCAGGTGGCGGAGGCGTTGGTGACGGTGGGGCATGCGCGAATGTAAAGGTTTTCACGCACGGGAATCCTGGCTATATTTACCCACAGACCAAATCGAGACTGTGCGGCATTCGCAGTGCCTACAAACGAAAGAATGACCCATGTCGACCGCAACGCGTCGACGAGCTGCGCGGCAAAACCATCGTCCTCTATTGCCAGAGCGGCCTGCGCAGCCAGGAAGCTTTACAATCAATATTGCGCCAAGGCCGCGACCAGGTTTATAACCTGGGTGCGATGGCGCGATGGGAGAACACTTTATGAGCCTGACCCCGACCGAACAACGACAATTCAACGACCTCGGCTACCTCGTCAAAGAAGACATCTACACCCATGCCGAACTACAACCCCTAAAAGTCGCGCTAACCGCTCTCATCGACCGAACCTGCGCCACCCTGCAGGAAGAAGGCCTGCTCGGCGAAGAAATCTTCGCTGACGAACCCTTCGAAACCCGTCTCGGCGCCCTCTTCAAGGCCAATACCGAAGCCGGTGAACGCATCAACAGCGCGATCATGGGCCACGGCGGCGGCGGTTTCAAAGAACAAGCCATGCTCGATTTTTTGCGCCACTCGCCGCTGGTGTCCTGCATCGAAAGCCTAGTCGGCTCCGAAATCATTGGCTCCTCCGTCTATCGCATCCGCCCCAAAGCCCCCGGTTACACCCGCGGCGCCGTCCCCTGGCACCAGGACTCCGGCTATTTTCTGCCGCATTGCGACAGCAACCTGATCGTCACCTGCTGGATCCCGCTTGTCGACGCCACCATCGACAATGGCTGCCTATATGTATTGCCCAATTCGCATCAAAACGGCATCGTGCGCCACTACACCGGCGGCCAAGGCGGCTATCTAGAAATCGCCGAGGAAGACTTGCCCAAACCCGAACCCATTGTCGTCGAGATGCCCGCCGGTTCAGTGCTTTTCATGAGCAACCTGACCCCACACGCCTCCTTCGAAAACACCACAGATATCGTCCGTTGGAGTATCGACCTGCGCTACGAGCACGCCGACGCGCCCAACAACATCGACGAACACCCCAAAGATTTCGACCCCGAACGCGACCCTGTCACGATGGCCTGTTATCCCGGCGAAGGGGACTTCGTCATCCAAGACCCGCGACACCCCGAACGCGAAGTCACCGATATCGAGGATTTCCAAGAGATTCGCATGCGTTACGAACGCCATCCCGCCCGCTCACCCGGCCGCGGTTGGACGCCTATCTCCGAACAGCAGGCCTAATGCGCACCCGTAAAGCCGAAGAGATCCGTATGCGGTACCAGTACCGCCGCCTGATCCTTGTCGGGCAAAAGCACCCCCCACAAGACGGCCGTGCGCCTCATCGGACCGGACGGCACTTATCACCTATATGCCCCTTTATTAATTCTTCGATAGAGTAAGATCGATTTTATTGTCCTGCCCATATAAACATCGCTCGCGAATTTGTCGCGTTCCTCTTGCGGTAAGCTCATTTTACGCTCTTTATTTCATAGAAAATAAAAGCCATATGATAATTGGGATATTACATTCCACAGGGGGTCGTTGCTAGTGAGTACACCTAAAATTTCCTATCATCAACTTTTAAATCAAAGTCCCGAGGAAGCACTCTCATGACAACCACAGCTACCCCCAACATCGACAGCATCATCAACGAAGTGGATGAACGTGGTTTCTGCGTAGTGCACGATGTCATCTGCCCGGAAAAAGCCGACGAAGCCCGCGAAGTTCTGCACGGTCTGCTCGACGCCGAAATCACCGAGCAGGCCCGGGAGGCCCGCACCCAACGCGTCGGCCAAATCGCGGTAAAACACCCCATCTTCCTCGAGTTGATGTGCCATCCCTTCGTGCTCGCCGTCTGGCAACGGATGTTGGGCGAGGATATTATGTGCTCCTCGTGGTCGGCCAACACCGTCTACCCCGGCCATGACCATATTGCCTGGCATTCCGACTACCCCTATTGGTCGCTCAAACCGCCATGGCCCGCCGGCAATCTCGCCGGCCAGACCCTGTGGATGCTCGACGACTACACCGAAGAAAATGGCGCCACCGCCGCGATCCCGAACTCGCACAAAAAGGGACACTTTCCCGACGAGCCAAAAAACGAATGGCGCGACGAGGGCGAGATCTTCATCGGCACCCGCGGCAGCGTGGTCTTCGCGCACGGCGCCTGGTGGCACACCGCCCGCCCCAACAAAACCGACCAATCGCGTTCCTGTCTTTTGGGCATGTATATGATGCCGTGGTTTATACCGCAAGAAGACATGCGCGCGCAACTGGAGCAGTTGGAAAAACCCTCCGAGATAGTACAACAACTGCTCTGCGGAAAACAGCACCGTCCAAACACCGTCGGCGTTTATTAAATACCGCCAACGCCGATACGCCAGGAAAAAGGAGTGCCGGGAAAACTAATAGGTCGCTATTTCAAAAAGGTCATCCGCTCGATGTTGATGGCCGAAATGCTCTTCGCCGAGTACAAGAGCACGATTGATGCGATGTCCAACGAAGATGGAATAGGACGCAAGATCGTCGAAGAGTCGCGGGACGCCTACTGTCAATTTGCCGACGATCCCCGCACCAGTGCCATCTATTACGCAACGATCTCGGCAAGCGGCCAACGTTAGCAAATTGCGCCAACCCCCATTATTAGAGAAGTTCTCCCGTTCGCAATACCGGTATTTTCAGAACGTCCGAGGTCCGCCTGGGGGTATGCCCCGAGAGCGGATTTGCAGTCACCCTAGGAGCCGCAGGAAGCGGCGTAGGGAGAGTGCCCTCGGAGCTTCGCAGAATGAGAAGCGAGAATGAGCGATGGGGCATACCCCCAGGTGGACCGTCGACCCAACACATCCACCGCGCAGCATCCTCCAACTCCAGGAGAATAAAGATGTCCACCGACCGCCCCTGGGACGGCACCATAGTCCGCTACCCCGACCCCGCCATTGAAGTCATCGACGAAGAGCGCTTCGGCCCTTTTAAAATCGGCAACTCCGCCGTCGAGCGCCTGTGGACCGGCGCCCGGTGGACCGAAGGCCCCGTCTATTTCGGCGACGGCCGCTACCTGCTCTTCAGCGATATCCCGAACAACCGCATCATGCGCTGGGACGAGACCACCGGCCAGACCTCCGTCTTCCGCCAACCCTCCAACAATAGCAACGGCCACACCCGCGACCGGCAGGGCCGCCTCGTCTCCTGCGAACACTTTACCCGCCGTGTCACACGCACCGAGCACGACGGCACCATCACCGTTCTACTCGATCAGTTCGACGGCAAACGCCTCAACGCGCCCAACGACGTCGTCGTACACTCCGATAATAGCATCTGGTTTACCGACCCGGGCTACGGCATTCTGCTCAACTACGAGGGCCAAAAATCCGAATTCGAATTGCCCACCCGCGTCTACCGCCTCGATCCAGAAAGCGGCGAGGCCACGGTAGTCGTCGAGGCGCTGGAACGGCCCAATGGCCTGTGCTTTTCTCCCGACGAGAGCATGCTCTACGTTTCCGATACCGGCACTCCGCGCAATATCATGCTCTTTGACGTCGACGGAACAGTCTTGCAAAACGGCCGCGTCTTTGCTGAGATGGGCCCCAAGGGCGCTTCCGACGGCATCCGCTGCGATATCCACGGCAACCTCTGGTCAAGCGCCGGTTGGGTCGGCGACGGTTACGACGGGGTACATTGTTTTGCCCCCGACGGCGACTTGATCGGCAAGATCCACCTGCCCGAGACTGTTTCCAATCTCTGTTTCGGCGGCGTGATGAAAAACCGCCTCTTTATCACCGGCAGCCAATCGCTCTATGCGGTCTACCTCGAAACTCAGGGCGACCAGAAACCCTAAGAGGGCATGCACGCCTTCGGTCGTATCCAGTACCATACTTTCAAATAGGACCTAGCCAATGAAAAGCTATCTCGAAGGCTGCACCGTGCCCACGACCCAAATCGGCCAGGCCGAGATCCCCCGCCTGATCATGGGCATCCATCCCTACGACGGCTGCTCCTACCAAAACAAAGAGCGTGACACCGACAACCTCCGCGCCTTCAGCCGTGTCGAGCCCGTCGCCGACGTATTGCGCTGTGCGGTCGAGGAAGGCGGCATCACCGCCGTGCAAGTCGACCATATGCTGCCCAAACTCGACCGGCTGCACCTACAGGCGATCTGGGAAGCCGAACAACAGACCGACACGCAAATCGGCATGGTCGCCTATATCTTGATCCCGATAACGCTCGACGGCGAAATGGTCTCCTACTCCCAGCGCGCCCACTCTACCTTCTACGGCCGCAACGAAGAGGTGGCCGGCGATGATTTTCGCCAACACTTCCACAGCGACAAGATCATCCGCTATAATCTCGGCGACACTTTCGACGGCATCGTCACCCCCGCCACCGTGCCGCCCTACAGCGAAGCCGACGCCGCCCGCTTCGAAATCGACTACGGCATCCTCGAACAGTACCTCGGTTTTTTCGCCGGCTGCGACATCCTCATCGCCGACCCCGGCGCCGAAGTCGACTTGCTGGCGATGACCGGCCGCTTCGACCTGATCCGCGAATACCTGGCCTTTCTGCGCCAACGCTTCGACACCGTCATCACCAGCGTGCACCACGCCGGCATCACCATCCCGCTCCTAGAAGCAGAAAACATCCCCGTCGACGGCTACCTGACCACCGTCAATGCCCCGGGCACCTTCATGTTTCCGACCCGCGACCTGGCCATCGACGCCATAAAAAATGCCACAAAACCGGTCATCGCCATCAAACCGATGGCCGGCGGCCGCTTCCTCGGTCACCAGGCCTTCGAATATGTTTTCGACGAGGTCGGCGTACAGGCGTCGATGTTTGGTATGGGTACGATTGATCAAGTGCGCGAAACGACGCGGGCCGCTAGAGATGTATTGGGGGCGGCATAATTGTTTTTATACGGGGTTCGTATTGACGGCTAAGCTGCGGTCGGATCGAGGAACAACGGCCCTGGGCTTATAAAAATATTCTTCGTGGCACCCCCGAGACCGACCACCCACTCACCTAACAGACAAACCACTATGCCATACAAAATAGCCCTAATCGGCACCGGCGGTCGCAGCCTAAGCTACGCCGCCGCCTACCAAAAACGCGACGACATAACCATCACCGCCCTCGCCGACCCCAACGCATCCCACCGCCACACCATGGCCAAGCGTGCCGGCCTTACCGACGACTACGCCGAATACGACGACTGGCGCGATATGTTGCGCGAACAGACCGAGCTCGACGGCGCCGTCATCTGCTCGCCCAACCACCTGCACGCCGAACACGCCATCGGCTGTCTCGAACGCGGCCTGCCCATCGCCCTGGAAAAACCCCTCGCTCCCACCAAGATCGCCTGCGAGAGCATCATCGATGCTGAGCGAAGCAACGATGGGCGCACTCTGATCGGCTTCGTACTGCGCTCGGCGCCCTTCTACACCAAGATCCAGGAACTCATCACCCGAGGTCTTATCGGCCGCATCGTCTCAATCCAGGCCGACGAATTGCCGGGCGTCGGCGTCAGCTCGGTCATGAACCGCAGCCCCTGGCGCCGTTACCGCGACAAAAGCGGCGGCTCGATGCTCGAAAAATCGAGCCACGATTTGGACCTTTTAAACTGGATAATGGACTGCCGCCCCATATCGCTCACCTCCTACGGCAACCGCCAGATCTTCGTCACCGACCCCGAGTTGCCCGAGCACTGCGGCGATTGCCACTTGCAAACCGCCTGCCCATACTACAACCCCACCCGCTCTGAGCACGAAGACGAGGGCGAAGAAGCCTTGCACCAATTTATCCGCGAGGACGACCGCTGCATCTACAATATCGACAAGGACGTGCTCGATGTGCAGACGCTCAATATCGAATACGAGAGCGGTGCCCTCGCCAGCTTCGTGCTAAACTTCCACGCGATGGGCCCGCGCGCCGGCCGCAACTTCCACGCCGTCGGCACGCAAGGGCGGATCTGGGGAAACCTACACGATGCCAAGGTACACCTTTACCGCAACGGGCCGGGCAAGGAAGAGGTCTTCGACTGTTCGGGAGACGGCACCGGCCATGGTGGCGGCGACCAGCTACACGCCTATGAGCTTATTACGATGATGAACGAGCCCGGTTATCGCCCACGACAGAACGCCTATGCCGGCTACTTAAGCGCAGCAATGTGTTTCGCGGCGGATATTTCGGTGCAGGAAAAGCGGCGGATCGATTTTCGCTTTGGCGAAGACGGCTTTGTCGAACTGGCCTGATAAAACACAGCCCACCGGACAAGCACGAGCCCTGTATCCAACATATTGCCATAGATCCCGATGAGAATGATATTCGATTTTCACAATAGCCGAACCCGCCCACCCGCTCAAGAGAAATTAAATGAACTACAGCCATTGGATATTCGACCTCGATAACACCCTAGCCGACAGCGCCATAGATTTTGACGCGTTGCGACAAGAGCTAGGCATACCACCGGGCAAACCTATCCTCGAAGAAATCGACACCCGTCCCGACGCCGAAGCTGCTTTGCTGCACCGTCGTCTCGGCGAACTCGAACGCGATTTCGCCCGACGCGCTACCCCGCTACCCGGCGTACACGAGATGCTCACGGCACTCGCCGGACGTGGCGCACAATTGGGCATCCTCACCCGCAACAGCCGCGCCAACGCCTTAGAAACCCTAGCGGTCTGCGACCTGGCTAAACACTTCGAACCCGAGCACGTGCTCGGCCGCGACGAAGCCGCCCCCAAACCCGATCCCGAGGGCATCGACAAACTGCTCTCCGCCTGGAATGCCAAGCCGGATACCGCGGTGATGGTCGGCGATTTTCGCTATGACCTGGAAGCCGGCCGCCGCGCCGGCACCGCTACCATTTATTACGATGTCGAAGACAAGGATCAGTGGACTGCCGAAGCCGATTTTCGCGTCCGCAGCCACAGCGAGTTGCTCACCTTAATAGAGGGGGGAAATGCATGACTGCCGGTCGCCACTAGCCTGCCGCAAGCAGCGCATTTACCGAGCCCTTGAGCGGGGTCACGGTGCGCCGCCTAACCGCATATCGCGATCACAGCCATCATTTTTATTTTACCAATCCCGGTTGGTACGACGGCCGCCGCCGCCTGCTTATGTCCTCCGACCGCGAAGACCGCAATGTCAACCTCGCCACCGGTCTCGTATTCAAGATGACCGGCTGTTACGACCACTTCGGCGTCTCGCGTCTCTATACGCTCTTCATCAAGGACAAACAGGCCATACGCCACTCGGTCGACAAGGTCCTCTCCTCGGCTTCGACCGCATTGTGTTCGGGCACGGCCAACTCGTCGCAACCGACGGCCGAGTAATCCTCAAGGAGGCCTATTCCTTCTTGCGCCCCTGATCGTATCCTTCGACGACCCATATAAAAATGCGCACCGCGGCGGGCAACCCGAGACAAAAATACGTCGTCCACCAAAAGACGCTCAGTACTTCGGCCCGCGTCCCCAATTCGTGCCCTTGATTCACCATATACAGCGCTCCCACGGTCAACGCCCCCACCGCCGCCCAGGCTATCCAGCACATCGCGCAAAATGCTAAAAAAACCCGCCGAGGACTGTCGCGGGCCTGTAGTTGCCTGCCTCTATCTTCCATTGACATCAGCCAATCTATTGCCCACTATCCCTAAGAAGCCAAATTTTCTCATGAGGTTATAGATCTTCTTATTTAAACGGCAAATACCAATCTGCCGCAGACAACCCCACAACGCGATACGCACTCACAGAACAGCAACCATCATCCAATAAAAAATCCATGTCCCAAGACCCACGCGCCACCTCAGCCGGCAACTCAATCCACATGATCCGCCCCCACCTGCGCGATATCCCGCAAGTACCCCTGCCAGAAAACTACACTATCCGCCCGATTCGTGCCGATGAAGGCCCCCTGTGGACCGAGATCGTGCTAGCCGCCGAAGAATGGCTCGATCTTTCAACCGACCTCTTCGTACAGGAATTCGGCCTTGATCTACAGAGCGCCGCCGAGCGTTGCTTCTTTATCCTTAACGACAAAGACTACGCCGTCGGTACCATTAGCGCCTGGTATCGCCACGACTACCGCGGCTTAGACTACGGCCTCATTCACTGGGTCGCCAATCGCCCCGAGTACCAGGGTTTGGGACTCGGAAAGGCAGGATTGTCCTTCGCGTTGACCGCACTCGCACATTGGCACGACCGCGCCTTGTTGGGTACCCAGACCAAGCGCCTACCCGCCATCGCCCTCTACCTCAACTTCGGTTTTTTGCCCGACCTCAAAGAGCCCGGCGCCCACAAAGACTGGCAAGAACTCAAAGAACAGCTCAAGCACCCCGCGCTAGAGAACCTCGGTCTCTGATCAGGTTACCCACAGCAACTTGCCCATGACGCCAGTTCGGACCCCACGTTAATCCCCATGTCGCGCACCGCCCTTTAACCGAGCCCTATATGTCAATCGACGCACCCCCCCGTATTTATGTCTTCGACTTCGACCAGACGATCACCCATATCCATACCGGAGGCTGCGCCGTCACACCCGAAGAGATCAGCGAAGAGTATATCCACAGTAACCTGAAGGACGGTTTCGTCGAATTGATCGATGGTTTGGCACGGAAAAACATCAGCGTCTACATCGCGACCTATGGCGACGACCGCTTCGGCCGCGACTTCGACGGGGCAACAGTCGGTCATGCCCTGGTTAAGCGTTATATGGACGTCGCCTTCGGAGTCGATCAGACGCATTTTCACTTTGAACAGGATAACGCGGGCGAAATACACGGCAATATCATCGCCCGTTACTCACTCGACGGCAAGCAGTATCATTTAACACGCATTCTAGCGCGCGAAGGCATCGACGACAGCGACCCCATTGCTATGCACTCTATCCTACTGCTTGACGACGACGCGCAAAACGTGCACTACTTCGCCCAGCGCGGCTGTGCAACAATGGTGCCCAGCTCGTCCTACGAATCGGCCCGCCAGGCGGCGGACCCCGGCCTTATGAACGCGCTATTAGACGGCTTGAAACCGGCTTAACAAAGCGCTTTCATATACAAGTGGAGTCGGGGGGGGGCCGGGTCGTGACAACGACCCGAGGGACTAAAAATGCCCGGCGCTCGCACCCCGCAACCGGACCGTTCTACGCCATCAGCCCAAGCCGCTGCAACTGCTCCATCGGCGCCCGCAAGCGATTCAGTTCGTCGCGCAGCTTGCCCTGCATTTCGGCAAGCTTGTCCGGACGCGCTTTTGCAAGATTTACCAGTTCGTTGGGATCGGCCGCCTTGTCGTGCAGCGAGGTCGGATCCGGCCAGGTCATGCCGTCAACCACCTCCCGTCGACCATTTTCATACGGCCCCAGTTCGTAGCGAATAAAACGCGCTAGGTGGTAACCGTACCAGTTGAGCGGTTGGTTTTCGGCCGTCGGCGACTGGTGTAAAGTCCACGTCCCATCGGTAATCGACACGCTCTTGCCGAACATGCCCATCAGCGCGCAATCGCGGGTTGCCGCCGTCGAGTCTGCGAGCAACGGCAATAGGTCGATCCCGTGCAATGGCCGGTCTTCAGGCATCTCGGGCAACGGACGCCCCACCGCCGATAATACCGTAGGATAAATATCCATAAGCTGCACCAGTTGGTCCCGACGTTGCCCGTGCCCCAACTCGGGATGACACAGGACAAAGGGAATATGCGCGCAGCCGTCGTATTGGTGCGTACCCAACTTTCCCATCCGCCCGTGGTCGCCATTCCAAGTGCCATGGTCGGTAGTAAAGACCAACAGCGTGTCCTTCCACAGGTCCAGTTCGTCCATCTTATCGAATAAGACGCCCAACCAACGGTCAAGAAAAACGACCTTCGCCGCGTAGCGCGCCCGCATATTGTCGAACTGTTCCTGCGTATAATGCTCGCGCCAGGGGGCATAGGGTGCCGCCGAGTTCAACCCCTCGACCGCATAACCGTTTGCATCGAACTGCTTTAGTATTTCCTCGGGCGGATCCCACGGTTCGTGTGGGTCGAAGATATCCAGGTGCAGATAGAAGTCTTCGTGCGCGCGATTGCGTTCGAGCCAATCGGCGGCCTTGGTGCAGACTTGAGCGCAGAAATAATCTTCTTCGCGCTGGCGGATAAAATGCACGTTGCGCCAATGGCGTTCGTTCTTGCCCAGGCGGTCCCCTTCGGGGCAGGGAAAGTCGACGGGGTCGGTATAGAGCGCGTCAGACTCGATCCCGCGCACAAATTCAAAACCCGTATATCCCATATGGTAATTGCCCGCACCCTGCTCCCACAGATGAAAATGATCGGTCAACAAACAACTCACCCGCTGGCCCTCTTGCATCATCCACTGCACCGAGCGATTCGGCGGGCCCGAGACCTGGCGCGGCAGATCGCGGTCCTCTTCTTCCAACGGCCCCCAACCCCGCTCCAAAAATTCTAGACGCCCCGTATAGATATCGCGGCGGGCGGGCATACACGGCGTCGAACCGATATAGGCGTTGTCGAAAACGGTGCCGCGCTCGATCAGCCGGTCCATATTCGGCGTTGGCACCCGCCACGCCGGAGCCTCCTGGCTCCAGCACTGGTCGAGCGGCAAACCGCCGGTATAGGCGCCGACATGGTCGCGGCGCAACGTGTCGCAGAGGATCGTGATAACATTCATAGATAGGGGTCCGGGTTACGGGAGACTTCACCGAGCAAAGCGTTGACATAGGTGCGGATATTAAAAAGGCGGCACTCGGCCTGGGCCAGTCGGCCACGCGCCAAATCACCCGTCTCGTCCCACCAAGTGCCCAGCTTCAACCTATTCAGTCCTTTGTATGAGACTTCGGGATCCTGACTGCGACAACGCTGCCAATAGAGCGTTTCGACAAGATGCACATAAGTGGACGTCTCGTAGTCCACACCGAGCATCAACAGCTTGCCCGCAGCGACATAGGCCCGGTACATCGGCGAGTGGAAGCCGTAGGTCTTGCCCCACGGCGCGCGATCCCACGGCGAAGAAAAACCCGCCCGGCTCAAGTGCCCGGCGACAACGTCCGCCGCCCGACCGCCTCTGGCTGCCACCGAGTGCGAGTAATGGTCCGAGCGCACGGTATCCGGCATCCGACGAAAATACTCGGTGAGCCAACCAACCGTGGAGGGCGTCGTCGCCCAATCCCAGCCGGCCGCGCGCTGGTCCCGTTCACTCGGAACGAGTTGGAACGAGGGCATCAGGATCAGGCCGGCCGATCCAACGGCATCTTCCAGCGCCCGCACCACGGTCTCGGCTCCACCGTCCACCGGTCCCAGGCTTTTAAAAGAGGAATGAATAAAAAGTATGTCGCCCGGCTCGACACCCAACCGACACAAGTCCGCGCAGAGCGACACCTGCGTCGCCGTCATGCCCATTGCGATGCTCTCTTGCCCTGCACTTCGCCGTATTGGCGCAGATCTTCGACTTCGGCGATCGGCACCTTTTCCTCATGGCCTTCTGCGTCAAAAAGGTCGAGCTGTTCTTGCGGCCCACCAAAATAACAGCGACAGGGCATACGCTCCCCCGCTTCCCCGGGTAACACGATCGCGTAACCTCCCTCAGCCCGCCCGGTAATCAACTGCATCTCTCCAGCGATATTCCCGCATAGTTCGCATACGAGACAAAGGTGGCGTTGCTCAGATCCGCCGTTGCATAGACCGCACCCAGTGCCTGGTTCGGTCCGGTGCCGGTAGCAGTGCGCGGTTCAAAAATGATGATGTCGGGATTGTTCGAGCCGTGGAAGACGGCACCGCGCTCGTCGCGCAGGTACCGCAAAAACTCGTGCTTGGAGAGGGGAGGGTCACACTGAATAAAATCGCCTCGGCTGCCGGCGCGGTGGACATCCCAGACGCGATCGAAGTCTTTATCGGCCATAAGCTCCACCGATCCGCCAAAAACGAGTATGCCGTAGCGTTGATAGCGCCGAAAAAAAGCGCCCTTTGCTCCTAATCGACAGAAATCTATCCGTTATCAACGAACGCCATATCGGGCGTGAGCCACGCCGTACCCGACACGAAGATGGCGTTAAGCGCCGCGCCGACCACCGCGCCGACCGATACCGTTATTCGGCGCGCCACCGCGCGCCTGAGGGCCGACACCGCGTTGCTGGTCGAAACGATCGCGGCCTTTTCCAGCCCCGCTACGGCCGCTATTCTCTTTGCGCTCCTGCGCCTCGCTCACGGTCAGCTTCTGGCCTTCGTATTCCTTGTCATTGAGTTCGATGATCGCCTTTTCGGCCTCATCCGGTTTGACCATTTCGACATAACCGAAACCCCGTGACACGCCGGTCTTTTTGTCCCTGGCGATGGTCGCGCTGGCGATTTTCCCATAAGCCTCGAAAAGCTTGATCAGCGCATCCTTCTTAAACGTCTTCGGTAAATTACCCACGTGTATATTCATCATGTATTCCTTTTCAAAGACTGCTATTCTTCACAAAATGCCCGCGACCATACCGTCTATCTCTAAAACCCGCCCCACCACCCGACCCCTTCTATAAACATAAGGGACAAGCAGCGTACCGTCACCCTCGTTGCCGCGGCTTTTTTCCACCCTTCTTCTTACCTTTGGCCCGCCGTCCATGGGCGGGCGGACTCGCCGCGCGTTTGGGCGCTTGTTTTGGACGCTTGGGCACGGGGGCAGGTGCAGGAGCGGGGGCGGCCGGCTCGGGTATTTCACCGACCTGAATGCCGGTCAACTCGCGAATATCCCGATCGAGTCTCGCCAGCCGTTTGATCTTGCGCACATCTGGAAAATCTACCCACGCCATTGCCAGATACTCGCGAAACCAAAAGGCGAAATCCTCGTAGAGACTGTAGCGTTTGAGGATCTGCGGCTGGTTGAAATACCACGGCTTGAAACCCGCATAATGCGTGCCAAAAAGTGCCTTTAGTCCGGGATAGCCCTTAAAACCGATAAAGCGCAGGTCCACGTTTTTCCAGAGGCCCGAATAGCGCATCGTCATATACTGCATATCCGGATAGTCGAAATGGTCATTGACGTATTCGAGGACTGGGGATTTGGTGATCGTCTCGCGGATATCCAGATACTCGCGCATCGACGGCTCCCAAACGTAGAGCGACCCGCTGACGCCCGTATTGTTGCGCGGGTCAGTGGTCACCCGGTCGGTAATTTCTTTCGGGATCACCTGACCATGCGGACAAGCATCGTAGATCCGGTGCCATCTCCACTCTGTGCCCGCATTGAGGTTCGGCGGCACGATATACTGGCCTTCCTCGTTCTCTTCGATGCAGTGGTCTTTACTCTCGTTCATCACCCCGGAAGGCGTGTCGAGCGTAAAGAGATGGTCGAACCACTTCATCGGCACCACATCGGCGTCGAGCACCACGATCTTCTCGTAGGCCACGCCCAGATCGCCATCGGCCCCGAGCCGGAAAGCGTTCTGCCGCGTAAACCAGAACGGCCTGTCCCGGCGTTCGTGACTGCGTTTATGTGGCACATAAACCGTATCGACTTCGATCACATGGTCAAAGAGGATCGCGAGCGCCTCGCGCGCGTCGGCGGTGATCTCGGGGGTGACCAGACAGACCAGATCCGCCTCGGTCCACTGGCGACGCAGTCCATAGGCCATCAGGAGCGCGCCGGGGACATAGCTGTCGTTCATCATCACGAAAGTCACATAAGCGAAACGAGACGTGCCGTCTTCCCGTTTCATGTTATCCGGCATATTGATAGAGATCATAGGTGTCTTCTATTAGTATTCATCGTCTTTCCATCGAATAAAGCATCCTGTCTATTTCCCAGCCACGTTCGGTTTTTCGCACAGTTTTGCCCGCGGCAATCCGCAGCTCTCGAGCAAACAGACTCGGCTCACATAAAAAGCGCGGCCCAATCCCGCCAATCGCGCATTACATTGTCTGGTTGCTCCTCGCTGCGCACCACAAAACCCGGCACATTCGCCCGCCCCGTAGGTTTACGCGAGTCGCAGTAGCGTAAATCCAGGCTCCAGCGGGTCACATCTGAGGTATTGTGTACTGAGCGATGCATCGTGCGGCTCTGGATCAGCAGCGCACCGCCCAAGGGCAACGGGCAGTCGACCACCTCGTGCGCGGGCAGGTTCTCCTCGCTCACGCCATCATAGCCGTCGATTTTTTCGTGCGGCAACACAGGCCAGCGATGGCTGCCGGGGATCACCTGCAGCGCGCCGGTAGCCATCGGCGCATCGACCAACGGAATCCAGAAGTTGAGCATAAAGGTCTCGTCGGCGTCCCGCTCCAGATAACCGAGGTCCTGATGCCAGGGTACCACCGTCTCCGGCTGGTCGGGTAACTTCGCACGCAGATTGTACTGCGGGTGCGCCAGAACCTCCGGGCCAAGCACCTGCTCAGCCACCGCGACGACTGCCGGCTCGGTCCACACCGCGAACATGCCCGCCGTACGGTGGTGCTTACCATGACCTACATGCCACAACTCCGCACGCGACTGTTCATCGGTAGCCGCCGCACACAACCGCGTCAATCGCTTTTCGAAGGGCAAGCCTTCGCAGAGATCATCGAGCTTGCCTTCTGCGGCCAACGCCTGAGCCTTGGCGTCGATATTCGCCTCGATCTCCGCAATCAGGGCAGTAAAAGCGTACGTCGGGATTAGCCCTTCGACCGCCACGAACCCCTCATCCAGATAGTGCGCAAGCTGTGTTTTAGTAAGCGGCAATACTCGTCTCCAGATGACAATGCTGCATGAACCATATTTGAGATAATCTCACGTTCTTATCCATAGCGAAACTGCGCCGACCAGCGTTCCATTCGTTGGTCCTCGTGGCGCATGCGCCAGCGCAACAACCGCTGGCAATAGGCCAGTGCCGTCGTCGCGTGTTCGGGCCGATCTGCCAGATTCTCGAACTCGCCCGGATCGCTTCTCAGGTCAAACAACAACGGCGGCAGGCGCTCGTCGGCGAAGTGCACGTATTTGTACTCAGCGTCGCGGACCACCCAGAGCAGATGCTGGTCCATATCGGTCTCCGGGTCGAGCTGACGCGCAGAAGAGCGATAGTCAAACTCGTAGTGGATCTCGGTGCGCAACGCGTGATCCTCGTCGCCACGCACCGCCCCCATCAGGCTCTTTCCCTGGAAGCGGTCCGGCACCTCTACACCCAGCCATTCGAGCACCGTCGGTGCCAAGTCTATCGCCTCGACGAAGCCGTCGTGGGTTTGGCCGGGCACAGCTTCGGGGTCGCGCACGATACAGGGGGTATGCATCGCCCCGTCGAAGAGGTTGCCCTTGCCGACCATATAGTGGTCGCCGAGGTATTCGCCGTGGTCGGCGCTAAAGACGATCAGCGTATTGTCCCATTGCCCGGTCCGCTTCAACTCGTCAAAAACCAGTCCTAAATTGTCGTCGAGCTCGCTGATCATGCCATAGTAACAGGCCATAAAATCCCGCAAATGCTGTTCGTCTTTGTGTTGTCCTTCGCCAATCGCCGCGCGGACAAAGGGATGCGGGTGATCTAATTCCTCCGGCTGTCTGGCCGCAGTGGGCATATCCGCCGAATCGTACATGTCGCTATAGGGTTCGCAATTGATATTGGGCGGGTGCGGCTTGATATAGTTGAGGCTCAAAACCCACCCTTTTTCGTTATCGTTTTCGCCGCGCGTACGAATATATTCGCGCGCCTTGTCGGTGACAAAACGACACTCGCTGTGCTCGGCCTTATAGTGAGCCGGGAAGTGGCAGGGCAGGTGTTCGCCGGGGCCCTCTTCGGGCACGTTGGGGCTGTGGATGGCGGCGTGGTTGAGCAACTCGTCCGGATAACCCTGCTCCTTGAGCCAGGCGAAATACTCCACACTGTCGTACTCATGGTAGTAGACCCGCTCAAAACCGGGCAATACATTCGCATAGTCCAGCTCGCGCAAACGCCGGTCGCCGGGCGGCAGGACCGCCGGGTCAACCGTATAGTCGTTATAGCCGATCAGCCCCGGGTCGTAGCCGGCCTGTCGCAATGCGTAACCATAGTTCTCCTCCGCATCGCGCAACGGGGTCTGGTTGTTGATCGAACGTGTCGAACACAGATAGCGGCTGGTATAGATGCACGCCCGGCTCGGACCGCAGGGCGCGGCCTGGTTAAAACAATTGCGGAAATGCGCGCCCTCGTGTGCCAACTGGTCGAGGTTCGGCGTTTGCACCACCTCGTTGCCGGCCACGCCCAAGCAATCGGCGCGAAACTGGTCGGCTAAAATAAACAAGACATTGCGTGCCAAATTAGGTTCCCTTTTTTTGCAGCCACCGGCGAATTCGGGCCGGGGTCGGCAAGTACAGCGCCGTGTTGAGCAACATGACCGCCAGCCCGAGGAAAACCCCGTAGTAGACGGGCGGTATGAGCGAGAGGTGCGTGCGCAGGCAGATCAACAACCAGGCGACCGCGCCGATCAAGGCACTACCTTCGACGATACCGGCCTTGGCCAACAACGCCGCGCGGACTTGGCTGAACACGTCGCCCTCGCCGTCGATCCCGTGCAACTTCCGCACGAAGACTTTGTTGGATAACAAAAAGAGCACTACGGGGGCCGCCATCGAAATATAGGCGAGCACGCCGGCGAACAACGGGACGGTCTGTCCCGCACTGCGCATAGCGAGGATAAAACCGACCGTAAAGAGCACCACCACGCCCGCCGTTATCGCCAAATAGATAATCTGCAATGGCAACAGTCGCCCTGGCTTAAACTGCGTTGCAAGCAACTCTTCTATTCGCTCTCTTTCCATCGGCCTCTCCGGTTGTCTGCGTTTCCATCCGCCCTCTCACCACCCGCTTCCGCTAAACGCGGCACACGCGCTCAAGCGCCCGCGCGAAAAGCCGGGTAGTAGGGCATATCTTCGACCTCGCCCCACGCCTCGCGCAACTTCACGCCCGCCAGATCGACCCAACGGCCCAGCGCCTCTAACTGGCCGTATTCTTCAGTCATCCGCGCAAAGAGATAATAACGCAATAATACGCGTTGCCGATAAGTGGCGATGCCCCATTCGTTGTCTCGCTCCATCTGTCCGGGCCACCAGCTGCCGATCGCGCCCTTCGCGCAGGCGAACGCTACGGCCTGGCGATACAGCGCGTCGTCGCCGGCTTCCGGGCAACCCGCGACCAACTCGTTGCGGTACTCGTCCTCCATGCGCAGCGGAATATGCCCAGGAATCTGATTGACGCACCAACAACTGGGAAAAAGAATCCGGCCATAAGTGCCGTCGATCAGCGCGTGTCGGTAAGCGCCGCTTTCGAAATTCAATAGTTTGATCTGACCGTCCATCCACAGACCCTTGTCCGGACAAGGGTCATCGTGCACATAGGCCGTGAAAGGGCCAGGGGTTTCCAGCGCCGCGATGCAATCGTCGATCTGCTCGTTGACCTCGGGACCGATGCCGATATCCAACATCTCTTCCAGTTCCCGCGTCCTCACCCGCAGCCAGCTCAGGCTGTATGGCTTCGTCGGTCCCAAGACCTCGCGCCTTTCCTTGAACAACGCCTGCTTACCAATGCTCGACGCGTGCATTCGCCCTAGCGAGATCGCCAACTGTATCAATGCCTGTTCTGCCTCTTCCTCATCGTCACCCAACAAGATATGATCCAGCCGCCGCGGCGACCCCATATCCTGCATCACGAAGAGCCCGGCCTCCCGGTCTCCCCCGTAACACTGAGGCGTCGACGATATACCCTCCGACACCTCGTTGAGAAATTCCAACCCGGCCCAATCGTTGAGCAGCCCGATCGCTGGGTTCTCTGCCACATCCGGATCGTATACCTTACCGTCGCTCCACGGCCGCACTTTCTTCACTACCGCGCTCGCAGGGACCTCGTCCGGTCCGTCGATGACTACATAGCGATAAGTGTAGGATCGATCACTCCCCCCCAGATCGTCGCCGCCATCGAGCCGCACCGCGCTACCAAAGCGCGTCGAAAGCACTTTTTCCGCTTGCTGCTTTATCTCAACAATCACGCTGTCCTCTTCACTCATCGCGTTCTTTGTTACTCCCATATAAACGAGGCCGATACAATCGACAAGACCTCTCTGGATACTCAGTTTTATAGTGTGTCGCGTTAATCGTTAATGCCGCGTATATCGGTTTTCTTCTTTATAAAATAAGGCCATTCCCCTCATCCACCCTCCCCCGCTAACGGAGGGGCGCAGTCTGCCGTAGGGCAAAGCCTTCCAAAAGCCATCGCTTGCACCCTATCGCCCCGCTCCGATCACCCGTTAAGGTGGCTCTGCCACGCCGCCGCGGCACCCCCCGCAAGCCGATAGGGCCGCCTTAGCTTTCGCCGAAGACAGACCTTCTGCCCCGCAGCGAGAGACGCACTCAACCCACCCTCGCCGTACTCCCCCACCAATGCATCATCCGCTCCACCATCTCCCCCCGCACTCTCCCACACCCCGAATCATCATATAAATTATACAGCTCATCCGGATCCCGCTCCAGATCATACAATTCCCCATACGCTTCTCCCGGATAAAAAACCAGTTTCCACGCCTCCGTCCTGGCCATAACCCGAGGCCCGTACTCCGAAAAAACCGTCTCGTGCAACACCTCTGCACCCCCGCGTAACAACGGCTCCAACGACTGCCCGTTCGCCGCTGCCAACGGCCCCAGCCCCGCCATCTGCAAAAAGGTCGGCCCCAAGTCTATCAGCTCCACCATCGGGTCGCGCACCCCCAGCCGCTCAACCCCTGGCCCAGCAAAGACCAATGGTACCCGCGCCACCGAATCGTAGTGCGAAGAAAACTTGTAGACCTGGTGGTGATCGCCCAGGCAATCACCGTGGTCCGAGGTAAAGACAAAAATCGTGTTGTCTAGTTCGCCGCGCGCCTCGATCTCGGCAACGATAGCGCCGACCCAGTCGTCAATGGCGGTGATATTGGCGTAGTAGTGCTTGCGCATCCGGCGGATCCGCTCAGGGGTGGCCCGGCTCCACCAGATCGACGCCAGACCGCGCTTGCCCTCCATGCCCTGCATCGCCCGGCGCTGCGGCGGCGGTTTGCTGTCTAGTTCGTCAGGAATACCCACCGGGTCAGGAATCTCCGCGCCGTCATAGCGAGCGAGCGACGACTCGGTGGTATCGTACGGATCGTGCGGGCCGGTGAAACCGCTCCACAAAAAAAGCGGCTTAGCAAAATCGTGATCACGAATCGCCTCGACGCTCCAGCGGCCGACGCAATTATCGATAAACAGCTCCTCGTCGTGCGGCCACACCGTCGTGTTCAGATAATCCGGCCAGTCGGGGACTTCGCTGTGGTAGGTCAGCGCCGGCCGCACCAATCCGAATTGTTTCAGATACAGATCGTAGTCGTCCGGGTCGGGGCCATGGTGACCCTGTTTGTAGTTCTTGTTCTCGACAACAGTGCGGTGGTTAAAACCGCAGGGCAGGCGGATCGGTGCAGTGTGCATCTTGCCGATATTGACCGTGTGATAACCGCCGTCCCTGAGTTGCTCGATCCAGTTCGGCTGCTCGGGCGACAGCCAGGCCTCGTTGCGGTCGACTCCGTGCGTATGCACGTATTGACCCGAGACGATGCTATTGCGCGAAGGACCGCAGACCGCACCTTGCGTGAAGGCGCGGCTGAAGGCGACACCGCGTGCGGTCAGCCGGTCGATATGCGGCGTGATCATATGATCGTAGCCCAGACAGCCGAGCGTGTCCCAGCGCTGCTGGTCGGTCATGATCAGGACAATATTGGGTGGGGTTGATAGCGCCGTGCTGCTTTCTATTTCGCTCATTGGTATTTGTCCTGATAAATTTTGCTCATCTTCGGCATATAGGGCTCGATCGGCAGATCGGCACAATCGGCCCACAGATACTCCTGAACCTCATTCTCAAACACGACGCGTTCATCTTTTGTCTTGCAGATAACGCTGGGGAAAATAAAGCGCCGTTTCTTGTAAAAGACCTTGTCAAATACGAACTCCTGCACACAGAGAAATTATAGATCGTAGGTCGATAGAGCCGTCTCTTCCACAAGCTCCCGGTGCATGGGGTTGGCAAAATTGAAGAGTGCCAACTACCCGAACATTGCGGGAATGAGATTGAGATAATACCTTCGTCGGCAAAGTGAAAATACACCGCTGCGCCACCGCTGGCGAGTACGCCGACAAAGGTGAGTCGGGCGAGGGTTTGCGAGCGCAATAGCTGGCTTTTGAGCACTTCGCCGGCGTAGTGCTCAAAGAAGGGGTCTGCGGATTCTGCGGTGGACAGGGCTAGCTCTACGACTGCCATAAAACCTATCCATTCTTTTGGTTGGCAACGAGCACATGCCCAACATATGAAATGATAGGTTCTCTACCAAAAATCGGCTAGCTTATCGCCACCCGCGTCAACGACAGATCCGTCGTCCAGCGTTCCTGAGCCTCATAACCCCGCGCGAAAAAACGCGGATAGTGCAAGAGCAACTCGCCGGTCTCCCGATCGTCGCGCGCGTAAAAATTCGACAGCGTCAGCATCTCGTCGTCATCGGCCTGCCGGTCGTCGACCGCCTGCACCGACTCGCGTATCAGCAACCCGCTCGCCCGATCGACCTCACCGACGACCAGCGGATAACGCGGTCTGTTGCCCAGTGGGTTCGCCGCAGAAATATTACCCGCCCACAATAACCGCCCGTCGGCCCAGGGAATCAGCTGCGAACAAGCGCTCGGCGAGAAGAAGGCCTCGCCATCGGCATAGGTCCACGGCTCGACCGCACCCCAGGTCTGCCCGCCATCGGCCGACAGCGCCATCCACTTGTAGCCGGGCAACTCGTGCCGGACGTCATTACTGCCGCGCATCACCATTAGCAGGCGCCCATCGGCCAGCTCGGCGATCGTCGGCTCGACCAGCCCCCGGCTCGTGCGTTCGGGGTCGCCGCACACCCGTTCGGAGCAGCTCCAGTTCAGCCGGCCGTCTGCGGCCCAACGCCCCACCAATAGCAGACAATCCGTATAGGTATACCCCGCCCCCGGATTGTAATATTCTCCATCCGGCCCGGTCGGCGTACTCTGTACCGGCATCAAAAGAACCCCATCGCTGCGCGTCAACGGCACCTGCCCCAAGTCGCCGATCATCACGCAATTTTTACCCACCGTTACACCAGGCAGCGGATGCTCTGCGTCAAATGATTCTCCTTCACATATAATTTGTTCTTCAACGGTCCGCGTGCGGCCCCCATCCTCAGAAACCGCATAGTGCAACTTCCACTGTCGCATGCCTTCGAGCGGATCATCCGTCGGCAACACGCCCTCGCTCCACACCTGTATATAGCGACCTGTCGGCGGGTCCACATACCCCCCGCGCACATGGCGCCGCCCCATGCCACCAGAATCTTCAAAACGCATCGACCATTCTTCGGCCTCGCTCCACGAACGCCCGTTGTCCTCCGACCGCCGCAAATAGGCTACTTCAACCGTGTCGCTGCGACTGGTATGGCTGTGCACGCTGACCAACTCAAGCCCAGCCGCCGTCGTATAATAACTCCCCCCCATTACCCCCACTCCAGACCCCGGTGAAGGCACAAAGACCTTGCTAGAGATCACTTCGATATTCATACCGTCGGCTCCACGATTATTTCGGTTTTCACCGAATTGGCGATAAAACACTCCGCGTGCGCAATATGGTGCAACTCATCAACCTGCTCCGTCATCGGCTGCCGCTCACCGCTGAAAACGATTCGCGGCCTGAGCACCACCCGCGTTATCGCCAATTTTCCCTCCGTATTTTTCTCCATAAACCCCACCGCGTCATCCGTATAGGAATCAACCACATAACGCTTCTTCGCCGCCACCGCCAGAAAAGTCAGCATATGACAACTCGACAACGAGGCGACCAATGCCTCCTCCGGATCGACCCGAGACTCATCCCCCAAAAAACCCGGCGCCGCCGAAGCCTCAACCCGGCTCCCTCCCTCAAAATTCCAACTGTGGTTCCGCGTATAAGTCTGATAAGAAAAATCCTCCCGATCCCCAGACCATTGCACCAACACTTTGTGTTCCGACATAGGTCCTCTCCTTAACCTTGCATATTGAAGATCTCAAGACCCTCAGCCTTTTCGCGGCAACTCCACCCTAAACGTAGATCCCTTCCCTACAACACTCACCTACATAAATCCACCCCTTGTGCCGCGGCACGATGTTATAGCTCGTCGACGAACACAACCCCGTGCCCCCACCGCTAGTACTAAACCACATATGGCCCCGGCGATCTTCAAAAACCGACCACACGCTATCGGAAGCCAAACTATCGGCGGTAATAAACGTCCTAAAATCCTCGCCGTCAAAGCGGCCTACTCCACCCAATCTGGTAATCCAGATATAGCCGTGGCAATCCTCAACGATATGCCGCACCCCAGGTGATTAAGCACTCGCGCCAAGCGGGGTCGGCCGCCCGTTCATCGCGCCCTTCTTCCAGCGCGTTAGGATGCTCTACCGCAAAAAAACGCGCGAAAAACCGGGCCGAGGGCTATTGACCACCTCGTCGAGGGGCACCAACCCATAAGCCGTGAGTACGGGTGCACGCTCGCGGGCATAAACCGGGCCGAATTTGTCGAGCCGTTCGAGCTGCAAACAAAAAGAAAGGCGAGCTACATTGCGGTCCAGCAATGTGGTTGGAATAGTCATACATCCGTTGTCTACTATTCTTTAATAGCAACGAGGATGACGCGACCTATGCAAGTGTTTACCGTTGGCGCAACAAATTCGCTGCGCTACCTACTGCCCATAGCCGGTGTGTAAAACCGTACGCGGTCTTTGCCCGGTTCCCGACCATCATATGCGGCAAAGCGGAGCGGCAAAAAAATGAACAGTGGTTTCATTTCTCGTCTTGAGGTAACGCGCGGCTGCAACACCCAAGCGGAGTCGCGAAGCGGTCGCTAGACAAAGAGCGGCCCCCAACTCAACTCGTCCTCCGGCAGCTCAAAAGCCTGCAACACCAAGCGACGGATCTGCAGCAGTTCCTGCTTGCCTTCTGGTACGAGCGTATTGAGCAAAAGCCGCGGCAGGTGATTGCGCAACCATTGCTCGACGAAGGGCGCCGGGACCCCCAAGCGCTTGCAGGGCCAAATGATCTTGTCGGCGACGAGGCGCTCGCGATTGTACTGACCGAAGGCGCTGACCGGCTGCTCGTTGAAGGTGCTGCGGGCGACGAGTGCCAGTCGCGCACCGGCCAACAACGCTTCGACGACCGCTACCGCCTCGCATCCATGGCGGTAATAGGCCGCCGGTTCCAATGCGCAAAGCTCGGGCTCGCCCAGGAAAACCGGTTCTACCACGCCGCGGCTGTAGAGCTTGAAACCCGAATGGAAGTCCGGATATTCCTCGTGGGTAGTCGCGTATTCCATGCGCAGCGGCTCGCCGCTTTTCGCCGCACGAAAAGCGAGCGCGTCCAATAACACCCGGTCGGCCAACTCCTCCAGCTCGCCGCGCAAAAAGCCCATCGGCCGATGCTTCGAGCTGCGCCGCCCCAAGGCCAGCACTTCGCCCCCCTCGCGTTCCTGCACGTGCACGGCGGCCCGCACCAGATTGAGCAGTTCGTTGGCAAAATGATCGCCGTCGGAATCCACCGCCGCCACATAGCGCAATTCCTCCCGCTTCTCCCGCTCCCACAGCGCGCGGACACCGTGCCGCAACCCGTTCATCTTTCCCATGTTCTCCGGCGTGCATACGGCCACAACCCCGCACTCCGTCGCCAACGCTTCGGCGATTTCCATCCCGTGCTCAGCACCATCGACGCTCAGACAGATGCGGGCCGGGTCGTCGACCTGCTGTACATAGGCGCGCACATTGTCGGCCAACAGCGCCTGCCCAAGACCCGGGTCGGCGTCGGCAGGAAAATAAACCGGGATAACGACGCCGGTGTGGCGGCGCATCGCGTCGATGGCATGGCCCAGCAAGTGAGTTTCCATAAGATGATTTCCTACGAAAAACGCCGGCCCCAGAATTTCGGACCGGCGTTCGAGATGTATTGTACTGAAATCAGATGATCAGCAGGCCGCCCTCAACGCGGGGCTAGCCGTGCCGCACTGCCAACATTCACTGAAGGTCCCGGGGCTTTGTTCGCCGCACTCGCCGCAAGCCCAGGGACTGTCGTCTGTTCCAGCCGGTGAAAGCAGAGCTTTGATATGCGACCGGGCCTCTGGTTGCCGCTCTTCGTCCACTACCCACAACTCGGGCCAGCATTCAATCGGGGGCAATTCGCCCACCCCGCCCAACAGGTGCAGACCGCGCAACACGCATTCTATGCCCTGCTCCTCCAGCACGTTTTTTAGGTGGGTGAGCATCGCCAGGTCTTGTGTCGTATAGGCTAGTTTCATAATAGGCTCAATGTACAGGCTTGTGCAGCCGCTATCAAGCGCCGACCACCAACGCCCGCAACGCCGGCACCAATCGCTCGACCTCGGCTTGCAACACTTCCATCGCCTCTCCCGCCGCCGCGAATTCACCCCCGTTGCCGATCTCCTCCAAACGCGCTGCCGCATCCGCCACCCCGTCCGCCGCAAAAACATGCGCCGACCCCTTGAGCGTATGCGCAGCGCGGCGCAACTCTTTGCCATTCCCGCCGTCGATATGCTCGCCGATTTGCCGCATCAGCTTCGGGCACTCCTCAAAGAACATCTCCACTAGGTCCCACAGCATCTCCTCTTTCCCACCGACGCGTTCAAGCGCCACTCCCCAATGGTAGGGCATATCCGTTGCATCGCGCCCCAGCGCAGATTCCACAGGCGCCGAACTCGACTCGGTCCCTTCTACCACCTCATACAATTCCAACGGACGCACCGGCTTGGCGACATAGCCGTCCATGCCCGCCGCCAGAAAACGCTCGCGGTCGCCTTTCATCGCGTGGGCCGTCATCGCGATGATCGGCATGTGCCTGCCGGTCTCGGCTTCATCCGCCCGAATCACCGCCGTGGCTTCGAGCCCATCCATCTCCGGCATTTGCACATCCATCAGCACTAGATCGAAAGACCCCGAAGCCACTTGTGCCACAGCGGCCCGTCCATTGTCCACCACCACGACCGTATGCCCGCGCTCCTGCAGTAGGTTTATCGCCACTTGCTGATTGACCAAGCCATCTTCGGCCAGAAGCACCCGGCGGCGGCGTTCGACCGACACTGGCTCGTCTACCGACGATGCGCCCTCAGCGGGCACCACCTGGTCCAGCGCCGCGACCATCGCATCGAACAGATCTGACTCTTTGACCGGTTTCATCAGGCTGCGGGTGATATTCAGTTGGCGGGACCGCGCGATATCCTCGTTGCGGCCAGCCGAAGAAAGCAGCAACACGGGTATCTGGCCGAAGGTTTCGTTCTCGCGAATCTTCGCCACCGTGTCCATCCCGTCCATCTCCGGCATCATCAAATCCGTCAGCACCAGGCCAAAGGGGTCGGCTGCAGCTTCGAGTTTTTCGAGTGCCGCAAAACCGCTTTCGGCCAGTTCGACGCGCACCTCCCAGCTATTCAGCATTTCTTCGAGGATCTTGCGATTGATCGGGTGGTCGTCAACGACGAGTACTTTTAGGCCCCGCAGCGAAACCGGCTTGCTGCGCTTGGGCACCGGGGTACCCAAACCATAGCGGGCTGTAAAGTGGAATGTGCTGCCCACCCCCTCTTCGCTTTCGACCCAGATGCGGCCCCCCATCATCTCGACCAATTGTTGCGAAATCGCCAGCCCAAGCCCCGTACCGCCAAAGCGCCGCGAAGTGGAACTGTCGACCTGGCTAAAAGAGTCGAAAATCTGCGCCTGTTTCTCCGGCGGAATGCCAATCCCCGTATCGCGTACCGATACATGCAGGCTGACCGCATCACGCAATTCTTCTTCCAACACCACATCGACTACGACCTCGCCGCGCTCGGTGAACTTGAGGGCGTTGCCCACCAAGTTGACCACCACCTGCCGCAATCGACTCGGATCGCCAACGAGACAATCCGGCACATCCGGCGGAATATGACAGACTAACTCAAGATCTTTTTCGGCCGCGCGCATCGCCAAAACCTGCACCGCGTCACCCAACCCGTCGCGCAGGCCGAACTCTATATCCTCCAACTCCAAACGCCCGGCCTCGATCTTGGAAAAATCGAGGATATCGTTAAGCAAGGTCAACAGGGATTCGGCCGATTGCTGCACCAAACCCAAATAGCCGCGCTGTTGCACTTCGAGCCGAGTGCGACTCAAAAGTTCCGTCATGCCGATAATTCCGTTCATCGGCGTGCGGATTTCGTGGCTCATATTGGCCAAAAACTCACTCTTAGCGTGATTGGCCTCTTCGGCAGATTCCATCGCAGTGCGCAATTCCCTCTGCGTTTTTTCTAACGCCATCATCGCCTTGTGCTCGGAACGGGCCGTCTCCTCGAGCAACCGATGCTGTTCCTGCAACTGCTCTTCGGAGCGCTGCCGTTCGGCGTCGACCCTGGAAAGCGACGAGGCATTCCACCAGATCAGGACATTGAAGGCCAAGATATTGAGCAGCGTAAAGAGCGAGAGTCCGAACTCGTAGCCGTAGAGCACCTCGCCCTGCATGCGCATCCAATCCAGGGCCATCGGAATGGCGAAGGACGCGGGCAAGAGGCGACGGGCCATCACACCGCCCGCGGTAGTGCTAACCAGGGTCGCTACCGGTTCGCGGGCCGGGCGGGCACAGAGCAGGCCGAAGCAGAGGATGAGAAACCCGGTCGCGGTGTCGGGCACCGCCGGCACGAGACCGGAAACACCGTAGAGCAGCAGCACATTGTAGAAATAACTGCTCATCGACAAGAGACCGGCGGCCGTCGCCACCAGTATGCAGATCTGCGGCAAATAGGCGCGGCCCCTTATGCGCACGTCGATCAGAACCAGGGCCAGGCCCACCAGGAGAAAGGAAAAAGCCGCGTTGGGCGACATGCGATAACCGCCCAATTTGAAATAAAAGAGATAGGAGTCGATGCTTCGGTCTAAAAAGAGGTAGGTGGGGACTTCGTGGCCCAAATTGTACTGATAGCCGATGAGTTTGTGCACCGCGACCAACACCACCGCCGTTGCAAACCCCAACCCCACCTGCCGCCGCCAGCGGCTCAACCGGTCGGCGCGCAAAAACAATAGCGCTATGCCGGCCAGGATAAATTCCATGGCGATCAGCGGATGCGTCGCCACTTGGCCCGAGTGCATAAAGCTCTTGAGCGCCTCGTCATCTACATTCCAGCCCCACAGCACCAAGGCACCCGACCCCACGCTAGCCAATCCAGCTAAACGCGAAAGCCAGCCGATTAGATAAACGAAGCGCGGGTCTACTTTCATCGCTACTTGCTTATAGCTGCTTGCAGGGACCGGGCGAGGCTCTCGCCGTCAATTTGTGTTTTGACCAGGTATTCGCGGGCACCGGCGGCTACCGCCTCTTCGGCCAAGCCCTCGTCGTCCAAGCCGGTGAGGACCAGCACGGGCATATCCGGAACAGCCTCTTTGACGCGTTCAAAGGTGGCCATTTCCTGACTGTCGGGCAGCACGAGATCGAGCAGCACCGCGTCGAAGCTGCCGGTCGATAGCCGTTGGATACCGGCTGCGAGGTGATCGACGGCTTCCACGGCAAAAGCGGGGTCGCTGCGGTCACTGAGCAGCCCCTGTAGGAGGCGGGCATGAATGGGATTGTCCTCGACGAGCAGAACGGATATGGTCATACTGGACATGGTGCGGCACCAGCGCTATCAATTGCGGGAGACGGAGATTATACGCGCTACCCCAACTCCACCGACGAGCGTTCTGGGATAACACCTAACTACTTGCTCCGTCTAATATGTAGGCTCTCCGTTTAGATGACAACTGGTTTATCGGTCCCACGCTTTTTTTGACACTATCCCACCCCGTCCTTAGGCTTGTTAGCTAAGCCTATGTCGTTGCTAAAATCCCTGCGCAAAAAGAAAGAACAGCTATTCTTCGGTTGGTGGATCGTCCTGGGTTCCTATGTCATCCAGGTCCTCAACGGAGCCTTGCTCTTCCACGCCTTCAGCGCCTATATCCTGCCCCTGCAAACCGAGTTCGGCTGGAGTCGGGCATCGGTATCGGGCGTCTTCTCCATGGTCCGCGCCGAAAGCGGCATCCTCGGCCCTCTGCAGGGCTGGTTGATCGAGCGCTACGGCTGCAAAGCCATGATGCAAATCGGCATCGTGCTCTTTGGCATCGGCTATCTCTGTTTTAGCCGCATCGATTCCCTCCTCGACTTTTACCTGTCCTTCGCGCTCATCGCGCTCGGTTCGAGCCTCGGCGGCTTTATCCCGATCTCGACCACCATCACCAACTGGTTCGCCCGCCAGCGGTCTACGGCCTTAGGCATATCGATGACCGGTATGGGCGTCGGCGGCCTATTGATCTCGTTGGTCGTCTGGAGCCTGTCCCACTACGGCTGGCGCGACACCGCTTTCTTCTCCGGAGTGATGATTTTCTGCTTGGGATTACCGGCGACCTTATTAATACGCGACCACCCCGAGCACTACGGCCTCAGACCCGACGGCGATGAAGCTCCCGCCACCAAGCCGGGCGATGCCCCGGCGCTCGAAGAGCCGCGCTTCACCACCCGACAAGCCCTGCGCACACCCACCTTCTGGTTTTTGTCCATCGGCCATAGCTCGGCACTCTTTGTCGTCGGCACCGTGTTAGTGCATCAAATTCCTCATATGATTGAGCATGTCGGCCTCTCGCCGGAGGTCGCCGCCGCCAATGTAACCCTGTTGCTACTCTTTATGATCGGCGGCCAACTCACCGGCGGCTGGATCGGCGATCGGGTCAACAAACGCCTAGTGATGGTCACCTGCATGTGGATGCACGCCGTAGCACTGGTGCTTTTCGCCTTCGCCACCTCGCGCTTTGAAACCACGCTCTTCGCCGCCATTCACGGCACCGCCTGGGGTGTGCGCGGCACGCTGATCAACGCTATTAGAGGCGATTATTTTGGCCGTGCCTCCTATGCGATGATTTCCGGTTTCGCCTCGATGATCATTATGGTCGGTATGGTTATCGGCCCGCTCTTCGCTGGTTTCCTGCACGATCTGACGGGCAGTTATCAGCAAGCTTTTATGGTCCTGGCGGGTTTTTCAGCATTGGGGTCGGTCGCGTTGATTTTGGCACGAAAACCAGCAGCACCCGGTTCATAAATATTTATATTTTATTCGGGATTGGGCCGTCAATGGCCTCGGCCACAACCATCCGGGCCTTATCGTCGCCGTCGCACTCTATTCGGAGCTGGCCACGTCGACGCTGGTGCAATACGCGAATCGCCCGATCATCGAGAATGAATTCTTCGTCCGCGCCACCCGAAAAAGCGTGCCCTATTTCACGACCGAGGCCGACTTGGTTGCACAAATCCTGCTATAATCATACCGCAATGCACTAAGCCGGCGAGACGCTTGTATAGCTGCTGAGACGAAGTTTTGTGTTTCGCCGCCAAGCTTGTATACTCACAGCAAGCACCGCGCCGCAACCGACTCCCCTCATCGAGGAATCTTCCATGCCCTTAATCTTGGTGATGCTGATCGCCCTTCTGCCCCGTCTCGCTTCAGGTCAAGAGCCCCCCGGATTCGCACGCTGCGACGAACCCGCCGCCACCAAGAGCATCGTCGGGACCTGGCTGCACAACGCGGTGCAAGGCCACGGTCAATACCTCGGCCTGCGTGTCTGGACCCAACTCGAGCTGCTCGCCGACGGCGAAGCCATCGAGAACTACTTCAGCGAAGACCCGAACCTGAGCGACGTACCGGCCTTCTCTCGTCTGAGCTCTACTTGGACCAGCGGCTCTTTTACCGACCCCGATCCCGACAAAGGCACCTACGAAGTCATCCGCCTAGAACCATATCTCTCGGCGACCTACAATCCATCGACCAATAGCTACGCCGGCCTGCGCGGCTCGTTCCTGCCCGTCTTTCGCCGCTTCGTGCTATCGCCGGCCAAGGACGAAATGTTACTCACCACCTCGGCCTTTCTCGGGCTGGCCGATAGCGCCTCGGCCTTGACTTTCCCGAGCGATTTAGAAATCCGCAATTTCCAACGCCAGGTCTCCCCGGCCACCGCCGTCGAGCATGTGAGTTGGGGGCAGTTCAAGACGCGCTTGCGCTAAGCCTGAAAAATCCAGCCCGCCGGCGCGTTGAACCCCGTTCGAGATTCGCCCTAACTGACTAGCTGCGGCGGAAAGCCGCGCGGCCCCGGCTCAAAGGGCACCACATCTCCCGTGCGCGTCTGCCATTCGAGCAACCTGCGTTCCAGATCGCGCTGCACCTGCGTGTAATTCTCCCGGTCAAACACATTCTGCAATTCGTGCGGATCTTCCACCAGGTCGTATAACTCGCTCTGGCCTTTCGGGCGCCAAACCAGCTTGTGTTCTTGCGTGCGGATCATCACCGCGCGGCACACGCTTTCGGGGTGCTCCTGCTGCTGCATGCCCTTGGGGTAATAGATGCCCTCTGGGTTGCCAGCTACGCCATCCGAAGGTTTGCCCTCGAAACAATGTGGCTCGTGCAGGTCGTATCCCCCCTCGGTAAAGACCGCGCGCTGCGGATCGCCGGCGGCGCCGTGCAACTGCGGCATCAGCGACTGCGCATAATGCGTATGCTGAGCTTCGAGCCCCGCCAGCGCCAGCGTCGTTGGCACAATGTCGAAAAGCTCGACCGGCTCCTCGACGACATGCCCCTTTGCACCGCCGGGCATGCGCACAATAAGCGGTACCCGCGTGAGCGTATCGTCCAAACCGCTTGGCCACTTCTCCACCAAACCATAATCACCCGCCCAATCGCCGTGGTCCGAAAAGGCGAGCACCGCCGTCTCCTCTGCAAGCCCCGTCTCCTCCAGTGCGTCGAGCAGTTGTCCCAACAAGTGATCCACATACGAAGTCATGCCCAAATAGACGGCCATGATTTTGCGCAACACGGACTCGTCGACATTATTCAAATCGCGGTACTCACGGATCAGCCGATGATAATCCGGCTTACCCTCTTCGACGACCGGTCTGAGCGGCGGCAAATCATCGGGGTCGTACATGCTATGCCAGGGCTCCGGCGCCTGATAGATCGGATGCGGAAAACTCGTCGGCAGGAACATAAAAAACGGCGCATCATCTGCCTTTCTGCCCTGCAAATATTCGATCGCCCGCTCGTAATAGAGCGCATCGCGCGGCGGCCCGTCCATCGCCGTATTGAGAAAACTGTAATAGCCGGCCTCGCCCTTTTTAAACACATTCTCCGACGAACCCACGTTCCCTTCCCCCGGCCCATAAATCTTCGTCACCGAAGATTCAAAGGCCTCCGGCGCCAGACAGTCGTTCTTGCCCAGCCAATGCACTTCATATCCGGCCTGCTTGAGATAGCGCATAGTATTCGGCTCATCCGCCTGCAACGGATTCCACAAAGTCCGGTGCCCGGCCGTATGCGGATACCAACCCGTCATAAAACTACACCGCGAAGGTGTGCACACCGTGTGCTGCACATGGCACTGATCAAAACGCGTACCCTCCGCGGCCAGCCGATCGAAGTTCGGGGTCTGCACTAACGAATGACCATAACAAGCCAACGCATCGGCACGCATTTCATCAGGATTGACATAAATAATATTCACAAAAAAACCTCCAATAACGATTCTCTCACCACACTCATCTCGATAACGATCTCTGCACTAAATTCACCTCGGTAACTATCCCCTCACCAAACTCAATCCCATTTAGGCCGATCCATCAAAAATCTTTCAGCTACCTTAACATAAGCGAAATACCCCCACCGGCCGATCCGCTCTATCCCCACCGTATCCCCCCGGCCGCCTACAATAAAACGATCGTCGAGATCCAACCGATGGGCTTGGACACCACGATGGCGTTGAACGGATTGCGGACAATAAAACATACATGGCCTTGATGGTATGTACAGGTATTGGGCAGCGTCTGTGCGCGGCGCGGTGCCCGACCCGCAACAACGTGTGCGTTTGCATCAGATAGCCATTATCCGATTCTAAGCGACCGGACGGATGACCGACCTCGACCCCGACACCGGCGGCCGGGGCCTGGACCGGATACCCTACCGGGGCGACCGACGCACCGCCGTGGGATTGGCCTTGCAACGCACACCGGGGGCATATTTTTTCGGGGGAAATTTCTGGAATACGGATTCTCGCGACGCGACGCTGCGAGGCAGGCTATTGAAAAATTCGATACTACGAGGCACTGACTTTTCCGATGCCGATTTACGCGGCACTATGGACCAACGGCACGACCTGCGCCGCCGGGTCCATCGACACGTGCAGAGAATAAAATCCGACGGCGGTCTCTATAAGGCTAGCGCTGGTTGGCGTTTTTTTTGCAGTGGCGATTAGTCGTAATTGCTCGGCGTGTGGTCGCCCATCATCCGCAATTGGCGCGGCGTCGCCTGCTGCAAGATCACTTCGTCGAACTGGAGCTTGTTTAGATAGGGCGGCAACTTCTGAGTGATCATGCGCTGGGCGCAGTGGACCTGGAGCAAGTAGCGGGTGCGGCCGCTGGTGTTAGGCGTGCCGCGATGCCACACCTCGCTGCGAAACACCACCGCGTCGCCGGCCTTGCACATAATGCTTTGTTCCTCAACCCCCTTGAAGCTCGTCTCGCCTTCTTGTGGCGGCCGCCCGGCACGATGGCTGCCGGGCACGAAATTCGTCGGCCCCAACTCTTCGGTTATATCGTCTAGATAGTAGTGGGTCGTCGTGATAAAAATCGGGATCTTGACTTCCGGGTTCTCCATCACTTCGGCCGGCAGCCTCAACGGCTGCCAGTCGACGTGCAGCGTTTGCGCCGGCCGACCGGTCCCCGTCATCCAGGCGGTCATGGCGATACTGTGGCAGTCGGGCCCGTGCACCGCTTCGACCAGTTCGATGATTTCCGACCGATCGAGATAGGACAGGAAAACCGGATCGCGGTTAAAGGCGTTGTTGATGCTCTTGTTGAGAAAGCCGTGCTCTTCCGGATCGGTATGGCGGTCAAAACTCGCTTCGATCGCCGTCAGTCTGTCCATCGCCGCGCGCAATTCGGCGATCTCTTGCGGGTCTAGCACCCCGGGAAAGTAGGCGTAGCCGTCGTCCTCCATCGCCTGCACATACCCCGCAAGATCGGACCGCGCCTCTAGCGGCAAAGCCGTTATCATAAGTTCACCCTTCTTTTAAGGACCTGCTGCGACCCACGGCGTCTTTTCTGCACGGTAATATGCCGTTTTAGGAGTTGGTCGTCAGGCGGAATTGCGAAGTAATTATCGATTTGATTGAGCGCAAGAAATTGATCGTTGACCCATTGCTAACGCACGTTGTGCCGCCGGATCAGTGCCAGGTGATGTACCAAGGGTTGAGGCACCAACCCAATCCACATTTAGGGGTGCTGTTCGATTGGACCGCGGCGGACTCCTAAGGCTGCTTTCTTGCACGATAAATTTGGTGATAAATATCGTCAGCCGTAGGCATCTATGCCCTGACCGCGGTTGTCATCGCGGTGCCACCCAAAAGCTATAATTGAGATTAAGCGCATTGTTTTTCAATTGTCGGGCAACATAGACGTGGCGCTCGCACCATGTCAATAACGGATTCCGCTCGACGACTCTACTTAGAGTACGATAGTCTAATAATACGGGTTTTCACCCGAGTTGTGATCCGTCGCATCGACGACTTCCTCCACCTCAGGCACCGCCTCCTTGATCGAGCGAACGATGCCTTCTTTGAGCGTCACATCGGCTTGCCCGCAGCCCTGACACCCACCACCCAACTGCACGACAACCGTTTTGTCTTTGATATCGACCAAGGTCACCACCCCACCATGCGAAGCCACCCCCGGGTTAATCTGCGTCTCGATGACGTTGTGCACCGCTTCGGCCATCGGCCCCGAGAGGTGCGCGGGCATCTTGCGCCCGCTTTCGATCTTAAAACCCGCGCCCATCAGGCCGTCGACATAATCGACCTTTGCCTCGAGCAATAGATCCGCGCTGTCGGCAGCGATATACACATCAAAGCCATTGAATGTCGCGATTTCATCTTCGTCATCGAGTTGCTCATCGGAGACAAAAGCCAATTTGTAGTCGACTTGCTGCGCCGCGTCGAGCCGGGCACCGATGCGCAAACCTTTGACTGGTTTCTCGCTCTCGCTGATGAGTTCGGCAATTTTCTTTTCAGCTGCTTCGGTAATAGTAAGCATCGTCTATCCTTATGGGTACATGCACTAAAGAGTATGTGAAATGTACGAGTCACCTAATAAGAGTCAAGCCGGCACGCATAGCGCAATAAGTCGCAAATTTTCCATTATCAGTACATTTTTCCCTTTATACCAACGCCAGCGCCCATAGCTATACTTATTACAAGTGTATTATTTATAGATATTTATGATCATAAAAACCATTGAGGCATGATCCTTGCATACCAACCTAGTTCAATGGACCGAACTTAAAGCAAGGATGGCTGTAGCATGGTTGCTCTGCGCGAGACCCGCACGACTTGGATCGCTTATGCCCTCGTATTAGCACTGTTGGCCGCTGTGGCCTACGGCGGCCTCGCCCATCAATCGCTAGATACCGACGATTTTGAGTATTTGCGCGATGCCAACGCCGCGAACCAAGATCTCTCGCTGCTCTTTTCTACCGACCGCGAATTGCCCGGCCGCCCGATAGCCGAGGCCGTCTTTCTGTTGGGCCACAAGCTCTGGGGCCAAAATCCAACGCCCTACCATCTGCTGCTCGTCGGTCTACATCTTTTGACCAGCCTACTGCTCGCCCAGACCTTTCGCCGCCTAGGAGCCCATCTCGAAATAAGCCTGGTGGGCGGCCTGCTCTTTTTGCTCAATGTCGCGCATT
>JABHFS010000004.1 GCA_018672475.1 Gemmatimonadota bacterium | reverse complement strand
TGGATCGTACTTTGTTTACCTAGTGTTTGTGCCGAAGTGGTGGAACTGGTAGACGCGCTGGATTCAAAATCCAGTATCCGAAAGGGTGTGTGGGTTCGAGTCCCACCTTCGGCACCATATTATTAATAAAGGGTTTAGGTCGAATTTCAAACTTCGATCTGAGCCCTTTTTTATTAGCCGCTCTCAGCCTTGGTGACCATGATCGTACCGCAGTCGTTGAATCGCTGCCTTCTCATGGTCCGGTAAAACGTGGGCATAGCGTAAGGTTGTATTCAGATCCTTGTGTCCCATCCACTTCTGCACAGTTCTTGGATCTATGCCTTGCATTAGAGCATGGGAGCAGAAAGCATGGCGCAGCTGGTGCATCTTAATTGTACCTTCGATGCCAGCTCGTTTGGCGGCATATCTGGGAACAGTGCGGACGTTCTTAAGCGGTTGGCCTTCTTTATTGCAAAACACGTAGAGGCTGTTAATGTGGCGCGGGTGTCGGCGTAGAGATTCGGCTAAGGCGTCGTTCATAGGAATGCGTCTGCTCTCGTAATTTTTGGTGTGATGTTCTCTGCGAGAAACTACATGTAGCTCTCTAGTGTTACAGCTTATGTCCTTCTGATCGGATCACCTATTTGGGTCCATTTAGAGTGAGACGTTTTGGTTTGCGATAAATCCTTCTGGGCTTAAATAGCCCAACCGGCTGTGTGGCCTTTCGATGTCGTAGTACTGCCGCCAATCTTCAATGACGACCCGGACTTCGCGTAGATTCAAAAGCCATTCACGATTCAGACATTCGTCACGAAAACGACTATGGAAGCTCTCGATATATCCGTTTTGCCACGGGCTTCCCGGATCGATATACAGCGTCTTAATCTGGCTTTCCTTCAACCATTCCTGGATCTTTTGCGCGATGAATTTGCTGCCATTGAGTATACTCCTTCATAAGCTCCTCTTCGTGGGGCGGGTGAATTGACAAAGGAAATATACCGGTTGGCCTTTGTTTTTTCACGTACCGCAAAAGGTGCACTTAGAAGTTGAACCCATATTTCCTTGCTGCCTGTGTAGCGAAATGCGTATTATATGGCCATAAATACCTTGAGGAGGCCAGTGGGTGAACGACGAGCGGAAGACTAAGAAGGAATTCATCGCCGAGTTGGATGCACTACATGGTGAAAATACTAGTGCCAAGGTAATAGCTGTGCACTGGCAGGGAATGCTTGTTCTTGGCTGCGCGATTATACATGTGTAAATCCCGTTTTCAAGCTATAACCATTGCCGATACTGCCGTGGTCTGGACGGCCTATATCTTCCTCTTACTCATCTGCGCAGTACTGAGTTTTGGCGGCGTAATCGAATTACCCTTTGACACGCATGATCAGGCATACATGCTCGATTTTTCCCAAGGCGGAGTGTCATCGCTACTGTCATCCGAGAAGCGCATGCCTGGGAGGCCGATATTTGAGCTTCTCCTATGGGCTGAATACACAGTATGGGGAGAGAATGCGCGCGCCTTCCATACAACAGGCATTTTACTTCACATCATAAGTAGTTGCCTTCTCGCTTTGGTTTGCCGACAGTTGGGGTCTGAGATGATCACCAGCCTGACAGCCGGATTGTTCTTTTTATTGGGCGTATCACACTTTAGGGCGGTGCATTGGATCTCGGCCCACTGTTACCCATTGGCTTTCATCTTCTGTAGTCTCACAGTTGTGTTCTTCTCTCGATGGCAACAAAAAGACGGAACCGCTTATGTCGTTGCTACGTACGCTTTCGCATTGTCTGGAATCCTCACGCATATTTCTGCTGTCTTGGCTCTACCAATCTGCCTAATAGCGCATATCCGAAGAGAGAATTGGAAGCGCCGGAGCGTGGCTTTAATACCCCTTATCACTGCGACTGTGGCCTGCATCCTATTTATTCGATTCTATTATAGCAGGGCCCCACAAATAACTCTTCTTAGCGAAGGACTTAATCCTATTGAGTCGGCAAGAGCCTATTCATTTATGTTGGGTCGCCTACTTGCGACCACTCATTGGGTACCGGCTGCTCTATATAAAACGCATGTCTGGGAATATTATCTGGGAGCCGTTGCTGCGATAGGAGCATCGTGGGCCATTTTTTTTCAGAGAGGTATGGTATCTATTTGGTGTTCTTGGACCCTTCTGGGTCTATTGCCTTTCATGCTCCTTGACCCAACATACGTGCAGGAAATCGCAACGGGGCCTTCTCGTTACTTATATTTTGCGAACGCGGGCGTCGTCGTCCTGATCTCCATGGGACTGATGCATGTCACCAAATTTGTCGCACAACGGTCTACCAAATTGGCAGTGCCCTTTTACGTGAGTCTCATGTTGCTGATTTGCTTCAGCGGCAGCTATTATCTTAGACGCACAGAAGCCGTTTCACAATATAGTTCCGGCCGCTATTTTGCTGCAGCTGGAGATATTTCGAGTGCCATCGCCCAATACCAGCGCGCGCTAGCCGCCGGAGGTAAACGGAACGTGGACCGCGAAGACATCTATCACCATCTGGGATTGCTTCTCCCTTCTGTGGGAGAAGATGCGTTTCCAGTTCTACAACGTGGCGTGCAAGAGTTTCCGGAAAGTCTGTGGTTAAATGCATTCCTTGCCGTCTTGGAGCAGGAGCAGGAGAGTACGGATCTCAGGGACCTAGGACGGCGTCGCAGTGCACAAGTCTATACACAAGCAGGACCCCTCAAGGATAATCTTGACTTCAATATTTCGGCATTGTACCACAATTTGGGCGCCGGGTATGTGACGAAAAAACAGTACGCCAAAGCAGTGTATGCTCTCAGAAGCGCTCTTGAAATCCAACCACAAAAAAAAGCTACTATCAGGTTGTTGGAAAAGGCATATGCGGAATATGCCGAGAACGATTAGGTTAGCCAGTCTTGAAAACTCGAAGTAATACCAGATTGATCTGACGATGTCCTGATGTTAACCCTCATTCTCTGACTGAGATCGATAAACAGGCGGATATCGATCATTCAATTTGGTATAAGGCGGCGATAATGGGGGAGTGTTGCACCGAGACGTTGACCGATCGACTGATCGGCATAGTGCAGGGCTTCGCTATGGACGAACCGCAGGGTGACGATATGACGTGCGTGGTGCTACAGGTCGAGGGATGAGCGAAAGATCGCTCGCATCACAGTGCCGGCGGCACGCTATCCCAGAGCGATAGGCTGGAATTGTTCGGCATCAGGTCGCAGGACGAACCATAGTTTTTCCGTTAGGTTCGAGTCCCACCTTCGGCACCATACAAAATGGATAATGCGACAGGGCGAGTAGCCCTGTCGCATTTACTTTTAGTGAAACCTCCCCTGTAGGCTGAACCAGGATCTCTTCGATATTGTCCTCCAGGATGATCTTGCGATCACGCGGCTTGCCGCTTTCCAGCACCTCAGACCAGTTGCCCAGAGGCAGCGGTAATCACCTGCTCAGACGGCAGTGAGGGCGCCTGAGGCTGTTTCTGCTGGAGTTCCTGGCGAGTATGCTCCAAAGGGGGGTAGCCTTGCGTTTTTCGCAGCGTTCCAGTTCATCTCGCAACGCCTCAGAGATGCCCGTTGTTTTAATCGCCTGAACCAGGTTCGCCAGTTCGCGGTCAGTCTTTTTCAGGTCCCGCTCAATTGCCCTTGGAAAGGATCACCGCAGAATTCTCTGGTCGCTTAAGTCTTTACTGCCGATCGACTTTACCATCGAAGCGCTGACATTCTCTCCGATTTCCAGATCGGCAAACGCGTTGACGACTGGATAGAATGTCGGCAGATCTTCCCACCGGGCCGCCCGCCAAGCCATGCTGCCGGTGCCTTTCCACTTCTCCAGAACGCGTTCGTTCGATCCCGTCGACGGCGTAATGACGGGGTATTCGATATCGGCCTCACCCCATACGCCCGTTTTCGGCACGTATTTGTAATGGAGCATTCCGTCGACGGACGGGCTTGGGGCGGCAGAGGTGTCCTCCGTCAGGTCACTTACCGCGAAATCCAGAAAATTGAAACCGAGCCAACCTGCCGAGCACGCAGCGGTCCCGTTGCAAACACGCGGTTCTGGAATCTCGCAGTAAATTTTGGCATAACCGATGTCTTCCCGACCGGTAATGATCGGGTCGGCCAGGTTTTCCCAAAGCACGGTCAGGAAGGGCCCCCTCGCTGTTTCCGCGCCAGTGAAAATGGCTGGGATCGTAACGCCCAAGACGTTATAACCGCGACCCGCCAGCCATTCGATCTCGGTGAAGAAGGAGGCGAAAACCGTCACAATCGGATCTCCATCAAGCGAGAATCCAGGCGGCAGGAGGGCGGACAACTGCTCGGCATTGCTTCTGAAGCTGACAGAAATCGATGTCGTTTTGGGGTTGTCCTTGCAGGTGAACTTGCGGCCGTCTGGTCCCTGACGGGGCCCCAGTGAAGGGCCGAAATGCGTCGGCATCCGATACATCATGCCCGTTTTAAACTCGTACGCCATGATTGCAGCTCCTTTTTTATTAGGGTGTGTCTCTGAAGAATGCTTTGCGGCTGCGAAGTACTTTTCAGACACAGCCTAATCCATATAATGCCGCATGCCCAACGGAGTCGCCGCCAGCACGCCTGCGTCGACTGGCAAAACCACGCCGGAAACCCACCGGCTCTCATCGCTTGCCAAAAAAACCCCGGCCCATGCCACGTCCCAGGCCGTTCCTTCAACCCCGAGCGGCCCGGCGCGTCGACGCAACTCCCGGTCTTCCGCGCTGAGGTCCGTGCTCACCATCGTTGAGTAAAGATGCCCCGGTGCGATGCAATTGGCCCGAATTCCTTCACGGCCGTGGTGGACCGCCATGCTGCGGGTGATCGAAATGACGCCGCCCTTTGCTGCAGCGTAGGGGATATTGGCGGTGAATCCGGCCCGGATCCCGTCGATCGAGGAAATATTGATGATCGATCCGCCTCCGCTCCGCGCCATCTGCGGGACGGCAAATTTAGCAGTGAACGCCATGCTTTTCAAATCCACGTCGAGGCAGCGATTCCAATCTGCATCATTGATCTCGGTAACCTTGCCGATACCGGCAATCCCAACACAATTTGCCAGGACATCTAAACCGCCGAAGCGGTCGACCGCGGCGTTGACCAACCGCTCGCAGTCCTTGGGCTTAGACACATCGGCGACACAGACAGCCGCGTCTAGTCCTTCTGCCTTAAGCGCCTCCTGCGTGAGCTCGGCGTTTCCCTGGTTGAGATCGACGATCAGCACCTTTGCTCCTTCTCTGGCGAAAAGCGTTGCCATCGCACGCCCGACCCCGATTCCGTCACCTGCACGCGTTCCCGCCCCGGTTACTATTGCGACTTTAGCCGCCAATCTATTGGCCATACTGGACACCCATTCAAAATTCGTGGAGCGCAGGAAGGACAGATGATCTGTCCTCTTATTGACGTTTCAATGCCGTATAAACGGTATTGATGAGCGCTGGAGAGACACAATGGTTCGGTCGTTTTCAGGCGGCGCTTTTGCCGCAATCCCTTAGTTTTTGATACTCGGTTCGTTTTTTTATCAAGGTAGGGTCTAACTCGAAGATGGAAATAATTCGATCCAGGAAATACGGGTTAAAATACTGCGCTTTGATCGAGGCGATCGAGCATAGGGCCGGTTGATCGGCCGGTTGGGTCTCCATGCACTCTGCTTTGGCCAGGTTGAGACTGGTTAGGGCGGCATTAAAATAAAAATGGAGGCAATCGGCGGTGCGCATCTGCCCATCGGCCAAGCCGGTATATTTTTTGGCGTCTCGGAAGAGAAATTCAATGTGGAAACGGGCTTTGTAATAGCGATAGATTTTCCATGCATCCAAGTCGGGATCGGTGGAAAACAGCAGGATTGGTTGACTGGGATTGTCCGCGTCAGGATTGATCAAGGCTACGACCCGCAGCGTACGTTGGAAGCGGACATGATTGAGGCAGGCGGTATAGAGATAGACCCCGCCGTCTTGGCCCACCTCGTCAAAGGCGCGTAAATCGGTCCAATCGACGAATCCATCGTAGACTTTCTGTCGGCCTCGTCCCGGTCGTTTAGGGCCTTGATAGAAATAGCGCATACGGGCATCACAACGCAGTTTGCCAATGAGGTGCAGGTCTAAGGCACACACGCCATCGATTAACTTTTTCCGTGTCAGTCCCCCATCCACACACAGATAGGTTTCACTGGCTAATAGCGTGGGCTGGACCTGACAAATATGGCGCAGATACGGGTCGATCAACGTCGTCTCTGTGGGCCTATCCTCTGCCGCGAGCGTTTGCTGCACCGACAGCGTCAGGGCTTGTTTACTCCGTCAGGTCGACCACGGCCAACGCCGAGACCTCCAAGCCTTTCTCAGACCGACTTTTGCACCCATTCCAGAAGCGGTTGCGGCCAAAGGTGTGGTGCCCGGACTTGGGTATAAAGCTCGGATCAAAGGCCAACACCCGCTCGCTGTCGAGTCCAAAGACGGCATTGATCAGGTGCCGATTGAAGTCGACAAACGCGAACGGTTTAGCAAACTGGCGGGCATAGGTCTTTTCGGAACGAGCGCTATAGCGGCTCAGGTTACGAAAATTTACCTTGCCCCGTACGGTGAGAATCGTCATGAACAAGCCGTGTAAAAATGCGCGGCGTGGTTTGGAAAGAGCAACACCATGGAGTATCTTTTCTGCCTGTTGCATGGTGCCGTTTCTTCTGAAGATGAGGTATCCTTGACTTGGCCGTTGAAGATACCAAGCTCAGAAGGCGGCACTTTTTTGTCAAAGTATGTCCGAACCATTGATTTAACAGAGTGATCAAAAACGTGTAACCCAAAGCCGATCACGGTAGTGTTCACGAAGACCTAGGTCTCTTTTCTGTTCTTGTAAGTAAGTGTCAATGGTGATGGACTCTGACCTCGATTAAGATTTTCAAGTCACTATTTGGTTAATCGGTCGTGAGCAACTTTGGAAGGAGCGATACCCATGATACGGTTGAATACTCGCGAAAAGTAAAATGGATCATTGAAACCAACGCGATACGCGGCCTCTTGAACCAATAGTCCCTGATTCCTAATTAGATGATGGGCCTTAGTCATTCGTTCTCGATTGATTAAGGCTGAGGGCGTCGTGTTTAGTTCCCGCTTAAATATCATGTTCACATACGCAGGGGTAACATTAATTTGAGCCGCCAAGTCCTGACGATTAATGGGTCGGTGTAGATTTTCTCGAATATAAACGATTATTGCTTGCATGCGGGGACTCACCTGGTCCCAAACCTGGTTTTGCCATTGACCGGCCAGAATAACCATGATCTCGTGTGCAATGGTGCTCATCTGTTCTTCCCGAAACGGTAAATAATTGGCGTAGATTTCAGCTAGTTTGCGAAACGGTGCATGGAGATAGTCAAAATCGTTGACCCGTGTGACTACATCGGGCTTAGGCGTAAGCCGATACTCCCCTGTAAGCCAAGATGCATCTGGCAATAATTCCATATGGATCGCTGACAAACGACCCTGTTCGTAGTCGGTACAAATTTGCTTTGTGTGCAAAATCCCCGGCTCAATAAACAAGACATCCCCAGGTGAAATGCTTCTCTGCTGATCTTCGGTCGGACTTTAAGCCCTTCTCGTCGACGAATGCGCTGCACTTGCTTACGGCTTACAATCCAACCCTCTCTTGCCAACAAAGCGCGGATGCGGCGGTAGCCGTAGCGCGGATGATGCCAAGATAAAGCGATGATCCGCTGATAGAGTTGCTCTTGGCGGTCGGTCAATGGCTTCGGCACATATCGATACGTCGAGCGGGGCAAGCTAAGGTAGGTGCACGCCCTTCGCACCGAGCACAGCCGCTGCTGCACTATATGCGCAACAGCTGACTTTTTCTGCGAAGGGCTTACCATTTTTTTGAATTGACCTCCTTGAGCACGCGATTTTCCAGCATCGATTCGGCCAACATCTTCTTTAACTCGGCGTTTTCTTTTTCTAATTCTTTCAGTCGCTTGGCATCGGCCAGCTCCATATCGCCGTATTTCTTTTTCCAGCGATAAAACGTCTGCTCTGAGATGTTGTGCTCACGGCAAACTGATTGAGCGGTTTTACCCCCATCGGCTTGACGAAGAATCCGGATAATCTCTTCCGTGCTGTGCGTTTTGCCCTTCATGAGTATTCCTCCGTTGGGTCTAAGAAATACTCACCACGAAACTGGGTCAACTAGCGAAGGTCACGCCAGATATGGAAAATGACAATGTGCGGGTGGTAACTGCGTATCAACCGGACCCAGAGCAATGGAACGCCGATCTGAAACAGAGGAGATCTACAGGATGAAGTGCCATGTTTGCGGCTCGACGATGCAGGCCGTTATTACGGATCTACCCTTCAAATTGGGGGAGAAGACGATTGTAGTACTAAAAGATCTGCCCGTAGTACAGTGTGCAAGCTGCAGTGAATATTTGCTCGATGATCCGGTGATGGAGCGAGTAGAGGAAATCCTCGCCAAGGTCGATGCGGCGGCTGAGTTGGAGGTTGTCCGCTTCGCAGCATAGAGACATTGGTCGTGTACTGGGCTGTTGCTATGCAAGAGTGATAGGCTGGAAGCGATTAGCACCAGGCCGCAGAGTCCACTCCGTTATCCATTTTGTATGTTCTCCCACCTTCGGCACCATATTAATTATAAAGGGCCTACGTCATTTCTTAGGAAATGAACGTAGGCCCTTTTTCTATGTCTAAATTCCTTGGGTCTCCATAAAGTCTCCATCGATTTGAACCGCATAGTAAAAATCAGCCCGATGTGGGTATCCGGGGTATACTCTACAACGAGCGATGTAGCGTCCGAGTATGGAGTTAGGCTCTATTGAGCTACGGTTACGTATATTCAGCGCCTCCTTGAGAGGTTGTTGAGTTAAAAAAATATTTGTTCTCCTATTGCAGTATAATATAAATAGAGGATGAGTAACTTCAGCGCTTCACCATATTCATGAGCTTCAATTAACATTGCAAGAGTATTAAATCGTGGGTCCCTAGCCATTACCAATATCCAGAAGGCTGTCTCAACCAGTAAAAAGAAAACGGCGATGGCCAAAAGGAGCGATGCAAGACAGCCCTTTTTCATAGGGGTCATGCCAGCACTTTCGCCGCCTGTGTCCAGGTATGGATCGCTGCCAAAACCGAGAATAGGATAGAAGACGAGAGGCAGAAACAAGAGGCCCCAAGTGAAGCCGGTGCCTTTGCCAAAACTCTTGGATAATTCGTGAGTGAGCATGATACCTACGACTATGTTGACGACGGGAATAATCAACAAGAAGATCCACCAAGCGGGTTTGCCCACCATGCGCAGTAACACGATCAGATTGTAAATAGGAATGATAGGGCCCCAACCTGGCTGCCCTGCTTTGGTGAGGATTTTCCAAACAGCAACTACTTCTATGAGGATTATTATGAAAGGAATAAACGTGAGCCAGTGGATTACAGCAACAACTTCTGCAGGAAGTATATCTATTATTTGTGGAGCATACATATGTGGGACAAACACGAGTAGTTGAAGAATATCACTCCCACGCGCATACAACAATATGAGAAACACTCCTGTCAGGAGGAAGATCAAAAGACCCCCAAGTATCCTATACAGGGATGACCAACTGCCGTTATGCAAAATACCTTGTACAAGCAGGTTGGAACGGGTCGCCGTCAGGGCCGAGGCGATAGCGATGCGGGCTAGTGATGATCTGCTGAAGGTGGTAGCTGTTTTGCCGCAGGAGATAAACCATCTCGTCATAGACCGATAGCTTTCTGTGTAGGCACCCAGAGATAGGATGTTTAATGGTGCTAATAGTAGGCGCTACATTCCGTCAATTTCAACAGTCCGATGTATCTAAATGACCGTCGTGATATTTAGTGTATTTGCTTCGGGAAGAGTATGACTTCGATGGCATAGTTTACCTCACATTGCGAGCGCGCATATTTTATATTATTCTGATGGTCAACGCAAATCACTGGGGGGTCGAGGGGCTGGCGCAGCCAACTAGGGGCGAAAGAGTTCAGGCAATAGAAGTGGTCCCGCTGGCAGGTGGGTCTCCATAAAGTCTCCATCAAATCGTGCAATAGACTCCGAGTTTGGGGAGGGAGATCTATTGGGGCAGATTGAGAGCCGTATAGTGATGAGGATATCGTAGATGTCGATACCGAAAATAATGGTGCAGCAGCCATCGCCCTCCATGCCGGAATGGGCTGTGCTGCAGAGGAGCCTGATCGACCTGATGAACCGGTCCGAGGATATTATCCTCGAACACTACCTGATGCCGAACGGAGAGATCTTCTGGCCCGACATTGAGGGGTTTCGCGGCTACGGCGGCGTCGACAACGCCTTCGAGGGGTTCCATCGCTGGCCCTTGTTCTATCTGCTGGGCGGCGATGACCGCTTCCTGGCGCTGGCGCAGAGGCAGTACGAGGTCCTGGTGGCGCAGTTCTCCCGGCTCAAGGTCAGCGACTCGCCCTTCCCGCCGGGGCGGGACACGATGCTGGTCAAGGAATACCTACCCGACTTTGACTGGATGCACGCAGGCGAGGCAGCGCTGTACTTCTACCTGCTCAACTTGGCCGACCCAACGCACGAGGCGAACAAGGAACGTTCTCTTCGCTTCGCCCACTTTCTGACCAACGAAGATCCCACCATCCCGGAGTACAGCTACGATCCGGAACACCGGGTGTTCAAGACCTTCGCCATGGGCAGCAACGGGCCGGCTTTCCACAAGTTCGATCGACCGCACGGCTACGGCACGTGGATGGACAGTTATGGCCTCGCCTTTTACGACGTCCCGGGGGTCGAGACGATGATGGATCTGGCCGATCCAGAGAAAGCCAAACGCTATGGCCAGGTGTATTCCGCGCGGCTCAAGCGTTGCGACACGGCGACCAATATGCTGTCCACCTCGATGGTTATGAACGCCTATCTGCATACGGGGGAGGACAAGTACAAGCAGTGGGTGCTGGATTATATAGGCGGTTGGCGGGAGCGCTACGCGGGCAACGACGGCATCATGCCGGACAATGCGGGGCCCAGCGGCGTCGTCGGCGAGACCATAGACGGTAAGTGGTATGGCGGCCACTACGGCTGGACCTTCCCACACGGATTTCAATTCATCGCCGATGCCATGGTTGTAGGCGGTGAAAACGAACGCCTACTGACGGGGGAAGACGGCCGGTTGAAGTGGGTGCGCGAGCAGGTGGAAATGCTGTTGAGCCGCGCCATTGAGGACGACGACGGCCACTTGCTGGTGCCGCATAAGTATGCCGATCCCGACGCGGTCATCGAGTATGCCGGCAACGAGCCCCTGACCAGGCCGGACCGCGTCACTGATTACCCGAACTTTAACCGCAAGCGGCAGGTGGATGGCTGGTTCGAATTCGGCCCGCTGGATCCGGTGCACATGGCGCATGTGTTCGCCGACAGTCTGGATCCGCTCGATCTGGACGTGGTTCGCCAGATCCGCGACCCGGCCAACAACACCTGGGATCACGTCCTGCCCGGTGTGGCTCACGGCAAGTGCCTCGGTGGTCAGAACCACGCCTGGCTGAACTACCTGGCCGGTGAGTTTCCGGACTACCCGGCGCAGATCCTGCTGCACAGTATTCGACAGGTTTTTGGCCAGCTGAAGGAACTGCGCGGGGAACTCGAGGGGGCCGAGAGCGGTTGGGGCTATCGCCCGCACGGCGACAAGGCTTGGGAGGAGATCGCCGAGGTCACCCGTCAGGTCAACCGAATGAAAGAGAAGCCGTGGACCGAATCGGTGACCCACTCCTACTTCCAGACCTATCTCATCGGCCGCAGTACGATCGTGACCGAGGCTCTGGTGCAGCTGACTATGGGCGGCCCCCTGCCCGTATACAACGGCGGTTTGCTAAAGGTCGCGGTGCGCCACTTCGACGCCGAGGCTAAACGCCCGGGGCTGCCGCCCGACCTTGCGGCCCTGGTGGGTCGCATGAACGAGGACGGTATCGACCTGACGCTGGCCAATACCAATCCTATGGAAAGCCGCCGAGTGATCGTGCAGGCGGGTGCCTTTGCCGAGCATATCTTCACGACGGCCACCTATGTGGATGACAAGGGGGAGGCCAGCACTCTGCCAGTGGGCTGTGAATACGTGGAGTTCGAACTTGGACCCGGCACCGTGCTCGATGTCCACCTGGGCATGAAGCGCTTCTGTCGTCAGCCCTCATACCAGCTGCCCTGGGATCGCTGAGCGAGCGCCGGGTAACTGGTCAAACTCCCTGGAGTTCGACGTCAGACCAATCCCTCGATATGGTTTCTGGCGGCCCTCAACTCCACCGCATTCTCCGCCCCTTTTTTATGGGGCTGCTCTTGGGCCAATTCTGTAATGGCGGATTCTGGAATATCATTGACGCATTTACCGGCACTACGGGCAATGGCATAGGGGTGGATCCGCTGTCTTGGTAAGCACTAGGCGGCTTGACCCTGCTCCCGGAAAAGCGTTATAACTAATCACCATGTCACCATGTATATGCTGTCCCGCCATAGAACGCTTAGCACTTAGCGCGGGAAAAACCATTAATTGCCAGACAACATATTGGAGGGCCTATGGAAGCTTGGGTATTCACCTGTAGTGACAGTCCGTTGGAACACTGGTTAGATGGGTTCGAGACGCGTTTTGACGCCTGGGAGGAGGGCGGCGTTACCGGCATTGTAGTAGGTCGCATGGCGTTTCGTCAGGACGACGGCAGCACCATTCCCGCGTACGCGCCGGATCCCGAGGTCTACAAAGCGCTGGGTGCCGAGGTGCCCGCCCCCAGCCCGCGCGATCTGCAAAAGGAAAAAAAGCTGCAGGCCATGTTGGACAACGCCGCAGCGCGGGGCTGGCGCATCCTAATATTTTCTGGCGTCGGCTCGACCGCCCACGTGCAGGACCAGATGAATACGTTTCCACAAGTGCACGGGGTTATCGCCGATGGCCCAGGGGAGAATCATTATGAACTGGCCTTCCACCACGGCGGCGAGTTGCTGGAATTGCGCCCCGGCGAAGAAGCTCGCTTTGGCCAGATTGGCGCTGAGATCGATCGCCTGCATCGCGGCATCGACCACCTGCGGCAGCGCCTCCATAACCTAACGCCGGAACTAGTGCGCTACCATGCCGACGGGGGTATGCTCGGGTCGCTGCTGCTATTTGATATTAACGAGGATGTGCTCTACTGGTTGCGCCAACGCCAGGAGCGCGCCCGCTTTGACTGGCAGTATATGCGCAACCAGGTGGACGCGGTGGATCGCAAGGTGGAACTAGGAGGCATTCCGCGCGCCGTGACCTGGTCATCGCTTACCGGACAGAACTATCACCAGATGGCGGAATATTTCGATTATATCTTCCCCAAACATTACTTCTGGCATCGGGGCATGGACGGCATGTACGGGACCATTTCCCGCTGGGTAAAGCGCTTGGGAAAGTGGAATCCCACGTTGACCGAGGCCGATTGTTTTGCGGTGGTGAAGGCGCTGTTGGGGATTGAATTGCCGGGCATCAACTCGCTAATGGATATGGAAATGGGGTTCCCCGACGAATTCTTCTCGAAAGTGGTCTACAACGAAACCAAGCGGGCCTTAGCGGCTGTTGGTGATCCCGACAAGGTTATCGCTTGGGTCTCAACGGGGCGTAGCCCACACGGCGGCGACCAGATGCAGGCGCGCGACTTGCACGGTATCCTAAGCGCCTCGCAGCAGGCCGGGTTGAAGCGCTTTCTATATCACCCGGAGCCGGATTTTGGCGCGGCGGAATGGACCATCATTTCATCGCTGTGCGGCAAGCAATGGGACGAAGACCCCAATGGCTATTGGCCGACGGAGACGGACAAGCCCGGTTTTTGGGACGGCGGACGGGCAGAACCGGCAGAGGGTCGCATATGAGCGCCCTCTTTGATCGGGTGCGGGCCGACTTCCCCCGGGCGCAAACGGCGGCCTATTTTGACAATGCCTCGTCCCACCCCATCAGCGTCCATTCAGCGGCGGCACTGCACCGTTATGTCGATTGGCTAACGCACGAGCTGGGGGAACCCTGGTGGCCCCAGTGGGCCCAGCCCAGGGACCAAGTCAAGGCGCTCTTTGCCCAGCTGATAAATGCCGATGCAAATGAAATCGCCTTTGCCCGCAGCACCCTTGAAGCAGAGAGCAATCTGATCAACGGCATGGCCGACCATCTGGCCGGCGGTAATGTCGTGACCACCGACTTGAGCTTTAACCCGTGCATCTATCACTACATGGTGCGGCAGCAGCAGGGCCTTGACGTGCGCGTCGTTAAAAACCGCGACTGGCAGATCGACATGGACGCCATGGAACGGGCTATTGACGGCAACACTCGGTGGGTTTCGGTCGCACTGGTGTCCAATGTTAACGGCTTGGTTGCGGACGTGGCCGCCCTCAGCCAATTAGCCCACGCGCACGGGGCGTATCTTTATGCCGATATTATGCAGGCGGCGGGGGCGGTACCGATAGACGTGCAGGCGATGGGCATCGACTTTGCCGCCTGTTCAACCTTTAAGTGGCTGATGGGCGTCAAGGGTTTCGCCTTTATGTATATGCGCGAGGATCTTCAAGGTGCTGTACTGACGCCGTCTCAGCCTTTCGGCGGTGTGCATCTTAACTACGCGCCCTGGGTTGAGACGCCGGACGCGGATGCCGATGATATCCTGTTCTCGCCCAATACAGGTGCCGGTGCCTACGAAGTCAGCTATCCCTCTTATGAGGGGGTTGTCTGCGCCCACGAGAGCTTGAGCTATATCCACCGGTTGGGCGTGGACAATATCCGGGCGCATGTCAGATCCCTCACCGACCGCTTGCAGGAGGAACTGCCGGCAAAGGGTTACCAATCGATCACGCCGCTGGGGAACGAAAGTCCCATTCTCGCCTTTACGACCCCGGATCCGGATGCAACCATGGCCAGTACAAGGGCCGCCGGTGTGCACGTGGCGATGCGCTTCGGCAACAAGCTGCGGATTTCACCCTCTGTGTACAATAATCATGCAGACGTGGACCGCCTCATCGAAGCACTTCCTTAAGAAGCGATAAGGAGTCACTCTATGGTAAATCCAGACGTTTTGTCCCAACCCCAATACGAACCCGTGTTCGAAAAAAATATTGAAATGCCGATGCGCGACGGCACCATCCTGCGCGCGAATGTCACCCGCCCTAACGCCGCCGGCTCGTTTCCGATCCTGTTGGAGCGCTCGCCGTACAATAAGGATGGGGGCTCGGAGATCGCGGTCGGCGCGCCCGAATTCTTTGCCCGGCGGGGCTACGCCGTAGTCATCCAGGACGTGCGTGGCCGGTTCGCTTCGGACGGTGAATTTTACCCATTCAAAGACGACGGAGCCGGTGTCCTTCGCGACGGCTACGACACCATCGAATGGCTCGCCACCCAGCCCTGGTGTAATGGCGATATCGGTACCATTGGCGGCTCTTATTCGGGGGCCACCCAGTACCAGGCGGCGCTCAGCCGGCCGCCGCATCTACGCGCCATGTTCGTGCGCGAATCCTCGGCCGACTATCAACGCGAGTGGGTCTACCGAGACGGCGCCTTTGAGCTGGGGTTTAGCCTCTACTGGGCGCACGTCGTGACGGAGACAAACCTGCCGCATTTGGCAGAAGGGGAGGAACTCGAGCGGCAAAAGCGGCTGCTAAGGAAGGCGGGGGAAGAAATCGACGACTGGTACGCCAAGCTGCCGCTGTACCCGTGCCCTTTCCTGGAAGGCTTGAGCGACTGGCACAATGTTTGGCTGGACCACCCGCAGGCCGGCCCGTACTGGCAGCAGCTCAATATCGAAAAATTCCACGACCAGACCGAAACGCCCACCTACCACCAAGGCGCCTGGTTCGACATCTTTTTAGCCGGCACGCTCAAGAATTACCTCGGTATGAAGCACCAGGCCCGCACCGAAGAAGCACGCCGCAGCCAAAAGCTCATTATCGGCCCGTGGATTCACGGAGCGCCCAATATTAACAAACACGTCGTCGGCGAGTTTGATTTTGGGGTCGACGCCGCCAAAGACTTCAACCAGATGCGCCTGCCCTGGTTTGACTACTGGCTCAAGGGCATCGCTACTGGCGTTATGGACGAACCGCCGGTACAAATTTTTGTTATGGGCCGCAACCAGTGGCGCGCTGAGGAGGACTGGCCCTTACCCGATACGTGCTATACTAATTATTACCTACACGGCGGGCACAGCGGCAGCATTGACTCGCTGAACGACGGCACGCTAGCCTCGGCACCGCCGCTGGCAAGTGAAAACCCGGACAGTTTTCTGTACGACCCGGTAAATCCCGTGCCGACGCTAGCGGGCAATACCCTGGGGATACCCAGTGGCGTGGTTGACCAACGCCCGGTCGACGCGCAGTGCCTCACCTTTACCAGCGAACCGCTGGCAGAGGAATTAGAGGTCACCGGGCCGGTACAGGCCATACTCTACGGGATGTCCTCGGCGCCCGACACCGACTGGGTCGTGCGGCTAACCGATGTGCATCCGGACGGCTACTCGCGGCCGTTGTGTGACGGCATCTTGAGGGCACGCTACCGGGAATCGTTTGAGCAGGAGCGCTTGCTTGAGCCGGGACAGATCTATCGTTTCGAAGTCGATTTGTGGGCGACGAGTAATGTGTTTTTAGAGGGGCACCGCATCCGAGTGGTCATAACCAGCAGTAGCTTTCCCCGCTTTGACCGCAACCTCAATACCGGCGGCCCCATTCATAAGGAGGCGGCGGGACAGATAGCAATAAACACCGTTCTACACGATGTCCTTAGACCTTCACACCTGGTGCTGCCGGTAATTCCGCCACGGTGAGACCTAAGGCCGTGGGAATCGTCGCGCCGAGGCATGGTTTTTTTGCGGTAGCGTTGTTTTGATTCGTGGTTCACGATGTCCTTAGACCTTCACACCTGGTGCTGTATACGCAGTGGCCCGGCTCCCGGCGGCCCGAGTCGCGTATCCGACGGCATTGATGATCGTCGGTACGCTTGTCCGTATACGCTCATGGCTTGATGCGCGTGAATGCCCGCGCGGGATTCGTCACCAGCATTGTGTGTACCGCCTCTTCGCTGACACCGCGCTCGTGCAGCATGGGAACGAAGATCTCGAGCAGGTAGCCATATCCTTTGCCGCCCTGGTACTTCAAGTGGTTGAGCATGCAGATGTCCTCAGACAGTAGGATGCGATCGGTGAATCCCTCCTTGACGAGAGCGGCAACGTTGTCAGCCCGCACCCATTCCGGCTGGTAATCGACGTAGCCGATGTTATCGACTTCAACGTATACGCCCTTTTCGGCGATGGGTAGCAGGTGTTCGACTCCCCGTCGGTCGCCGAGATGGCCAATGATCACCTTCGATAGATCAGCACCGAATTCTTTCAGCATGGAGATCTGCTCGAGGGCGAGCGTGCCCCATCGCGTCGTGTGCGTCGTGATCGCCACGCCTGTGCGCGCCTGTGCGAGCGCCCCAGCTCGGAACACCCGCTCCTCGCCGGGCTTGATGAAATGCCTGCCGGTGCCGAGTTCGCCGATGAATCCGGCTCGGATGCCCGTGTCACCGACACCCTCCTCAATCTCTTTGACTAGCACATCTGCTAATTCCCAACTTGTTTTTTCCTCGACGATTGGTGGGTAGGCAAATTCGCGATACCAGCCGCACCCCATGATGACGTTGACCTTCGCGGCGCGCGCGATACGAGCCAGCCCTTCGGGGTTGCGGCCGATCTCGTCCAGTGTCACCTCGCAGATCGTCTTGCCGCCGCGGCTCGTGAACTCTCCTAACTCTTCGATCATCATCTGCTCATCGTCGATGACGAACTCATACCCGCCGTAGTGGTCGTAGGCGTCAAGCAGCAAGTGCTCGTGAGTCTGCGTGATACCCATTTCACCGGGTGCGATCGGACCGAGCACCGAGATCACTTCTTCAGCCATACGTGTAGACTCTCTCTTTCGTCAGGGTGAGTTCCCAACGGCGCGATCACAGCGCAGTCGCGGGACAAGACAAATCACATGGAGGCTTTGATACGCCCCCATGCAATCAATTCAATTGCTGAGCCGACATCTCTGCCCTCTGCGTCGAGCAGAAGGCGGTCGACCGCCAGGCCTTCAAAATATGAGATCGGTTTCACGAAACCCCCTTGCCAAGGGCAACAACCTAAGGAAAGCGCCAATTGGTCGGGATCGTCCGCGCCGGCCGGAGAGAACCCACGCCGAAGTCTTCAAAAGCTCGGCCCTGGTTTGGAATCGAACGAACGACGAATTCTCCGAAGAGTTCCAAGAATCAAAGCGCCATTGGCAATCAGGCGTGCATCACCTGGCCGCCGTCGACATTGATCGTCTGGCCGGTGATGTTCGCGGCATGATGCGAGGCGAGGAAGACCGCCATGGCAGCGCATTCTTCGGGTTGTTGCCATCGCCCCAGGGGAGACACTACCGCAATCTTCTTTTCCGCCCAGGCGTCATAGGTCACGCGTTCGGCCTCCGGCAACTGCGCCTGGTTTGCAGCCCAGATGGACTTGTTCAGCTCGGTCTTCACCATCCCCGGCGAAAGGCCGTTCGCGCGCGCGCCGTGCGGCGCCAGATCTTTGGCGACGCATTGCATAAAATTGATCAGTCCCGCCTTGGTGGCACTGTAGGCAGGGTCCGTCTGAGAGCCCATTTGCCCGGCGACGGAAACGAGAAAGAGCATCGAGCAGCCCGGGCGTTCGATCAATTTCGGAGCAAACGCATGCGCCGCATTCACCGCGCCAATGAGATTGATCTCGATCACGCGCGCCCAATCGCCCGGATCCAGATTCCAGAATGGAAAACCAAACTTCCCCGAGGCCGCGCCGACCGAAAAAATCATATGATCGACGACATCGAAACTATCGGCGAATGCTTGAACGGCCGCGCAGTCTGTGACATCGCCGGACACGATATCGCCAGCCTCTTTCAATGGCTCAGGCTCCGTGTTGCGATCGAAGCCCGCGACACGCGCCCCTTCCGCGAGAAATCCGTCCGCGATTGCCCGGCCAATGCCCCGAGCCGCTCCAAACACCGCCACTTGTTTGCCCGTCATTCTCAAATCCATATTCTTGATTCTCCCCGTTTAATCGCGGCGTCTTTCAGTGACGTGACATAGCAGCCGAGGCAAATGACGAAGTTGTTTATCGCGTAGCGCGATTCATTGCCGGCCTTGTGAATCTCCTTCTGAACGCGCTGCAGAAGGAGATTCAACGCCGGCAGATCGAAATCCTCATCGGCGGTGATGGAAACGAGCGAGGCGATGGTGTTCCAGCCGATCGCCGCGGTCTCGTCTTTTTTTGCGTTGATCCACTCCCGATCCAGATCCCACCGGTGTTTACTCTCGGCGGCGATCCAGGACACGCCCGATCCGGTCAAGGCGCCCGTATTCTATCCCCTAGGAACGCAGGGTGTATAGGAAATATAAAGGTTATTTTAGGACGTCGGGTCAAGCCATGTGGGCGTCTGGTCGCCCTATTTCCTGCCACGTTCGCGCCTTTAGGTGGCCCCTCTTTTAGGCTCGGTCGATCCGATGGACGAATGGGCTCTTGTTAGGGGCTGATGTGCAGGGGTCGGGAATTCGGCGCAGCCCGTCCTCCACCGTCGGGGCAGACGGCGACGTCGAGCGCAAAGACCGGGATAGCCCGCAAGGTCGCCAGGCGACAAGAGTATACAGGAGGCGTAGGTGTGTGCATTTAGTGGTGTCCGCACCTTCGGCACCATAAAATTGAGAAACCCGGTAGAGGCTAAGGCTTCTGCCGGGTTTTTGCTTTAGAGTGGCTTCGCTGCCCTGCTACTGCCCGGGCAGTAATATGCGTATTCTTTTGAGGTCGTCTTTTATTGAATAATATCAAATAAATGCTTTACATTACTACTGTAATTTTAGTAAAGGTCGAGACCTTTTTTCAACCATTAAACTAGCTGGATTGATTATGCCAGAACTGGCAAATATTGATGATCGACTGCGTATCCCCTACTCTATCGGCACGGGCATTCCCAAGGGCGGTGACGAGGAGATTGAGGGGTACCTGCAATCGCTGCGCGTCCAGGGTTTCTGCGTTGTCGAGCGGGTGATCCCCGAGGATCAAGTCAGCACCGTGCGCGAGAGCGTGCACGAGGGGCGCCGGCTGTTGCAGCAGGACCGAGAGGCGGAGCGGAGCAAGCGCATAGAGCTGGAGCGCCAAAGAAATCCCGACGCCGAGATTGGCGACGGGCCTGTTCGGCCGCCGATGGCACCCGACGCCGAGCTATGCGACATTGCGCGCAACGAGACCTTCGCCGAGTATCTCGCGGACTCGCGCGTGCTCCGGGTGGCTAAGGCCATGCTCGATACGCATGTCCGCATTTCGCAGACGGAGGTCAATAAGTCGTCGAGGCCGGCCGGCGAGGCGCTGTCTGAAGAGCAGTTGCGGCGGCGCGGTTGGCATTCCGACTGGCCGCATGATCTGACGGCGTACGGGCCGAGCAGCGAAGAGCCGTGGAAGCATTGCGGCGCGGTCGCCCAACCATTTCCCGATGTCTGCATGGCGCTGTCCACGGTCTGGTACCTTGGTCCGGAGAACGTGACCCCGTATAATGGCGGTACGTGGATTGTGCCGGGGTCGCATAAAGACCCGCGCAACCCGCGCGGCCCCGATGACGGTATCGACGAACAAGCGTCGATACCGGGCGAGTTTCAAATCTCGGCCCCCGCGGGCTCTGTCTTTATGCAGGACACGCGGATCTGGCACTCGGGCGCGATCAACCAGAGCGAGCACGAGCGCACGGCGGTCGTGTGCCGCTACGCGCCGTGGTGGTTGTCGGGTAACGAGTTCGGCAATTTGCACTCGGGCGGTCATTCGCTCAGGACGTATGTGCCGCGGGAGGTATACGCGGGTTTTTCTCCGGAGCTGAAGCTGTTGTACCGGCATCTCGCCGAGGGTGAAGAGGACGTCCTGCAGTCGGAGAACCAGCACACGGCGGCCCGGGCCAGGGAGTCGCGCGAGTCGGATCGCACAGGCGACAACAGCCAGGTGGTGGCCGGCACGATGAGTATGGAGCAATGGGAGTGCGAGCACGGCGGGAGCAAGCGTTGAGCCGTTGAGCACACATATTTCAGCAATAGTATGATAAAAGAATACCCGGTAGAGGCTAATCCCTCTGCCGGGTATTCTTTGTACCTCTATTTTTAGTAGACTACTGAAACCGATCGCCGCTGCCGGTGTGTGTTTTGGTCGGTCTGCACCGATAATTCCAGGATATAAAGCCCCGGCGGCAGGCGGTTACCTTGAGTGTCACGTCCGTCCCATGTGCTGGTGAAATGCCCGCTGGTTTGCACTGTGCGCAGTATGGAGCACAATCGTCGGCCGGAGAGATCATAGACATTCAGTCTCACAGGCGCTACGGCGTTTAAATTGACCAGCGTATAGGTAATGTCCGTAATGTCGTTTACCCGGTCCCCATTGGGCGTGAAGACCGGAGGCGATATGTCGAGTGTGTGCAGGGTCGTCTGGCGCGCCGCGAGCAAGTCGACTTTGAGGGGTTGTCTTGCGGCCAGCGGATCGGTGTCGCCGGGTTCAACGGGTTGGGCTATGGCAGAGGGCCGGGTGCTGTCGGTTATATGGCCGGTAAAGGCGGTGCCGAAGCGAAAGATGCGGGCGCTGAATTCCACCTCGAGTTGCTCTTTGGTAAGCTGCCGGTCTATTCGCGGGAAAGCGATTTCGAATCGGTTTGCGTCGAGGTATATGAGGCTGAACTCTACCGGCTCGCCGCCGAGGCGTACGCCCTCGACATCTAATAACTGGCCCGGTGTTTCGACGGCGAAACGGTCGAAACCTTGCGCGGCTGAGACGATGGTAGGTTTGAGCGTGTAGGTGAATCGACTGGCCGTGCCGGCCTCTACCGCTGCAGGTGAAATATTGCCTGTAATCCGTTCTATCGCCGGGGCGGATGCGCTGAACTGGATATAGTCAAGTCGGGGTGCGGCTTGGGGTCTCGAGTGGAGTATCGCCTGGACCTGAATGAAACGGCGCAGACCATTGGTCGGAATGGTGACCGGGTCGGGACCTGACGTCAGTTGCGGTAGGCTCCAGGGGGTCCAATGGGTCGTGTCATACCTGATACCGGCCCGTTCTCCCGAAGCCAGGTCGGCGTAACTGTCCTGATCCAGGGGCTGGCCCGATAGGTCGAAGCGGGTAATTTCGTCGCCACGGAACGAGTAGCGCCAGTAGGTATTGGGATCCGGGTCATTGCCGGTGCGCACGCGCAACTCGATGCGGGTATCGCTGGGTTCGTCGCCTGACCAACGCAAATCCCCTAGGACGGCCGGGTTTCCGAGCTCGATAATATTGGATGTGTATTTGGCCTGAGCAGCGTAGCCATCGGCGTAGATTTCGAACTCGGCAATCTCCCAGTTTCCTCGGGTGTTGGGAAAGGCCTGGAAAAGCACGTTTTGAGTTGCTCTGGGTATTAGCGTTAGATCGACGGTGGATTGAGTGTTTTCAAACTCGCGGTGGACGATTTCAAAATCGAGCACTCGTGGATCGTCTTTGCACATGGGACAAGGGCCCAAGCTGTAGCTGGTCGGTCGCTCGGCGAGTGCGATTTCGCTGCCTAGGCCGACTATAAAGCTTTGCACCGGCCGCGCAAAGCGAAACTTGGGGCGCGGGTAGAAGCGGACGCGGTGGACTGAGAAGGCTCCACCGAGGTCGAAGTTCCATACGAGGCTGGGCGGCATCGTATGCTGTTTTGTATAGTTGAAGACATTGGCAAAGGTGAACCACGGGCTACCTGCGATGCGAGCGGTTGCATCGTTGCCGTCGGTAAGTAATTGCAGGGGGAAGTCGACGGGTTGCCAGGTGCGCCAGGTCAATCGCTTTATCCCGCCGCCCCGTTGTGTCAGTTCGGGCACGAGGTTAATGTCCGGGTCCATTTGCTGTGGAGCGATATAAGCTGGCCTAATTTCGATCAGTCGGGACTGTCCGTGCCGGCGCCCATTGAGTTCGTCCCAGCGGATCGGTACGAACTCGAAGGGGTGATCGAGGCTCGGCGGTGGACGGTCGGCTCCGCCGACGCGGTAAACCGTGAGCGACTCCGTGGGGTGCCCGCTGAGAAGGACCACGACGCAAGCGAGGGTGGCGGCGCAATTTCGAGGCATTGGGCGTCTTAGGATTGGATGAAATCGAATAGACTTGGGGTATAAGGTTTATCTGATAATACTCTCCATCCGCAGAAAAACAATCCTTGTACTGAAAAATGCGCCTGTTATTTCTTTAGTGTGCAGCATATTCGATTGCTATAGACCTATAGCGCCTAGGCCAATCGTTTTCTGATGGCGATTCTATCGGCAAACGGTTATGGGGCGTACGGGGCTGATTGCTAAGGTTGAAAAGCCGAGCGTTGATAGGTGTTTTACCTCAGAAACCAAAGGCCAACGCGCCGCCGTCGACGACGAACTCCTGCCCCGTGATATAGGATGCCGCCGGTGAAATTAGGAACAAGACCATCGCGGCTAGCTCATTTGGTTCGCCATAACGGCTGAGCGGCATGCGCGCGAGAATCTTCTTTTGCCGTTCGGCGTCGACCACCTGTTTGTTGATCTCGGAGGGGAACCAGCCCGGTGCGACCGTATTGACCAGGATATTGTCGTGCGCCCATTCGACGGCCAGCCCGCGTGTCAGGCCGGTCACCGCTGCCTTTGAGGCGCAATAGGGGGCGACTTCGGCGAAGCCGAGATGTGCGGCCAGCGACGATATGGAAACGATACGACCGGCGCCTTTGGCTTGTTTTAAGTAGGGATAAGAGAGATTACACAGGTTGAATACCGCTTCGACATTGACCTGTTGGATGCGGGAAAAATCGGCGGGCGCAAAATCTTCGCTGCGCGCCTTCTGTGTGATACCCGCGTTATTGACTAAGAAGTCCAAGCCACCGCCTCCGATCTCGTCGACGATGGAGCGTAAGCTTTCGCGGTCACCGACATCTGCTTTGATATGGTGGATCGAGGAGTGCTGGGTGTCGTGTTCGACTTTTACTTCGCCGGAACGACTCAGCACGAAGACCTCGGCGCCCGCGTCGGCGAGTACTTGGCTGGTGGCCAAGCCGAGGCCGCTCGAACCACCGGTCAGGATGCCCCGTTTGCCTTCGAGTGAAAACATTTGTTGCAAGGTCGTTGCCGTTTTTTCGAGCATCGGGGCTCCTTTGGCGATAGGATTATTGGGGATATGGCGATAAAATAGATGGGGATGGTGCGGCCTTGCCCGACGTTACTTATTATGTTGCTAGCAAGATCGGTTAATCGCCGATGCAAAGCGCGCTTTATAAAGAACTTTATAGTCCGCATGGTCAAGTCGTGCCGATGGTGGTGTGGGCGGTGCGCCTGGCTCGCGGGTGCGGTTTGGTGCGGTTTGCGATAGGGCACGTTTGCTCCGTGGCCTATTACTGTTCACTTTGTCGTTTTGCCCTATTTTAGGGGCAACCGGCCAGCAGGCAATTTCATGAATACCCGTTCGGGGGTTTATCCGTACCTGTAAGGAGCATCATGGACACCAAGGATTATATATTGTTCAACGGTGGCGCTCGGGGCGCCGAGGCCGTGTTTGGCAGTGAATGCCGAACGCCTGGGTATTGAAGAGGTGAACTTTACTTTCGAGGGGCATAGTATCGCCCGCGATCGCGGCATACGAGTACTTAACCACGAAGAGCTGAAAAAAGGCGATGTCAGCCTGACCTATACCTGTCTATTGAAGGACAATAGCGAAAAGGCCATCGTCGAGCTCTTCAACCGGTCTTTCACCTAAGGATCTCTCTATGAGCGTTTTTGCCAAGGACAATCTGCTCGCCTGGTGTATCGTGCCCTTTGACGCCTGCAAGCGCGGCCCTAAAGAGCGGGCAGTGATGCTGCAGCGATTGGGTATCCGCGCGTTGGCTTACGATTGGCGCGACGAGCATATCAAGAGCTTCGACGAGGAACTGCACCAGTTGCGCGACCACGGCATTGAAATGACCGCGTTTTGGCTGTCGGGCGGTTTTCCTAAGGACGAGCAGGGTGTGTGGGAGGATCCGCATTTGCGCGCGGCATTGGAGTTTGTCGAGCGCAACGACCTAAAGATCGAGATGTGGAAGATGCTGGTCGGTGATGACTTGCAACAAATCGCCGATGTGAATGCGCGTTATGACGCCGCCGCCGCGCAAGTCGAGGTCCTCGCTAAGGTCTTCAACGAGCGCGGCTGTACATATGGTATGTATAACCACGGTAGTTGGGGCGGAGAGCCGGCGACGATGGTGGAGGTGGTTAAACGCGTCGAAGTGGATAATGTCGGCATCGTCTACAATTTCTTTCATGGGCACGATCAGTTGGATCTGATGCCCGACGCGTTTACGGCGATGCAGCCGTATCTGACGAGCGTCAATCTCAACGGCATGACACCGCAGGGGCCGAAGATCCTGCCGCTGGGCACGGGCGAACGGGATCGCGAGATCCTGCAGATGGTCGCCGATTCAGGCTATGGTGGCCCCATTGGCCTTATTGACCACCGGCCGGAGATCGATGCCGAGATCAGCTTGCGGGAAAATCTTGCGGGCATGCAGAAGATACTGGCTGAAATTGGCGATGAGCGCGCGCTGGCCACGTATCAGTAGATAGGTGCCTTTGCTCCGCTAGCCGGTGTATCGGGTTATATTCTCTCGGCTTCTGTCGGTGCAGCAAGCCGTCGCGGTATGAAAGACCTCACGCGTTTTACTTTGTCGGTGCGGTTATTTTTTCGATACTTACCGTATGCAAAGTCACGTTGGGATTGTGCGGCACCAGGCATAAAGACCCCGATGGATCGTCATCCACTTCAAATCCTTCGATATCCCAGGCTGCTGGTTCCGGTACACTTTCCTGCCATTGTTTGAAACGGTAGCGACTGCGCCGGTCGGGCATCGTGGTGATTTGCATTTTGATCAACGGGCGCTGGCCAGTGATCTTTATGGCTTACTAGCGGAGCGAGCGTATCTTTTCAGCAACCGATCCAGGGGGGCGGGCGCGGCTGAACCGCTATGATTACACTCGGCGACAGGCACCCGATAGCGAGCAGTTGTTGGGGTATTGGGTGGGGGGGTTGATTCGGTTGGATCGCTCGCAGCAGTATGAAGATTTAGTCGAACGAGTAATTGAGGTTGGTGAAGGGGCGGTACCGGTGTTGCGGGAGGGGCAGGCGCATCGGCCGCGTGATTCGGCAGGGGGCGTTATGGGCGTTGCAGGTGATTGCGGTGTTGTGGGCAGAATGATAAAATTCGTATTAGCTGGCTTGTGTTTATCCCACGAATAGTTCGTCTAGCTTTTGAAAGGCCATAGGAAAATGACAGAGCAGTCACGCAAAACCATCAGAGCTACCCAACGCACCACTCCGCCGCTGTGGGCGGTGTTAGAGCGGCGGCTGATCGACGCCATTGACGAGGCGGCGCCGGTTTTTCTCGAAAAGTACACCCGACCCGGCGGGGCGCTGATCTGGATGCAGGAGTATCCCGGCGATGGGGTCTGGGCCGACGATCTCTACGAGGCCTTTTTCAACTGGCCGCACTATTACGCGCTGGGCGGCAGCGAGTATACGGGCACTAAAGCGCTGGAAGAATGGAACGCGATCACCCGTCAGCTCACGCACGACTACGGTCGCGTAACCAATGAATTCGTCAACGACGACGACTGGTTCCACAACGCCGAAAACTATATCTATTTTTACCATCTGGGCATGGCCGATCCGAGCAATCGCGAGACGGTCCGGCGGGCGGAGCGCTTTGCTGGTTGGTATCTCAACGAGGATTCGGGCGTGCCGAACTACGATCCGCAGCATCGTATTGTGCGCTCGCCGTGCAGCGGCAGCAAGGGCCCGTTGTTCAATATGCGGCCGGGTGAGATCCATTACGATATCGAATACGGGCACGCGACGCTGGGGCCTGGTCTTGCGCTGCCCGAGGATTGGGCGAAAGATCCCGAGACGGTGCGGCAGGTCGAGGCGTGTTTTGATCGGGTCGTGATGAATGGGGATGTGACGGTCAATCTCGGTGTGGTGGTGTTGGTGGCGACGGCCTATTTGCACACTGGCGCGGAAAAATACAAAAACTGGATCGAAGAATATGTCGGGGCCTGGATCGAGCGGACGGTGGCTAATGGCCGCATCGTGCCCGACAATATTGGCCCGAACGGCATCGTCGGCGAGTTGCGCGAGGGGCAGTGGTGGGGCGGGCTCTATGGTTGGACCGGGCGTTATGGCCACAATATGATGATCTGCTCGATGACCGCAGCGGTGGAGGCGGCGGTATTGGTGACGGGCAAGGTCGAGTATCTGGAGCTGTTGCGCATGCACCTGGATTGCCTGGTCGAGCACGGCCGCGAAGAAGGCGGCCGGTTGTTGGTGCCCTACAAACATACCGATGAGGGTTGGGGTGAGTACCAGCCGATCAATTCGGATGGGCCGATCCACCTGTGGTGCGCGTCGATGCAGGAGGGCGACTGGCAGCGGATGGAGCGATTGCGGCGGGGTACTGAGGACGAGTGGACGGCGTTGGAACAGCGGGGGCCGCGCTCGCTCGATTGTCGGGCCTGGACCCGTTTTCTCGCCGGCGAGTTGCCCGACTACCCCGAGCAGATCTTACAGGCCAATTATCGCGAGGTCTGCGATCGCATCGACAAGGTCATTCGCGACGAGCAGGATCTCACGAAGCTCGACGTGCACTGGTGGCAACAGGTAAATCCTGTGGTGACCGAGGCGCTAGTGCAACTGACGACCGGCGCTCCGCAGACGATCTACTGGGGTGGGTTGGCGCAGGGGCGGGTGCGTTATTTTGACGGGGTGGCGCAAAGACCGGGGTTGCCGCAGGATGTGGCGGCACTGGTAACCGGGCTTGCTGAACAGAGTGTCGATCTGACCTTGGTGAATTTGAGCCCGAGTCAGGTACGTCATGTGATTATTGGCGCGGGCAGTTTTGGTGAGCATTGTTTTACCGAAGTGCGGGCTGGTGATGAAGTCTTGTCCGTCGATGATACGTATTTTCAAGTGGAACTAGAGCCGGCCAGTCAGATTGAATTGTCGCTGGAGATGCGGCGCTATGGCCAGCAGCCTAGTTTTCGCATGCCCTGGCACGGCGAGGGGATAACGTATCGATAGGGTGTTACCGGGCAGCCGCAGTCTACGCGGGTAGTGGCGCAAGGAGGAATGCGCGCTAATGTTTCTGGCGCAGGAGGTCTGGGTGGAGCTCTTCGACCGCGATCCCGATGTGGGTATTCGTATGCAGACGGGTTTGATCAAGGATCTCTTCGCTTGTATCCACGCTATCAACGCCGAACTACGGAAGTTGCGCGACAGCAGCAGGACGGCTAATTGCCTTCGCTGTTTCGCAGTCCTCGACTGGAGCCGTTTAGAAAATTTAAAAGGGAATCAATTATGCCCATAAAGCAGTCTGTATGCCTGCCGATTTTGCCGCCGATGGATCGCGGCGAATTATTGCGGGAAATTGCCGCCATCGGTTATCCAGCCATCGAGGTCTGGGGCCGCGACGACGATTTTTCCGCGCTGTGTGCGGAGGCGGCCGGCCACGGTTTAAAAGTGGTCAGTATGATCGGCCACGGCTCGTTGCCCGACGGGCTTAACAAGCCCGAAAACCACGACCGGATCGAGGTGGAATTGCGCGAATCGATCGATTTCGCCGCCGAGTACGGCGTGGGTGGGTTGATCTGTTTTAGCGGCAATCGCGTCGAGGGTATGGAGGAGGAGGAGGCGATTGAGAACACGGTCGACGGGATCCTCCGCGTTTCGTCTTATGCCGAGGAAAAAGGGATCAACTTGAATATAGAACTACTCAATTCCAAGGTTGATCACGCGGGGTATCAGTGCGACTTCACCGACTGGGGTCTCGAAGTTGTCGCGCGGGTGGGCAGCCCGCGGGTCAAGTTGCTCTACGACATCTACCATATGCAGATCATGGAGGGCGACGTGATCCGCACGATCACAGAACATAGCGCGGCATTCGGTCATTTTCATACGGCGGGTAATCCGGGGCGCAATGATTTAGATGATCAGCAGGAGTTGAACTACGCGGCGATATGCGCGGCAATCGCCGCGACGGACTATGAGGGTTATGTCGGGCACGAGTTTAAACCCAAGGGCGAGGTAGTGCCGGCGCTCAGGCAGGCGTTCGAGCTCTGCGACGTATAGCGGCAAAAAACTGCGCGAAAATCCGCATTTTTTGACAAGTGCCCTACCCGGCGGATGCCCCGCGCACGATCGGCATGTTTTCGGGCGGTTCGGCTTCGCGGTTGCCGTCCAGCGTATGGGCGGTGGCGTCCATATAGTGGATGGCCAGGGCGCGACGCGGGTTGTCGGTGGTATTGGCCAGTGTGCGATGGGGCGTGGCGCCGTGGTGGAACATAAATCGCCCGGCGGACAGTTCGAGTGGAGTGGCTTTGCTCTCGTCGGCGCCGAGCATGCGATAGCCCGGTGATTCGAGGCTTTCGTGCGGCCAGAGCTGAGTGTGTGCTCCGGGAATGACCCACATGCAGCCGCTGTCGACGGTCGCTTGGTCAAATGCGATCCAACAGGAAACGACGGCGTTCATTTTGTCGATGCGAAAGTAGTAGTCGTCCTGGTGCCAGTCGATCGCGCCACCGGTATGCGGTGGTTTGTGCAGGCCCTGGCAGAGGATTAGTTTGAGGCTCGGGCCTATAAGAATTTCGACCGGATCGAGGATGCGCGGGTCGTGGATTAAGTCGTTAAAGAGCGGGTGGGCGAGGTGGGCGCAACGAATTTGGTGCACCTGGGTCGGGGTGCCGTCGTCGAGTTGGCCTTGGCGGATATTGTTGAGTCGGTCCGCGGTCCGCAGTGCGTCGAGGCACTCATCATAGGCGGTGGCGAAGGCGGCGATTTCGGTCGAGCTGAAGGCTTGTTCGCAGACGAGATAGCCCTGGTTCTTGAAATGCTCTATTTGCTGCGATGTCAGTGGCGCATTTTTTTGCATGTGGCGCTAACTCCTGTTAGCTATTAAGGTATGGACCGTTCGGTGGGCGGACAACCGGCTCGGAGTTGGTTTCCGGCGTAAGATAATATTCTTTTATTTCTGTAATGTTATACAGGAGAGGATCTAATGGACCAGGCCGATCGCGATTTTTTTGCTACCAACGGCTTTCTCAATATGGGGCAGGTTTTAGACGGTGAGGACTTGAAATATTTCCGCGAAATGTTCGACGGAGATCGGGAGCAATACCCCTATTTCTGGCACCATTACGGCCACCATCAGCAGGCCAATTACGAGGCGCTGATCACGTCGCCGCAAGTCGACGAGTTAATCCGCCATCCGAAGATCTATCCGACCATCGAAGAATTAATGGGCGGGCCGCTGTGTTTTGGCGAGATCGGGTTGCGGTTGATGCAGGCTTATGAGGGCGAGTTGCACCAGGGTTGGCACCGCGACAAACCGCATTTGGATGAGCATCCGTTTAGAATGGACTATATCCAGTTGATGGTCTACCTGTCTGACGTCGACGAGGGCACACATTGTTTCTCGATATCGCCGGAATCGCTAGAACAGCCGGTGTTACAGGACCGCGACGAGCAGCTACAACGGGGCGGGCAGTATCATTTGCACGGACCGGCGGGCACGTGCGCGCTGTTCAACGTGGCGGTTATGCATACGGCGACGACGCGTCCGACAAGGGCCGACCGGCGGACGGTACAGATTTATTACGGGCACAGAGATCGCGCGCCGTTGGCGAATGATTCGAGTATTCCGGCGGCGTTTTGGCGCGATAGTGGGGATGAGGAGACGCGGGGTTTTTATGGGGTGTTGAATGAGCGGACTAAGGCGTATATGGCAGCGTTTCCTGGGGGCGAGTAGCGAGTAGCGATTGTTTTTTGGGGGGGTGTCTCACGTTGCGGGTCGGGGGGCGGTCTTCGGGCAAAGCTAAGGCGGCCCTATCTGGCTTGCGGGAAGTCGCAGCGGCGGTGTGGGGCGATAGATTTTAACCATAAGGCCTTGGGGAGGCTTTGCCCTGCGACAGCCCCCCGACCCTGCGCTATCCTATGGAGGGTCGAAGGACCTTTAAATGTGGGGGCGCGTCCAGCAACGTCTATTGCGTGTCTTCGGGTGTAGATCTATTTCTTTTCTCCGACTCCTTTCGTTCTGTTTGTTCCCCTTCGGCGAGCAAGTTATTCTTGGGTATGCCTCTATTAGATATCGCACCTACTGATTTTGTTGACATCGCCGTTGTTGGCCTGTTGCTGTGGGGGCTGGTCGCCTGGACTCGCCGGGTACACGCGCGCATGGCGCTTATCGGCCTGGCCTTTCTGGGTGCCTTCTATCTGATGGCGCGGCAATTCGAGTTGCAGTTGACGGCGTGGATATTCCAGGGTTTTTTCGCGGTTTTGGTGGTTCTGCTGGTGGTGGTTTTTCAGGACGATCTGCGTCGACTTTTCGAGCAGATCGCGGCGTTGGGTTTGCGGCGCAAGGCATCGCGGCCGGGTGAGGGCAGCTTGGCGGTGCTGGTGCGCGGGTTGCATCTATTGGCCCAGAAGCGGCGCGGAGCCTTGATCGTGTTGCCGGGGCGCGAGCCGGTGGAGCGGCACTTGCAGGGGGGCGTCGCGTTGGATGCGACGATCAGCGAGGAGCTGCTCGACAGCCTTTTTGACGCGGGTTCGGCGGGTCACGATGGCGCGTTGGTCATGCGCGACAATCGGCTGGAGCGCTTTGCGGTGCACTTGCCTTTGTCCGAAAATCGCGAGGAGTTGGGGCCGGGCGGCACGCGGCATGCGGCGGCTTTGGGGCTTGCCGAACGCAGCGACGCTTTGTGTCTGGTGGTATCGGAGGAGCGCGGGACGATTGGCATTGCGGTGCAGGGGCGGCTGGAGATCTTGGCCGATCCGGGCGAATTGTCGGACCGGGTGCAGGATCATCTGCAGCGCACGGGAGCCTTGGCGAAGCCCGGTGGGATCGAGTGGCGGTGGCTGGGGCGGCGGTTGGTGGAGGGGTTGTTGTCTTTTGCGCTGGCCTCGGGTGCTTGGCTGGTATTGGTGCCGGGTGCGGCGGAGGAAGTGGTGGCGCACGAGGTCTCAGTCGAGGTGGAGCAGATGCCCAAGGGGTATGTGCTGGAAGGCGTCAAACCCGCGACGGTGGAAGTGACGGTGGTTGGGCCGCGGCGGGCGATGGTATTGGCGACGGCAGCGGATTTTCGTTTGCAGCTCGATGTCGACGCCAAATTAATTGAGCTAGGGCGGCGGACATTTGAGGTCTCTGTTGAATCGATAAACCACGAGACGGATCTGGTTGTTGTTGATATTAACCCGAAAAAAGTACGATTGCACGTGCGCAAAGAACAATGAGGGGGCACAAGGGGTCGGGTGTATGATTTGGGTTATCTGAAAGCCGTTTTGCAAACCATAGAATCGCTATCGGGAGAATCGACTTGACGGTGTTGCACAAAAGCCAAATCGACTTTTTCAAGACCCAGGGTTATTTGATCCTGAAGGGCTTTGTCGAGACGGAACAGATGGCTGTTTGGCGGGGGCAGTTTTGGACGCATGTCGGCGCTGATTCGCAAGATCCTGCGAGTTGGCCGGACAGCTATGTGATCGATGATTTTGCCGTTGATCCGGCCTTTGGGCAATTACCGCAGATGCAGGCGGTGGTCGAGCAATTGGGCGGTGGGCTGTTTGTCGGGGGGGGTGGGTCGTTGTTGGTGCAGTGGCCAAAAAAAGAGTCGACATGGGATTGGCCGGGCCAGGGGCACATCGATGGTTATGGGCCGAATGGGTGGAGTGGCGGTTTTATGCTCGGCGCGACGGCCTATCTCGATGAGGTCGAGGGGCAGGGCGGCGCTTTTACCTATTGGCCGCAGAGCCACTTGTCGGTGCACGATTTTTTCCGCGAGTTTCCCGACCAGATCGACGGTAGTTTCACCAAGCGGGAAGACTGGGAATCGCGGCAGTGGGGTTTGTTCTCGGACCGTTCCCCGCAGGGGCCGGAGCAGTTTGTGGCGGAGGCGGGCGACGTGATTCTGTGGCACAGTTTTATGTGCCATACCGGTTCGGCAAATATTCGCGCGAATCCGCGACTGGGGCTTTTTGCCCGCTGGCATTACGCCGAACGCGAGGTGATGCGCTACGAGATCCCGGAAGACTTGTGGCACTACTGGGCGATCTAATAAGGCTTTTTAGGCCCTTTCTCTAGCAGGTAGTTTAATGCAGAATGCCGACCCCTCGTCGGGCACGCTTTCGACGTGAATTTCTCCCTCCATCAGATGCATGAAGCGGCGGAGGATGGCCAAAAAGAAAGTGATGCCCCGGGTGTCGCGTGTTAGCGGAAGATATAGACGGCCAGCAGCGCGGCGATTGAAGTTGATGGGGCGAGGGGCCATGTATCGTGGGGTATTTGCCAGGGCATGGGATGGACGCGGAGCTAATTTATTCGCGCGTAATATCTTAAATGATCAATAAATTTCGTTTGATAGGTAACGCCCCCAAAGGAGCCAGGGCATGAACGCGGTATTCTTGTTGCTCATTTTAAGCATGGTGGCCTGCGAGAAATCACCGCAGCAGGCTCGGCGCGATCTAGTAAAATTGGACTACAGCTATTCGCGCAACTCGATGGTGGAGGCGATTCGCAAGGGCGATGCGGAATCGACTCGATTATTTCTCGTCGCGGGTATGGAGCCGGGCACTGTTTCGGCCGGATATTCGATGCTGGAGCACGCGGCAGCCAGTGCAGACCAGGCGATCGTGGCGATCCTGCTCGAAGCGGGTGCCGATCCGGGCGCTTCGGGCGGAGTTTCGACTCCGCTGATTGAGGCCTCATCGCGGGGGAATACGGGCATCGCACAGCAATTGCTCACGGCCGGTGCCGACGTCAATGGGATCGATGGCACGGGGCGCACCCCATTGATGGCGGCGGCAGAACAGGGTGCGGTCGGTTTGGTAGAAGTATTGCTCAAAGCCGGCGCCGACCCCAATATTCGCTCGAAACTGGGCAGCACGGCGCTGGGGCAGGCCGAGCAGGCACAGCGGCAGCAGGTGGTGGGTATGCTCACGGAAGCTGGTGCGGTGCGCGCTGTTGGCATCGATTTAGCGGCATTGATGGAACCGGCCAGTTTGATCGCGACAGCGCCGGCGGAGTATCGAGTGCGTTTTGCGACGACGGCCGGGGCGATTGTCGTCGCGGTCGAAAGGCGTCTGGCCCCGCGGGCAGCGGACCGTTTCTTTAATCTAGTCCGACACGGTTTTTTTGATGATCAGCGTTATTTTCGTGTCGTGCGCGGGCGACTGGTACAATTTGGATTGCATAGTGCGCCCGAGGTAGCGTCGCGTTGGTACGAGGCGCCGATCCCCGACGACCCTAGAGTGGCCAGCAATGTGCGCGGCACGCTCACCTTTGCTACCGGTGCGGGCGCTGACAGCCGTACGACGCAGATTTTTATCAATCTTGCCGACAACGCGGATTTTGACCGTCAGGGTTTTGTGCCCTTTGCTCGGGTGGTGTCGGGCATTGAGGCGGCGGAATCGATCAATGGTGAATACGGCGAGTTGCCCGAGCAAAGCCGGATACTCGCCGAGGGCGGGGAATATCTCGACAGGTTTTTTCCGGCGTTGGATCGGATTATTGAGGCTCGTCTGCTCGAATAGTGATGATATCTTGCCAAATGCAGAAGAATCGTATAGATTATAATGTTTTGCCCGACAACGATATCGGTCGTTGCCCAGGGCTACATTATCCATGTTTGAACCTCGGGAGCTACAATGGGCCAGTCAATGTTTTCTCGGGAAGTTGCACGAAAGTTGGAACAGGAGATCAATTCCTTCGAGACCTGTCGTGGTTTGTCGTTGCGCGCACGTGATATCAACATCGACCGCAAAGGCAAGGACATCGAAGGGGGGTCCGAGGAAGAGGGGCAGCCTAATTCTTCGGCTAGCGCAATGTTGGAATTCACTGCCGGTAGCATCATATTGGCTCGTGAGGACATCGAAGAAGAAGAATAAGGCGACTTAAGTTATACGGATGGGGCGGCGATCACTGCGATCGCCGCCCCCTTTTTTTGTAAGTGCTATAAGTTACAAGGGGATATCAGATCAGCAATCGCCTCAATCTATTATAAATCTATTAAATTCCTCAAAAAGACCCGATTTTAGCCATTTTTAGCGATCCCGAGAACTCGATCCATCGCGTGGGCGACTTCGTTGCGATCGCCAGGGTAAAGATGCCCATAGGTATCAAGCGTGACTCCGACCGACGAGTGCCGCAGATGGCTCGACACTTGTTTGATATTCAGCCCCTCGGCGATGAGCAAGCTCGCGCATGTATGCCGCAGATCGTGCGGGCGTACATGCCCGATGCCCGCCCTAATCCTTTTCTCAGCAGATGTTGACTTTGAGGAATCCCCCAATACAGACACCGACCAATGCGCGGAAATACAAGATCGTGATCCGTCTAATCGTTGTCCGCCATCAGTTTCGCCGCCGCGACCTTTGCTCTTTGTTCGCGCAATGCCTCGACGACGACCGATGAGAGGGCGATCTCTGCCCTCGATGACTTTGTCTTGACATCGCATAATTGACCGCGTTTATCGACGTTATACTCAACGGCATACGATCCGACCCCGTCGTCGCCCTCAGTTAGATACTCCCATTGCATCGCTAGTATCTCGCCGAGCCGCATCCCTGTATAAACCATTGTCAATAGCACCGTCCAATATTGCGGCGAGCTATGCGTTAGCAATAACGCAACCTCGCTGCGAGTCAGTGCTCGACCGCCATCGATCAGAGTGCGCCCATCCGCAGATTCCTTTGTTGTGATTGATCCGTTGAGTTTCTTTCGTGCTTTTGACGAAGGTGGGTACTGAAATGAGGGCGATCCCGAGGCGGCATTGCGCGGGAGACGATCGTTCGCAACGTACGGTTGCAATATCGCTCGCAGGGTCGCGACCAGATTCAACCGCACATATCCCGCCGAGAGGGTCGTCGTCTTGGTGCGGATGAAATCTTGCACATCGGCCCGCTTGATTTCTGCTATTCGCTTGCGTCCAAAGTGCGGCTCGAGGTGCAAGCGGATCGCTTGCTCGCGCACTCGATATGTCCCGAAAGTGCCGTCCTCGATAAATCGCAAATGGGCGGCGGCAGATTGCGCGAAAGTCTCCGTCGCCCAATCACCACCGTATTCCTTGCGGCACCACTCCAGGTGCCTCCTGGCCCCTCGCTTGCCCGAGCGAACCGTCTCGACATGGGCCGAGAAGCAACTCCTTTGCCCGTCCATCGAGGACGCAACGGGTCGCGGGTCAATGCGGATCTGGTCGGAGAATGACCTTCGGCAGGGCGAGTTGTTGGTGCGATTGATGCCGATCTTGCGTCCCGAGTTAATACGGGAGATCGCCAAGCAATTTAAGAACTAATAAAAGAAGCGGGTCGGCAGATGATCGCCGACCCGCTTCTTTTTACTTTGCCCCCAACTTCTTCTCGTTTTTCAATTTTCGTTTTTCCTTTGTACTAAGCCGGTCCTTCTGTTGCTGTTGCTTTTTGTCTTTATCTTTTTTAGACGTGTCAGCCATATCCGTTTCTCCTTGTTTGGGATTCCCCAATCATTAGAACAGAAAACACCGCTAAGAGCCTATCTCTAATTAAGAAAATTGTTAAGCTTTTCGAAAGGTGTACGCAGTTTAAGAACGAATAAGCGGGTCGGCTTATCGCGCTATTCTCCACTTAACGCCTATTCAGCACTATCTTTTCTTTGTTGCGCTGCCTGTGCCGCGGCAACATCATGGCCCAGGCTTAAGCGTTCGCCCTTTGCCTTTTCGGTTCCAAGCGCCGACCACGCCGTTGCCGTATTATCCACAATCGGACCAACAGGCCGTCTCTTCCTGAGATGCGTCCATCTCCGGCACCTCTTTCGCACCCTCCAGGTTCGCATACTTCAGGATCGCACCCTCCAGGTCCGCACCCTCCAGGATCGCATACCTCAGGTCCGCACCCTCCAGGATCGCACCCTCCAGGATCGCATAGCCCAGGTCTGCGAACCTCAGGTCCGCACTCTTCAGGTTCGCAGACCTCAGGTCCGCACGCCTCAGGTTCGCATTCCTCAGGTTCGCATCATACAGGTTCGCACCCTCCAGGTCCGCACCCGACAGGTCCACACTCGACAGGTCCGCACGGACCAGGTCGCACCCTGAGAGATCTCGACCGGCCAACGCCTTCACGTCAGATACATCACAATTTGTTGAAGGACCTGCAGGATCATCTCCACAAGCGGATAACTGTATAGTAATCGCCACCATGGCCATCATAGTCAACGCCACCGTCAGGCGCTTGTTGCGCTTCTCCAGCTGATCCAGTCGTCGCTCGACCGTCATTGTGCTGCCTCCGTTTAGGGGATCCACAGACAGTATACGAAAAGCCCCAGTCTCATCCAAGCAGCGGAGGCGGTAAGCGACAAAAAGCGGGACAAGTCGAGCCACATTTTCTGCCCGCCCTTGTCCCGCTTTGTCAATCTATTGCTGATCTGTTAATTTTATCGATACAGCTCGTTTTGATTCGATATCGATTTGATCGGATTACCTTATTATGTATAGAGGATTTAGCACTTGTCGATATGTGGTAACAACCCCTCGTGCGATCACTGCGATCGCCGCCCCCTTTTTTGTGGGGGTACAAGATGAGCGAAGCGGCACGCGCCAAGTGGGAAGCTCGCTATGGGGCTGAAGACTACGCGCCCGATCAGGAGCCGGTGCCCTTTTTGTGCGAGCGCGTAGATACCTTGCCTGTAGGTCGGGCGTTGTGTTTGGCGGCAGGTAGCGGTCGCAATGCCGTATTCTTGGCCGAACGGGGTTTTGCCGTGACGGCGGTCGATATTTCGGCTCGCGGGCTAGCTTGGTGCCGTGCGCTGGCCGAACGGCGCGGTGTCGAGGTTACTACGGTCGAAGCCGATCTGTTGTCCTGGGACTTCGGGGAGGGCGAATACGACCTAGTAACGGATTTTTATTATTACGAGCAGGCGCTTTTTCCGGCGATCGGGCGGGCGTTGAAACCCGGCGGGCATTTTGTCTTCCAGACCTTCTCGGTCGATCAAGCTCTGCGTTCGACTGGGCCGAGGAATCGGGCCTTTATGGTCGAATCCCACGAGTTGCTCGCCGCCTTTGCGGGTTGGCGGATTCGCTACTTCGAAGATGGAGTTGTAGAGGATCAGGCCGTCGTGAGGATAGTCGCGCAAAAACCGACCTGAGCGGGGTCGGCGAGCGGGTCTTGCGGGTCGGTATTGGGGACCGCTAGATCGACCATCCAATCGACGGCGATGCGCGGGTTGGATCGACGACGGGCGGAGAATAAGTCGCTGAATAAAGACATGAATACAAAGTTAAGAACGCTCTAGCGCTTTGTGAAGCGGGTTTTTCTGCTGCTTGCCGAGCCTTGCCTTTAAATGTATTATCAGGCCCAAAAAGGAGACGTTATGTTGATAGAAAATAATTGCTGCCCTCGCCGTCGCTGGGGCAAAACCGAGCTCTCGATCCCGGTGGTCCCCTTTGGCACCCAGGGGTTCGGCGACAACTTTGGTCCGGTGACCAACGAAGGGGCGATGGCGCTTATGCGTCGGGCGGTCGATTTGGGCGTCAACCATTTCGATTGTGCCCGCTGTTATGGCAATTCGTTGGCTAAGCTAGCCCGTGCGCTTAAAGAAGGGGTGATCGCCCGCAACGAGGTGATCCTCAGCGGGCGGGTCTGTTGCCACAGCGGGGCCGAGTGGGGCGGTTATGGCGAAGGGCGGCCCGATTATTCGGCGGCGCATGCCTTGGCCGACGTGGAAGACCAGTTGGGGATTTTAGGCATCGAAAAATTCGACGTGCTCTTTGTGCACGATCCGCCGGAGATCGAACCGACCTTGGTGTCGGGCGGTGTCCTAGAGGGGTTGGAAACCGCCCGTGAGCGCGGTCTGGTTGACTTTATCGGCTATGGCATGAACCCGCACGAATTTCATTTGACGCATATCGAGTCGGGCCGCACCGACGCGCTGCTGTGCTTCAGCGACTACAATTTGCTGCGCCAGAGCGCGGCCGACGATATTCTGCCGGCGGCGAAGGCGGCGGATTTGGGCGTGCTTAATGGCTGGTCGATTATGCGCGGTTGGCTGACGGGGACCCCGGTGGAAAGTTTTGTTCCGCGCGAGAAATGGGGTGAAGACCAGGAGCGGGCCGAGGCGATGCGCCTGTGGTGCGAAGAGCAGGGGATCGAGATGCTGGAATTGACCATGCAGTTTTGTCTGCGGGAGGAAAGGATCCACGGCAATCCGGTGGGTTCGCTGAATATCGAGCAATTGGAGAAGAATGTTGCGGCGGCGATGGCCAGCGTTGCGGATGCGACGATTGAAGATTTTAAGGCCGCGGGGCTTTAGCGTGTAGTATGGGCCAATTCTTAGCCGCTGCCGGGTTGGCGATATTAGTCGCTTTAGCGGGGCGTGAGCCGAGTCCAGTCGCGACTATGGTCTTCAATTGGCACGGCTATCGCGCGGGGCTGGATGCCGAGGGGAAGGGGGGGCCGCCGCTCGGGTTGCATGATCTTAGGGCGGGCGGTATAACCCATGTGGGTGTGCCGCAGGATCACACGGGCGACTTCGGGCATCGCGATTATATCGCCGAGATCGAAGCGCTGGGGATTCGTGTCGTGCGGACGACCGAACAGCGTTGGAACGCCGGGCTTTTCGGCCGCGATTTGGGTGGGATAATTCTCGCCTGGCGCAGTGCGGATGAGCCCGGTTATTTTTTCCAGGACTATATGAAAAACCTGCGCGCGCCTTGCCATGGTATCGCCTGGAACCTCGAACACGATATTCTCGACCCCGATAAGTATCCGATTACAGAAGCTGACCGGGCGTTGGCGGCGATCTGGCATGTGGACCTCGCGAACCAAGCGGGATATATCGCCTTTCGTTGCCGGCAGTTTGCGCTAATATTTCAAATGTATTTTGACGCGGCCAAGAGGCGTTATCCCGAGTGCGAGTTGGCTATTGGCTATAGTGGTTATGCCGGGCTGGAAAGTCGAGGGTTGCCGGTGGCCGCCGCCTATGGTGTGGATTGGACGAGGTTGGGGCAAGCGCAAGAATGGCGCCAGTACACTTTTGCGCCGATCACGCATGCGATGTGCGCTTGGCATGCGACGGCCGAGTTGCCCTTCGAGGCGCGCGAGCCACAGCACGCTTTGGCGGTAGTCCATACCATAGCGTTGGCGCCGGAATTGCGCGCCGACGGGGATTTCCGTCGGCAGATGAACGACCGCCTGGCACTTCTGCGCGACGGGGATGGGATCGGGACGGTCGAGCACGGGATCGGTTCGGTATGGGATGCGGAGGATGCACGGGTGCATCGGTTGATGGGAGAGACCTTGGCGCCGTCGTTGGTGGCGAGCGGCACGCAAAAAGCGTCTGGCGATGAGTAAACTCTTTGTGGTCCGATAAATTCTGTATCGGGCGACGGCAAGACCACATTGGCGCGGTTGGTGCACGCGTCGTTTGCTGAGTCGGTGCTGTATTTCTTTGACGCGACGCGGACTCCAAGATGAAGTGTTTGCCGAGGCGATGTCGCATTTGTTGTCTCCCGCATCCACGGGACACGTCTAGCCTCAGTCACCTGTTTGCAGGCGATCCGGTATCGATCTACACCCGGACCTTGTTTGGTCTTGGTGCGGCGTTTCCTTTCTTGACGGCCCCGCGACTGCTCCGTAGTTTCCGACTTCCATTTTCTCGACAGAATATATTAAAGGAATAGATATGAGCGCTGCTGAAGACTATTACACGCAGACGGTAGAGTTATTGCAAAATCTGCGCGATACGCAAATGGAGAATATCGACAAGGCCGCCGAGATATGCAGCAACAGCATTGCCAATGGCGGCTTGGTCTTTCTGTTCGGCGCGGGGCATTCACGCATGATGTGCGAGGAGATGACGCCGCGCCAAGGGTGTTATGTCGGCTTTTTCGCGTTGGTCGAATTAGCGGTGTCGACGCACGCCTCGATCGTAGGGACCAATGGCCTGCGCGGGCCACTCTTTCTGGAAAAGTACGAGGGTTATGCCGAAGAGATCCTCAACGGCTTTAAGTTTGGGCCGCACGACGCATTTATTTTAATTTCAACCAGCGGTATCCGGCCGCTGATCGTCGAAATGGCGATGGGCGCCAAGGAACGGGGGTTGCCGGTGATCGCGATGTTGTCAAAGCCGCACGGCGATCAGTCGCCGCCGGCGCATTCGTCGGGCAAGAAACTGATGGATCTGGCCGATGTGATCCTGGACAATCAGTGCCCGCCGGGGGATTGCGTGTTGGAGTTAGACGGCTTGGAGTGGCGGACGGGGCCGGTGTCGACGGTGACGGGGTCGATGATGATGAACATGTTGCGTTGTGAGGTGGCGGAGCGGTTGTTGGCGCGCGGGGTGAAGCCGGAGTTGTTGCCGAGCCACCAGTTTGTCGGGAATGTGAGTGCAGATGAGCAGTTGGATCGGTTTTATGAGGGGTATCGGAAGAGTTTGAAGCATTTGTACGAATAGGTGAGGTGGGGTCGGCGTCGGGAGGTGAGTCTGCCGTTTTTTCAGTCTCCCGGGCCGTCGCCCCTCGGGGCGCCTTCGCGCCCATTCCCACCGCACAGCCCGACCAAGCCCTTTTTCCCTCGCTGCCCAGAAAAAGATCTTGCGGCTCACCCCCCTCGACGCCTTGGCCAACTTATGGGGTGGAATAGTGGGGAAAATATTTCGTGATAATTTTCCGCCGGCTAAGAAAGGAAGATAGTGGTTTGTCTGGTCTCGATAGGATGACAAATGGTCAATGATGGACACCTGAAAAACCTGCACGACGAGACCGATGTTTGGAATCGTTGGCGGGAGGATAATGCGCATGTTATGCCGGCTCTGCACAGGGCCGACCTTGGCGCTGTGGATTTCTCTGATGCTACTTGCACCGACGGCAGTAAGTGTGCGCAAGGGACGATCGGGGGATGCAATGGCGGGTAATCTGGAGCATAAGGTTTGTTTGATTACTGGGTCCACTGGTATTGCGGAGGCTACGGCGTTGCAGGCGGTGGAGGAGGGCGCGCGGGTCTTTGTCGTATCGCGGACGGAGGAGAATTGCCGGGGCTTAGCGGATAAGCTGGGGGAAAGCGGGGGCTATAGGGCGGCGGATTTGACGAAGGGTGAAGAAGTCGCGGCGGCGGTGGGAGCGTGTGTCGAGCAGTGGGGACGGATCGACGGACTGTTTAATGTCGCGGGGATCAGCGGGCGAAAATTCGGCGACGGGCCGTTGCACGAGTGCACGGAGGAGGGGTGGGATACGACATTGGACGCGAATCTGAAGAGCATGTTCCTGATGTGTCGCGCCGTGCTGGGCCAAATGATGGAGCAAGAGGAAAACGCCAAAGGGATACGCGGGGCGATACTCAATATGGCGAGTGTGTTGGCTTTTTCGCCGGAGCGCAATTTTTTTTCTGCACATGCCTATGCGGCGAGCAAGGGGGCGATCGTATCGATGAGCAAGGCGGCGGCGGCCTATTACGCGCCGCATAAGATACGTGTCAATGCGATCGCGCCGGCTTTGGTCGAGACGCCGATGAGCAAGCGGGCGGGAGAGGACGCGGAGATTATGGCGTTTATGCGAAAAAAGCAGCCTTTGGCGGCGATGATGACGGCCGAAGACGTGGCGGGCATGGCGGTCTTTCTGTTGGGAGACGCGGCGCGGGCGATTACTGGCGATGTGGTGTCGGTTGATGCGGGTTGGTGTGTGAGCTGATGAGAGGAGCACTTTGATGAAGGATTATGTGATCGGTTTTGATGTGGGCGGGACCCGGCTCAAGAGCGGCGCGGTGACCCGAAGAGGCAAGATGATGGCGCCGGGTATTAATCCGTCGGGTTTTGCGCTGGGCATGGGGAACTTGCTCAAGACGCTCAGGGGGGAGGTCGCGAGAATATCCGAGAAATTGGGCGGCAAGCCGCAGGCGATCGGGCTGGGTTTTCCCGGTGCGGTGGACCCGGAGGTCGGTGTGGTGTATTTGCCGGGCAAACTCAAGGGGCTCGAAGGCTATCCGATTGTTAAGCGGTTGGCCAAGGCTACTGGCGTACCGGTTATAGCCGACAACGACGGACGGATCTCGATTTATGCCGAACGCCATTACGGCCTGGCGCAAGACCAGGACTGGGCGGTGTCGATTACACTGGGTACCGGGGTCGGCTCTGGGGTCTTGCTCGACGGTAAAATTCTGCGTGATCCGCACCTGCAGTTCGGGACGCAGATGAGCCATATAGTTATGCAGGCCAATGGTGGCCGGTTGTGCATCACCAACGCGCGTGGCACCGCGGATATGATGTGCTCGGCCACGGCGCTGGCGAATCAAGTCAGGGATGGGCTTTCGCGCGGTATTCCCTCGGTGTTGAGCGACGCGTATTTCAAAGATGCTAATTCGATCGATTTCAAGGCGGTGATCCGCGGCGTCGCACGCAAGGACCGGCTCTGTGTCGACGAGTTGCAACACTGGACCCGCAATCTGGGCTGGCTGCTGGTGAGCGCGGCGCATGTCTATGCGCCGGAGCGGATTATTTTGAGCGGTGGAGCGACAAACGCGGCCGAGCATTTTCTCGCACCATTGCAACAACACGTTAACGAACATTTGTTCCGTCACCCGGTGGGCGAGGGCGTGCCGGTCGTGCTTTCCAAACTGCGCAATCACGCGGGAGTTTTGGGTTCGGCGGCATTGGCTTGGGAAAAGACGGATGGAGATAAATCATGAAAGAACGACCGTTGCGCACGACTGTTATTGGTTCCTATCCCTTCCCGAGTTGGCTCGAACACGCCTCGGCGCATTTAGACGCCTTTGGCCCAGACGATATCGCCGAGATGCAAGACGACGCGGTCGTCGCCGCACTTGGTGACCAGGTACGCTCGGGGCTCGACGTGGTTACTGACGGCGAGCAGACGCGTTTTGATTTCAATCTTTCGTTCTACGGTTATATCGAGGGTATCGATCTCGAATCGGCACCGCCGAGGCGCTTTGGCCCGCCGGCGCACGACCAGCGCGGACGTCACGAGATAACTGGGGAATTGGTGGCCTCGCGCGGCTTGGGCGCAGTCGAGGAGTTCGAGCGGCTCAAAAGGCTAGCGCCGGACGGGCCGACGCTCAAAGCCAGTGTGCCGGGGCCGTATACGTTGAGCGGGCGGCTGTTGCCCAATGATCAGTATCGGGATCGTTGGGCGGTGACCGAGGCGCTATTGCCGATGGTGCGCAGAGAGCTAGAGGCCTTGGTTGCAGCGGGCTGTACTGAGCTGACGGTCGACGAGCCGTCGATGAGTTGTTATGCGCACCGCGAAGACCCGGCACGCTTTGTCGAGATCTTCAACCGCACGGTTGAATCGGTCGCGGGCAAGTGTCATCTGTCGACACATTTGTGCTTTGGCAATTTCAAGGGGCACGCGGTGGGCCTGCGCCATTACGCGCCGATGTTCCCAGCCTTTATGGATATGAACGTTGACGAGATCCATGTCGAAATGGCCAGCCGTGAATACGCCGAGTTGGAGGTGATCGGCAAGATCGCAGAGAAGACCGACGTGGCGGTGGGGATTATCGATGTCAAGAGCTACTATATCGAAACGGTCGCAGACATCGCCGCCAGGGTCGAACAGTGTTTGCAGCACGCGCCGGCTGATCGGCTTTCTTTTGCGCCCGATTGCGGACTGAGCCAGACGGCGCGCTGGGCGGCGAAACGCAAGTTGGAGAATATGGTCGCGGGGGTGCAAGTCGTGCGGGAGAAGATCGGGTGCCCTTGATCGAGGCGGTGCAGAAAGACCAGGTATTATTAAATGATATCGCATCGCGGCGGGATGGTGGGGATTTGTCGATTTGGTGGTTGGGGCAGAGCGGTTTCCTGGTGCAGTGGCAGGGCCGTCACCTGCTCTTCGACCCCTATCTCAGCGATTCGCTGACGGTCAAATACGCTACTACGGACAAGCCGCATGTGCGTATGACAGAGATCGCCGTCGACACAGCGCGGTTGCAATGTGTAGACCTGGTTACTTCGACGCACAATCACACCGACCATCTCGACGCCGAAACGCTTTTGCCGTTGATGGCGGCTAATCCCGAAATGCAATTGCTGCTACCAGAGGCGAATCGCGCCTTTGCCGCCGAGCGCTTGGCTTGTGATCCGGCCTGGTTGGTGGGCATGGTCGATGGCGGCCACTATGAGGCGGCAGGATTCGCGGTGGAGGGTGTGCCGGCGGCGCACGAGGAACTGGAGACCGATGCCGAGGGGCGGCACAAGTTTATGGGGTATGTCGCCCGTTGCGGCGAGTGGACGATATACCACAGCGGCGATACGATGCTCTACGAGGGTATGGAAGAGCGGCTGTCGGGCTTGGGGATCGATATCGCGCTATTGCCGATCAATGGTCGCGCGCCGGAGAGGCGAGTGGCGGGCAATCTTTTTGGCGAAGAAGCGGCGCATTTGGCGCAAGCGATCGGCGCCCGTGTGGTCATTCCCTGTCACTATGAGATGTTCGAATTCAACACTGCGTCGCCGGAAGAATTTTCGCGAGAGTGCGAGCGGCTCAGCCAAGGTAGTCGGGTGCTGCACTGCGGCGAACGCTGGAGCAGCGAGGAGCTAGCGTCATGAGCAAGTGGAAAGTCGCTGCGATCAACTTCGACCATCTGCATATGGGCGATAATTTGCGGATGGCTTTTGAGCACGAGGATGTCGAAATTGTCGGTCTTTGCGATGAGCAACCCGAACACATGCAGGCGGCGATCGAGAATTTTTCGATTCCACCAGGCCGGGTTTTTAGCGATTATCGCGAGTGCTTGCAGAAGACGGAGCCGGATATCGTCTTGTTGTGCCCAGCGACTGCCGAACACGGCGAGTGGACCGAGAAGATCGCGCCCTTCGGCGTGCACATCATTATGGAGAAACCCTTTGCCGCCACGCTCGACGAAGCCGACAGAATGCAGGTGGCTATGCGGGGCACGGGCAAGCTATTGGTGATCAACTGGCCTTTAGCCTGGTATCCGCCGCATTGCACCGCTAGGCGATTGATTACAGACGGTGAGATCGGCGAAGTGCTCGAGGTGCATTATTACGATGGCAACCGCGGGCCGTTGTGGCACGTGGCCGATAAGGTCGAGAAGACGGCGGCAGATGTCGAAGCGGGCAAGGCGGCGAGTTGGTTTTATAAGAGAGATTCGGGCGGCGGCTCTCTGCTGGATTATCTCGGTTATGGCGTGACCTTGGGCACCTGGTTTATGGACGGTCGCGCGCCGATTGAAGTGACGGCCACAGTCGACCAGCCGAGCGGGCTGGAAGTGGACGAGCACAGTATCACCGTGGTGCGCTATGCGCAGGGCTTGTCAAAATTCGAGACGCGGTGGGGCACCTTCACCGATCCGTGGACTTTGCAACCGCAGCCCAAATGCGGCTTTGTTATCGTCGGGCGCGAAGGCACGATCAGCGCTTATGATTACGAAGAGACGATTCGCGTGCAGACGCGGGCGAATCCCGAAGGTAAGGTGAGGCCGGTCGATGTATTGCAGGCACCTTTTCAGGACCCGGTCCAGTATATGATCCACTGTATCGAAGAAGGTCAGCCGATTGAGGGGCCGCTCTCGCTCGGTATGTGCCGCATCGGCCAACAGATCGTCGATACCGCGGTGCAAAGCGCGGAACAGAAATGCACCCTACCCTTAATCAAATAAGATGGCAGACGAGCAAGACAGCGGCTACGGCCGGGGGAAAAGTGGGGTGGATGGTGAGGTCGCGGCCCCGGACCTGCCCTACCAACCGCGCGACCCGGAATCTTATCGCCCGGCAATAGGTCTGATCGGTTGCGGCGGCATATCCGAAATGCACCTGCGGGCATATAAAAATGCCGGTTATGAAGTTGCGGCATTGTGCAGCAGAAACCGTGCAAGGGCGGAGGGGCGGCGCGATGAATTTTATCCTGAGGCCGATATTTATCTGGACTATCGCGATCTGCTCGCGCGCGATGATATCGAGGTGGTGGATATCACGCCGCACCCGGAAGAGCGGGTGCCGATTCTTGCAGCGGCGATTGACGCTGAAAAGCATATTCTGAGCCAGAAGCCCTTTGTCGTCGACCTGGATGTCGGTGAGGCGTTGGTGGCGCGAGCCGATGCGCGGGGCGTGAAAATGGCGGTCAACCAGAATGGCCGCTGGGCGCCGCATTTCAGCTATATGCGACAGGCGGTGGCGGCCGGACTGGTCGGCAAAGTGCAGAGCGTGCAATTCGCCGTGCACTGGGACCACAACTGGATCGCCGGTTCGGCCTTTGACGAGGTAGAAGACTTGGTGCTCTACGATTTTGGGGTGCACTGGTTTGATATGGCCCTCGCGCTTTTGCGCGACGAGAAACCGCAGAAAGTTTACGCCTCAGCTAGACGTTCTGCCGGGCAGGAGGCCAAGCCACCGCTGCTGGCGCAGGCGGTGATCGAATGCGCTAGCGCGCAAGCGTCGATATTTTTCAATGGCAACACTCGTCAGGGCCAGGAGGACCGTACCTATTTGGTCGGTAGCGAGGGGGCGATCGGTGCCTACGGTGTAGACTTGACGGCGCAGGAGGTGGTGCTTTACACGGCAGAAGGTGTGGCGCGGCCGAAGCTCGTGGGAACATGGTTTGAACAGGGTTTCCACGGGACTATGGCCGAATTACTTTGCGCGATCGAAGAGGGTCGTGAACCGCTTAACGGCGCCCGCGCGAATCTCGAAAGCTTGGCGCTCTGTTTCGCGGCGGTGGAGAGCGCGCATCGGGGCGAATCGATAGTGCCAGGCACGGTGCGGCGTTTGCCTATTTTTTGATTTGCCACGCTAAGGATATATTGTTGGAAAGGGCCGCATTCGAAGGAAAACTCGATGCGGTTTTTCTTTTAGGGCGAAGATGGTTGAGAAGAGCAACAATCACTTACGCGATGAACTTGCGCGGCCCTACCAGCATGTGCAAGTCCAACGAGAGGCCCCTTTAGCGGGTTGCGGCGCGCCTTGCTGAACGCGATCTGGCAAGCGCTGTCGGCGTTGGGGTGATTGCTTTGCTCGTGTCTTGCGGCATCGCACCACTCGCCATCATCTCATAGGCATTTCAGGCTATCCTTTTATGCTTCGAGGTGTCGTTTCCGTTCTCGCCATCAGATACGCGCGTTAGTCGATACGCTCGAGCTTCCAAACATCGCTTTCCATATTATTTCCGGCGATGACCCACAGAGCGTCTTGATAGATGCAGACGCTGGCGGCGTGTCGAGGTGCCCATGGCACGTCGGGTAACTCGTGCCAGGTCTCGCCGTCGGGCGAATACCAGACATCGTTGAGGTTGTCGGTGCCGTTGTGCCCCTCCAAGACCCACAGCTTATCGTCGAAGACCGCTACTTCGTGGTAGTCGCGCGGCGGCCAGGGCGCCTGCTCGTTGTGGCATTGCCAGTGCACGCCGTCGGCGGAACTCCAGATGTCGCGGTAGTAGATACGATCGGGTTTGTCCGGCGTATCGTAGGTGCCGCCGCCGAGGATCCAGACACGGTCGTTGAAGATTGCGCTGCCGCCGATCATGCCGCGCGGTGTCCAACGCGGCTCGGCCGATTCGAGCCGTTGCCATTCTACGCCGTCTTCGGTGTTCCAGACGTCGTTGTAGTAGTGTTGTTCGGCCGGGGCGAATTGCGGCAGGGTTTGGCCGCCGAGGATCCAGATTTTGTCCTGAAAAACGAAGGTGTAGTGCAATACGCGCTGTGCCCAGGGGACTTCGTTATTGATAAGGTCCCATTTGACCCCATTGGCCGAAGACCAGACATCTGATTGGTAGTGGCCTTGGTTGCAGTCGCCGCCGACGATCCACATGCGATCCTTATAAACGGCGTAACCGGCGGTGTGGCGCCCTTCCCAATCGGTGGCGGGGTCGTAGCGGTTGGTATAGGTGTTGTCTTTGTCGAGTGTCCATTCGACCCCATCGGCCGAAGACCAGACCTCGTTGTTGCAGACGCGGGGGAAGTAGGTCGTATCGTCGGGGTTCCAGCCGCCGAGGATCCATATTCTGTCGTTGTAGACCAACGCGCCGGCCCCGTCGCGCGGGGCAAAGGGGGCCGCGTCGGTGAGTTGCGTCCATTTATAGTTCGCTTGGCTCATATTTGTTGCCTATGGGGGGAGGATTGGTGAAGGCGTTTGGCGTAAATATGGATGCCGAACACGTAGATAACAAATGGCATTTTATTCTTCTGCATCGATGGTTTTGCCCATAACCTCCAGATTTGTTAAATCTTGGGCTAATTCGGCGCCGATCCAGGACGAAATCGATCGGCCGGTGCGCTGGAACTCAAATGCGGATTTGTCCGCAGTGGCCGGTCCACCGGTGCGGTTGTGTTTTGCGCTGGGCAACGCGGTTATTTATGCATTTCGTTTTACGGGGGTATACACATTGTCCGACGAGACCTTGGGACTGACAGTGCAACAGAGACGGCAGTTTGACGAGGACGGTTTTTTTCTTGTTGAAGATGCGCTAACGCTCGATGAGGTTGCGGCGCTATTGGTCGTAGTCGACGTGTTTTATGCTCGCTTCGCCGCAGCGCGCGCGTTCGGGCCGCACGAAACGTTGCAGATGCGCAATATCGTTGCGGCCGACCCGCTGTTGAAGGAGGTGATGGAACATCCGCGAATCTTGCCGCTGGTGGTGGACCTGATGGGGTTCAATATACAATTGCGCACCTCGCATCTAGATGTGCGGCCACCAATGGAGCAGGAGCACGGCGAGAAAGCGCTTGGCTCGCCGGAGAGCTTTTTCCCTTGGCATGCGGACGGGCCGAATTTCGGCTGGCCGGAAGTCGATGGTGTCTTGCCTTTTATGGAGATGAAGGTCGGGTATTACCTGACCGATCTCACTGCGCACAATAGTGGCGCGATTTGTGTGGTGAAGGGTAGCCACCGCACCAGCCCTTGGCTCGACGGACAGCGGGAAAAGGGCGTGGACCCCGAGCGGGTCGTCGAGGTCAATGTCAAACCCGGTACCGCGTTGGTGTGGCGCACCGCACTCTGGCACTGCCTGACGCCGAACCTGGCGGGCGATGCGCGCAAATGTCTCTATTATGGTTATCATCACCGTTGGATGCGCTCTTCAGATTTTGACCACCAGCGGCCCGAGGTGCTTGCAGGATGCACGCCCATCCAGTTGCAGCTTTTGGGCGAGTTGGGCACGGGTAAGGACAATTACACCGGTGACGATCCGGAGATGCATCCGGTCTCGCGTTACTGGCGGCCCCAGGATGAAGATATTCCGCTCAAGGCCTGGGCTGAAGGGCAGCGGCGATGAGCGCTATTTATCTGCTGGTGCGCGCCGATGATATCGGCATGGCACATAACGCCAACGAAGCCTGTATGCATACCTTTCGCGAAGGTATTGCGCGATCGGTCGAGTTGATGGCGCCGTGTGCGTGGTTTATGGAGGCGGTGCGATTGCTCGACGCGTGTCCCGAATACGATGTGGGCGTACACCTGACGCTGACCAGCGAATGGGAAAATATTAAATGGGGGCCGCTGACCGCCGCGTCGAGCTTGGTGACGGATGCGGGTTATTTCTGCACGACCCTGCGCTCGCGTAAAGAGGGCGTTAAAGGGTTGTTAGATCTCGATTGGGATATAACGGAGGTCGAGGCTGAATTGCGGGCGCAGATCGAGCGGGTGCTCGTGCATGTGCCACACGCCTCGCATTTGAGTGGGCATATGGGCTTGATGCGGGTGGACGAGCGGATAGGGGCGGTATGCAGCAAGCTGGAGGAGGAATACGGGTTAGGTGTTGATATGGAGGGGTTTGAACGCTTTGCCGGTTTTGGGTCGCGCAGCCAATCGTTGGCACCGGAACAGAAGGTGGAGTTGCTGCGGGAAAATTTGCAACGCCTTGGATGGGGACGATGGCTCTTTATCGAACATCCGGCTTTCCAATGCGCGGAGGCTAGGGCGCTCGGTCATGCCGGATATGATAATGTGGCGGTGGATCGGGAGGGGGTTGCCCGTGCTTGGACGGATAAACGGGTCCAGGAAATCATCCGCGAGCGAAATATTCAACTGGTCGGTTATACCGACGTGAAGAAAGGGCTGGTATAGATGGATACGAGTTGTCTGCAATATGCTCTGACCGAAGAAGAACGCCAGCAATTTGAGATGGACGGGTTTCTGGTCGTTCGCGACGTGTTGTCTGCTGAGAGGGTTGCGGAGTTGATACCGGTGGTCGATCGTCTCGATGCCGAGTATCGGCCCAAGATGGGGCTGGCAGATATCGAGATGCTCAATCTATTCGATTTTATCGGCAAGGACGCACTTTTTTTGCCCTTACTCGACTGGCCGAACACCTTCGCCAAGGTCTTTGGGATATTAGGTTGGCATATACAGCTCTACCATTCGCATATGATCGTCACGTCCCCCTTAAATGGTGCAGAGCCCAAACGCAAAAGGCTCGGTTGGCACCAGGATAGCGGTCGGCTCAATATGGATTTCGAAACCGAGCCGCGGCCGAGGGTATCGCTCAAGGTTGCATTTTTCCTAACGGATTGCACGGACACTGACCGCGGTAATTTTCACGCGGTGCCCGGCTCACATCTGCGCAACGCGGTGGAGATGCCCGCTGATGGGGACGCCGACCCAGCGGGGGCGGTGCCGATACGGGTGGCGGCCGGCGACGCGGTGTTTTTTGACCGGCGGATTTGGCATGCAGCGGGTCACAACTATTCACCCAACGCACGCAAAGTGCTGTTTTATGGGTATAGCTATCGTTGGTTGCGGCCGCGCGACGATATGACCGTTGCACATTTAATGGATCGTTGCGATCCGATCCAACAGCAGTTGTTGGGCGCGGGGCAGAGCGGCGGGCACGGGTATACTTCGCCGGAGGAGGAGGATGTGCCGCTGAGAGAATGGATACGTGAGCACTTGGGCGAAGAGGCGGTGATCCCATGAGTGGGCCAAAACGGATTGCGCATCCGCACCTGGTACAGTTTTTCAAAGACGCGCTCGGCGCACTCGGCGTACCGCCGCATGTGGCCGAAGTTGAAGCGCAAATTGGCGCTGAGGTCGATCTGTGTGGGGTGCATACGCATGGCGCGAGATTATTGCCGACGATGATCGAGAATATTCGCGCGGGGCGTACCAATGGTGCGCCGGAGTTGAAGGTGGTCGTGGACTATCCGGCCTCGGCGTTATACGAGACGGATCGCGGGATTGGCCGTTATGTCTCGGCGCTGTGCATGGACAAGGCGGTGGGCAAGGCGCGCGAATACGGGATCGGTTCGGTGGCGGTGCGCGGCGTGGCGCATTGGGGCCGGGCGTATAGCTATGCGCTAAGAGCGGCCGAACAGGGCATGGTCGGGCTGTGTTTCACCAATGCCATCGTCAACTTCGCCGCTTGGGGCACTAGTGCCCCTTCGTTGGGCAACAATCCGATCGCCATCGGCGTGCCGGGCACGGAGCCTGTGGTATTGGACTTGGCGATGACACAGTCGTCGGTGAGTCGGGTGCGTATGGCAGCGGCGGCTGGTGAGCGGGTGCCATTGGGGTGGGGATTAGACGCTGCGGGCGAACCGACCGAAGATCCGCAGGCGATTATCGACTCGGGCCGTTTTCTGCCGATGGGCGGGCACAAGGGGTCGGGGCTGGCGTTTATGGTCGAATTGTTGACGGCGGGTCTGGCAAATGGCCTATTGTGTTTTGAGCAGGGGACCTTGGAAAAACCGACCGACACGGAGGGCGGTTCGACCAAGCTTTTTATCGCAATCAAACCTTTTGGCGATTGGTTGCCCGAGCGACTGGCCGAGTTGACTGCGCATCTGAAAACTGCCCCCGCCGCCCCTGAACAAGGCGAGGCGCAGTGGCCGGGCGAGGGCAGTTTCCGTCGCCGCAGCAAATATTTGCAAGAAGGCATTTTATTGCCGGGGCAATTGGTAGATGAGCTGCAGCAATTGGCGGCGGAACTAACCATCGAATTGCGGTGGGCTTAAGGTGAAAGCACCGGCATATGCATGGCCCGACTGCGTAGAATACTGCGTTTGGCCAGATGCGGTGGAGGCGCTGGTCGCTGATCTAGAGGGAACACCGGGTTTGCGCGTCGATGAGTTCCCGCAATACAATGGACGTTCGGTATACGCGCTGACTTTTGGTCGGGGTGAAAAGCGACTCTTCATCTCCCGCCCGCACGCGCACGAACCCGCCGGTGCCGCCGCCTGTATGGAACTGGCGAAGGCATTGGCGGGTTGGCGCGATTATGGTGTGCGCAACGCGGCTTGGCGAGCATGGGTTTTAGCGCATTTCTCAATCACCCTAGTACCGGACGCCAATCCCGGCGGCAGTGTGCGCGCGCCGGTTGAATTTTGGGATGGGACGGAGATTGCGAATGAGCAATTTTTCCTGTGGATGTTCGGGGAATCGGGGGAGGAGAAGGGGACGCGTTTCCCGCGAGTGGACGCTTGGGATATGCGAGAGGTCGTGGCCCCCGCGCTAATCGGGATCGCCTACGAGCAATTAGAAGAGTTTCTCTATGTCGAGCCGAACCGCGATTATCGCTCAACATTTTTCCGCTCCTTCTTCGCACTAGACGAAGCGGCCGCCTACGATGTCTGGCTCGATCTGCACCAGACCGAGTTTCTAAACTCCGACCGCAACACCGCACTTTTCCTACCGACTTGTCAGGACGAACTGTCGCTGGCGATGCAGACTGAGCATCTTTCGTTGACCGAGGTGATTATGGCTCGCTGGCGGCAGGCCGGTGCCCGGCCGCGCGAGCGGGCTGAGATTCCCTATCGCAACAATGACGTGCAGCGCAATTTACTGAATGCTGTATGGCGACCGATTTCCGAGCGGATGGTCCACATCGTCACCGAGGTGCAAAACAATAATCCGGCGACTCCGGTGGAAGATCAGGTGCGGTTACAGATTCTGGCGGTGCTCGCAACGCTGGAGTGGATGGCCTGAATCCTATGCGCAGACGGCGGCGTCGGCGCTCCAGCGGTTGAAGACGACCTGTTCTTCCAGGGCCAGCCGGTTGCGGGTGTCGCGCCATATTTTCTCCCAGACGACAGGGTCGCTTAATACGTTTTCGGGTTGTGCCTTGCTGCGGGCGATAAAGCCTGGGAAGATATCGCGGCCGGTGGTTTGGCCGATGGGGTTGTAGCGCAGGTCGAAGCTCCAGCGCACGTCGTCGCTATGGTTCGAAAGCGAACCGTGGATGGTATGGCGGGTTAGGAAGAGCACGTCGCCTGGTTGCATCGGCACCGGCATCGCCGAGTCCATATCCATCACCTGCTCGGGGACGCGCAGGCCACCGGGGTGGCCCGGGCAGTGGGTGTGCGTCCCTTGGCGGTGGCTATTGGGCATGATCTGCAGGCAGCCGTTTTCGAGTGTTGCTTCGTTGAGCGGAAACCACACCGTCAGTACATTGGACGTGTCGGCTTCGGGAAGAACCACGCCGCTGTCCTGGTGCCAACTGGTGGCGGTGACCAGGGCTTGGCCGTTATGGTCTTTGGGCACCAGGCGTTCGGGTGGCTTGATGCGCACGTGCTGCACGGGGTTGGACCAGATCTCAGGGCCGACGATAGATTCAGCCACGTCGAGCAGGGCCGGGTTGCTCAGGCAGCGGAAGACGGCCGGTCCGGCCCAGAAGGGCGTGTCGGCCTCGATGCCGTTTTGCGGCAGTGAGAAATCGAAATACTGCGCGTGCACTTCGCCGCTGTCGACGACGATTTGCGTCAGGCGTTTGCCGAAGGGCAGGTCGTCGTAGGTGGATTCGATGTGACCGGCTGCGTAGAGCTCGTGGGCGAGCTTGTCGAGAACGCCGTGGTATTCGTCGATGATGGGCTGAATGACCTCTTCAACGTCGAGCATGCCCCGGACCAATAAATACCCTTCTTCTTTGAAGTGGGCGAGTTGTTCGCGGCTTAAGAATGGCATATTCTTTTCCTTATTAGATAACTAACGCTGAGTGCGGACGGTCCGGTTTCGGGGTGCGTCTCCGGGCGTTTTTAGACCTCTGGGCCGTCGCCCATCGGGTCGCCGTCGCGACCACTCCCCCCCACTCCCCCCAACCAGGCCCTTTTACCCCGCCGCCACTCCGAAAAACGCCCTGTATCGCACCCCGAAACCGGACCTCGGAAACTTTGGTGGTTTTGCAAGGTACTAAAAGCCACCTTAAAACCCCCGACCGGCCGTCAGCACTCATCTTGTCGCACTTTGTACCCGAGGGCATAAAGGCTCGCTGGTATTTTTGAGATTGAGTTTAAAATAACTAGATGGAAAATCTAACTTAATAAAAGGAATGTCAATTATGGAATTTCCTCAGTTGGATCCGGCGTTGATGTTGGAGCGGTTGGCGCCGCCGACCGGCAAGGTGCGTATGGTGCTTGATACCGACACGTATAATGAGATTGATGATCAGTTTGCTGTCGTGCAAGCGCTACTTTCTCCCGATAGGCTTGCGGTGGAGGCGATTTATGCGGCGCCTTTTGACAATAATCGATCCTCGGGGCCGGGCGACGGGATGGAGAAGAGCTACGAGGAGATCTTGCGGCTGTTGGATCGCTTGGATGTTGCGCCGGATGGTTTTGTCTTTCGCGGTTCGACGAATATCCTACGGGGGGAGGAGTCGCTAGAGAGTGAGGCGGTCGACGACATGATCGCCAAGTCGAAAGAGGGCGACAGCCCGCTCTATGTGGTAGCTATCGGCGCGATTACCAATGTGGCCTCGGCGCTGTTGAAAGACCCTTCGATTATCGAGCGAATTGTTGTGGTTTGGCTGGGTGGCCATGCGCATTCTTGGCCGACGGCGCACGAGTTTAATTTGCAGGGCGATCTCAAGGCGGCGCAGGTGGTTTTCGACAGCGGTGTGCCCTTTGTGCAGATCCCCTGTAATCCGGTGGCCTCGCATCTGCTGACGACGCTGGCGGAGTTGGACCGTTTCGTCAAGGGCAAGGGGGCTATTGGCGATTATTTAGTTGATATTTTCACGGCTTATTCCAAGGACCACTTCGCATACTCCAAAGTCGTCTGGGACATCTCGGCGATTGCCTGGTTGCTCGACGCGTCATGGGTGCCGAGCGATGTGGTGCATAGCCCGATATTGACGGACCAGCATACCTGGAGCCACAAGCCTTCGCGGCATTTTATGCGGGTAGCGAACACGGTGCGGCGCGATGCGATCTTTCGCGATTTGTTCGAGAAATTGGAGCAGCGGGCGAGATCATGACGAACGGGACATTGCGCCGATTCTAGTCGCTTATTAGCCTATAAAGATGTCGACTCTTATCCTCAGTGAAAAACCCAGCGTCGCGCGCGATATCGCCCGCATCCTGGGCGCGCAAAAACGTGGCCAGGGCTATCTCGAAGGCAATGGTTATATCGTCACCTGGGCCTTGGGGCATCTGGTGCAATTCGCCGAACCGGACGAGTACGGTCCCCCCTGGAAAGGGCGGTGGTCTTTCGGGCAATTGCCGATGATTCCCGAGAAGTGGAAGCTCAAGACCTCGGGCTCGACGGCCGATCAATTCCAGATCGTTAAAAGGCTACTCAACGACGCCGAGACCAAGGAAGTGGTCTGTGCAACGGACGCCGGTCGCGAGGGCGAGAATATCTTCCGACTGATCTACGAGCACGCTCGCTGCAAAAAACCCTTCAAGCGATTGTGGATTTCTAGCTTGACCGACGAGGCGATCCAGGGCGGTTTTGCCGCCTTGCAAGAGGGGGCGGCTTTTGACGCGCTGGCCGACGCCGCCCGGGCCAGGGGCCAGGCCGATTGGCTGATGGGCATGAACCTGACCCGCGCCTACACCGTGCACAATAATGTGCTGTGCACGATAGGCCGGGTGCAGACGCCGACCTTGGCGATGATCGTCAAACGCGACGCGGTGATCGCCGATTTCAAAAAGGCCTACTTCTACGAGTTAGTCGCCGGGTTTGAGGAGGGCTTCGCGGCCAAATATACCAAGGACGGCCAGACCCGGATCGAAAAGAAGGAAGAGGCCGAACGGTTGCACCGCCAGCTCAGCCCGAATAAGACCGGCAAGGTGCTCAAGGTCGAGAAGAAGGTCAAAAAGCACCGGCCTCCCGCGCTTTACGACCTCAACAACCTACAGCGCGACGCCAACCGCCGTTTCGGTTTTACCGCGGCGCAGATCCTCGAATACGCGCAGGCTCTCTACGAGACGCACAAGCTCATTACCTATCCGCGCACCGAGAGCCGTCATATCTCCGAAGATATGGTGCCCGAGTTACCGGGTATCCTGCAAAAGCTCGAACACCCGCAGGCCCCGGCCGCGCTAGAGCGCTTGCGAGGAGGCCACAAGCTCGGTAAGGCCTATGTGGACCGTACCAAGCTCACCGATCACCATGCGATCATTCCCACCGGACAACGCTCCTCGCCCAATTTGTCACCGGCCTTGAAGAAAGTCTACGATTTGGTCGTGGCGCGCTTCGTCGGTGTGTTTCTGCCCGACCAGGTCGTCGAGGAGACGACGGTGACCGTCGATATCGGCGGCGCGATTTTCGTCGCCAAAGGGTCCGTGGTGTTGGAGGAAGGGTGGAAGGTTGTCGAATCGCGGCGCGGGGGCGAAGAGAAAAGCAAGGGGAGTTATAAGGAGGGGGAGGACGAGGATCAGCGCCAGGCGATTCCGCTTTTAGAGCAGGGCCAGGAAGTCCATATCAAAAATATGGACGTAGTCGAAAAAGAAACGAAGCCGCCCCGACCCTATACCGACGCCACGCTTTTGGCGGCAATGAAAAATGCCGGTCGCGAAATCGAGGACGACGAGTTGGCCGAGGCGATGAAGGAATCGGGCTTGGGTACGCCGGCGACTAGAGCCGAAACGATAGAAAAATTGATCCGCACCGGCTATGTGCTGCGCGATAAGAAATCGCTCAACGCGACCGAAAAGGCCAAGGCGCTTATCGGCTTGGTGGCCGAGCAGATGCGCAGCCCGGAATTGACGGCTGAGTGGGAACAGCAGCTCAAAGAGGTTGAGGATGGCCAGCGCCCGGTCGCTGAATTCTACGAAGGTATCGCCGAATTTGTGCGCGATCTGGTGCCGAAGATCCAACAGGGTCCGGCGTTGTCGCCGGAGCAGGCGGCGCAGGCACGAGCGGAACAGGGCGGCGGCAGGGGCAAAAGTGGTAAGAAAGGGCCGGGGAAGGAGATGGGTCCTTGTCCTAAATGCAAGGAGGGCAAGGTCGCAGAAAACGCCAAGGCCTATGGTTGCAGCCGCTATCGCGAAGGCTGTGATTTTACGATCTGGAAGACGGTGGCCAAAAAGAAGCTGTCGGAGAAGCAGGCGAAGTTGCTAATGGCCAATGGCCGCACGGAGCAGATGAAGGGTTTCACCTCCAAAGCGGGCAAGAAGTTCGATGCGAAGCTCAAGTTTGACGACAATTTCAAGGTGGTTTTTGAGTTCGACGACGGGCCGAGGAACGGGGCTGCGGGGGCGCAGGCTAAGGGGCGGTCCGGTGTCGCGCCGGGCATGCCGCGACGCGAAGGGCGGGCACCGGTGGGAGAGCAAGGGCCGCCGCCATATCCAGAGGATCAAGAACCGCCACCATTAGGGGCGCCGTATCCCGAGGAGCAGGGACCGCCGCCTGCATATGGCGATGATTCCGGGGCACCTGCGTCGAATGCATTTGTGCGCGAAGATTCGTCGTCTGTGGAGGCGCTCCCTCAACAGACGACGTCGCCCCGCAACGCTGCGACAAAAGTGTCCGGAGACCTCTCCTGTCCCAAGTGCAATCAGGGCCAGATCATCGAGGGCAAGCGCGGCTTCGGCTGCAACCGCTATCGCGAGGGCTGCGACTTTGTGGTGTGGAAGGAAATCGCGAGCAAGAAGCTGACGGAAAAACAGATTCAGACCTTGATCGCTAAGGGTAAGACCGGATTGATCAAAGGCTTTAAAAGCCGCAAGGGCAGCAAGTTTGATGCGCGCCTGAAGCTGGATGAGGGTTGGAAAACGGTGTTTGACTTTGCCGATTAGGCGGGTGCTATGAGCTTTCTTATTTTGCGTCTAATAGACCAACTTGGTGTTTTTTGCAGATCAGTTCAATGAGTATTCGGGCCGTCGTATTCGATCTCTACGGCATGTTGACCGAAGATCTGGGGCGCGACGGCTATGATGCGCTGTTGCGGCAGATGGCAGCGGTACTTTTGCTTTCTGCAGATGGTTTCTCTGCTGCGTGGTGCCAGGTGGGAAGGCGGCTGACGACGGGTGGTTTTGCCACGCTAGAAGAAGGTCTGACGCATATCTGCAATGTGTTGGGCACGCAAGCCGACGCGGAGCGTATCGAAGCGGCGGTAGAGTTGCGCGTCGGTTATATTCGTGCGAATCTATGCCCCCGCGATGATGCGGTCGAGACACTGACACGGCTGAAAAGCCTGGGTCTAAAAATCGCGTTGATCAGCGATTGCGGTCTCGAAGTGCCGATGTTATGGAGCGAGACGCCCTTCGCTCCGCTCGTCGATACGGCGCTATTCTCTTCGCGGGAAGGGCTTTGTAAACCGGCAGCGGTGCTTTATCTCCGGGCGTGTGAGCGATTGGGTGTTTTGCCGGAAGAATGCCTGTATGTCGGCGATGGCAATGGCCAAGAGTTGAGTGGAGCGAAAGCCGTGGGCATGACGGCGGTGTTGATCGCGGTGCCGGGCGCGGTCCACTACGACTATGGCCGGCTGGAAGCGGCGAGTTGGCAGGGGCCGCGGGTCGCGGCGCTCAGCGATTTGATGAATTTGGTGGACTAGAACTTTTCGGGCACATCCTCAAAAAAGAAAAGACTATGACCGATCGACCGAATATCCTTTGGTATTGCAGCGACCAACAGCGTTTTGATACGATCGCCGCGTTGGGCAACGCGCACATCAATACGCCGCGTTTGGACGCTTTCGCCCGCGAAGGGGTGGCCTTCACGCATGCCTATTGCCAAAGCCCAATTTGCACTCCGAGCCGCGCCAGTTTTCTCACCGGCACCTATCCGGGCGCGAACGGGGTTACCGGCAATGGCAATGAATTTTTTCCGCGCGAACAGGAAAGTCGGCTGCTGCCGCACCGCTTGGCGAAAAGCGGCTACGATTGCGGGTTGGTGGGCAAGCTGCACTTGGCCAGCGCGGCAGATGGAGTGGAAAACCGGGTCGACGACGGCTATCGTTACTTTCAATACAGCCACGATCACAGGGGGCCGCGTGTCTATGGGCACGACTATGCCGAGTGGGTGCGCGAGCAGGGCGGTGATGCCGACGGGCTGATGGCCCCTTATCAGACCAAGAATTATCGCGAGGGCGCCCGGATCGCGACTTTTGGTGGCCTATACGAGCCGACAGCAAGCACGGACAATATTCCGCCGGGCCAGCACCAGACGCGCTGGTGCAGCGAGAAGTCGATCGAGTTTATCGACAAGAACCGCACCGAGGGGCAGCCCTGGATGCTGAGTGTCAATCCTTTTGACCCGCACCCGCCTTATGACGCACCCTGGGAATACTATCGTCGCTATGATCCGGAGACCCTGCCCGGCGCGCATTTTGCCGCCGGCGATATAGAGCAGCAACAGCGGTTGGCTGCAGGTGGAATCGATTTTCAGTCGGAGGCGAAAGACCCGGCCGAATGGGAGGACAAGAAGCTGCAGGCTTCTTATTACGCGATGATCGAACAGGTCGACTGCGAGTTTGGGCGCATCCTCGACCATCTGGAGGCGACTGGCCAACGCGAAAATACCATTGTCGTCTTTATGAGCGACCACGGTGAGATGCTCGGCGACCACGGGCTGGTATTTAAGGGTTGTCGTTTTTACGAGGGCTTGGCGCGGGTGCCGCTGATCGTCTCTTGGCCGGGGCATTTTTCTGAGGGCGTGGTGTCGGATGCGTTGGTCGAATTGATGGATCTGGCGCCGACTTTTTACGAAGCCGTCGGCGAAGAGGTGCCCTACTACGTGCAGGGTAAGTCGTTGTTGCCGGTGCTCAAGGGTGAGACGCAGGACCACCGAGATTTCGTACGCAGCGAGTTTTACGGGGCAATCGATTATCCCGACCAGACGCATGCGACGATGTACCGCGACCGGCGCTGGAAACTCGTCTCGTATCATGGCAAGGACCTCTACGAGCTCTACGACCTAGAGAGTGATCCCTGGGAGCATAATAACCTGGCCGACGCACCCGATTATCAGGTGGTTAAATGGGAGCTAGTGCGCAAGAGCTTTGACGCCACGGTACAGGCGCGTATGCCGACCGCGCCGAGGGTGATGCCGTTCTGAATGAAGACGTCCGGCAGGGCTACGAGAGTGGGCGGCGACCTACGACGAGGTAGCCCATTCGAAGCGAGACTTCGACGCCGATATTTCGCGTCAAGTGATGGAAGACCGAATTGGCGGGCGGGTGTTAGAGTTAGGCTGCGGGACGGGAAAGAATACGCGATGGTTGGCAAAACGGGCACAGCAGTTGGTCGCCTGTGACTTTTCACTGGCGATGTTGGCGCGGGCAAAAGAACGGATGCCAGGCGTCGAGTTTCACCTATGCGATATGCGCGGCGAATGGCCGGTTGACGAAGTGGACGTGGTGGTCGTCGACCTGGTGTTGGAGCATGTCGAGCATCTGCGGCCGGTTTTGTGCAGGCGAAAAATAAACTCGCCGCTGGTGGTATGTTGTTCATCTGCGCGCTCATTGTTTAAAGCATACGCCCGCATTTTTTCTACATTACCCATTATGACAATACTGTGGTCACTTTTTATTGGAATTCAGCAATGTCGAATGCTATAACTCGTTGAAAACAACACCCGTGTGAAGTCAAAGTTTTTAAATCAACCTCCGCTAATCGAGCTAACTTCGATTTAAAAAAACAGTGGGTCACGTAACGTACTGGCTCAAATAGACCTTCAAGGTCAAAAAGTGTCCACAGTATTGAGGGGGCCGTCGTGAGCGAAAAATGGGTTTCCAAACGTTTTGCTTCGCCAACGCAGGATTTTGACCTCGATATTTTGGTCAGCCGCCTGCGGCGGGGCTTCCTGCTATCCGTCGGTCTGGCGGTTGTCGTTCATTTGGCGCTGGCTACATTAATCCCTTCGAAGAGGGCGAGAAAAAAGCGCCTCGACCATTGTCTACCAAGTTCATCAAACGCGAACCGCGGTTGAGCAAACCGCTCGAACTGCGCAAGATTCCCCAGCCCAAACGCCAGATGGCCCGGTGCGAGGTCCAACTGGCCAAGGCCCGTATGGATCAGGTGCAAGCCACGGCTGCATTCAATACACGTAGCCTGATTGCCTAGCCATGTCGGCGGCTCGGGCATCCGCCTGGCCGGCCAGCTAGCTTCAGCGCGATGAGCACGATAAATCCCGAGCCCAAACTGGCGGCGGCTTCGGTGACTAGTAGCCGAGCCTCCGAGCACAAGATCGATATGGCCTTGGAAATGCTCGACGTCAATAGCATGGATACCGGTCGCTATCGGGCGCTGGTCATCCAAGACGCCACCGACAAGCAGGCGATCAAGGGTTTTGTTAAAATGGCCCGGGTGTCGGCGTCGCGGTCGATGGGCACCACATCGAGCAATTCAACGACGATGGATCGCTTGCGCGATGTGCTCAACGAATACACCGGCCTCGAGGCCAAATTTGTCGGCATGATCACCTATGACGACCCGCGCCTGATGGAATTGCCGATCATCATTTCGCACGGCTCGCCGAATGAGTCCGAGAAAGAGAATCTGGCCGAGTATATCATGGCAGGTGGTTTTATTTTTGGTGGACTGAATACCGAGGCGCTGGAAAAATACGGCGGTCTAACCCAGGTCAAGGACTTTTGGTCGGAGCGGCTGTCGGATACGCATCCGGTCTACGGCGCCTTCTTTGACCTGAAAGGCGGCATGTCCTTTGGCTACGGTCCCTCGCAAGGCCAGGGCAAGTCGGGCGTCAAACCCTGGAATTTCCTGCGCGGCCATTTTGTCAAAGGGCGACTGGCGGGTAGCACACCGGGCGACGGCGGTTGGGGTTGGTTCAACGACAACCAGGGCGGGGATTCGACGCGGCAGTTGCGGTTGGCGGTCAATATCATCATCTACGCATTGACCCAGGGGAGTTCGATCACCCAGCGGCTGATGCCGATGGTTAACTAAACGCTAACTACACAGCAACAAGAAAAGGCCGCCGTCCCTTTAAGGAATGGTGGCCTTTTCTTGTTGCGTTATGTATGAGCAGGTTCAGCGTTCGCTATTTTTGAGATATGGTGCGATCTCTTTCGGCGGAGCGACTCAGATCTCATCTTGCCGCTCGCCTAAAAATTGTACCAACGGCTGATGCTCGTCCTCATCGATATATAAGCTATGTGTGCCCTCGCCGACGCCATGGATCATATAGATCATCCAATCGCCGCCGGCTACCGCCCGTTCGATTTCCTCGCTTAACTCGACGGCGCTGCGCCCCTGCGGCCATTGGAAGGTCGATTGGTCGATCATGGTTATGGGCTTCTTTGTTAAACAACACAGTGGACACTTTTAAGCGGCTATTCGCCCAAGACCTCTTAGCTTCCGGTATCGGGATATTTTTTTAACCAATTGAAAACGCGCTTCATATTGATGGAAGCCTATTACCGCATTCAATTCCAGATCGGTGGAAAACAACAACGCATAGCGCGATTTATTGGGGTCAGGCTGATCCAATACGACGACGACGAGTTGGTCTTTGGACGCCAGTGTGGATTTATGTTTCTCGCAGACATCGGCTAAGTAGAATCAGGGAATATGGCCTGCAGTTGGGGTAGATTCGGAGAATGGTTATTTTTGCTTATAAAGGGAGGTGGTTATGAAAATCGTCGAAATTAGTTCGGTATTGTTGCAGCCGATACCTTGGGTGTTGGTGAAGGTGAAGACGGATGAGGGGATTGTGGGGATTGGGGAGGCGTATCATGGGGCGGGCGTGCATCAGATTGCGGTAGATGAGCGGTTGACCAAGACACTGATCGGGAAAAACCCGCTCGATGTCGACCGCTGTTTTCGCGATATGATGAAGGGCATGTCGGCGTCGGGCTATTATCAGGGGGCGGTGATGAGCGCAATCAGCGGGATCGAGATGGCGTTGTGGGATATCGCCGGGCAGGCGGTGGGGGTGCCTATTTGGCAATTGTTGGGCGGGCGTTTTCGCGATAAAGTTCGCGTGTACAATGATTGCCATGCCGGTAAGGACGAGACGCCGGCGGCTTATGCGGCAAAGGCCAAGGAGGTCGAGGCGCGGGGTTTTACGGCGATCAAATTTGACATAGATCCCCTGCCTTCGCGGCGCGACGCGTATAATCGCTGTATCAGCAACGACGATATCGCGCACTATGTCGCGGTGGTCACCGCGGTACGCGAGGCCTTGGACTCGAACACGGATTTGGCCATTGATGCGCATTGGGCCTATGCGCCGGTCGACATTCTCAAAGTCGCGCATGCGTTCGAAGATTTGGGTCTGTTGTGGTTGGAGGACCCGATTCCGGCGGAAAATGTCGAGGCGATGGCGATGGTCAAAAACAGCACCAAAACGCCGATCTGCACGGGGGAAAACTTTTATACGCGCTTTGGCTTTCGCGAACTGATCCAGTCGCAGGCGGCCGATATCGTCTCGCCGGATATGGCTAAGGCGGGCGGGCTGTTGGAGGGGCGGCGGATCGCGGATTTCGCCGATATGTACTATATGCCTTTGGCGCCGCACAATATATGCGGGCCGATCGGCACTTTTGCGATGACGCATGTCTGCGCGGCAGTGCCCAATTTTCTCGCGTTGGAGTTTCATCACTTGGACAATGCGCTTTGGTCGGATTTGGTAAAAGAAGGGCCGTTGATTGTCGATGGGCATATTGCGACGGGGGAGAAGCCTGGTTTGGGAGTGACGCTGGACGAGGGGGTGGCGAAGGAGGCGGCGAAGGAGGATTTGGGCTTTTTTTCGTGAAGGGGCAGTGGAGGTGGTGGAGTGATAAGTTTATAAAATCCATGGAAAGGTTTTTTTATGGTTACAATCATCATCTTTTTAGCTAAATACACAGTTGACTATCCATAGAAGGATCCACCTTGTCATCACCGCTGGCTCTACCCGAAAACTACGACGTCCAGGCACATATGCCCGCCCACCAGGTGCACGGGCGCGTTTTTCACGCTACCATACCCGCGGTCCAACTGGCCTCTGAGCTGATGGCCAACGGCACCCCCGCCGACATCGCCGAAGCCGCCGACATCTTCCGTGCGGTACTCACCTGCCAGGAAGTGCGCGAAGCCGATCCACACCTCGGCAATTTTCGCTGGGAGCTGGAAGACGAAGTCGTCGAAGATCTCAACGCCGTGCAGTTCGTGCTCTTTTATTGCATTCCCGTGCTGTGCAAAACACCGGACGCACTGTCCCCGGACTTGCTTGCGGCCATGCGCCGCGCCATGGCGCTGGGTTTGCAGGAAATCGCGCGCATTGACGTGGCGCCGACGTATACCAACATCGTAATCAAGGATATCGTTAACTCTTGTCTCGGCGGCCAGTTGTTGAACGACGAGACCACAGCTCGACGTGGTCGGGAAAAACTGGTGCGCTGGATGGCGCACGTCGACACCTACGGCTTGCCTGCCGAATACAATAGTCCCAACTACGCCTCCGTCGCCGTGCGCGTGCTGGGCCGCCTGGTCGAATTGACCGAGGACGAACACACCCGTATCCGCGCCCGCACCATGCTCGCTCGCCTCGGCCTTTCCGCCGCGCTGCACATACACCCCGGTACTGGCAATTGGGCAGGTCCTTTCAGTCGCGCCTATAGCCATGCCGTTTTTAATGCAGATGCTTTTAATGTTGACAATGTGCGTGCGTGGCTGGACGACGGACAATTGCCCGCCTGGATCGGCGACCTGTTACAGCGCCCTGACGTGCCGGAGCAAATAGACGAAACGGCCCACGGCGAAGAGCCGGTGGCACTGAGCACCTATCACAGCCCCTCTTTCAGTTTGGGCGTGGCTTCCTGCGAGCTGAAGACCCAGGAAGTAATTTTCATTGCCTTGCAGTCCTGTGTATTCCACGCGCAGTATCGACGCCCGGACAGCGCGCGCAGTGGTGTGCTCTTTTCGCGCTATATACTCGACGATCAGTGGCTCAGTTTCCAGACGACGCCGTCGCGCGGGCCGGGTCAGGTGGTTCCTGAGGAGGGGCACTTCTACGGTGTGCACGAGCGGGGGCGCGCCATTGGCCTCTACGCACCGCGTGGTCTCGACGCCTGGACGCGGCGCACGAGCGCTAAGGCCGTAATGGTGTGGGCCGAGATTGAGCAAGTCGATGAGATATGGATCGGCCAACATAAAGTAGACGCGTTGCCGGCTGAGGTGTCTCGGGGCGAGGTGGTCGTCGTCGGTAGCGGTGGTTTGTGGACGGCGGTCTTGCCATTGGAACTGACGGACCTGGGTGGCGGCGCTCCCATTCGCCTGGTCGAACTGGACGGTCATCTGGCCTTGGAGATGTACAATTATACGGGACCGGCGAAGACCTTCTGGGAAATGGCCCAACCCGGATCTTTTTATCAGGGGCAGCCGCGCTGCGGTTTCTACTGCGAATTGGCCGAACGCGCCGACTATGTTAGCGGCGCAGATTTTGCCGCTAAGGTAGCGAGCGGCACGCTCGTTGACGAGGCGGTTCCGCCGGCCACCTATGTCGCGGGCGGCGAGCGCGCATTGCGTGTAGAATACGTGCGCGACGACCGCGTGCTCGGCATCGAGGTCGATCTGTTCGAGTGGTCGTTAAAGCGGCGCTGGACCCAGGACGGCCCGCTAGGCTGGCCGATGCACGAGTCGCCCTATGCCCGGCAGAGCGCTTCTGGGCAAGTCGCCATCGGTGGTGCTACGCTCACCTGCGACAAGGGACCGATATGGCTTTGCGCTTGTCCGGGGGGCAAAAGGTATATTGCCGCCTACAGCGGGCCGGAGATGACCTCGCTCAGGTTGCAAGTGCCCGGGGATGTGGTTGAGTTGGCTGAAATGGGCGCGGGTATTGTGGTATGGGACGAGGGTGAGGTGACGGTAGAAGCGATACGGCCTTCTTGATAGGGTGCGGCTTTTGAGCGTCGATGGGCATCCCCCAGCTTGCCGATGTTATCTTGATAGCCTGGTGATCAATGGGACTGCAGTTAGGTAAAACGGTAGGGAGATTGACATATATTATTAAAATGGTATTTTATTTACCAGTTTAATTTTTCAAGGTGATTTTCTATGCAAATATCCAAGTTCAGCGATTATGGTCTGCGGGCTTTGATGTATTTGGGCGCGCGCAATGGGCAAGTGACCAAGGCTGAAGAGGTCGCCGAGGCCTTCGGCATATCTACCAACCACGTGGTCAAAAGTTTGCAAGCGCTGGTGCGGCAGGGTTGGGTGCGGTCGATGGCCGGACGCGGGGGCGGCTATGTGTTTGAAGGCAGTGCGTCGCGCATTCGGGTGGGGGAGGTGGTCCGGCAATTGGAGCCCAATTTTGATATGGCGGAGTGTTTCGCGCCGGAAAAGAATAGCTGCCCATTGGTACCGGGATGTTTGTTGAGCACGGCGCTTGACGGGGCGAAGGCGGCATTTTTGGCGGAGTTGGATCGCTATAGCGTTGAAGATTTGATCGCGACAAAGCGCGATGGCTTATTGGCAATAGGAGCGGCGGCATGAAACAGGTGCAGACCGGCGACGAAGAAATTAGGCGGATGGTGACGACATTTTATACCACTGTGCGGCAAGACGATTTGCTCGGGCACATTTTTGAGCATCGCTTTCAGGGGCAATGGGCGCCGCATTTGGATCGCATGTGCGACTTTTGGTCCGGGGTGCTAAATGCGTCGGGCCGCTATCACGGCAATCCACGGCAGGCGCATGCGGGGCTGATGGTCGGCGCCGAACATTTCGACCGATGGCTAACGCTATTTGCCAAGACGCTAGGTGAGTTATTCGATGCGGAGACCGCAGCTTTGATCTACGAGCGAGCGAACAGGATGCGCAGCGTATTAGAATCAGTGGTCCTAGGCGGTCCGGCGACGGGATTGATCTTCAGCCCCGCAGCCTCACCCACTGACCTACTTAGTCGCGGACAACAGCCAAAGAACGAGTAGTCCGCCGCCCGTCGGTTTCGAGCAGCAGATGGTAGACACCGGTGCCGACGAGCTTGCCCGAGAGATTGCGGCCGTCCCAGGTAGCGGCGTGGCCTTCGCGTGCGGCGCGAGTGCCCAAGTCCTGTTGCCAGACCAAGTCCCCGGTGGTCGAGAAGATAGAGAGGCGGGTCTCGGTGCTGGGCGAAACGAGGTCGAAGACCAGCCGGGTCTGTTGGTGCTCGACGGGATGGAAGGGGTTGGGATAGTTGGGGCGCAACGCGGTGGCGACCGCCGGGGGTGCGTCGGTTAAATCTGGATCGAATTCCACTCCATATAAGTAGTCGTAGGCGAAACCCGAATTCTCGGCGGAGGATACGACGAGCACGACCTCGTCGTATTGGTCCCAGCCGACGACGCGGACGGTCGGGTCTTGAACCGGGCGGACCTCGACGCTGTCGGGGCCGATGAGCAGCAGGCTGCGGCTGAAGTCGCCGCGGCGGGTGTCAAAGGTTATGGTGACACCGCCGGAGCGCAGTTGCGGTTGGAGGCGCAAGTAGTCGCTGCCGGTGGCGTCGAGGTCGCTGGAGTCGCGCACAGCGAGGTTTTCGCTGAGCGTGATGTCGCGAGTCGGCACGGTCGAGTATTTGAAGCCTTCGGCGTAGAAGCCCTCTTGATAACGGGAGCCGGTGAAATAGTTCCAGATGCCAAATTGGCCAATGGCTACGCCCAAACCGCCGGGCTCGACCTGGCGGATGGCCTGGTCGAAGTGTTCAAGGCGCGCGCTGCTGCGCCGGGCCAACTCTTGCCAGATCTGCAGGTTGACCTCGCGGCCATAGCGCTGGTCGAGGAAGTGCGAGAAGATCGAGGTGCCGTAGATGTGAAAACCGCCGAGGCGACTGCCTGAGTTGAGGGCGCGGTGCGGGACATCGAGGAAGCTAGGCAGATATTGCAGATAATCGTCGACGTGTGGGTAGGCGACGTCCTCCATCCAGGTCGAGGTCGATTCCTGCCACCAGATGCCGTCATTGCCCTGGTAGTAGCCGAATTGTATCGCATGGTGGAACTCGTGCGCGATGGTCACGCGCAGCGCGTCATTGCCCTTGGTCTGTTGGTAAATCGGGTTGGTGTAGTCGTTGTCGAGTTCAAGATAGCTATAAGTGGTGTTGCCGCTCTCTTCGGGATAGGTGAAGCCGTAGGCGGCGCCGCGTCCGAGGTCGCTAAAGTAGACGTCGTATTCGTCGCCACTGAGGCCATTGTCGGAAGGGGGTGCGTTATAACCCAATTCGTCGATCTCGAGGATCCAGGTGCTGTCGAGGATCACGGCAGCCAGGTCGATATAATCGGAGACGCCGTTGCCGTCGAGGTCCTCGGTCGGCACGGCTTCGGAGCCTTCGGTGTCGTAGTGCAGTAAGAAACGGCCGGAGGGCGAGAGCGTTTCTTGCTGTTTGTTGGGTCGGCGTTGCACCAGTTTTCTGAGCCGTCGTTGGTCGTCTGCGCCGAGCTGCGCTATGGCGTTTACGGCTTGTACCAGTTGTGGGGTGCCGCACAGGGCGTGAGTATGCGTTTGGCGATAGGCCGCGGGCAGGGCATCGGGGGCGCGCAGGCTCTGGACTTGATAGATTAAGGCCGTTGCGAGGTCGAGTTCGCCGGATTCGTAGGCGGTTTCTATCAAGGTTTTGGCTTGCAGCGGCAGGGCGAGAAAAAGAAATGCGGCTAGGCTTTTGGCTATCATAGATCGCTTTGCATTAAGTAGTGGCTAGTTAATCAATAATAATGGCGAAGGTGATCTGACGCCAAAGCCTTTTAAAACTACGTACGCTCTATTCGATCAGTTCAAAACTCAGCGTACGCTCGCCTACCCCTTCTCCAGGGCCAGCGCCGTGCCCAGATGCTTCGGGCCTGGAGAAGGGGTAGGCCTTGGCCGTGTCTTCGCCTAGCAGCCGGAATACCATGTGTTTGGGATGGTTGCGGTCGCCGATGCCCGGTGTTTACGGGAACCACACCTCGGTGGACTGGGTGTAGCCGCTGGTGCTATCGATATCGCTATCGTAGCCGCGCGAATAGCCGGTGTCGGTCGTCAGGATCTCGGTTTTGGGAGAGGGTGCGCCAGGCTTGCCAGGTGCCCTGGAATCTGCATTTTCGTCGGTTGCGGCTGGGGCCGGCGCCGCCAGACCGTCGGGCGGAAGAGAGGTTCTTTGTCGCTGCCGCAGGCCGATAGGAGCAACGCTCCATACGGGCATATGATACGGTACATGGTCTACCTCCGTATGGCCTGAAATCAGCAGCGGCGTTGCTGTGCCTCAGTGAAGTATTTACATTGCCTGCGCAATAAATTCAACTGGAGATACTCATGGACCTGACAAAAAGACCCCGGCGTCTGCGTCGCTCGGAAGCTGTGCGCAGCCTGGTGCGCGAGACGAGCGTGCGCGTCGATGATCTGATCTATCCGATGTTTGTCACTGAGGGTGAAAAAACGCGCGAGCCGATCGACTCGATGCCCGGGCAATATCGTTTTACCGTCGATGAACTGGTGGCCGAATGCCAGGAGCTCTGGGATTTGGGTATCCCGGCGGTCAATCTCTTCGGTTATTCGACCGAGAAAGACGATATGGCCACCAAGGCCTACGATCCCGAGGGGCTGATCCAACGGGCGGTGCGCGGCATTAAGGCGCAAGTGCCCGAGCTTTGCGTGCAAACCGATATCGCGCTCGATCCCTATACCAACCACGGCCACGACGGGTTGGTCGTCGATGATGAGATTATAAACGACGAAACGGTGGAGGTCTTATGCAAGATGGCGCTGTCGCACGCCGAAGCCGGGGTCGATTGGGTGGCACCATCGGATATGATGGACGGTCGAGTCGGCGGTATTCGCCAGGCGTTGGACGCGGAGGGGCATGCCAATGTCGGCATTTTGGCCTATTCGGCTAAGTATGCCTCGTGTTTTTACGGGCCGTTTCGCGGCGCGTTAGAGTCGGCGCCGAAGAAGGGCGACAAGAAGACCTATCAGATGGACCCCGCTAATGGTCGCGAGGCGCTAGTGGAGATCGCGCTCGATATCGAGCAAGGCGCCGATGTGGTGATGATCAAACCGGCGTTGGCCTACTTGGATGTGATCGCGGCGGCGCGCGCGGCTTTTGATGTGCCGATTGCCGCGTATAATGTCTCGGGGGAATTTGGCATGATTACGGCGGCGGCGGAACGGGGGTGGGTCGATCGGGAGAAGGCGATTATGGAGACGTTGACTTCGATTAAGCGGGCGGGGGCGGATATGATTTTGACGTATTTTGCCAAAGAGGTGGCGTTGATGCTGAAGTAGTTGAGATAGTAGAAAAGCAGATAGAGCGCCAAGCGGCGTCGGCTGAAAGGCTGGCGCCGCTTTTTTGTGTACGGCTCACGCTCCGGGTGCGGGGTGCGACTGGGGGTGTTTTTTGCAGGGTCCTCGGGCCGAGTGCTCCCGGCCCGATACTCACTCGGCCTTTCCCCCGTCTGTCGCCCCCCAACGCCCTGCGTCCCACCCCCGCGCGCTGCGCTGCGACTGGGGGTGAGTGGGTTTTGCGTAAATCGTAGTTGGACGGATTTTCGTAGCAGGTAGCTTGGCGGTTTTTAGCTTCCCAAATACAGATCCCGTCCCTTGGCCAGCGCCTCGATTTTGCGGTCGGCGATGGAGCGCTTAAGCATCCAGAAACCGCAGTCGGGGTGAATGTATTGGATGCGGTCGGGGCCGGCGGCCTGAACGGCGGCTTCGATCGACCGGGCGATCTCTTCGGGGGTTTCGATGTGGTTGACCTTGATGTCGACGACGCCGATGCCGATGCCGATACGCGGGTCTATTTCTTTCAGCGCGTCGAGGTCGCTCGCCGGGCGGTGTGCCAATTCCAATACCAAATGATCGGTGTGTAATTCATTGAGAAAAGCCAATAGCGCTTTCCACTCGCCCTGCTGGATAGTTTGGCCGCCGTAGTTGCCGAAGCAGAAATGCACGGCGGTCTTGGTGCCCTCGTCGGCCTGGTCGAGCACGGCGTTGATCGCGCGGGCGGCGAGGGGGCCGTCGGCGGGGTTGCCGGGGATATTGGCCTCGTCTATCTGGAGGCAGTCGCAGGGCAGGCCGCGCACTTGCTCGGCGAGGACCTGGGCGACCCCCATCAATAGCGCCTCGAAATCGCCGTAATGGTGATCGAGTAGGGTGCGAGCCAGCATATAAGGGCTGGTCAGCGTGAACTTGAACGGACCGCCGGCGACGGCCCCGGCGCGCGCGCAGTCAGAGCGTAGGTCGAGGCTACCCTCGGAAAGCTCGCTGTCGACCACTGCAGCGGGTTTGGCACGAAACCCCATGTTCTGCTTGGCGGCGAACTCCTCGGTTTCGCTGCGGCCGAAATCGGCGCGGGTCCCACCCATTGGCCGGACGAAGTATTCGATCATGCCATTGGTGTCGGGGTGGTTGGTGTCGAAACGGTAGAGTTCGCCGTCGGTGGGTAAGTCGATGCCGGCCTGGCGCTGCGTGTCGAAGACGACGCGGGTGGCATCGATCACGCCCTGTTCAGAAGGCAGGCCTTGCAGCCATTCAGGTACGGGATAGGAGCCGACGGTGGTGGTCTGGATGGCAGGAGTGTTGGACATGATTTTCCTTGGATACGAATTGAAAGAATGGGAATACTAAATAAAGTTTTTGCGCCGGCGGCGCAAAATTCAGCGGGCCGATTCCAATACTACATGTAAACCGCGGTGATCGCTATTCGAGACTTTGATGACCTCGGCGGAGACGGTGCGAAAACCCTTGTGCAGGACGGCGTCGATACGTGCGAAGGGCAGCGAGGCGTGGTAGGTATAGCCGAAACCGAAGCCGGCTTCGGTCCAGGCGTCGTTGAGCAGGTCGCGCAGTGGGCGGTTGGAACGGTAGATCGGCGTCGAGTTGAGGTCGCCGCCGAGGATTACGGGATGGTTGGTGGCGGCTATTTCCCGGGCCAGGATCTCGGATTGTTGTAAACGGAGTTTGGATGAGCCGAAGAGCACCCGCCCGCCCTGGACTAGGGGCAACGATTCGAGGTGTACGGTGTAAAGGTCGACGGGTACTTTTTCGTAATTGATGCGGACCCGCGGGAAGTAGCGGATCTGGCGGGCCCAGGAAAGGGCGCGAACCGCAGGCAGAATTTGTATGGGGGTTTTGCTCATGACCAAGCAGGCCATGCCGGCGTCGCGGCGTAGGACCTGGAAGTAGATGTGGTAGCCCAGTTGTTTGGCGAGCACTTCCCAGCCCTTTCTGTGGCCGAGATAGGCTTCTTGCATCAGGACGACGTCGAAATTGCCCGAGGCGAGGAGCCCGATAAATTCCTCCGGCGATTCCATGCCGATGTTTTGCGTGTAGACGTGTAGGTAACCCGCGCGATCGGGCGGGGCTTGAGCTGCGGGCGAAGTGCCCATGGTGCTAAAGGTCTCGCCGATAATCAGTAAGGCGGCGAGGCCGGGCAGGATGGCGATCGGAATTTCCTTGCGCAGGATGGCGAGTGCGGCGACGGCGACGGCGAGGACCAGTAGGATCAGGCGCAGAAAGGGCTGCGCGGCAAGGACCTCGAGTTCGATAAGGGCGTTGCCGAGCAGATAGGGCAACGCCGTGAGTATGAAGAGCACGGCGGAGGCGCTCCACAGAAGGATGGGCGGACCGTGATCTTCGTAGTCGTCTTTACGTGCGGGTGTGCGTGTTGGGCGTCTGGCCATAGTATGGTAAATATAAGTACTTCTGGTAGACTAGCTGTGGGCGGCCCAGTTAAGACTATATCTTGGCTAATTCTCGCCCGTCATCCCTGGCGGGCTCCGAGGGTGTTGCCTCAATGTTGCTGTCCTGCAAAATCGGGGCAACACGTTTGCAACGTGTACTCCTCATTTTACTTTATTTAAGCAACGTCATCTTCCGCGCGTGACGTCTTTCTCCCTGGCGCAATTCCACAAAATACGAACCACTGCCCGCCGTAATTCCGTTATCGCCTCGACCGTCCCAGGTGTAGCGGTGCTCGCCGGCCTGCAATACACCGGCGAAGAGTGTGCGGACTCGGCGCCCCAAGAGGTCGTATACGGTCAGTTCGACCGAGGTATGCGCGCTGGCGATCTCGAAGGGGATCAGTGTTTCAGCGTTGAAAGGATTGGGGAAGGCGAACCCGAGGTCGCTTCGCTCGGGCAAGGCGAGGCCTGTCTCTCCTTCGACCGCGGTGGGCACGGGCACTGGGGCATCGCTGAGCACGGCGATGCTCGATGGGGGCAGGCTGGTAGAGATCGGACCGGCTATGAGCTGGTCGGTGTCGGTATCGTAGAAGAGCAGGCCGCCGGAATCGGGGTCGGAGAAGGTGCCGCGGTCGGCGACGATCAGGCGCTTGCCATCGACGGCGAGACTAGGCGTGAAGCCGGTGGAGTGGTTGGCGAGTTTGTTGCCAACAGTGCCGTTGGCCAGATCTACGGGAAAGACATGGTTGGCGAAATTTTCATCGGAGACGATGACATAGGCTTTATTGGCGGAGGCCAAATCGAGGAAGTTGATATCGCCGCCGAGGGCGGCTTCGGAGATGACGAGGCCCAGGCTGGTGCCATTGGCCAGGTCGAGCACTTCGATGCCACCGGCCATATCGCCGAAACCCGCGACTTCGGCGACAACGAGCCGATTGCCGGCGGCGACTACGCTGGTGGGATTGCCGGCGGATAGCAACCAGGCTTGTACGCCGTCGGTGTTCGGGTCCATGTCGACGAGTTGGTCGGTGTTGGTATCGACGACGACTAGGATGCCTTGCGCAGCGGGTTCAAAACCCGCGTCGCGGTCTTGCAGTTGGCAGGCGATGTAGAGGCGGTCGCCGACGACGGCCATTTGTGACATCTCCGGTGCACCGTCGACATCGGCGAACGCGCGCAGGTCTATTGTGCCGAGTTCACTGCCGTCCTGCGGGTTTACAATCAGCACTTGGGTATCGTCGTAGCGCGAGATGTAGGCCTTGCTCGGGGAGACGAATGCGATGTCGTGCGGGTTGGTGCCGTTGCCGGTTGAAAACTGCATCACCGGTGTGCGCGGGTCGCTTTCGTCGAGTACTAGCACATTGTCTTGGCCGAGGCGGTTGACGACATAGATCCGGCCTTGGTAATAGCGGACGATGGTGTCTGAATGCAGATTGAGCAAGTTCGTTTGTGCTTCTGTGGCACTCGAGGGCAAATGAGCGGCGCTGCCGCTGGCGAAGTCGGTGGTGGTCACGAAGAGTCCAGATTGCGCGAGTGCACCGCTACTAAGGGCAGCGAAGGTGATAAAGGTGAATAAAATGTTCACGGACGAGTCCTTTCTACGGAGTGAATAGGTTGTGCTTTATAGAGAGAAATAAGGCGCGGCCCGGCAGAGGATAACCCCAGAGATCGGCGGCCTGGTTATCGGTCAAATTGCGCACTTCCCAGTTGAGGGCAGTGCGCGTGTTTAGGACGATGCGCCCGCCGAGACCGTGGACCAGCCGCCTGGGCACAGGTCGCAAATTTGCGCGGTCCAGGTAGTGACGGCTTTCGCGGCTGAAAGCGTAGTGGGCGGAATGGCGGCCTTGTTCGATGTTCAGCCGAGCTTCAAGCGCATGGCGCGGTGCGTTGGGTAGTTCGTTGCCGCGTTCGTAGGCGAAGCCGGAGCGGTTTTCCGCGCGTTGGTAGGTGTAGTTGAAGTCGATCCGGGCCCAGGCTAAGGGGCGGGTTTGCAGGCGAGTTTCGACGCCGCTGAGTCGGGCGCGGCCGACATTGAGGGCGCGGGACACGGATTGGGAATTGTGCATAAAGCGGATCAGGTCATCGACCGAATTGCGATAATAGGCGATCTCGGCCAGGGATAAAATTCCGGTGCCGCGATAGACCAGCCCGGCATCGGAATTGTCGCCGCGTTCGTTTTTGAGGTCAATATTGCCGATCACGGCACCGCGGTTGCCGAAAAGCTCCTGGAAACTCGGGGGTCGTTGGCTGTGGCCGCGGTGGCCTTTCAGCGCGAAACCGTGGCCGAGTTTCAGGCGCAAGCCCAGCCGCCAACTACCGAGCCACTGGCTTTTCTCGCGCTCTGGGGTTAGCTGGCTATAGACGGAGGCATTCGGGCCGCGGAAGCGGTCGTCGAGTCTTTCGGTCTGTACTCCGGCGATAAGCGACAAACGCCGGAGCGGCACCTCGACTTCGCTTCCGAGTGTTCGCTTTATGCGTTGGAATGGTGGTTCGATTTCGGTGCCTAGCCGGTTTTTCCGCTGCTGTTGATTGGATTGCAGGAGGTCTTCGGGTTGGAAGGTCTGGCGGCGGGTTTCCGCGAAGCTGGTGAGTAGCGCGCTCTTGGGTAGTAGGGTGTTGATTTCGGCGCGCACGCCGTGTGAGCCGATGGTGTTGCGATTGTGTTGGGTACCGGCGCCGACTTCGCCGTGCAGGTTTTTGTACTCGCTTTCTTGGGTGAGGCGGTAGGCTTTAAGACGATAGCCCGCGGTGGCGAATAGTGGGCCGAAGAGTTCGACTTGGCTTGCTTGGCGGCGGGTGTCGTAGCGGGTGTGCAGCGATTGGTTATTGCTGATACCGGGGATGCCGCGGTGGTTGAGGTCGAAAGTCGCGTAGGCCTGCAGGCGGTGGCCGTGCCAGTCACGCTGGATCTTGCTCAGGGCCCGTAGGCCGGCGAAGTCGCTATTGCGTCGGCGGGTATGTTGGTCGTCGTTGGCGTTGTATTCGGTACCGTTGTCGTCGAGAAAGCGGAAGTCGTTTTCGCTGGCGCCGTAGTCGAGCAGAGTGCTATAGCGATAGGCGCGGTGGCGGCCGTTGATGCTCAGGCCAAGCTGGCGGGTGCGAAAGGAGCCCTTGCCCGCGCTCAAGCGCAGATGGGGTTTGTCGCCGGGTGCGCGGGTGCGGATATCCACCACGCCGCCGATGGCGTTGCCACCGAAGCGGGCGGGCACCGCCCCGCGGTAGACGTCGATGCTCTCTATGCCGGCCAGTGGCAAGTCGCCGAGGTCTACGCCGCCGCCCTGTGCCTGGTTAAGCGGTACGCCGTCGAGGAAGACCAGCACTTGTTCGGCGGTGGAGCCACGGATTGAGACGGTGCTGAAGCTGCCCAGGCCGCCGTAGCGGCGGATCTGCACGCCGACCGCTTTTTCGAGCAGTCGAGGTAGGTCGATGCCGGCGGTGCCCTCCTTGGCGATGGCGATGCGTTCGACAAAGGCGGGTGATTCGGCCGAGTCGCCCGTCCGGCGAGTCTGCACGACCATTTCGTCCATTAGCAGTGGGCGGGGTTCGAGGCGGATGGTCAGTAGGGTGTCGACGGGGGTTGTGATCTCGCGTCGGGTGGCAGTATAACCCAGATGTTCGATGCTGAGTCGCCAACGTCCGGGGGGCAGTTGTAGCGAGAATACGCCGCCGGTATCGGAGTAGGTGGTCTGGGAAGGTGGTGCAAGGGCGGAGGCCAGTGACTCAACGCGGAGTAGGGCACCGGAAAGGGCAATGCCGGTGGCGTCGTCGCGCACTTGTCCACGCAGGGCTGAAGCCGGAGTCGCCAGCAGCAACAAAATGCCGCAGCGCATCATATACTTACAAAAAAACCCCGGCCTCAAATGAGGGCGGGGCGGGCCAAAATTGGCTTGCACCGGTGAGTCGCCTTTCCTTCGAAGGTATGCTCGACCTTGTAGTCCAGGCAGGTCTCCTGACTTTCGGCTCTTCTTGCGTCCCCCCTTCCCAGTCATAGGACCAGTGGGATAGAACGGGGGCAAGGACGGATTGTATCCGTCGGCCGATCACAGTGGCGGGACCGCGGCAGATTTGCACTGCCTTCCCTATTCTCCGGGTTTACACACCCGGCACCTGGACCGATCTATGTTGCTGTAGTGGCCGCTATATTTGCACTGCGGCCAGAGATAAAGTATGGAGTAAAAAGCGCACTCGCGCCAGGGGATAATGCAGTCGCCTAAAGGCGGATGTCGAGCTCCTCCATTGTTTTCAGTTGTTTAAGCTTTGCTTGAAGAGCGGCTCTTTAACACGACGATTGCATCGACGCGGCGGCGGTGCCACTTTTCCGTCAGGTCTTAGGTTTCCAATAATCTCGGCATCAGATCGACGAGATTGCAGGGCTGGTTGGTGGAGTCTAGTTGCGGGCCGATGAGTTTGTCCCAGCCGGTGGCGCAGGCGCCTGAGGAACCGGGCAGGCTGAAGATGTAGGTGCCGTTGGCGACGCCGGCGATGCAGCGCGACTGCAGAGTCGAGGCGCCGATTTCCTCGTAGGAAAGCATGCGGAAAACCTCGCCGAAACCCTCGATCTGCTTGTCGAATAATACGCTGAGCGCTTCGGGCGTGCCGTCGCGGCCGGTGAGACCGGTGCCGCCGGTGGTGACTACGGCTTGCACCTTGTCATCGGCGATCCATTGGGATACCTGGGCGCGCAGCTGGTAGATATCGTCGGGCCGGATGCACTTTTCGTGCAGGTTGTGCCCGGCTTCAGTGAGGCGTTCGACTAAGAGTTTGCCGGATTTGTCGGTCGATTCGTCGCGGGTGTCGGAGACGGTGAGTATGGCGATGTTGACCGGGACACGTGCTTCAGACATGCGGATACCTCATGGTGATGGGGGTATTAATTCGATTTCGTAGAGTTTGGGCCACCATTTGCCGGTGACGAAGAGGCGTTTGTCTTTCGCGTCGTAGGCGATGCCGTTGAAGACATCGACTCGTCGGCCGTCGCGGTCTTCGTCGCTCAAGATGTCCGAACCGTCGATCCAGCCGACGACTCGGCCCGTCGCCGGGTCGATGCGGGCGATGGTATGGGTGCCCCAGATATTGGCGAAGACTTCACCCTCGACCCATTCTAATTCGTTGAGATGGCGGATTGCGCGGTCGGCGGCGGTGACGGTGACCCGACCGATTTCTTCGAAGCTGAAGGGGTCGCGAAAATAGAGCGTGGCGGTGCCGTCGCTCATAATCAATCGCTCGCCGTCGCAGGTGAGGCCCCAGCCTTCGGTCGGGTAGTTGAATTGGCTCAGTGGTTCGAAGGAATCCAGCGCATAGGTGAAGCCCGTGCCCGATTTCCAGGTGAGCTGGATCAGACGGTTGAGAAAGACGGCGATGCCCTCGCCGAAGATCTCCGTTTCGACGAGGTGCAGCTGCAGCACTTCGCCGGTAGTCAGGTCGACTTTGCGGATCGACGATCCAGGTCCCGAGCGGCCGTTGCTCGGGCCGGTCCCCTCGTAGAGCACGCTGTCGAGAAAGGCCAGCCCCTGCGTGAATGCGCCGGGGTCGTGCGGATAGCTATGTACGATTCGATAGGAATAGATTGGGATCTCGGCGGGCGTTTGCGGCTGGGCTTGCACCGATGCTTCGACGGATTCGGTGCCATTGTCCGATTTGGCTGAGCAGGCAATGCAGCTCACTAAGAGCAGGGCGAGGCCGATATGAAGCTTTTGTGCGGGCATGTACTATAAAATACGGGAGTCGGCGCGAGGTGCAAGGTGGCACAATGATGCGATATGTTAAATGGTGTACTTAAATCTACAGTGTGAATTGACATCTACAGTATTGATCCGATGGTGTTAAATGCTATTTATAAACAACTACTTATGGCATAATTAATCGATGCTCATTAAATAAGTTCGTCATGAGTTGTATCGAATACGCGTCAATTTATGGTCTACGAGGCGTTTGAATAACAAATAAGAAATAACAGTATAAGATACTGTTTTTAAAGTGTCTTATAATATTTCGGATAAAGTGGTGCATTGCGGGCACGGCCTTTGCCATAAAGTGGTGTATGCAGCGCGGCGAGCGCGGTGGCCGAAAACATGGCGGAGCCATAATGCTGGAAAACGGCTATGTGTGCGATCGCCTGGATTATTGCGCCCCAACCGATCCACGTCACCAGCACCAAGCCGGCGAACAGACGGCTAAAAAGAAAGAAATAACCGGATCCGACGAGGAAGAGTAGAATATTGCTCGTCTGGTGCGGTTCGAGGCTTAAATACAGATATAACTATAACAGGCTATTGCCCAGGACCAGACCGGCGATGGCCATGGCGAGTAGTTGGTGGCCATGTGCGGGCCTATGGAATTGGCGGTGTATTAGACGTAGGGCCAACAGTACGACGGCACTCGTCGCGGCGGCGATGGCCATGGGTAATTTGCAGGGGCGGCAACAACAACGCGTGACCGACGGTCAATAGCAGGTAGGGCAGACCGAGACCGAGGGGGTACCGGGGGGAGGAGTCGCTGAAGACGGCGTCGAGGGCAGCACCCAGGTGGTCTTTTTGTGTGGATTCGATGATGATTTCCCCCATGCACGGACTATACTTAGGGTCCTGCGGCGTCAAAGCTACACCATATACCGTACGAGGGTGCGGTGTGCCCATGTGGATTCGTCCTTGATTATAGATTTGCTCGTGCATTAATTATATGGGACGCGGGAATGGCAGTGGATGCCGTCCGGAAAAGGAGCCAATGGTAGGGCAGAGAGTTCTGGTTGTCGAGCGCAATGCCAAGATCGGCGAGCTAATCTCTGGTCACCACCCGCGCAGACCGGCCCGAGGTGCGCATCGCTATCGCCTCGCACCACCACCCGCGCAAACCAGCCAACACCGACGTCTTGCGGCGGTGGTCCACCTGGCTCATATTGAGGCGCGCACCATGGATATGTACGCCAAGCGCAGCTTCCTCAAGAAGCTGGACGAGATTCTCGCGCAAAAGGAAGAATTAACCGAACCGGTGGAAGCAATTCTCGGTGGCAGCAAATAGTGCGGTGGCACTCGTACCGCAATGGTGCGGTTTTATCGAGGGTGACCAATATGCGTTGTAGATTGTTGATCTTGACCTGCCTGCTTTACGCCGGCGGAGCCGAGGCCGTACGGATCCAGGACATGGAGCCGGAGCAAATACCCAAACGACAGCAGGACGGTTATTACGCCGCTATGGGCGTCGGTTTCGTCAATCTAGACGGGCAGGGGGTCGGTGTGCGGGCACCGCTGGGGTTTAAGTTCGTTTCCAATCGCTTCCGGTTGATTGGCTCTGCGAATCTGCTCGATTTGAGCTTTCTCGAAGGCGACAATCGCGACACGCGCTATTACCGTCCCTTCGTCAATAGTACGCTCTGTATCGACCGGAATTACAATTATCGCGTGCCGAATTATCGCTGCTCGGGCGGTACGGATGTACTAATATCGGCCAGCGCCGACCTGGCCTATATCATCGCCGACGAAGTCTGGATCGCCAATCAACCGGGCAAGATCTTTGCCGGCGTCGGTTATCGTCATACCAAGCCGCAAACCGCCTACGGGACGATCGGTGTATTCTTCGATCCGCCGGACAAGTCGGCCGGTGGTTTCAAGTTTATGTTCGGAGAGGGGTATGTCGCCCTAGGCCTGCTTTGGGGTTTTGACCTGCGCCGCTTGTTTTAGCTGTCCCTTCCTAGGCATCGGGCAGTTGATGCAGCACACCCGACCGCCATTGCCCTCCTCGGCATGATGTACCCATTGATGCGTTGATGTATTCGCGAAATTCGCTCCGGGCGGATTTGTGTGTCAACGCGATACCACAATTACGAGGATTCTATGTACGCCCTAACTCTCTTCGCCGTTTTAACGGTACTCACGCCCCTGGCTTCCTCCGCGCAAATCCTGTCGGCCGAGGTGCATCCGGGTTTATTGTTTGCCGCCGAGGATGTTCCGCAACTCAAAGAGCGAATTCAGCGGGAGCCCTACGCGATCTGGTGGCAGACCGTGCTGGATCGGGCGCAGAACGTTCCGACGATCTTCACCGAAGAGCGCACCAAGGTTCGCTTCGCCAAGGCTTTGGCTTTCGCTTGGTTGATGACCGACGACAGCGCTTTCGCTGATCGGGCCTTGCAGGTTATGCAGGAGGTCGCCTTCCCGCCGAGAGGGGGCGATCTGGGCGAACCGCACAACGAGGGCGAGGTGGTGGCCCAGTACGCGGTCGCTTACGATATCCTGCACACTTACGCGGCGGCCAATAATCCCGGTGCCCTAGCAGAAATGCGGGCGATACTCGCCGAAGAGGCTGGGCGCCTGTGGGAAGGCATTGAACTCAGAGAAATCGATTTGGGGATTATCAAGATCGTTCTCCGCTTGCACGAGACGCCGCATATCGACAATTGGCATATTCGCGCGTATGGCGGTCTAGGGTTGGCGGCGATGGCGTTGAGCGAGCATCCCGGGGTTAAAGACCAGGGCACACCGCAGGATTGGGCCGATCGGGCTTTCGAATTGGTGAAGGGCAGTCTGGATTTTCAGATCGATGCGCTGGACGGCGGTTATGCCGAGGGGCCGTTTTACAGCCGTTATGCCGCCGATGTCTACCTGCCTTATATGTTCGCGCTGAGAGATCGCACCGGCTTGAATTTGTTCACCGACCCGAAGATTGAAAAGATGCACGATTGGTCATTGAATCTGCGGCTGCCCAATGGCCGCCGGCCGAATATCGACGATGGTCACCTCGATGATTTTTACGGTCACTATCTGGCGGCGGTTTATCCCGACGGTGGCATACATCGCTGGGACTGGGAAAACAACGCGAATGGGCTCTATGTGCGCGAATTTTCCGAGATGGACGCGATCGCCCTCTACGACGACAGCATTGCGGCGACCGAGCCAACGCACGGGCCATCGGTTTTTATGCCGGGGGCCGGGGACGCGGTCTTCCGCAGCGACTGGTCGGCGGAAGCCACCTATATGCTGTTGCGGGGTGAGAACGGTGTTGCTCGTACGGGAGGGTTTGCGCACGAGCATGCGGACGAGACGAGCTTCTTGATCTACGCCGGTGGCGAGATGCTGGCGCTTGACGCCGGTTATATAAACTTCAGCAACCACGACAAGGTAAACGAAGGTCGCAACCACAATGTGATATTGGTCGACGGCCAGGGACCGCCGCGTTTTACGGCGTTTGGCCAGACCATCGGCGGCGGTAACGATGCCTTTATCCTCGATTCTTTCACCAGCTCGGCTGGAGACTACTGCGAGGTCGACGCCAGTTACGGGGGCGTTGAGCTGAAACGGCGGGTTTTCTTTGCCGACCGGAGCTATTTTATCGTCGCCGACGAGATTACTTCTGATGGTCAGGAGCACGACTACGAGTGGCGGCTGCACGGCAATGGGGGCGGTACGAGCGGCGGCGCCTATTCGCGCGGCGGCACGTTGGCGCGCTGGGCGCGGGAGGGCGCGGCGCTGATTGCCTTTTTGTCTGAGGACCATACGGGTCTTGTCGCGACCGATAGCGATACGATTCACTCCTTCGACTTTCTCGAAGAGCAGACGCACACGATGTTGCGCGTACAACAGCGGGGAACGGATGTGCGGTATTTGGCGACGCTCTATCCGCAGGTGTCGGGGACGACGGAGGCGAACTTCGAGACCATCGAGGCGACAGGGGCGAACGCGTTATTGGTCGAAGTGCCCGGGATCCCGCAAAGCGATATCACTTGGGTGCGTGCGGCCGATGCGCAAAGCGCGTCGGTGTCAGGTCTGACCGGGGGTTTGATAAGCGACGCTGCCTTCGGTTATGTGCGTGCTTTCGAAGGGGCGATTGCCCGTTTCGTGGTACAGGATGCGACGGAGTTGGCAAATGGTGATGCGGTGCTATTCAGCGCCAGCGAGAAGATCGACACGAGTATTGAGCTGGACGCCGAGCGTTTCGCCGGTTTTGTGCGTGGGCCGGGCACGGGGTATCAGTTGTCGATCCCGCTGCAGGGGCGCACCCTCGACGACGCCAATTTTAGCGGTGAATTGTTGGAGGTTTCGACAGAAGACGATTTGTTGGTGTTGGAGATGG
>JABHFS010000032.1 GCA_018672475.1 Gemmatimonadota bacterium | reverse complement strand
CAAGATTACTGAAGGCACGAAAGAGCATATCACGCAATCCTGTCGCAAACTCGAACACTATTTCGATGGTATCCTAGACTGCGAGGTCGTTCTCGACAAGGAAAAAAACGGCGACAAAGTTGAGATCATCGTTAAAGTACCGCAACACACTTTTACCGCGTCGGCGGCGGCGGGCAACCTCTACAAAGCGCTTGCCGATGCCGAGTCCAAGGTCGAAGTGCAATTAAAGAAACACCACGATAAAATCGTGTCGCACCACTGAAGTCTATTGTATGGGCGGAAAACCCGGGTTTTTTAAAGATGGCCCGGTTTTTCCGCGGTGTTGCAATGCTCGGTGCCATTGTCAGCGATCTCGGCTCGCTATATATTGTAGTAAAGGTCTTTATGCTAATTCATCCCATTACAGCCCACGTTGAGCTATGATCATAGGTATTTCGCGCGAAACCTTTCCTGGTGAAGATCGCGTTGCCCTTGTCCCTGATGCAGTGTCCGGTTTAGTCGCTCTCAATAGCGAAATTATAGTGGAACCCGGCGCAGGAACGGCCGCGGGTTTTGCCGACACAGACTATATAGAGCAGGGTGCACAAATCGCCGCAAACCGCGACGAGGTCTTCGCCCGTGCCGATGTGATATTGCAGGTCCGCACATTCGGGGCCAACCCCGAAGCGGGGCGTGCAGACCTTGCCCTTACCCGTTCCGGTCAGGTCATCATAGGTGCTTCGGACCCTTTGACCGCGGGGCCGCAGCTGCGCGAATTGGCGACTACGGGAGCCACTCTTTTTGCCATGGAACTGATCCCGCGTATCACCCGGGCCCAGAGCATGGATATTCTCTCGTCGATGGCGACGATCGCCGGTTATAAGGCGGTGCTGATGGCGGCCGATGCGCTGCCACGGATGTTTCCGTTGTTAATGACGGCCGCCGGCACGCTGACTCCGGCCCGGGTGCTTATCATCGGCGCCGGTGTTGCCGGGCTTCAGGCGATCGCCACCGCCCGCCGTTTGGGCGCAGTGGTTCAGGCCTACGACGTTCGGCCGGCGGTAAAAGAGCAGATCGAGAGCCTCGGGGCCGAGTTTATCGAATTGGAGATCGACGCGGGGGACTCTGAGGACGCCGGCGGTTATGCCAAGGCGCAGGATGAAGCGTTTTACCGCCGCCAACGGGAAGAACTGGCTAAAGTTGCCGGGCAGAACGACGTGGTTGTCACGACCGCGGCGATCCCTGGCCAGCCGTCGCCGCTATTGATCACTGCTGACGCCGTGCGCGCGATGGATCCGGGCTCGGTTATAATTGACTTGGCTTCGGAGCGCGGTGGCAATTGCGAGTTGACCTGTCCGGGCGAGACTGTTGTTGAAGACGGTGTGCAGATCATGGGGCCGTTGAACTTGCCAGCGGCCGTGCCCAATCACGCTAGCCAGATGTACTCGCACAATATTTCTATTTTTCTTCGTCACTTATTGGGTGAGGAAGGGCTGCAATTTGATATGGAAGATGAGATTACGCGTGAGACGCTGGTGATGCGCGATGGCCAGGTCGTACACCCGCGCATCCGCGAAAGCGACTCCGAAGGAGGCCATTGATGGAAGTGTTCGTCGCCGCACTAACGGTTTTCGTGCTGGCCGTCTTCATCGGTTTCGAGATTATCACCAAAATTCCGCCGACCTTGCACACGCCGCTGATGTCGGGCTCTAATGCTATTTCTGGCGTTACCCTGGTCGGTGCATTGCTTTCGGCTGGTTCCTCCGAGGATCCGACGCTGGCAACCTATTTAGGCCTAGCGGCGCTCGTTTTCGCCACGATCAACGCGGTGGGCGGTTTTATGGTGACCCATCGCATGTTGAGCATGTTCAAGAGGCGGGACTAAACCCATGAGCATGACCCTGATCAACTTCGCCTATCTCGTCGCCTCTGTGCTCTTCATCCTCGGTCTCAAGGGGCTGACGCATCCGCGTACGGCGGTGCGCGGCAATACGCTGGGCGCGTTGGCGATGTTGCTGGCGGTGCTGGCGACCTTGCTCGACCAGCGCATTCTCTCCTTCGAATATATTTTGATTGGTGTCGTGGTAGGCTCGCTAATCGGCGTGGCTTTCGCGGCGAAGATCCCGATGACCTCCATGCCCGAGCTAGTGGCGATCTTTAATGGCTTCGGCGGCGTGGCTTCGGTGCTGGTGGCCGGTGCGGCGTTGATCGAAGTACAGGGCCCTTCGCATCAGTTCACGGTTTCCACGGCGGCCTCAGGCCTTATCGGCGCGGTGACCTTCTGGGGCAGCCTGGTGGCCTTCTTCAAGTTGATGGAAGTGCTCAAGCGGCTGATCCAGTTTCCCGGCCAGCAATTTTTCAACGGCTTGCTGACGTTGGTCTGTATTGGCCTGGGCAGCTGGCTGGTGCTCGAACCCGGGCAGATGGACGCCTTCTGGATTATGGTCTGCGTGGCTTCGCTATTGGGTGTGATGCTGGTGGTGCCCATTGGTGGCGCGGATATGCCGGTGGTGATCGCCTTTCTCAATTCTTGCTCGGGGTTGGCGGCGGCGGCGACGGGTTTCGTGCTCGACAACAATGTGCTAATTATCGCTGGTTCGCTGGTCGGCGCTTCAGGGCTGATCCTGACCCAGATCATGTGCAAGGCGATGAACCGCTCGCTCGGCAACGTGTTTTTCGGTGACAGCGGTGCGACGCCGGCCGCTTCCGGGGCTAGTGACGACGAGGTGTATGCAGGTAAGATCAAGTCGACTTCGGCCGATGAGGTGGCGATGCTCTTTGATACCGCCCGTCGCGTGGTGATCGTGCCCGGCTACGGGATGGCGGTGGCTCAGGCGCAGCACGCGGTGCGCGACTTGGCGGATCTGTTGGAGCAGCGCGGAATTGAGGTCGAATACGGCATCCACCCGGTGGCCGGCCGGATGCCGGGCCATATGAACGTGCTATTGGCCGAGGCCGAGATCTCCTACGACAAGTTGGTCGAAATGGACCGCATCAACGCCACGTTCCAACAGACCGATGTGGCGTTGGTCATTGGCGCCAATGACGTGGTCAACCCGCTGGCCCGCGAAGATAATTCGGGGCCGATTGCGGGCATGCCGATTCTCGATGTCGACAAGTCGCGGACGGTAGTGGTGATCAAACGGAGCCTGAGTCCGGGTTTTGCCGGTATACCGAATCCGCTTTTTGCGGCGGATAATTCGTTGATGTTTTTTGGCAGTGCGAAGGAAGCGGTGTTGGATCTGGTGACGGCCGTCAAGGAGAGTTGATGTTGGTGTACGCTGTGGGCTAAGGTGTTTATCCTTCGCTCATTATCGTCGACCATCCTTGGTCGGCTCCGAGGTGTAGACCTCAGATTTCACTTCCTGTGAAATCTGGGCCCACAATCTGCTCGGGGTAAACACCTTAGCCCACCTCGGCAAACCTCGTTGGTTGGGGGAGACGAGTATCGTGCGAATCCTCAATGCATATCTTCGCATCAGTTTGATGCTCTTTATTGGCCTGTTGTTCTGCGTTTGTAGTCCCGATTTTAATCCCACAAGAAATCCGTCCACCAGTTCGGTGGATCTCGAGTTGCTTATTCCCGCTAAGTTGGGTGCAGAGCGTGGCGGACGACGAGGGCAGCACGGCCGGCATGACGGCCTATGTGGCCTTGCTACCTGTTAGGGTGGACGCGCACGCGAAGTGTCGCTGGCGGTCTGGATCCTCGCCGCGTTCTTTTTGCTGCGTTATCTGCTAACTTGACAGTTTAAAATTGTGGCAGTATGCTGGAGGTTATGAAGCCAATACATATACATAAGTTGCTGGTCTGCGTTGTGGTCGTTTTACTGGCGATCCCGGCGGTGGGCTGGTCACAGGAAGTGCACTTTGTCGAATCCCCCACCGGCTCGCTGACCAAGGCGCGGCAATTGTTGGATGCGGCCGATTTGCGCGTTCTGTTGCCCCTGGGCTATCGGATCGCAGGCGATTATGGTGAGTTGGGTGATCGGCCCGGCGTGGTGGAAAATCGGGTTTATTCCAACGGCAAACGCGTTGTCGAGATCGGTATCGCCTCTGGAATCGGCGGCGGATACGAATTCATGCTGGTCGGTGACGCCGGTGCGGATCTGCGGAAGATCCATTCTGAGTTCAAGGCCCTGGCCAAAAAAAGCAAGGGCCGCAAGAGAGGCGAACCCGACCTAGCCTATGAAATGTTCCGCCTAGGGCATATCGAAGCCGACCGCGCGTTGGGGCTGCTCAAGGCGCTGGGATATCACACGGTCGAGTTCGAGAAGAAGTCGAGCAAGGTGGCCAGTTACGAGTCGATTTTTGATCTCGTGCAGGGCAAGAAGCCCAAGTTACCGTGGGTGGTCAAGGTTTCTAATGCCTCTAAGACCAGCCTGCTCGAAGCCGATATGGTTAACAAGGCTAAGGCGAGCAGTAGCAAAAAAAACCAGGGCGCGCCGCAATTGGGCGGTTCACACTTGCACCACACGACCACCGGCTCGCCGGAGGAGCGCCTGCTCTTCGTCTACGATCTCAACGACCCCGAGCCGCTTGAACGCTTGGTCAATGTCTTGAGCACCCAGATCGACCTGCCGGCGCAGCAGATCGTGATCGAGGCCCTGGTCATCGAGGTCAATACCAGCCAGTTGAACGATGTCGGTATTGAGCTTAGAGGTCAGCAGGAAAATACCGAATTGTCCTTCGAGGCCACTGGATCGGGCAATAGTCTGACGAAATTTTTGTTTTCGCGCGACGGCTTTAGCGATTTCATTGATTTCCGTGGCAAGCTCGAAGCGCTGAAGGAGACCGGTGACGCCGAGGTGCTGTCGAGTCCTTCGGTGCTGGTTCTCAACGACCGCCAGGCGCGGATTCAGGTGGGCCGGCAGATTCCCGTCGCGAAAACGACGGCGACAACTTCTTCGGTCAGCAAGGGCATCGAGTATTTTCCGGTCGGCATCGTGCTCAACTTGCGGCCCCGCATCAATCGCGAAGGCACCGAGGTGACGATGCAGATCGAGACGATCATCTCCTCGATCTCGGTGGAGTCGGCGGCGCGCCTTGAGCAAGGCACTTCGGGTATCGAGTTTTCGCCGATTATCGATAATCGTCTGGTCGAGACCTATGTGCGGGTCGCCGACGGCACGCCTTTTATTATCGGCGGCCTGTTGTCGACCGAACAGCAGGGGTCGCGCACCGAGGTACCGCTATTGGGTGGGTTACCCCTTATCGGGCGCCTGTTCTCGCGCGAGCGGCTGGAGACCGAGCAGCGTGAGGTGATCGTGGTGATCACTCCACATATCGTGCCGCTGGAAGATAACAGTTTCAGCTATCTGATCCCGAAGGATTCGGACCTCTTCGACCGCTTTAACACGCAGCTTTTCCGCAACGCCTACCGGGTGCGCGACGACGACGTATGGGACTTGAAATTCGTCCAGGAGAGCCCGGTGTTCAAGGCGTTGAAAGGACAGGTAAAGCAGAGTGCGCGCGAGGATGTGATGTTGCAGCGTAAGGAGCCTTTCCAAAGCCTGTTGCAGGGGCGGGTGCCGGGCGAGGAGGTGCTAGTGCGGCGGATGCTCTACGAAATCGTCGGCAATCTCGACTTCTCCGAGGAGGTGAACCTCAACCAGGTCTTTTTCTTTTCTCCGCCGCTCGATGAAAAGAGCGTGCGGCGTTTCAGCGACGATCTGACGCTCGTCGACCTCCTGCCCAAGGTCTTGGTTTCACCCGAGAGCGCGGTGATCTTGAGTTTCGAGGCACAGCCCACGCCGGTGCCGGGCCACGCCTTCGGGATGCCGATTGCTACCGTCCGTGATACAATCCTACCAGTGGGCGAGCAGGACGAGCTATTGTGGAAGATGAACATCTACGATGACAACGCGGTGCCGCAGCAGTGGTCGATCGTATTGACCAACGAGAGCGATATCGAACGGTTGCGCCAGGTGCTGATCCTCAAGCGGGTGCTCAAGCTCAACCAGAATATGGCTCAGACAATGCAGGGTTTCCGTCCGGGGGTGCAGATCCTCTTCCCGACCCGTGAGGATATGCGTAACCGCTACCATCCGATTGACCGTGAGGTGGCCAAACTTTTTTACGAGTCGAAGTTCCCCTACTTGGTTTCCGAGCGGATCTTCAACGAGACGGTACATCAGGTGGAGCAAAGCTTAGGAGGTGGGCGATGAAGTCGCTGGTGTTATTGTGCGCCGCGCTGTTTTGCGCGAGCTGTGCCGAGGAGCCGAAGCGGTTGGTCGGCACGACGACCGCGGACGGCCGGTTCAAGCTGAGCCTAGAGGCGACCGACGATTGGGTGCGGCCAGGTTTTTCGTTGCCGGTCAAGGTGCGTGTCGAGAGCCTGGTCGGCCCTTTGGTTGAGGCGTGGGCGACCGAACTGGAACTGGTCGCCAACAATGGCGATATCTCGCCCTCGTCGCTCTACGTGGAATTTGACGGCGTCGCGGAAGATGAGGTCGCCAACCAGGCGGACTCGGTCTTCGAAGCGTGGATCACCTTTGAGGCCGAGAGCCGGATAGAGCAGTTGGCGCAGGGCGAGGTGCACGCGATGTTTCTCGAGCAGCACGCGGTGATCAAATTGCGCATCACACCGGAGGTGGAGGAATAGGCGTCGCGCGTCGTTCAAAAAACGCTTTGTCGAACCACCGGATTATGGCAATAGCGGGGCGAGCTTTCGCAAGGCGCCGTGTCGCGTAGTGATGCTCTGAACCAATCCTACGTTAATAGGTGCGATTCTCGCTACAAAGTAGAGCGTTATATCCGAAATCCCACTAGTGGAGATTCGGGATACTCTGTATTAGATAAACAACGCCGGGCTCACCTCTAGCCTCACCCGTCTTCCGCCTACTCCACAAAAAACGCGTCGTCCGGCCAATCCTCGACGACGAAGCCCTCCTTCATGTTGACCATCGGCAGGTAATTGTGCAACCTGCGGATCGGGTCTAAGAGCCGAATGGTCTTCAATTCCAGAATCGAGTCTTCTCCGTGGTTTTTCTGCAGAGAGGGAATGATCTTACCCTGAACGTTTTCCGCCACGTCGCTGTCGGACTCGCCTTCGACTACCATCACCAGCGCGATATGCCCCTCGATTTCGGCGATATAACTGTCGCGGATCAGCTCGCTAAAGACATCGGCGACATTCGGTTCGTGGCGAATCTCCTGCACGATCTGGCTGTGGGTGATGCCCAATTTGAACTTGATCGTCAGCATATGCTGCGTCGAAAAACGGCCTGTGCCTTTCGCTTGCATATCCACGGAAGCGTAGTAGGAGAGGATGCCTTCTTGCTCGAGGCGGGTGCGTTTGCGGCTGACGGTGCGCACCGGGACGCCGGTCAGTGTGCTGATGCGATTGTCTGAAGAACGGGGATTGCGGATTAGGGCGCGAATGATGCGCCGCTCTTGATCATCGAGATGCCTCATGGCCTAAATTCTCCCTTTATAGGTATGTAATAGCATAATTTAGGCCACATATGATATTTCTCGCAAGAGATGTCACAAGAAACTTATAAACAAGTGGCACAATAATGTATTGACAATACAGATCTATTTTCGTATATTAACCCCTCTTAAACAATAAATATTAGATGAACAGACCGAGACGACGGTCCTGTCCACTTGCCTGCTCGCACCCTTCCTTATCGATGCGAGCACGGATCTTTTTAGCAAACGACGGCAATTTTTCAGCGAGACGAACACGAGGTCGTCCCTATGCGGGCGCAACCCATGTGTATCGTATGCTCTATCGTTTACCGGACAGGCCTCCGAGCAAGGGAAGGTTAAAATGACACATATCCCCGGATATCCGAAAAAACAAGGGCTCTACGACCCGGCCTATGAAAGCGACGCCTGTGGTATTGGCTTCGTCGTTAATATCAAGGGCCGCAAATCGCACAAATTAGTGCATCAAGCGATAGAGGTACTCGAGCATATCGAGCATCGCGGCGCTTGCGGTTGCGAGGTCAACACCGGCGACGGCGCGGGTATCTTATTGCAATTGCCGCACAAGTTTTTTGCCGGCGTTTGCGATTTCGACCTGCCCGAACCGGGCGAGTACGGGGTCGGTATGCTCTTTCTGCCGCCCGCCGCCGCCGAGCGCGCGGCTTGCGAGGAGATTTTCGTCCGTATCGTTGAAGAAGAGGGCCAGCGTTTCTTGGGGTGGCGCGACGTGCCGACCAACAACGCCGCCCTCGGTAATACCGCGAAGGCGCGCGAGCCGGTCCAGCGCCAGGCCTTTATCGGTCGCGGCGAAGTCTACGGCGACGACGAATTGGCCTTTGAGCGCAAACTATATGTCATCTGCAAGCGCTCCGAGAACGATATTCGCTATAACGACGAGCTGGCCAACGGCGACTTCTTCTATCCGGCGAGTCTCTCGTCGCGGACCATAGTTTACAAGGGCATGCTAATCCCCGACCAGGTCGAGGGTTATTTCCCCGATATGGTAGACGAGCGTTTCGAGTCGGCGATTGCGCTGGTGCATTCGCGTTTCAGCACCAATACCTTTCCCAGTTGGGAGCGGGCGCACCCTTACCGCTATATGATCCACAATGGCGAGATCAACACCGTGCGCGGTAACGGCAACTGGATGCATGCGCGCGAAGGGATGTTAGCCTCGGAGCTCTTTGGCGACGATATCGACAAGCTCTACCCGATCATACACGAGGATGGCTCCGACTCGGCCAAATTCGACAACGCGCTCGAATTGCTGCATCTGGGTGGACGCTCGTTGGCGCACGCGGCGATGATGATGATCCCCGAGCCGTGGGAAAAGCACGAGACGATGAGCGACGAGAAGCGTGCTTTTTATGAGTATCACAGCTGCTTGATGGAGCCATGGGACGGCCCGGCTTCGATCGCTTTCACTGATGGCACGATCGTTGGCGGTACGCTCGACCGCAATGGTTTCCGGCCCTCGCGATATTATATCACCAACGACGACATGATGGTGCTCTCCTCGGAGACTGGCGTGCTGGCGATTCCGCCGGAGGACGTGGTCAGCAAGGGGCGTTTGCAGCCGGGGCGTATGTTGCTGATCGACACGGCCGCTGGCCGTATCATCAGCGACGAGGAGATCAAGCACCAGGTCTCCATCGAGCATCCTTATCGCGAATGGCTCGATGCCAATGCCGTCGCGTTGGAGGATCTGCCCGAGACCAAGGGCGCGCCGCTGATCGAGACGCACGAGGAAGTGCTGAAGTGGCAACAGGCCTTTGGATATACCTTTGAGGATTTGCGGGTTTTCCTCAAGCCGATGATCGAAGTGCAGAAGGATCCGAATGGCTCGATGGGCAACGACGCGGCGCTGGCGGTGCTTTCTGAGCGGACACAGCTCTTATATAGCTATTTCAAGCAGCACTTCGCGCAAGTCACCAATCCGCCGCTCGATCCCTTGCGCGAGGAGTTGATTACTTCCGCAGAAACCAAGATCGGCCCCGAGCGCAACTTATTAGAGCCCGAGCCGGAGAGTTGTCGTCAGATCACCCTGCAGCGGCCGATTCTCAAAAACGCCGAGTTGGAAAAGCTGCGCGAGGTCGATCTCTTCGGCCACAAGGCGGTGACGATTCCGATCTTGTTCAATCGCGCTGACGGCGAGGCGGGGCTTGAGAAGGCGATGGAAGATCTATTCGCCAAGGTCGACGTGGCCGTCGCTGAAGGCCACAATATGATTATTCTTTCCGACCGCGGCGTAGATACCGACAATGTGCCGATACCGGCGCTGATGGCAGTCGCCGGGGTGCATCACCATTTGGTGCGTTTGGAGACCCGCACCCATATCGGGTTGGCGCTCGAATCGGGTGAGCCGCGCGAGGTGCATCACTTCTGCCTGTTGCTCGGTTATGGCGCCCAGGCGATCAATCCCTATATGGCCTTCGAGGGGATCAACGACATGATCCGTGAGAATATGCTCGAAGGCTATAGCTACGAAGAGGCCGAGGAGCGCTATATCTACGGCGCCATCAAGGGCATCATTAAGGTGATGGCCAAGATGGGTATCTCGACCATCAAGAGTTATCGTGGTGCGCAGATTTTCGAGGCCGTCGGACTCAACCAGCAGGTGGTGGACCGCTACTTCACCTGGACCACGACCCAGGTTCAGGGTATGAGTGTCGAAGATGTCGCGCGCGAGTCGTTGGCCCGCCACGAGGCGGCTTTCCCGACGATTTCGACCCAGGTCCAAACGCTCGACGTCGGTGGCCATTATCAGTGGCGCCAAGACGGCGAAAAGCACCTCTTCAACCCGAAGACGATCCACTTGCTCCAGCGGGCGGCGCGCGAAGACAGCTACAAGATCTATAAGCAGTACGCTAATGAGATCAATGATCAGTCCGAGCGTCTGGCGACCTTGCGCAGCTTGTTGGAGTTTAAAGGCGATTCTAAATCGATCCCGATTGAAGAGGTCGAGCCGGTTGAGGCGATCACCCGGCGCTTCAAAAGCGGAGCGATGTCCTACGGCTCGATCAGCCAGGAGGCGCACGAGGGTTTGGCCATCGCGATGAACCGTCTCGGCGGCCGCAGCAATACCGGCGAGGGCGGCGAAGATCCGGCTCGCTACGTGCTCGAACCCAATGGCGATTCCAAGAATAGCGCGATCAAGCAAGTGGCTTCGGGGCGTTTTGGCGTAACGAGCTACTATCTGACCCAGGCCCAGGAATTGCAGATCAAGATGGCCCAGGGCGCGAAACCGGGTGAGGGCGGCGAGTTGCCGGGAGCGAAAGTGTATCCCTGGATCGCGAAGGTCCGCCATTCGACGCCCGGTGTCGAACTGATTTCGCCGCCGCCGCACCACGACATCTATTCTATCGAGGATTTGGCGCAGTTGGTGCACGATCTAAAGAATGCGAACGTCAACGCGCGCATAAACGTCAAGCTAGTTTCGGAGTTCGGCGTTGGCACTGTCGCCGCCGGGGTGGCCAAGGGCCATGCCGACGTGGTGCTGATTTCGGGCCACGATGGTGGTACTGGCGCCTCGCCGCAGACCAGTATAAAACACGCTGGTCTGCCGTGGGAGCTGGGCTTGGCCGAGACGCACCAGACGTTGGTGCTCAACGACCTGCGCAGTCGCATCGTCGTCGAGACCGATGGCCAGCTCAAGACTGGCCGCGACGTGATTATCGCCACGCTCTTGGGGGCCGAGGAATTCGGTTTCGCGACCAGTGCGCTGGTGACCATGGGGTGCATTATGATGCGAGTCTGTCATCTCGATACCTGCCCGGTAGGCGTCGCGACGCAAAACCCTGCACTGCGCGAGAAGTTTACCGGCAATCCCGACCACGTGGTTAATTTTCTGCGTTTTATCGCCGAGGATATGCGCGAGATTATGGCCGAGCTGGGCTTCCGCACCATCAACGAGATGGTCGGTCGCACGGACCGTCTCGAACCGAAGAAGGCCATCGAGCAATGGAAGGTGGCGGGTATCGACCTGACGCCGATTCTGCACCGGCCCGATGTCGGCGACGAGGTCGGGCGCTATTGCCAGATTCCGCAGGACCACGGGCTAGACAAGGCGCTCGACAATACTACGCTGCTCGATTTGGCCAAGCCGGCGCTCGACAATGGCGAGGTGGTTGAGGCGACGTTGCCGATCAAGAATATCAACCGCGTCACCGGGACCATTCTCGGTTCGGAAGTGACTAGGCGCTACGGTCCTGAAGGCCTGCCCGAGGATACGATTCGCTTCAAGTTCCAGGGGTCGGCCGGGCAGAGTTTCGCCGCCTTTACGCCTAAGGGCATGACGCTGGAGGTTGAGGGCGACGCCAATGACTATTTCGGCAAGGGGCTGTCGGGCGCGAAACTGGCGCTTTATCCGCCGGCCAACTCGACCTTCGTGCCGTGGGAGAATGTTATCGTCGGTAATGTCGCTTTTTATGGCGCTACCGCGGGCGAGGCCTATATCCATGGCACGGCTGGTGAACGCTTCTGTGTGCGCAATAGCGGGGTCGAGGCGGTGGTTGAAGGCGTCGGCGACCACGCCTGCGAATATATGACCGGCGGTCGGGTGGTGGTGCTCGGCAAGACAGGGCGGAATTTCGGCGCCGGGATGTCGGGCGGCATTGCCTATGTGCTCGACGAGGCCAGCGATTTCTCGGTGCATTTCAACGATGAGTTGGCTGACATGGGCCCGGTGGAGGATGCCGAGGACATCGCCGAGTTGAAAGCTCTGATCGAACGCCATATACAGCACACCAAGAGCGCGCGCGGACAACAAATATTGGATGCATGGGACGCGATGTTGCCGAAGTTTGTTAAAGTCATGCCGCGTGACTACCGCAAGATGCTCAACGCCTTCAAGCGGGCAGAAGAGAGCGGGCTGACGGGCGACGAGGCAGAATTGTTCGCCTTCCACGAGGCGATGGCCGAAGTATCCTGATAAGCGATTGAAGAGGAAGGTAACTGATGGGCAAACCTACTGGATTTATCGAATTCGAACGCGTATTACCGCAGGACCGCGACCCGATAGAGCGGGTTAAGGACTGGGACGAGTTCCACGAGCATATGCCGGAAGAGGCGCTGCAGGAGCAGGGTTCGCGTTGCATGGACTGCGGCATTCCCTTCTGCCATCTCGGCGATGTGGTCAGCGACGGTGATAAGGGCTCGGGCTGCCCGGTCAATAATCTGATCCCGGAGTGGAACGATCTGGTCTACCGCGGTTTGTGGCGCGAGGCGCTAGAGCGCCTGCACAAGACCAATAACTTCCCGGAATTTACCGGCCGCGTCTGCCCCGCGCCCTGTGAGGGCGCTTGCGTAGTGGGTATCAATGCTCCGCCGGTGACGATCAAGAATGTAGAATGCGCCATCGTCGACAAGGGTTTCGCCGAGGGCTGGATCGTGCCCGAGCCACCTGCGAAGCGCACGGGCAAGAGCGTCGCGATCGTCGGTTCCGGACCGGCGGGTCTGGCTTGTGCCGCGCAGCTTAACCGCGCCGGCCATCAGGTAACGGTCTACGAGCGGGCCGACCGCATCGGCGGTTTGCTGATGTACGGGATTCCGAATATGAAGCTCGAGAAAGAGGCCGTGGTGCAGCGTCGTGTCGATCTGATGGCGGCTGAGGGCATCAAGTTCGTCACCAATACTGAGATCGGCGCCGACATCCCTGCGACGGAATTGTCCGCAGAAAACGATGCGGTGGTGCTCTGCGGCGGTGCGACCAAGCCCAATGACCTGCCTATTGAGGGGCGTGAGTTTACCGGCATTCATTTTGCGATGGATTTCCTGCGCGCGAATACCAAGAGTCTGCTCGATTCGAGCCACGACGATGGTAATTATATCTTGGCCAAAGACAAACACGTCATCGTCATTGGCGGCGGCGACACCGGCACCGATTGCTGCGGCACTTCCCTGCGCCACGGTTGCAAGACGCTGGCCCAGTTCGAGATTATGCCGCGGCCGCCGGAAGAGCGTGCCGAGAGCAATCCCTGGCCACAGTGGCCCAATGTCTATAAGCTCGACTACGGCCAGGAAGAAGCGAAAGCCCGTTTCGGCGACGATCCGCGCGCTTATTTGATTATGACCCAGAAATTCGTCGCCGACGACGAGGGTAATGTCAAGGAACTGCACACGGTCAGTATCGAATGGGACAAGGACGAGAATGGCCGTTTTGTACCTAAGCCAATTGAAGGTACTGAAAAGGTGTGGCCCGCGGACTTGGTGCTATTGGCGATGGGTTTTCGCGGCCCCGAAGACGCGGTTATTGACCAACTCGGCGTCGAGCGCGACGAGCGCTCCAACGCCAAGGCCGAACACGAGAAATTCGCCACCAGCGTCGAGGGCATCTTTGCCGCCGGCGATATGCGGCGCGGCCAGAGCCTGGTGGTCTGGGCGATCAACGAGGGGCGCGGTGCGGCGCGCGAGGTCGACCGCTACCTAATGGGCGGCACGCACCTGCCTTGAGCAAGCGAATCGTGTAGGAAAAAAGGGGACCTGAAAAAGGTCCCCTTTTTTTATGCCCTGAGGCTAGTGTGTTGCGATAGAGTCTCGTGCGGCCGACGCACTTTCCTCGCCTAGGAGATGGCCGAGTTCGGCCATCTTCAGGAGGTGTGCGGGATTATGGGGTTCGAGCGTGTTGGCCTGTTCGTAGGCGCGATGGGCTTCTTGCCATTGGCCCAGTGTCTTCAATATAGCGCCAAGGTTGGTATGGGTCTGGACATCGTCGGGGGTGAGGGCGAGGGCGTGGCGATGGAGTTCGGCGGCGCGAACCGCTTCGCCTTGTTCAAAATAAAAGCGGCCCAGACGCTTGTAGAATTCGGCGTATTCGATGCCGGCGGCGAGGGCCTGTTCGAGGATATTTATGGCTTGCGGTCTTTCAAGGATATTGGATAAATGTGCGTAAGCTATGAAATTTTTTGGTGCGAGGGCAATGCTTTGCCGGTAGGCGGCTATGGCTTGTTCTTGCTTACCTAACTGTCGGTAGCAGGTGCCCAAAAGCAAATAGAGTTTGGGGTCGGGTTGTAGTTCCAGCGCTGCCAGGCAATACTCGACGGCACGCGCTTTTTTGTCCTGTATAAATAACCCGAGGGCCGCATTGTAAAGCGTCGACTGATCGTGCGGCGCTATTTGCGCGGCCCGTAGCATGGCGGCAGTGGCTGCGGGCTGGTCGCCCTGTTTTTGTAGGGCCTTGGCCAGGTCTTTAAGCGTAGACGCCCTGTCGGGCAGAAAGCGCAACGAGTGTTGGTAGGCTGCGATGGCGCGCGTCGTCTCGCCGTTGTCATAGAGGCCGATACCCAAATTGTTGTAGGCCGTGCCGATCCATTGGGCGACTTCGCGATCATTGCCGATGGCGTTCAGACGGTCTAGCGCTTCGCGCTGTCCTGGTGTCTCCGGATCGATGGATATATAGACTAGGTTAAAGACTTCGAGTGGGATGCTCGCGGGGAATTGCCGCACTGCCGGCGTAATAAAATCCGCGAAGCGTCCAGGGTCCAGCAGAT
>JABHFS010000210.1 GCA_018672475.1 Gemmatimonadota bacterium | reverse complement strand
CGGATATTTCGTACCTTTGAGGCTGGGTCAACTGAGTATACTCCTTCATAAGCTCCTCTTCGTGGGGCGGGTGAAATAGCAAAGGAAATATACCGGTTGGCCTTTGTTTTTTCACGCACCGCAAAAGGTGCACTTAGAAGTTGAACCCACAAACTCTTTGTCTATGGGGCCTACCGGCGTCAATGTAACCACCCCCAATTTGATGTGATTGTGAACATCCTCTGGCATATTGCTGAGGACCGGGCGGGGCTGGAGCGGCTCTGCCGCTACGTGACGCGCCCTCCGCTGGCGGCGGGCCGACTGCAGCTTATCGATGCCGATCTCCTCACCTTCCGCCTCAAAATCCCCTGGTCGGATGGGACGACGCATCGGCTGCTGTCTTGTGTTGGAGTTGATTGAAAAGCTAGCCGCCCTCATCCCACCGCGCCGACTCAATCTGGTGCGTTATCATGGCATCCTGGCGCCCAATGCCCACGAGCGGAGCCAGACCGTGCCCGCCCCATCGACTCCCCTGGGCGGCGCCATTGGCGCGCGTCTTTGCGCTCGACGTCACCGTCTGCCCCGACTGTGGTGGACGCCTGCGCCTGATCGCCGCACTGACCGACGACGTATCGGTCCGGCGCTATCTACACGGGGTCGGCCTGCCAACCGAGCCCCCGCCGCTTCTCCCCGCTAGAACCCCACCCCAGCACGCGTGGGACTGCGCATAACTCAATACTCGCCGCTACATCGCCCGCAGTCCCTCCTCGTCGGACGGCGTACCCCTTCGAAGTCCGCCTAGCCCCGGCCCCTTTGAATCTAAAATACCCTTTGGGGTCCATCGGGCCGGTCGCGCCTAAAAGAGGGTACGCGTAAAGGCGCAGACGCTGCCGAAAAGAGGGCGAGAACAAGCCCATATGGATTGACCCGATCTCCTAAAAGGACTTTTATAGTTCCTATACATCGGATTGTCGCGCCGGAAGAAATTGCCAACGTGGTCTCTTTCTCGAGCCGGCCCGAATCGTCGTTTGTGACCGGCGCGCTCGTTGCGGGTGATAAAGGATTTACTGCCCAGTAGATTGCATAGGGCTGTGCTCCTGCAGTAGATACGCTATTGCATTAGAAAGCAGGTAAGGGAATGCGGGTGAGATTATTGTGTAGCGTCGCGCTGTGCGTCGCCCTCGTGTTCACGCTATGCCGACCTGCTCAGGGTCACAACGGCGTGCTGGCCGTGGCGCCCGAGCTGACCAATATCACCATCGATGGTGACTTCTCCGACTGGCCGGAAGGCCTTGCCCATTATCCCATTACAAATGCGGCCTACGGAGAGCCTCCGACCGGAGCAGCAGATTTCGATGCATCTTTTCAGATAGGCTATAGCGAAGCGCGTCAAGAGGTGTACGTGGCGGTGACGGTCAGAGATGACCACACCGTCATCGATACGACCGACGGTTGGAACACGCAGGACGGATGTGAAATATACGCCTACCTCAACCATCGGGAAGTACCCTCGAGTTCACAGCGCGAAGCCTACACTTCGCTTCAATTCTCGATCTATGGCGATACGCGCATAACGCTTGGAAATACTCGCCTGCGAGCGCCCTACTCGGTTGAAGTGCAGCGCGAGGGGAATACGGCGCGCTACGAGTGGAAGGTGGATGTCGGCGCGTTGTCCTACGGCAATCGTCCGCTCTTTGCATACGCCGTTTTGGCGTTGGACGTGATCGTTATCGATAAAGATCGGGATGAAAGCTATTCGTGGATGGCTTGGGGGCCGGGCGTCAATAAGTGGGCGTTTGCCGAGCGGTTGGGCGATATTTTTTTGGTGGGCGATGACGAGGCGCTAAGCGCGGTGTCGGGGCAGGTAGTCTGGCAGGACGTGGAGCAGGGCAATGCCCAGGGCAAAGTCGTTATCTCTTCTCCCGAGGTGGCCTCCACCCTAGTCGTGACTCCGGACAGTAGCGGCTACTTTGCAAGTCAGTTGCCCCCCTTGCCCTATGTATTCCAGGGCGGCTATCGCCGCAGTTTGAGCGAACCCGAATCGGTCCGGGTCGAGTCGACGGATTCTCTGAGCATAGCTCCGCTGTATTTTTCGGATCCGCCGTATGGAATTGAGCGGGCACTACCTTCCCTGCCCGTAGCCAACGCGGGCAGTGGGCTCCAAGTTGGATCGTGGTATCTGTATAACATGCACGACGGCTTGGCCGCTAACCGGGTAAATTCTATCCGCAGAGACAGTGCGGGCGTTATGTGGCTTGGAACAGCAGGCGGGGTCAGCATTTTTGACGGAATCGCGTTCACCACACTGGCAGTCGGCAGCGGAATAGCAGGCAACGAAGTCAGTTGCATCTACCAAACGTCTGCCGGAGAGCATTGGATCGGCACGTCCTCAGGTATTAGTCGCTACCACGGCGATCAGATAACCACCTATACAACCGTTGATGGACTAGCCGGAGATTGGGTCAGCACGATATTTGAAGATCGTCAGGGCCGGCTCTGGATCGGCACTCAAGGCGGAATTTCCCAGTTTAACGGTCTCTCGTTTGATAAAATAGACACGGGCTTTGGTTTTAATGTCCGCGCCATCGCGCAAGACAAAGACGACGTAGTATGGATCGCGACGAGTCGCGGTCTGACCGCCTACGACGGGGAGATTTTTACCAACTACACGGTTGAGGAGGGCTTGCCGAGCGATGATATCACGGCGCTGTTTGTCGCTTCGGACGGTACGCTGTGGGTCGGCACAAAAGATCGGGGTGCGTTTTACCTGCGGGGCGATCGTGTGACGCTCGTGTCGCCTGCAGACGCGTATGGGGTGATTGATGACACAATGCCAGACCCCTCCGAGGTCACGTGTATTGCAGAAGACGCGCAGGCAGTAATATGGGTGGGATCGACTGCTGGACTGCATACCATACGCGACGGGGTGATGCAGCCCATTATGGTGGCCGACGATTCGGGGGACCGGGCGATCCGTTCGCTCTATCACGATGGGATCAGCCAGATGTGGGTCGGTACAGACGAGGGCATACGGCGCTTTGATGGATTTGTATTTACCACACTGTCCAACGGGCAGTTGTCGGCCGAACGAACGACGACCATTGCCCAAGACAAAGCCGGCACCGTTTGGGTCGGTACCACCGATGGACTGCGCGCAATCCGCGGCGACCAAGTAGAGCGCGTCGGATTGGGAGAAGATGGACCGTCGCTCCTCGTAGAGCGTCTGTTTATCGCCGATAATGACGACGTGTGGATTGGCACCAACAGCGGACTTATTCGACACCGCAGCGGTGTGCAAAAGCGCTTTGATAAGCAGGCGTTGCTAGGGCAAGACCCGTTGCTATCGCAGCGCACCCCTCAGACCCGATCGACGCTGGTCGATTCGAGCTTTGTGCGCTCTTTTGTGCAGGGCCGTCGCGGGGTCGTGTGGGTGGCAACCTCTCAAGGGTTGCTGCAGTACGACAATGGAACATTTCGCGCGTTCTCAACCCGCGACGGCCTGCCCAGTAATGAATTACAGGCGGCCGTTGAGGATGACCAAGGCGTCTTATGGATCGCGACGGCCAGCGGCTTGAGCGCCTACGACGGGACCCAGTTTACAAACTACTCGACGGACCAAGGCCTGCCGAGCAACTGGATTAACGACTTGCTCGTGTCCGGTGATGGATCCCTGTGGATTGCCACGCCGCGCGGTATAAGCCAATACGACGGCCGCGTGTTTCGCACGTTTGCCCAGCGCAACGGACTCAAGAGCAATGCCGTGCAGGCGGTATCAGAGACCAAAGACGGCACGCTCTGGATTGTTACGGATCAGGGCATCAGCCTTATGCGCGACGGAGCGTTTGTAGATTGGAGGATGAGCAACGGTTCGTCCTACGGCCGTGTGAACGCTCTTATTCAGGCGCGCAACGGCGTTGTTTGGTTGGCCACAGACGAAGGGGTTGTCCGATACGATGGGGCTACGACCCAAGAGCTTATAAAACGCGATGGACTCAACAGCAACTATATTGCCTCGATACTAGAGGCACAAAACGGCGACTTCTGGTTTTTAACGGATCTCGGCATAACGCGCCTGCGCCAAGAGCACAGCGATCCGACCGTGCTGATTTCATCCGTTGTCGCCGACAAGGTCTACCTGCCCGGCTCGGTGATCCAAGTGCCCACGACGCAGCAGCGGATTGCCATCGGCTTTAAGGCCATGAGCTATCAGACGCGGCGAAACCTCATACAGTTTGCCTATCGCCTGACGGGTCACGATGAACAGTGGCGCTTCACACGGGACCATGAGGTGTACTACGACGACCTGCCCAGCGGCGCCTACTCTTTTGAAGTAAAGGCGATTGATAGGGCGTTTAACTATTCAGACCAGTCAGCTAGCGTTGACTTCGAGGTGATTTACGTGCCCGGGGCCTCTTCGATCGGCATCAGTTCCCTACAGGTAGAAGACCTATACGCTTCATTCTATAAGTCGTACGCCACCCGTCCGGTCGCTACGGTGCAGCTTTTTAATAAGAACGAAATACCCATTGAAGCGACCCTGCAGTACTATCTGCCAGAACTGATGAAGCGGCCGACGCAAAAGAATCTTACGCTGCCGGCCAATGCGCAGATAACGGTTCCTATCAACGCCATATTAGACAACACCCTACTGCAGATTACCAACCACGAGCCGTGGGACGCCGAGATCAAACTATCGTACTCCGTAGGCACGCAGACTTTTTCTATTGAAGAGAATCGCACCATAACTGTGCATGGAAAGGGCATGCTCAATTGGGACACGATCGCCCGGGCTGCCGCCTTCATCACTCCGGAAGATCCGGCTGTCGCTGACTTTGCTCGTAGCATGCTAACCCGGTTGGACGATTTTGCACTGCGCAGCGAATCGTGGGGTACGATACCGCAAGCGATGTTGATGTTTGAAGGGCTCAATGCGCTGGGCGTGCGCTACGCTGCCGATGCCAATACGCCGTTTCAGATGGCCAGAGAAAATGCCGCGGCCATTGATCACATTCAATATCCCGTCGAGTTGATGCGATCTCAACTGGGCGACTGTGACGACAACACGGTACTGTTATGTTCGTTGCTGGAAAACGTGCGTATCTCCACTGCGCTCGTGGATGTTCCCGGACACATTCTCATGATGTTTGACTCCGGTATCCATCCCGATAGGATCTTGGGCACGCAGCTAAACAGTGCGCTCTTTGTCGAACACGCAGGGCGGCTGTGGGTGCCGATTGAAGTGACCGTATTGGGCGAGGGCCGGCTCTTTGTCGATGCGTGGGAATTAGGAGCTAAGATTTTGGAACGCGTTGACACCCGCGTGCCGGGAAACATAGTGATCGTCTCGGATGCTTGGCAGGACTATCCCTACGGAGACGTGCAAGACACAGGTCTCCTCGAACAATCGAACGGCGACCTGCTGCGCGACAAGACTATGGCCAACTTCAGGCAGCTTGAGGGGATGCGCGATGACTTTTTCTATCGCACCTATATCCGGCCGCTGTTGGCAGATCCGACAGACCATGCGCGGCGATTGATTATGTCCATGGCCTACATAGAAGCCGGGCAGTTTTCTGAGGCACTGACGCACCTGCCGCTGATTTCTGGTCAGTGGCACGAGTTGGCTACCTACCTAATCGGGTATAGTTACGCGGGCTTGGGAGACATTGGACGAGCGGCGCATTATATCGAAGAAGCGTCGAGGCTGAACCCGGACCATCTCGGCTATATGGCATCGCTATGCTGGATTTACTCCGAACAAATTGCCTACTCCAATCGCTGATGATATCGACTGGAAAACTTGGCGAGGGCATCACTGGAAAGTACTGGCGAACGATGCAAGCGCCCAGAGCGATTGATGAAAAGGGTCAGGCTGAGTGACTAAGGCCGAAAGCTGCTCGAAGGCGGCCGGCAGCGCTCGAGGCCGCCGCTAGGCGTTCCCCGGATCCCGGATCCTCTCTCCAGTACGAGGCGTCCGGCAGCGACAGCGCCCCTCGGTAGAGTGGATCGCACCGGACGATGGACAACGCACACATCGCGCGACATGCGCAATCGTCAGAACGACGTCTCTTTGCCCTCGGCCGCCAGGTCGATCTCGGCGACGTAGACATCGGCAGGCCCATTCTTGAAGTACGACAGCTCCAAAGGGTAATCGGGCGGAGGCGCTGCCCGACGGAGGGCGCCCCACCGCTCGATATGGTGCAGGGACCTCTTCCCCCCTTCGATCACGCCGCCCAGATAGGCGTGCTGCGAGTAATAGCTGATGATCAGCCGGTCCTCCTCGATCGAGACCAGGCCAGGATAGGCCGCGTCGCCGCTGCTGGGCAGCGCGAACACCGGCGTCACCCCGTCACGGTCCAACTCGAAGATCGCCGTGTTGCCCGGTGGCGAGTGCTGGGCGATCCAGGGCACGGCGGTATCGCATCGCCCGGCCAGGTACACTTTACCCCCCGACTCGCACAGCGCCGGGCAGTGGATGAGCCTCCCGAGGTCCACGGAAGCCCACTCGGTGTAGGGGGGCTTCGAGATGTAGAGGAGCGAATGGTGGCCGGGCTCCCGCTTGGTGCGTGAGACGCACCACAGCTCCCCGTCGGGTCGGAAGATGACGTCCGCCTCGTTGAAGTTCGGCGTCATGCGGTGCTCTACCTTGCGGAGCTCCTGCCGCTCCTGCGGGCTCATCCCAGCATCGGCAATCCTCGAGACGAACGTCCACTCGCGGCCGTCCGGGCTGGACAGCAACTCGCCTCCCTTTTCGGGGCTGTAGAAGATTCCATCGTGCACCCGCACGCGCCACAGCCAGTAGTTTCTGTCGTACGCCTTCGCCGGCTCCGACCACCTGTAACCGTCGTCGGAAACGAAGACGTAGGTGTCGGCGATCTGCCGTTCCCGTCCGCTCGCCTCCAGCTCAAAGTGACTGTCGATGACGTACACGAAGAGCTCGTCGTCAGTGGCCACCAATGCCGCATCCCTTCCATTGTTCGGCGTCCTGAATACGGCGACCTCGTCCCAGCGTCGCAAATCCGCCGATCGGTTCAGGACGACGACGCCGTCCGCCGAGGTGTGCGCGGACGCCCGGGCATGGATGAGCCAGAACATGTCCTTCCAGTAGCAGAGGTCCGTACACATGTTGTGCCAGCCGTCGCGGACGACGGTTTGGTGAGTCAGAATCTGAGCCATCAGAGCAAGCCCCACTGGTTATGAGTGTGGTGGTACCTCGCGACGAGGCACTGGCATCCGAGAACGCCGACAGGTCAAGATAAGTAGACGAAATTCAGCCGGCGAACCATCAGATCCGGTACAGAGCATTGCCCGGACCCGAACTGTCCCCGTAAGTTTCGATTGCACGCAAACCAACTGCCGGGCCGACACGGTGAATGTATAGGAATTATAAAAAGGCTTATAGTGGATCGGGGCAAGCGGTGTGGGTGTCTTCTCGCCCTCGTTTAGGCTGGGCCGGTCGGATGAACGAAACAGGGTATTTTCGCCGCTAAGGAGCCGATATAGACGGAATTCGAGGCGTACTCCCTCCGACGCAGGGAGGGGACCGGGAGCTTGCCCTTGTCCTGTAGCGGAAAGATCAGATCAAATAGCACCGCCAAGCCCACGCTGTTGACGAACGTCTTCTCAGCGAAGACCAATAGGATCTTGTCGTAGTCGGCGGCTTTGACGAACGCTTCCTCTAACGACGAGGACGACTCCGACGAGAGGTAGCCCTTCAGATGGATGCTACATCGATCGCCTTGGTGTTGGACATCGGCTGTTAGACCCTTCATATACTCTCTCCTATTTCTCGACGCGTAAGACCACGCACGTCATATCGCCCCCCGGAGATTCGTCACGCCGCAGAAGCCGTAACACATTAGACTATTAGGCGGTCAATAAGAGCCTCTGCTGACAAGCCCTCCTTACACCCCGTCCGTATCGTCTCCGCCGTCTGCTCAAAGCCGAAGATGTCCTCATTTGGGTTAGCCGCCTCGATAATGCTGTCACTACAGAAGACGAGGTAGTCGCCCTTCTCCAGACACGGCTCTATCGCCTTGTAGGTCGTCTCAGCACGAACCCCCAGTGGGTAGTCCGGTCAATAGATATACCACCGCCCCCGCCGCCTGGATGCGACGGGGGCTTTTCTTTGGCGGATGTGATCGGGGTCACCGTCTTGGAACGCACGGCACCATAGGTTATATTTTGTATTTTACCTTGCGCGTAAGCGAACACGACTGAAGCCCGCACTGCGTTGCGGATGTCAGTGACAAGTATCGGTCGGTGCGACGAGGCGCACTGACGGATGGCGCCACTTCTTTATTTTTTCGTTAAATGGCGGGAATTGATAGTGGGTAATAATCCTAAAGGGAATAAGGCGGAAGAGGATCATTAGAGCAATCAGATAGTCGATCCTCTGCTCGTCCTTGTCGCCACCCTGCTGCTATAAATCAGACCGGCACTGGTCGGATGCAGAAGCTCAGCGTGAGGCAGTTTTTCGCTTTATCTAAAACAAGGAGTCGTAATGAAATCTATAAGTGTTGCATCACTAATCACCGTACTGATTTTTTGTGGTTCAAGTACAGCGCAGGAACGCGAAATTACCACCGTCGATCATACGTCACCAAACACGCAGATTGATCGCAAGATCGACCACGATTTAGAAGATCGACTGCTGGATGCTATTTCTGCCATCAAAGGCGAAAGAGTCAATATGGAAGATGTCGTGCAAATCGAGGCCGTACTACGTGAAGCAGGTCAAGATTCCGGCGAGACGGAGCAAGAGTTTGAATTACGGCTAAT
>JABHFS010000209.1 GCA_018672475.1 Gemmatimonadota bacterium | reverse complement strand
TGTCCCTGGAGTATTTTCATGGGTGAAAAGCTGCCCAGCCAAACCCATGATTCGTCCTCCTTGTTCCGAGCAAAGAGGCCCAGTCCGTATTCGCCAGCCTGCCCGTGGTTCAGCTGCAGATTGCCTTCGAAGCGCCCGTCGATCACATCGAAGGTAAGGTAGATCGGATCACCGTCGCTTGCGGGTGTCAGGGTAAAATTAATTTGGTTTAGGGTCGTATCGGTCAATATACCACTGAGGCGAATCGCTTCCCCCGTGGTAAAACTGGTCTGCAAAGGGGTGTCCAACGTTAGGCCAGTGAAGTGGTCCATTGGGAGAGCGGACTCACTCTCCTCTTCTGCCAGTCCAGGTAGGTTGAATCGGATCCCTTCCCTGAAAATGGCATCCTGAAATACCTGCCTCAGCTGCGCCTTGAGTCCATCTGGTTCCGCCACGTGATCGATCGCGAGGCCTGAGAAGTGGGGAGGGGCATTGAGGCAAAAAGCCCAAGATACTCCTCCGGCGTAGGTCTCCACGTGGAGAGCAGAGCCGAAACTCCCCCCGTGCATGAACTGTATGACCTGACCCGCCCACTGGTCTCCACTGGCCTCGGGGATGGCCATCTCGGGATTTTGTGCTATACCAACAAAGCCCAGAGCATAATATCCATTGTTGTCTGGGAAAGCGTATGCGTACTTGCTCCCTACCATGCTCTTGATGGTCTCTGGTGTGAGTCCTATTTTGCATGGTCCACCCATAATTCCAGAGAGAAGATCCGCTCCCAGAAGTGCTAGGTCAGCAGCGCTGCCCTTCCATCCTCCACCACCTTCGAGACCAATTTCCTTATTCCCCTGGGCCCCTTTTCGTCCTCCCCATAAGTACTTCCAGTACAAGTTGCTCTTGTCAGGTTTGATCTGACCAGGTCGGGTTGGAGCGTACATCGGCACCTCTCCAGGGTGCTGTTGATACATGGACGAAACCACTGGCCCGATGCGCCCGAGCGGCTGCCATATTCTCGCTCTGACGTAGTCCTCGTAGGTGAATCCGGATACTTTTTCGATGATTCGGCAGACGATATTAAAGGTGGTGTTGGTGTACTCGTACTGTGAGCCAGGATCCCGATCTAGTTTCTTCTGGGCTAGGGTGCGAATCGTCGACTCGATCGATCGGGTGTCGTCATACCCGGTACCCATCCCTCCACCATCAGAGAGTCCGGCGGTGTGGTTCAGGCACATACGGAGGGTGATGTTCTTGACTCTCTCGTCGGCGACGGGGCCGTCCCCACCGAGAACCTGGAAGACTGGAGTATCCATCTCGAGTTTGCCTTCCTGGACCAGAGACATTACAGCAACGGAGGTAATCGACTTGCTTATGCTCCCAAAGTACAGCAGGGCGTCGGCCGACATAGGTCTCGCCTCCGGATCGGTTACGTCAGCTACACCGAAAGTCCTGGAGTAAACTAGCTTTCCGTCTTTGGCCGCGGCAAGTTGGACACCTCCTGGAAGACCTCGACTTTTGACGTATCCCTGGACTACTTCGTCGAGCTTCCTGGCCCAGGAAGCATCCCCGGCTTCGTCGAAAGACTTGACCGGAACTTCGATCCACTCCACCGCCGGAAAGACGTCCTGTTGCAGTCCTCTGGACTGCGTCCACGACATGGGGAAGGCCTGGCCGTAAGAAGGGTAGTCGACATTAAGTTCCTCGTTGCCCTTAGCCTCTGAGACTTGCTCCATTTTGAAGAGAATCCTACCATTCCCCCCCTCCTTTCGGACTACAGAGGTGCCACCCATATGCTTCCCAGACGCTGACACTTGGCTATAGGCCACGGGCACAGCCCACTGCAACAACACGAGGAAAATCAGAATGGCAAAGGCCGATATTTTTTCAGTCAATAGATAAGTCGCTATGTTTTAGAGAAATTTAGACGCATTCAGCTACCCCAATACTCGGTTTGCTAAAGAAATCGAGAATTCTGAAGGGCCGTTTAAATCTGTGCAGGAGATATGATGGAAAAGGATCAAGCCTTAACTAGTATGCAGATATTCTATAGAGTTGTCGCGTATTAAGAGAAATAGGCTGGATAACTCGCTGAAAAACAACACATTTACGACAATTCAGATGGTAGATATCGTAAATTGTTGTCATTACAGTATTTAATAGCTATTTTTTGCTTATAACGCGACATGTCTTATATAATTTATGAAAGATCTTCTCCTAAGACAAGATACCATTGGCAACTGAAGCTTCAGGGCAAGGTCAAATCAAAAAAGTGGTAAGCCCTGCGCAGAAAAAGTCGGCTGTTGCGCACGCAGTGCACCAACGGCTGTGCTCGGTGCGAAGGGCGCACCTACTTGACTTGCCCCGATCGACTATCGATATGTGCCGAAGCCGTTGAACGGTCGCCAGGAGCAACTCTACCAACAGATCATCGCTTTATCTTGGCAATATCCGCGCTATGGCTACCGCCGTATCTGTGCCTTGCTGGCAAGAGAGGGTTGAAGATATCCATCAGGCTACTTCGAGGGACCAGCGCGCGATGATACGACGACCCGTTGTTGACGCGGTAAAGCGTATTTTTTTGACCGACTTAGAAACTTTCGATACGTTGCTCATCACAGGATCTTTGGGAAGAGGGGGAGCGTTTCTGTCCAGAAAACTACTGCCCAATCTAACTGGAAAGCCTGTCTTGTTTTCACTCATAAATTAAAATAAAGCCGGTAGATTATGGAGATTGAAAAAATTTTCACCACCCTTCCTTTTATCATATTCCCGCTTGTCATTACACTTCTGGTTTATCATTATAGGAGGCGAAAAAAGAAACTCGCGGCGATTGCGGAGAAATTCAATCTCCACATGAGTGGTGGTGCCATTTCCACAGTGACACTGTCAGGCGTCTATCAGGGAACGGATGTCTCATTTCAATTTCGACCTGGATCAAAACATTCTCAACCCCAGTTTATCGCCCGAATCAATTGCTCATCATCATATACAGTTACTCTCCAACCCCAAACGGCATTTACCGGTTTGAAGGAAAAACTGGGGATGACAAAGGATGTCGAGATTGACGACGATATTATTGACAGGATGTTCGAGATAAGCGTTGAACCGGAGAGTCCCAGCAGTGAGTTTCTGAAAAAAATGGACGTAAGACAATTGCTTCTGACGCTGGACAATGACCTTTCGACTCTGACTCATTTGATTATTGAGACCGGGTTTATCGAATATAGCCGGAAGTATTCCGAGTCCGAACTGTCAGAAGGATGGTTTCGGGGTCAGGTCGATTTTATGGTCCAGCTGATGCGACTGGCTGGCGGTGAAGCGCCTGAACCGATCCCCCGAACAGATGAACCGCAATAAGGAGAAATATATGTTAGTGGCAGCTACAAGCTGGCGTTATCTTGCATTGTTCGTCGGAATCTGCTCGGCGCGAGGGGGGAGAAGTCGCACGTAGTCCTAATAGTGCGGGCAACAAACCTGCCGATTTCGATGTGGCCCCCGTTATAGCTCTAACGTGTCCTATGTGCGACAAATTCACGTCAATTCAGCATCGGCCTGTAGGCGGAATACAAATAGCACGCGATAAAACACTTAACGAACAATAAATTGACGACCCTATTAGGCGCGATATTTTAAAAAAGCGACGGCCTTCTTTGCCAAGGAGTCGTCATGAGATATCGCTTTATCGAGCGGGAACGAGTCCATTATCGAGTGACGGTGTTGTGCCATGTATTGGCTGTTCCTCGCAGTGAGTACTACGCTTGGCGACAACGCGGTGAAAGTCCACGTGCGATCGAAAATCGACACTTGCTGGAGCGTATCCGCTTGATCTACACCCGCTCCGAACAACGGTAGGTAGTCCGCGCATCCATGATGCATTACAAAACCAGGGCGTGCGGGGGGACGCGACCGCGTCGCACGTCTGATGCAACAGGCCGGACTCCGTGCCCGCAAGAGTCGACGGCGGTTTCGTGCGACGACGGATAGTCGGCATGCTCATCCGGTAGCCCCGAATCGACTGCACCGTAATTTTACGGCCAATCGCCCTAATGGAAAATGGGTGGCCGATATCACGTATGTGCCGACCCGAGAAGGATGGCTGTATTTGGCCGTAGTCATGGACCTGTATGCTCGAAAAGTCGTCGGTTGGGCGATGAATTCGCGCATGAAAGAGGATCTGACCAAGGCCGCGCTGGATATGGCATTGCGCCAACGATGCCCCACCGATCGCTTGTTGCACCATTCGGATAGAGGGCGGCAGTATGCCAGTCGCGGCTATCGCCGCCTGTTGCTCCACCATCGAGTTCGTCGCTCGATGAGCCGCAAAGGCAACTGTTGGGACAATGCACCGATGGAGAGTTTCATGGCTACGTTGAAAACGGAATTGATTCATCACCAAGATTTTCATACGCTACAAGAAGCGCGACAAGCCATCTTCGAATACATTGAAGTGTTTTACAACCGGCAACGATCCCATTCCGCGTTGGGATACAATACACCGGTCCAGTACGAACAGAATTTTGAACCATCAATCATTGTCCATTAAAACAAAGCAAGTCCAGATACGAGGCCGTCATTTATAAGGACACCCCTTATGGACCCCCTTCACACGCATGCGAACTACTTGCAAGAGTCCCTCAAACTGATGGTCTGCTACGTCCGCGAGCTAACCTGCCGCCGTGAACCGCCCGTGCCGATAGATGAAGCGCTCGAATTGCGGACCGATATCCTGCGTAGGACGATGCATTTCGACGGTCGCCACCCCGCCTATAGCCTCGAGCCAGCCAACGCAGCTTGGGACGGATTGAGGGCACAACTCGCCGAACGCATCTTCGCCCACACCGATGTCGCCGACACCGACGCGCTCGAAACCGAGTGCTGGACCATCCTCCAGCCGCTCGTTGAACCCATCGCGCGCGAACACTACGAGCGTTCCCTGCAAGCCGGCCAAGGCCCCTATCAATGCTGGAGCTTCGACACCAGGGCGAACGACCCCGGCGCTATCACCCTGCACGTCCGCAACGCCTACCGGCCCGCCTCCCCATTTTCCGCCGCATATCGCCCGCAACTCGTCGAAAGTCTATTGCGTCTGCTGCACGACGCCCCGGCCGCCCACCCGGCCGCCACTCGGCTGCGCTGCGGTTCCTGGCTCAACCAGCTACCGCCCTTTCTCTCCCTGTTCCCCCCATCGTGGAGCGCCTCGTTCGTCGCAAGCGATTATTCGAGCGGCACCTACGGCCATTGGGGCCAGTATATGGACCACCGCGGCGCCTTCCACCAGCACAATGGCGCGGCACTCCGCCGCACGGGCCGACACCCCTATGCGGCCGGCACCTGCCAGTGCGATATCGCAGAAGTAATTCGACACCTGCGAGAACAAAGCGTATGATTTTCGTTTATGGCTGCGAAAGCTATTTCTGACGAGGCCGCACACTCAGCCAATAAGCACCGTGTCCTCTCGTTCGATACGCTGGCGCATCTCGGCGAACTCCCGCGAGCCATCGTCATCCCAATACTCCGTCTCGACAGGCGCGGCATAACTCATCGGCAGCGCGCCGCTCCAATCCGGCCGCACCATAAAATGCGGCTTGTCCGGCGTCACGAGATTATACATCCGCGTTCCGTTTTTGAACGTGTTCTTAATTATCCAAGCCTCGGGTTCGGGTGCCTTGGCGCTCTGATATCTTTCCAATGCCTCCCGATCCAAGGTCAGCCCCAGCCCTGGCTCCTCCGGCACCCGTATAAAGCCGTTGACCGGCTGTAACCTTTCCTCAACCACATCACCGGCCAAACTTTCGGTAGCACTGACTGAGTGAAAGGTCGCGGTGGGAAAGGCCGCCATCATGTGCGCGACCATCGTGCGCGTGATCTGACCGCCGGTATTCTGCAGCATAAAAGGGCTGCCGCCGCCGGCAAAGAGCCCGGCACGGCGCACCGATTCGCCGATGGTATAATGCCCCAACATATAGGCATCGGCCGGCCCCATCAGTATCTCGTAGGTCGCCCGCATCGGGAAATGGTGCAGTACGATCGGTCGCTTGGCCCGTCGCCGCAAATCGATATAACCCTCGATATCCTCCCCCGGCAGCGGATCTTCGAAACAACCGGCGATTGCATACTCGGCCAAGCCATCCAACAACTCGGGCATATGGTCGTCGGTCCCGTGCATGGTGAAATCGTAGTGCAGCTTAAAACCCGGCGGCGCCACCGCCTGCATCGCCTCGGTTTGCGCAAAAACATTCTCAAAGGGCGAAAGGTGGAACTTCATCCAGGTATGCCCCTGCCCCGCCAGATTCTCCACCGCCGCCGCCATCCGCTCCGGATCCGTCGCCACCGTCCACCCCGCCACCGGCACCCAACTGCGCTGCTTCGGCCCGAAGAGCTTATACACCGGCACCCCCGCGGCCTTGCCCATTAAATCGTACATCGCCGTGCCCAGGGCCAGAGAAGTCTCGTCCCCCACCCACTCGAACGGATTCGTCCCGATATACCGGTCGATATCTTCTTGCGACGCCGGCGACCCGCCCTCCCCCAAACCAACTAGCCCATTGTCCGTATGCGCGACATAAATCGTCCGCTGCCTGCTAAAATAATAATGGCTCAACTCATGGACCCGCCGCTCGTCGTAATCGAGGGTCACTTCGTGCATTTCAATCTCAGTGACGCGCATAAGTCCTCCATTTCATATTGTAAAAGTCCACCAACTGTCCCACATTAACCCTCTATATACTGAATCGTGCGCCGAATAGCGATTAATTAAATGAAGGAGAACCTAGACCGCACACCCAGGAACGCCATGACACAGACCACCGGACGCGACATCAAATAAATTCTCTACAACACCATCGCCGCCTACAACGACGGCGACCCCGATGGATCGTTCGCTTCGCCTAGGTGCCCGTAACCACCCGGGCAAAAGAAGCTGCAGCTTCACTTAGCCTTGATAGGAATAACTATGTCACCCTATACCTTGCTCATCGCCGGATGCGGCAGCGCCGGCCGCGCCGTCGCGCAAGTCGCCACTCAAGACGGCCGCGGCCAAATCACCGCCCTCGTCGACCCGCAACCGCGCCAGCTCGAAAAACAACTAGCGCACTACCCCGCCGCTATAACGGGTACGGACTTCGCCGTGTTGCTCAAAGAAACTCAACCCGACGTCGTCGTCATCGCCGGCCCCGACCATTTGCACGCCGACCAAACCCTGCTTGCACTCGAACATAACTGCCACGTCTTAATAGAAAAACCACTCGCCACCACCGTCTCCGACGCCCGCCGCATCGTCGAGGCGGCCGAGGCTTGCGACCGCCATGTGATGACCGACCACACAATGCGCTATATGCACCCTTGGGGCCCGATGGCCCGTGCGGCCCAAGCGGGCCAAATCGGCGAGATCTTCTTTATCCAGGGAGACTATATCCACGATATGTGGAGCTATTACGCCGCAGAAGGTTCGAGCCACACCCCTTGGCGCGCCGACCGGACAAACCCCCAGAATATTCTGCTCGGCGGCGGTTGCCATCCGATAGACTTGATGTTATGGACCATCGACAGCCCAGTAGAAGAGGTCTTCGCCTACGCCAATAAAATGACCGTGCCGGAATTCCCCTCGGACGATTGCTATATTCTAAGTTTGCAATTTGCCAGTGGCGCACTCGGCAAGGTCTTCGTCACCAGCGGTTGCTCGGGCCACGGCATGGGCGGCGGCATGTTAGCGGTCTACGGGTCGGAGGGTTCGCTATGGCAGGGGCAGTTGCATCGACGGGGCGAGGAACCGGTGACCTTTGACGAAGAGCCCAGCGAAATCGTCGGCGGCCACGGCTGGGCCGATGCAGTGGTGGATTTTCTCGATGTGCTCGACGGCAAAATGAGCAATCCCATTCCGGCGCGTTTCGGTGCCAAGACCGTAGCGGTCTGCGAGGCGGCCTTCGCGTCGATTGAGAGCGGGGAACCAGAGCGCCCGGAAAAATTTTAAAGCGAGAACTTCACTTATCGTTCTCCGTTTCATCTGCCCTACTTAGACGACAGCCTTCGCCTCATTATCCACCCCCACCGCCTCCGCCACGTGCGCGTAGCCATCCCGCGCCAAAAGCCGCGCCAAACCTGCGTTGATCTCGCGTACAATACCCGGGCCCTTGAACACCAACGCTGAATAGAGCTGCACCAGCGAAGCCCCCAGCCGGATCTTGCGATAGGCATCCTCCGCCGACGAGATCCCACCCACACCGATAATCTTGTGCCGCGTCCGGTCGATGCGCGCATACCAGAAACGCAGCGCCTCGTCAATCATCTCCCGCACCGGCCGCCCGCAGAGCGTGCCGGGCAACGGGTCGACTTCGGCGGCCGGCGACTTAAGCGGATAGTCCTTGCCCGGCGGCAAGTTGAAGACGAACCCTTTGACAAAATCGAAGGAGTCGACCGCCTCTAGCATGCGCGCCATGCGCGCCGGGTCGACATGCGCGGTAAACTTGAGGAAGACCGGAGGCAAATCATCGATCACCGCGTACTCCCGCAGCAGATCGCGCAAATGCCCGCCGCCGTCAAAAGGACTGATGCCCCCGGTCGTATTCGGACAATTGAGGTTCAGCGCAATATAATCGGCGCGTCCGACAAAGGGCTTCACCGCCTCGGCGAATTCCGCCACCACAGCCTCCGCCGCGACCGGCCGCCCCGTATTCGTCTCGACGAGATTGATGCCCAAGGGCGCATCCGTCGGCCGCCCGGACACGCGTTCAGCTACAACTTCGGCCCCGTCGTTAGGCACACCATAATAGACCACCACCGCCTCGTCGAGCGGCAAACGGAAAAGCCTAGGCCGCGCATTGCCCTCTGAGGCGTGCGCCGACACCGACCCGACCTCGACAAAGCCAAAGCCCATCGCCGCCAACGCCTGTATCACCCGCCCGTTCTTGTCGAAACCCGCCGCCATGCCCAGCGGATTGGCAAAGCGCAACCCGCCAACCTCGGTGGCTAAGCGGCTATCCGCGAAGGAAAAAAGGCCCTTGAGCAGATTGCGCCCAGCGGCCGAAGCGCCCACGCGCTCGCCGAGATCCATCGCGCGCTCGTGGATCCACTCCGGATCACAGCGGAATAAAAGCGGCCGCACCATATGCCGATAGACACTCATATACTCATTGCCATTTCATCGTTGGGATTTAATGCGTAAGCTATGCTATTACAGATCGAATTTCAACGGCAGGTTTCTACGTTATGCACCCCAAAGTCACCGACCTCTGCGCCCGCGGATACTGCGTGCTCGAATCCGTCTACGGCGAGAACGAACGCCGCCAGATCCGCCGGATCCTCACCGACGCCTGGCAGCGCGCCAGCGAACCGCCGATGGGCGGACGCTTTGGCTTCGTCATGCACCCGCTACTGAAATACGCGCCCGAAATGGCGCCTTATTATTTAAAAAATGAGATACTCGACCTGCTCGCCCTGGTGCTGCAGGATGAAGTGAGATTAGCGCACAGCGGCGCCCTGCTCTGCGACGAAACCCGCGACTTTTGCGACTGGCATTACCACCTCAACACCGAACACCGCAGCGAAGAGGTTATGTGGGATTTGCAACGGCTGGACCACCTAGGTCATTTCGACCGCGTGCTCTGTAATGTCTATCTCGACGGCTCGAACGACGACGTCGGCCCGCTGGTCGTCAGTCCGCGTCGCCTCATCGACCCTTGGGCTCCGGCCAGCCTAGAACGCCAAGGCGACTGGCCCGGCCAAGAGGTGGTCTACTGCCCGCCCGGCTCGGCCATAGTTTTCGACACCGGGCTCTTCCACTCGGCCCGTCGTCCGCAAAAGCCCGGCCGCCGCTTTCTTTGGGGTGGCCACTACCAGGGTCACCACAACACGGTGCCACACCGCGAAGACAATCGCTACGACGGTCCTGAAATGTCCGATTACCAAAAACGGTATCCACTCTTTCGGGGCTAAATAGCCCTATTGCAAATAGCGAATCCGCTTGTTGACGTCAGTATTTATCGAGTGATAGGGCAACATCAGATTGCCCGAGTCGAAAAGCGTGTGGCGAATATGCTCCACATCGTCGTGCCCTATCGCCGAAGTGAATATCGGCAACAAATAATCGATGCCAACCTGCGATGGTTTCATCCGCTCTTCGTCGTAAAACGAAGCGTGCATCGGCCGCGCGTGGATCTGCCCCCAACGGTCGCGCAAGCGATGTCCTGCAACACTGTCCACATAAAAGCCCTGCTCGCGCCCCCACTGCAGCACCGCCACCGCGTTATTCTGCCCTTCTTGCAGCATATCCACCGCCTTGCCACCAAGCTGCGAGGCATAAAAACGATCAAAGAGCACCGGGCGTCCGCCACGCTGCGTATGCCCCACTTTGCGAACGAAGATGGCCGCGCTGGCCGACTCACCACGGCGACGCGAGCTAAAATAGTCGTCGCCTATGCGCTCGATCAACATCGCGCGCAACGACTCGGCGGCCCCACTGAGTACGATATTACCCGCCGGGTCGGTCGTCTGCTGCGCCGCGCCCAATTCGTTGCCCTCTTCATCGACGATGCCCTCGCCACACACGATCACCACATTTTTCTGCAAATCGTAGAGATCCTTGATGCGTTCGACCAGCGGGTCGATATGCACTGGGCACTCCGGTACCAACACGATATCGGGACGTCCATAGGCCGAACCCAGCGCGATATAACCCGAGTGGCGCCCCATCACCTCAATAATCGCGATGCGCCGGTGGCTCTCCGCCGTGGTGCGCACCCGCTCGACTCCCATCGCCGAATCGAAGACGGCGGTGGCATAACCAGGCGTGACATAGTTGACCATGTGTTCCTGGTTAAAAACGAGCTTCGATTCCTTGCGATAATAAGCGTCGTCATCGTCGCGATACCACTCGTCGGGTTCGCTCGGATAATTGAGTCCGAGGTCGTTGTCGATGGTTTTCGGTGCCAGGACCACCGGCAGACGTTCGGTGAGAGGCTGCAGACCATTGAGCGTGCCGTCGCCGCCGATACAGATCAGCCCCTCGACGCCAAGCTGATCGAGACGGACGAGGATCTGGTCGACCAACGCTGGGTCGTCGCCGGGCAGATAATCGCGCGACGCGCCCAAACCCGTGCCACCCAACGTGGCGTCCAATTCGGGTATAACCTGTAACAGAGGGTTGAGATGCACATGCGGCAACCGCGGGTTGAGCAAGCTGCTGAAGCCCTTGATAAAACCAAATATCTCCATGCGTAGTTGACTCGCGCGCAAAACCGCACCGTAGATCGTGGCGTTGAGCGCGGGCGTATCCCCGCCAGCGGTGAGAACCCCGATTCGCTTCATGTGCATCCTTTTGTATAAATAAGTGGTCCCTTAAGTATAACTGCATTCCTGCAAATACACACTCAAACGCTCAAAACGATTGCACCAGGCAGCTACTATAAGTAAACTCCCTCTCCCACCCGACGACAGGACCGCTGACCATGCCCCTCGAACTCATCGCCGATGCCCCCGGCCACGCCATTCTCTCTCCCTATGAAGAACCACTCCTCGCGCCCAATGAAGTCCGCATAAAGAGCCTCTTCAGCTCAGTCAAACACGGCACCGAGTTGCGCGGCTTCCGCGCCGACACGCCCGACGCCTCCGACCGCTGGGACCGCGAGCTGCGCCTGCACCGCCGCGGCGAATCGACCGGTGATTCCTTCCTGCACAACCTCGGTAATATATGTTTGGGTGTTGTCACTGAGGTCGGCACCGAAGTCGAAACGCTGAAAATAGACGACCGGGTCTTCGCCCACTTGCCCATCCGCGAAACACATACCATCTCGGCCACCCGCCTGCAAAAAGCACCTGAAGACGTCTCACCTCAAGCCATCATGTACTGGGACCCGGCGGACTTTGCCCTCGGCGCGGTGCGCGACGGCCCGGTGCGTTTGGGCGATAGGGTTGCGGTCTTCGGCTTGGGGGCCATCGGCCTAATGGTGGCGCAGGCGGCGCGTCTTTGCGGTGCCCGCTGGGTGGTCGCAGTCGACCCCATTGAGCGGCGGCGCGCCGCCGCCCTGCGCCACGGCGCCGACTTGGCTCTGGACCCCTCAGAAGTCGACGCCGGTCTACAGATCAAACAGTTAACCGACAAGACCGGCGCCGATATCACCTTCGAAACCAGCGGGTCCTACCGCGCCTTCGAAGACGCGATACGCTCCACCTGCTATGCCGGCACCCTCGTCTCGACCGCCTACTACCACGGCGATCAAGGCCTGCGCCTAGCCGGCGAGTGGCACCGCAACCGCATCCAGGTCATCTCCAGCCGCGCCTGCAGTGAGCCTCTGCCGCAAGCCAGTTGGACCTTCGCCCGTATCCGCGAAGAGTCGCTGGCGCTGCTGGTCGAAGGCCACCTCAATGCCGACGACCTCGTCGACCCCATCGTGCCTTTCGCGCAAGCCGCCGACGCCTACCACGAAATCAACGAACACCCCGAGCGCTCAATCAAACTCGGCATCGACCACACGCAGTAACAATAAGGAACCTAAGATGACCGACAATCTACACTGGCATGACCTCACGACCCTAAGCATAGAGGGCAAAGGCTGGACCGACACCCGCAATTTCTACGACCGCCTGCCCGTCCGCGCCGAAGGCACCGTGCGCGACCCGGTGTGGAACCTCAGCCGCGACAGCGCCGGAATCTGCGCCCGCTTCACAAGCGACGCCACTGCGATCCACGCGCGCTGGAGCCTGCGCAAAGAATCGCTGGCCATGGTGCACATGCCCGCCACCGGTGTCAGCGGCGTCGACCTCTATGTCCGTATGGACGACACCTGGCGCTGGCTCGGCACCGGCCGCCCGGAGGCCTTTCCCGACAACGAAGCCCAACTCTGCGGTGACCTCCCCAAAGGCCAGCGCGAGTACATACTCTACCTGCCCCTCTACAATGGCGTAACTTCCGTAGAGCTCGGCGTACCCAAAGCCGCCTCGCTCGAACCTATGCCCACCCGCGATACGCGGCCCGTCGTCTTCTACGGCACCTCAATCACCCAGGGCGGCTGCGCCTCGCGGCCGGGCACCTGCCACCCAGCCATACTCGGCCGCATGCTCGACCGACCCACGATCAACCTCGGTTTTTCCGGCAATGGCAAAATGGAACGCGAAGTCGCCGAATTATTGGCCGAGCTGGACCCAGCCCTCTACGTCATCGACTGTCTACCCAATATGACAGCCGACGAGGTTGCAGTGCGCGCCCCCGAACTAGTGCGCATTCTGCGCGCAGCCCATCCCGAAACACCGATCCTACTCGTCGAGGACCGCACCTACTCCGACGCTTTTTTACATCAGGACCGCGCCGAACGCAATCGCAGCAGCCGCGCCGCACTGCGCCAAGCCTTCGCCGAATTACAAAACGTAAACGACCTACATTATATGGAAGGTGAACAGCTGCTCGGGGCCGACGGCGACGACACCGTCGACGGCTCGCACCCAACAGATTTAGGTTTCAGGCGCCAGGCCGAAGCCTTTTACCCGCTGCTCTCGGAACTATTAGCCGGCCGCACCTAACGCCGGGCCCATGCATTTTTTGCCATATAGCCGGCCCCATATCAACACTTAAATCATCCAGGAACTCGTTCATGCCCGAAAGCACCGGCACCCCGATTCCCATTTCCGAGAACTTCCCCGTTGCCTGGCCGGATCCGCAGGACAAAACGCTTGCCTGGCAACGGGAATACATGCACTGCCCCGAAGCCATGCCGGCGCTGGCCGGAGATTTCTGGTTGACCGTCTGGAATGGCATGGATCACTCGCGGGAATACAGCGGCGCACCCAGGCAAGCCCTGCTGTGCTGGATCAATAACTATATCTACATGGCATTCAAGCTGACGGTCGAGCCCGACGAAGAAGAGGCGGCTAATAAAAAGGCCGAAGAGGCACGAGCGGCCTTTGGCGAAAACGTGCAGACGCATTGGCAAGAAGAATTCCTGCCGGAGATCCAAGATTATATCGAGCGCTGGGACCGCTTTGACCTCGAAGCGGCATCGACCACGCAATTGCAACAGCATATGGACGAGACCTGGGACTGGCTATTGCGAATATGGACCCTGCACTTTCGCCTCGACTCCGGGCACGGACGCGAAACCTTCACCAATTATTACAAAGAGCTCTTCGGCGAGGATTGCGATCTTGCCGTCGTCCGTCGCCTGGTACAAGGGCTGCCTAACAAGACAACGGCAATGGGCCAGGCCCTATGGGATTTGAGCCAGCGCCTGCCGCGTGAATTCGCTGAGACCATCAACGAAAACTCAGCCGACAAAATCCGCGCCGCATTGGAGCGATCGACTATAGGTAAAGACTTTCTCGCCGCACTCGACGAGTTCCTCGCCGCCTTCGGTCACCGAGGCAACCACTGGGGGTTGCAATATCCCACCTGGATCGAAGACCCGACGCCGGTATTCGTCATGCTGCGCGGCTACCTGTCCACCGAACGCGACCCGGAAGCTGTATTCACAGCGCAGACAGCCGAACGCGAACAGGCTCTGAGCGAAGTACGCGGACAATTGCAGGGCTATCCGCAAACAGCGCGGGACCGCTTCGAAAAACTGCTCGACCTCGCCCACGTTTCCGAAATGCTGCGCGAAAACCACAACTTCTGGATCGATTATAGCTGCACCAGTCGGGTGCGCCGCTTAATGCTCGCGGCCGGTCGCCGTCTGGTCGCGGCCGGTATCATAGTGTCCGCCGAAGATGTGCTGCACTTACATGTAGACGAAGTCCGCACCGCATTCGCTAATAATCTGAGCGAAGATCTGCGCGCTTTAATCGCCTCCCGACAGACCGCATTAGAACAATTTAGCGCCATCGAACCACCGCCCCACCTTGGCGTCGAACCGCCGCCGGAAGACACCGACACGACCAGCGAACCACCGCCACCCGACGAGCCCGGACTACTGCGCGGCCAACCCGGCGCACCGGGCACTGCGTGTGGTCCCGCCAGAATAGTGACCTCCATCGCCGACGCCCACACCCTAGCTGCCGGCGAAATCCTCGTCGCGCAGTCAACCGGCCCCTCCCTCACCCCGCTCTTCGCCATCGCGGGCGGGCTCGTCACCGAAATCGGCGGAGCCTTGAGCCACTGCGCCGTCGTCGCACGCGAATATCGCGTCCCGGCCGTCGTCAGTTTGAGCGACGCCCGCCGACAAATCGCCGATGGCCAGTGGATAGAAATCGACGGCGACGCCGGTACGGTGCGGCTTGTAGAGTAGGCCGCGTAAATACAATACACCCTGCCCACATCACGCCCCGGACCCAACAAAGGCGCATTCCGCCAATGGCGATCCCCCGTCTCGCAAATAGCGGCTTTTGCCCGCCGAATACCCCTTGCCCCCAAGACTTGCTCCGGTCTTCTCTATCTTACTATACTTTAAGCTCGCAATAGAGACTTCCTCTCTCTGGTTAGGCAAGCAATGTCGGCACCGCAAAACCCCAACATCATATTTATCATGGCCGACGACATGGGCTACGGCGATGTGGGCTGTTATAACCCCCAGTCGAAGATCCCCACCCCGAATATGGACCGCCTGGCCCACGAGGGTATGCGCTTCACCGACGCGCATTCGCCCTCCGCCGTCTGCACCCCGACGCGCTACGGAGTCCTCACCGGCCGCTATTGCTGGCGTTCCGCTCTCAAAAGCTCAGTGCTCTTCGGCTACGAGCCGCCCTTAATCGAACCCGAAAGACTAACCGCCGCCTCAATGCTCAAAGCCGCCGGCTACCACACTGCCTGCATCGGCAAATGGCACTTGGGCTTGGGCTACTCGGCTAAAGCAGGCGAAGATATCGATTTCGACCGGCCCCTGCCCTGGGAAAACGCCGAGCGCGAATTCGAAGAGAAAATCGATTTCTCCCAACCCCTCAAAGGCGGGCCCACCGAACTCGGCTTCGACTATTTCTACGGCACCTCCGGCTGCCCTACCTGCCAGCCGCCCTATGGTTTTATCGAGAACGACCGCTTCGTCATCGAACCGAGCGTCTACCACGACGACCCCGTCTTTACCAGTCGTCCAGGCATGATGGCTCCCCGTTGGCGCCATCAGAACGCCGACCCTGAAATCGCCCGCAAAGCCGTCGAATATATCGAGCAACGCGCACAAAACCCAGCAGAGCCCTTCTTCCTCTACCTTTGCTCCGACGCCCCGCATGAACCTTGCGAAGAAAGCGTCGTGCCCGAGTTCGCCCGCAACAAAAGCGATGCCGGCCCGCGCGGCGACCTGGTCTGGCTCTTCGATTGGATGGTCGGCCAGGTGATCGACGCGCTCGAAGTCAGCGGCCTGGCCGACAATACCCTGCTCGTCGTCACCAGCGACAATGGCGCATTGCCCGGCGACCGCACCGGCCCAGTCTCCTACAATACCTACCGTCATCAATCCTGCGGCGACTTGCGCGGTTACAAATCCCATATCTGGGAAGGTGGACACCGCGAACCCCTGCTCGCCCGCTGGCCCGAGCATATCCCCGCGCACTCGACCAGCGACGAATTGGTCTGTCTGACCGACTTTATGGCCACTTGGGCGGGCATCTGCGACTACGAACTGCCCGAAGACGCGGCCGAAGACAGTTTCGATCTCTGCCCGGCGTTATGCGGCGAGCGAATCGGTAAACCACTGCGCCCCGACCTGGTGCATCACTCGGGCGATGGCGTTTTCTCGCTGCGCCAATCGGAGTGGAAATGTATTTTCGAGACGACCGGCTCAGGCGGCTGGCCGCCGCCGGTGGGCGCAGTGCCCGTGCCCCGGACTCCTGGCCAACTCTACAATCTTTTTGACGACCCCGGCGAGCAACACAACCTGTGGGATATCCGTCCTCGGGTCGTCGCCGAACTGACAGAGATATTGGGAACGTACAAGAAGGCCGGCCGCAGCGTTTCGAGAAAGCGCTCATGAGCAGGTTCTTCCCGCTGCTATTGCTCCCCTTCCTATTAGGTGCCCACCAAGCCGCGGAAGCCCCCCTACCCGATAGCAAATTCCCCGCCGAAGTCATCGCGGCAAACGGCAAAAAAATTGACGTCGCTAAACTCGCCAAAAACCAACGTGTCGTTGTCGTGACGCTGAAGGCCACCTGGTGCCAGGTCTGCCAACAACAGCTCATACGCATCAAAAAACAACTCGACCGAATCGAACACTGCTCGGTGAGTTTCCTCGTGCTCTCGCCCGGGCCCGCCGACGAGCTCAGGGCGATACAGAAAAACACCGGTTTCCCCTATCCCTTTATTCCCGACAATAACCTCGAAATTGGCACGTCGATGCACCTGGTCCTCAGCGAGAAAAAACAAGAGCTGATGCCCGCTATTTTCATTCTCAACCCCGACCGCAGTGTCGGCTGGATGCAACTCGGCCGCAACGCAGTCCGTTACGGCGACCCACAACTACTCGCGGAAATCAACTGCGGCAACTGGATATAACGGAGTATACTATGACCACCGACACCAACAATATCGTCCTCTCCACACGCGAGTACGACACCGTCGGCAAACGACCGATCCGCCACGACGGCCACGACAAGGTCACCGGGAAAGCCCACTACGGTGCCGATATCCGCTTGCCAGGCCTACTCTATGCCCGTACGCTGCAGAGCCCGCATGCGCACGCCCGCATCCTTTCCATCGACGCCAGCAAGGCGCTCGCCCTACTCGGTGTGCGCGCCGTCGTCACCGCAGACGACCTCGCGCCCTTGCCCGACGCCGACGCCGACTTCGGTTTCAAACTCATGAACGTGCTCGCCCGCGACAAAGCCCTCTACAAAGGCCACCCCATCGCCGCCGTCTGCGCCACCAGCGTACATATCGCCGATGAAGCGCTCGATCTTATCGAAGTCGATTATGAGGTGCTGCCCGCCGTCTTCACCGCCGAAGAGGCCATGCGCGAAGGCGCGCCCGTGCTGCACGAGCATCTGCCCGCCCACTCGCCCGTCACCGGCGACGCCCCCTCCAAAAACGTCGCCAACCGCTCCGAATCCACGCTCGGCGATATCGCACAGGGCTTCGCCGAGGCCGAGGTCATCGTCGAACGCGAGACCACCACCGTACCCGTGCACCAAGGGTATATCGAGCCGCATTCGGGCACCGCGCAGTGGCACGACGACGGCAACCTGACCGTCTGGTCGAGCAGCCAGGGCCATTTCAGTATCCGCGACTTCACCGCCGGCGCACTCGGCATACCCGTCTCCAAAATCAAAGTCATCCCCCTGGAAATCGGCGGTGGCTTCGGCGCTAAGCTGCGCGCCTATGTCGAACCGGTAGCCGCGGCCCTGGCCCGCAAAGCCCACGCCCCAGTCAAACTAACGATGACCCGCACCGAGGTCTTCGAACGCACAGGACCGACCTCCGGCTCCCGCATCCGCGTCAAGCTCGGTGCAACGCGCGACGGCCGGCTAACGGCGGCCGACGCGACCCTGGTCTACACCGCCGGCTTTTTTCCCGGCTCCTCGGTCGGCGGCGGCGAGCGTTGCATCATGACCGGCTACGATATTCCCAACGCCCGTATCGAGGGCTTCGATATCGTCGTCAACACCCCCAAAAGCGCCGCCTATCGCGCACCCGGCTCACCGCCGGCAGCGCTGGCCTTCGAGACTGCACTCGACGAACTCGCCGAGAAGCTCGAAATGGACCCGATCGAGCTGCGCATCAAAAACAGCGCCCGCGAGGGCACCCGCCGCATCCTCGGCCCGCTGATGCCCAAAATAGGCTTTGTCGAAGTGCTCGAAGCCGCCAAAAACCACCCACACTACCATTCCAAGCTCGAAGGGCCCTACCGCGGCCGCGGCGTTGCCTCCGGCTACTGGGGCAATGGCTCCGGCCCCTCTAGCGCCGTGGCCACGCTCAATACCGACGGCACCGTCAACCTCGCCGAGGGCTCGCCCGACATCGGCGGCACCCGCACTTCCGTCGCCCAACAATTCGCCGAAGTATTGGGCATTCCCGTCGAGAAGGTCAAACCGCAAATCGCCGATACCGATTCCATTGGCCAGACCTCCAACTCGGCCGGCAGCGGCGTAACCTTCAAGACCGGCTGGGCCGCCTACGAAGTCGCCTGCGACATGAAAAAACAGCTCATCGCCCGCGCCGCCGAACTATGGGAAACTGAAGTCGATAAGGTCACCTACGAAAAAGGCGCGGCCCATTGCAGCGCACTCGGCGAGACGTTGAGCTTCGCCGAACTCGCTGCACAGCAAAAGAGCACCGGCGGCCCCGTCATCGCCAGTGCCGGTGTCAACCCGTCTGGCGCCGGGCCGACCATCGCCACCCACATCGTCGATCTCGAAGTAGACCCCGATACCGGCAAGGTAAAGATCCTGCGCTACACCGCCGTGCAGGACGCCGGCAAGGCCGTGCACCCGTCCTATGTCGAAGGCCAGATCCAGGGCGGCGCAGCCCAGGGCATCGGCTGGGCGCTCAGCGAAGAATACTTCATCGACGACGAAGGCAAGATGCTCAACTCCAGCTTCCTCGACTACCGCATGCCCACCGCGCTCGACCTACCAATGATCGACACCGTCATCGTCGAGGTCCACAATCCGGGACATCCCTTTGGCGTGCGCGGCGTCGGCGAAGTGCCGATCGTACCGCCGCTAGCCGCCATAGCTAACGCCCTCTACGACGCCATCGGCGTACGCATCGACGACTTGCCGCTAAACCCGGCGCGCGTGCTGGCGGCGATGCAGAAAGTAAACGGGAAAGACGCGTAATATCTGATTGTCGAGACTGGCCAAGATATGCCTACCGATAGCGCTGCATTGTGGGTGAACGACCTTCGCACATAAACCATTTTTATCGTGTTATAAAAGACTCTCTTTTCTTAGGAATCTTACTATCGATAATTTATCATAGGCTTGCTTGGGGGTTTCCTCATGAGCGGATTTCGACAGTCTTATTTTGCAGGATTGTAAAATAGCAGCGTCGCCTCGGCGGCCGGCAGGAGCCGGGCGAGCTCCCAAAGGGCGCGTAGCGCCTAGCGATGCGTGCATCAGCTCTGGAAAAACCCCAAGGCAAACCGTCAACCTCACATCGCCTCAAGGAATAAAAAACCATGCACCGCTCAATCAAAGATCACTTCACAGAATACCGCCGCGACGGCTACACCGTCTTCCAAAACTTCATGTCGCCCGACCGCCTGCAACACATCTGCCAAACCGTCGACGCCGAATTCCGCCGCCGCCACACACAACACCCCGATCGCATCCGCGCATCCATCGCCAATGTGCTGGCCGACGAGCAACTCGGCCCCTTCTTCAAAGAACACCTGCTCAACCCCACCCTGCTCGACTACGCCGAACACGTCATGGGGCCCTTCGTGCAGCTCGACGGCTACGAGATTACCGGCTATCCCAGCCGCACACCCGACCAGCGCAAAAAAGTCGACCGCTGGCACCGCGACGCCTTCAACTATTCCGGCGTCTGGGGCCGACATGGAAACAGCCACCACCTCGAAGACCGCGTCTACACCGCACCCACCGCCTGCAACTGCATAACCTATCTGCAAGACATGAACGAGGAGACCGGCCACCTGCGTATCCTCGTCGACTCGCACCTCGACTACGCCTTTATCCTTGATGAAGACGCTGGAAATCCACAACCCAACGAAAAACTGGTCGAGCTAAAAGCCGGCGATATGGTCTACACCCACAACGAGATCCTGCACGCCGGCTCAATCAACACCTCCGGCGAGATCCGCTACTTTATCAGCGCCTATTTCCAACGCTTCGGCCTGCCGCACCGCGACACCTTTCGCCATCCACTGATCGAGGGGATCAAGGACGAAGCCCGTGCCAAGAACGACCGCCGAGTCTTGCGCCTCTTCGGCGAAGACGATGAGCTCGAAAAACGCGAACGAGCAATCTGGGCCAAGATGATCGCCGAAGACCGCGCGGCCCTAAAAGAGGAGTAAAACAATGCCAATGCAAAGCAATATCATTTACGGTATGTATTCGGGCCTGGCTCTGCTGATGGACGTGCATACCGGCGAGAAAAGCAATCGACGCGGCATCATTTTTATTTCCGGCAGCGGCTGGCGCCGGCCGACCAATTACAACGCACCACCATTAAAAGAGGGCGGGCAGTACGATATATGGGGCCAGGCGATGGTCGAGCGGGGCTACACCGTCTTTTCCATTAACCACCGCGCCGTGCCCCGCTTCCCCTATCCGGGCCCATTCGAAGACGCACAACGGGCGATGCGTTTTGTCCGCTATCACGCCGCCGAGTACGGCATTGATCCCGAGCAAATCGGCGCGCTCGGTGGATCTTCGGGTGGCCATCTGGTCAGTTCGCTCGGCACCTTCCCGAGCGTAGGCGACCTCAACAACGAAGACCCCGTCGAACGCGAATCAGCCAAAGCACAATGCGTCGTCGCGCGCGCGGCCCCACTCGATTTGCGAGACCAAGTCGGCCACAATCTCTTCGATGACGGGCAAGGGACCGAGGTCTCGGCCGCAACCAAGGCCGCCGCCTCTCCCGCCCTGCATGTCACCGCGCAAACCGCGCCGCACCTGCTCCTGCACGGCGACGCCGACCCGCAGGTACCCTACGAGCAGTCGCCGATGATGCAAGAAGCTCTCGAAAAAGCCGGCGTCGACATCGAGCTGATCCGCGTGCCCGGCGGCGGCCATGGGCCAAGTTTTGGCGGCGCGGGCGATATGCCCAGCTATATCGACGCGACGGGCAAATGGTTTGATCGCTATTTATTGGGAAAAGATTAAATGGCGCACGAGCCCTATGTAGGCAACGACATCTACTGCGACTGGATTCTCAGCGGCAAGCTACCCATCGATGTCGTCACCGAAACCGAAGAGGTGCTCGCCTTCCACCACAGCCGTCCCTTCTGGCCGGTGCATCTGGTTGTCATCCCCAAAGCGCATACGCCCTCACTGGTCGATCTAGGCGACGGCGGCGAGATCCTTTTAGCCAAGATAATTAAAGTCGTGCGCCAACTCGCCGCCGAAATCACCGAGCAGCACGGCGCCTGCCGAGTATTAACCAATCTCGGCGAATACCAAGACTCCAAACACCTGCACTTCCACGTTTGCTCGGGAGACCCGCTACGAGAGGAGTAAACCCCACCGACGACCGCATCGCCCTGATCGCCCTAGACCTCGACCGCACACTCTTCCAAAGCGACGGCCGCATTTCCGTGCGGCGCCTCGACGCGCTTGACGCCTGCCGAGGCGGCAGGGTCTGCATATCTCCATCGCCACCGCCCGCCCTTCCGCCTCGGCGCTACACCGGGACGTGCCATGGGTCTGCGGCAGCGGTGGCTCGATCTACGAAGACCTGATCACCACCGACATCGCCCGACAAATCGTGGAGATGCTCTACGCTATCGACGCGGACTTTATCCCCGACCCTCTACAGTTGACGAACGCCCCGCCAATAGCTAAATAGACCCCACTATGACTATCAATGAAATCGATCAACTACACACCTACGAGGTCGTCGTCGTCGGCTGTGGCGGCTGGGGCCTCGCCGTACTCAAAGTCCTGCAGGAAATGGGCCTCAATGTCCTGGGGCTCGAACGCGGCGAAATCTGCCACAACCTCACGACCTATATGCCCGCCATGACGGTGCACTCGCCTCTGCCCTATATCGTACTCGACCCGGACGACCCGCTCCTGGCCCAACAAGGCGACGACTACCATTCCACCATTGAAGAGCTCATCCAGAGCTATGTGGATTTCGCCGAAAAATACAAGCTCTCGATCAAAACCCACAGTACCCTCAGCGATATTCAAGGCCTGCAAGGCAACTTCTTACTCTCCGTCCGCGAAAAGGACGACAATACCCGCTACAAAGCCAAAGTCGTCGTGCTCGCCACCGGCGCCTATGACAAGCCCAACCTGCTCGGCATCCCCGGTGAACAGGCCCCCACCGTACACCACTATCTCGCTGAATGGCAGCACATCCGCGACCAGCGCCTGCTCTTTATCGGCGGCGGCTTCTCCTCCGCCGACGGCATCACCGCCCTCTGCCCTTTCAACGAAGTGCTTTGGGTCACCAAAAAGCCCCTCGACGCAATCGAGCAAATCCTCCACGACCAAAAGACCAAATGGGGCCAACCCGACGCCAAACTGCTAAACACCGAGATCCTTCCCGAGAGTAATGTCCATTCCCTCGCCGACAAAATCGCCTCAATTCAAACACCCGACAGCGAACGCCAATGGCCCTTCGACCAGTGCTTTATGCTTCTAGGCCACCGCCCCGACGAACCGCTCCTACAACGCGTCCTCGGCGACGACACATCCCACGACGAATCGACCTTCGAGTCAAAAACAAAACCCGGCATCTACCTCGTCGGCGCCCTGGCCAAAAAACACTTAGAACACATCGGCCTAACCGACAAACTCTGCCCCGGAAACGAGGGCATTCGCCACATCGACAAAGTGATCAATGCTATAAAGAACCAACTTATATAAGTTGACTCACTCCTCACTTATAGCTAACTATACCCCTGACATTTTCCCATCCACCCGACGCCGCCAAGGGAAAGGGGACCGTCGCGTGGCAAAACCACCCAAAGGCCTTACGATTGAACTATATCGCCCCAATCCCATCGCCCTTTAAGGTGGCCCTGCCCCGCCTTAGCTTTGCCCGAAGACCAGCCCCCTGTCCCGCAGCCTGAGACGCACTCAAAACAACTCGGAGGTACACCCGCTATGCCTAACGGAAATGAACAAGCCATCTTCACCGATGATCTCAACAACGCCCTAGGCGACGGCTGGACCTGGCTGCGCGAACACTCCACCTACTGGCGCTCCACCCAACAAGGCCTAGAAATCCGCGTCGAACCCGGCAACGCCGGAGACGTGCAAAATGCCCTCCTGCGCCCGGCCCCCGACCGCTCGCAAGGCACCTACGCCATCGAAATCGACATCTTTAATCACACCCACCCCATCCAGCAATACGAGCAAGCCGGCATCACCTGGTACGTCGACGGCAAACCCGTCTTCAAGCTGGTCAAAGAACTGATCGACGGCGGCCTTTTCATTATTCCCGGCCGCAAAGAAATGCCCACGCAAAGCGTGCGACTGCGCCTGATAGTCACCGCAGATTCTTGGGAAGCGCAGTACCGCCCCGCAGGCGAAAGCGAATTCCAAACGGCAGAGACCGGCGAGCTACCCGCCCCCAACGACGACCAGGTCAGCATCCAGTGTTACAATGGTCCCGAAGAAGGCGAACACTGGGTTCGCTTTTCTAACTTTTGCATAAAAAGGCTCTAAGCCATGCAGACGCTCACCACCACCAACCGCGCCACTCCGCCCAATTGGGCCGTACGCCAACGCGCACTCATCGATCTGATGGACCGCGCCGCCGTGCCCTTCGTCGAGCACTCGACACACGAGGACGGCCAACTCGTCTTCCGCAGCGAGTGGACCAGCATGGACGGCACCGACAACGGCTACGAGAGCTTTCTCTCCTTTCCGCTATTCTATCTTCTGGGCGGCAACGATTACATTCACCAACTCGGCCAGAAGGAATGGGAAGCGATCACCCGCCAATACACCAATTTTGGCACCGTCGAGCGCGGCTTTGTTACCGGCTTCGACTGGTTCCACCACAGCGAGAGCTACACCTACCACTACTATCTAGCCCTCGCCGATCCCGACCGCTATCGCCAACAGGCACTCGATTTCGCCGCGATGTACATCGGCGAAGATCCCCAAGCCCCCAACTGGGATCCCGAACGCAAAAAGCTGCGCTCGCCGCTCAACGGCAGCAAAGGGCCGCGCTTCGAAACCACACAGGTAGACTGGGAGTACCACCGCCCGATCCTCGCCCAATACCTGGCCCCCTTCGAAGACATGGAAGGGCTCGACGCCACCGACCCTCACGTCAAAGCCGACTGGACCGACGACGAAGTCTTCGAGCGCGTGCTGTCGTTGATCAACAGCCGCATGACCAAAAACGACGTGCCGCTCAATCTCCACTCCACTAGCATGGTCACGCACGCCTATATCTACACCGGCGATGACAAATACAAAAATTGGGTACTCGACTATATCCAGACCTGGATGGACCACCGTGACAAAAACGGCGGCATCGTACCCGACAATATCGGACCCAATGGCGAAATCGGTGAGCTGATGAATGGCAAGTGGTGGGGCGGCTACTACGGCTGGCGCTGGCCGCACGGGGCGCGCATGATCGTCGAGCCGTCCTATGTCGCCGGCTCGTGCGCGGCATTGATGACCGGGGATTTTTCCTGGCTCGACCTCTGCCGCTCGCAACTGGATATGCTGTGGGATTTGCGCCGCGAAGAAGACGGGATAATCAAGGTGCCGGCGCGGCACGGCGACCAAGGCTGGTTCGATTACCGCAAGCCCGATCCACTCTATTATATCCACCTGTATTATCTAAGCCAGAGCGACGAGGACCTGGCCCGGCTCGACGAGGTCTTCCCCGATCGCGCAGGCTTCAACACCACCTCGCCCTCCTGGCACGCTGGCAAAGCGGGTCCTTGTCCGCCCACCGCGTGGCTCGCCTTTATCGAAGGGCTCCACCCCAGTTATCCCCAACAGATGATCGAGGAGACGCACACCGGCATCCTACAGAGCCTCGACCGCCTCTACGCCGACGACAGTGACCCCGAAACACGCGAGTGTTATCACTTTCATAATTTGAATCCCGTCGTGCCGGAGGGCTTGCTGCAGATGAGCATGGGTACGCCCGCCGCGATGTACAATGGCGGCCTGCTGCTATCGCATGTGCGCTACTTCGACCCGATGCTGAAACGACCGGGCTTGCCCCGACATGTAGCGGTACTTGCGGAACACGTAACCGCTGATAGCATCGATCTCACATTCGTCAACACCGACCCGGTATCGAGTCACCGCGTGCTCATCCAAGCCGGGACCTTCGCCGAGCACGAGTTTACCGGCGCCTCGCTCGACGGCGAGGATATAGCACTCGATGAACGACACGTCTGCATCGAACTCGACCGATCCGCAAAAGCACATCTGCACCTCAAGCTCAAACGCTTTGCGCATCGCCCGACCTACGACTTACCTGACTACGATTCTGCCGCAAGTTGACGCGGTGTAATGGCATCGCCCATTGCTGTCAAAACTGCGGACATCCGCAGTTTTGACAGCAACCGATCCAAGCAGATTTATTATCTGATAGAATACAGCCATGAGCAGCGATAAAGTTTACCGCAGCGAACTTACCCCCGTCGACTTCCTGCGCCGCAGCGCCCGCGTCTATCCCAACAAGACCGCTATCGTATACGGCGAGCGCCGCTACACCTACGCGCAATTCTCCGAGCGCGTCTGCCGCCTCGCCTCGGGTCTACAAAACGCCGGCTTCACCCTCGGCGACCGCATCGCAATACTCTCGCCCAACACCCCGGCCCTGCTCGAAGCCCACTTTGCCATCCCCGCGTTAGGCGGCATCCTAGTACCGGTTAACATTCGATTGCAACCCGACGAAGTCGCGTATATCCTCGCCGACTCCGGCGCGCGCTTCCTCTTCATCGACGAAGCGTTCTACCCGCAAATCGCCGAACTCGACCTCGCTCAACTCCAACTTATTCGCATTACCGACACCGGCCAAGCAGACGACCCCTACGAACAATTCCTCGCCGCCGCGAGCCCCGATCCACTGCTGCGCGTTATCGACGACGAAGAAACCCCCCTCTCCATGAACTACACCTCCGGCACTACCGGCCAACCGAAAGGCGTACTCTGCACGCACCGCGGCGCCTATCTAAACGCCATGGGACAGATCGTCGAAATTGGCCTCGACCGAGACAGTGTGTTTCTGTGGACTCTGCCAATGTTCCACTGCAATGGCTGGTGTTGCACTTGGGCTATAACCGCAATTGGCGGCACGCACGTCTGTCTACGTAGTATCGAGCCAGACGCCGTCTGGGCGCTGCTCGCAGACGAGCGCATCACCCACTACAATTGCGCGCCGACTATTCAGATCATGATGGTCAACAGCGCTAAAGCACATGCCCTCGATCAGCCCGTTACCGTCTCGATGGGCGGCTCGCCGCCTTCGCCCACCCTCTTAGCCCAGATGAAAAAACTCAACTTCCAGCCCATCCATCTCTACGGCCTTACCGAGACCTACGGCCCAATCACCATCTGCACCTGGCCCGATGAGTGGAACGCGCTGCCCGCCGAAGAACAAGCGCGGCTGCGCGCTCGTCAGGGCCAAGGCTATATCACCGCAGAGGATGTACGCGTCGTCGACGAAAATAGCCACGACGTACCGCGCAACGGCCAGACCATCGGCGAAGTCGCCATGCGCGGCAACACCATTATGAAAGGATATTACCAGCAACCCGAAGCCACCGCCCAAGCCTTCCGCGACGGCCTATTCCACTCGGGCGATTTGGCCGTCTGGCACCCCGATGGCTATATCGAGTTACGCGACCGGCAGAAAGACATCATCATCTCCGGCGGCGAGAATATTTCGACGATCGAAGTCGAGCAAACCATCGTCCGCCATTCGGCGGTACTCGAATGCGCCGTCGTATCTATGCCGCACGAAAAATGGGGCGAACGCCCCAAGGCCTTTATCGCGTTAAAAGAAGGGCAAGAGCTTACCGAAGCAGAGATCATCGCCTTCTGCCGAGATCGCCTAGCCCACTTCAAATGCCCCGACGCGGTCGAGTTCGGTGAATTGCCCAAAACCTCCACCGGCAAGGTGCAGAAATTCGTGCTGCGCGAGCTGGAATGGGCAGGACATAAACAACGGATCAACTAGGCCACCCCATGCCCTCAACTAATCTATCTCTTACCCTGCAACAGGCCGACACCGTATTATCCCGATGGCTGAAATGCGATGTTGTCTGCGAGCGAATCGAAGCGCTTAAAGGCGGTATGATTAACACGGCATTGCGACTCACTTTCGAGCAATCGCCGTTTACCGCCGTCATCAAATTGAACACAGACCCCGATAGTAGCGGGTTGCAGAGCGAATACATGCGGCTCGATTATCTTAAGACGCACACGCGCCTGCCGGTGCCCACCGCATATCACTATGCCCCTGCCGACCAGGCGATGCCCTATAGCTACTTGCTGTTAGAAACGATACCTGGCACCAATATGGCACAAGTCGACCTGGCTCCTAAAGACCGCTCGGCGATCGAACGCGAATTAGCCGAAACCCTGATCGACCTGCATCGCCATACTCGAACCACCTACGGACGCATACACGAACCCGGCGTCGCATCCTGGGCGGAAATATTTGTGCCCGAACTGCAAGCCATGCGAGACAATGTAGAAGAAAAATTAACGGATGCCGTGCTCGGCGATATCGACGCGGCCCTGACGCACGCAGCCGAAATATTAACAGACCAAGGGCCGCCGACACTGATCCACGAGGATCTCTGGGCGGGCAATATCATGGTGGATCGCGGTGAAGAAGGCTGGCACCTCGCGGGCCTGGTCGACCCGAGCGGAGCTAAGTTCGCCGATGTCGAATGCGAATTAGCGTATCTACAAATTTTTGATACGGTAGGCTCTACTTTTTTTGACGTCTATACGGCCAGTCACCCGCTGCGCCCAGGGTATGAGCTCCGCCGGTTGTTCTATTGGTTGAATACTCATATGATTCACGTCTGGTTGTTCGGCGACCGTTCGTATATGGATCGCACAGCGGAGGTGGCGAGAAAGATCCGCTCATATACCACTGAATCAAACTAAGGACGGGATTATGACCGAGATCTGCATCGAGGACCGTTTCCTCTTCGACCTCCAGGGTTTTATCGTCTTACGCGGTGTATTGTCGCAAGAAGAGTGCGGCGAACTCCTGACCGCTCTGCGCCACTTAGAAGCGCAAGACCACCCCGACGAGTGGATGCAATTTCTCGAACCCGGCCCCCCTGGACGCCCCACCCGCGAAACGCAAATTCCGCACCAGACCCGGCTCAACGGCCTACCGCGTCTGAGCCCCGCTTTCGACCGGCTGATCGACCATCCGCGCATATGGCCCTATCTGCAGGCCTTCGTCGGCGAGCCGCAATTGATCAACACCTGGTCGATCTCGAAAGAGCGGGACACACCGGCCGGCGGTTGGCACCGCGGCGTGCCCACCACCGACTTCAGCTACAAAGACGGCCAGATCCGCTCGCGCATGTTCAACATCGTCTACTTCCTCACCGACAACGGCCCCGAGGACGGTTGCGTAATCGGCATCCCCGGCTCGCATAAAAGCAGTTTCGACCTAGCCTGGCGCGACTACAAAGGCCTCGACATGCCCGGAGCAACGCCAGTAACGGGAAAAGCCGGCGACGTGTTGCTCTTTTCCGAGGCCATGATCCACGACGGCCTACCCAAGACCACGACCGGCACGCGCAGCAACCTCTACTTCAACTATGTACACGCCCACTACAATGTCATGATGCGCGAACCCCGCAACGCCCACCACTTCTACTTCCCCGCCGATATCCGCGCCCGCTTTTCGGACCAGCAGCGCGCACTGACCCGGTGGATGGAATTGACCCGATGGGATCACTAAAACCATGCGACGCATTACCATCGCCAGTATTCAACCGCCTTGCCTTGACGAAGCCTCGCCCGCCTCCCACGCTCATATGGTTGAAAAGGGGTTTGCGCTATTAGAAGAGGCACTCACCAAAGACACTGCCTTCTGTTGCCTGCCCGAATACTTCAATGTCTTCGGCGCCGACTCCGCAGCGTACTGCACTCTAGCGCAAAACCACGCCGTATTGCTCGATCGCACGCGCGCCCTAGCCGCACAACACGCGTCCCATATCATTCTACCCATGCTCGTACCTGATGGTGATGGCTTCTACAACCGCGCCTACCTCATCGACCCGCAAGGCCATATCAAGGGGCACTACGACAAAATCCACCCGACCTTGGGTGAACGCGAGCAATTCAAGGTAAGCGCCGGTAGCGACCTGACGGTCTTCGACACCGAGCACGGCCGCGTCGCCATCCCGATCTGCTACGATATCTACTTCCCCGAGCTCTTCAGCGCCTTCACCCGCCTAAAACCCGACTTGCTGTTTTTCCCGTCGCTGCAGCGCTCCGACCACGAGACCGCCAGCGAAGCCATGTTGCGCACCCGCGCGATGGACGCCAAAGCCTATCTCATCCGTTCCAGCTACGGCCGTCCCGCCGATTTGCCCTGGAAAGCTGGACAGATGTTCGGCCAATCAGCCATCGTGCATCCCGATGGCACCCTGCTCGCCAACGCCGGCCACTACGAAGGTATCGCCCTAGCCCATATACAGGTGCCCTTCGTCTGGCAGCGACAGCGCTGCGGCGGCTACCCGGCTGAACCTGTGCGCGACTTTCTCGACGCAGACCGCCGGCCCGAGACGTACGACGTATAGAATTTACCTTAGAGTCTAGTGCTGGGTGCAGATGGTCTCGTTGCGACGCGCGCCTCCGGGCATTTAACGTCTCCGCCGCGGCCAGCCCCGTAGCCCCCACCACCACCAAACATCCCAAGCACACTTCCGACAATTAAGCCCGATATTAAACTGCGATTTTAAGAGCGTTTCTTATTCCCTATATTAAACGCCATGGACAAAACAACCTTTTCCTGCATCGTCTTTGGCGAAATCCTCTACGACTGTTTTACCGACCGCACCTGCTTGGGTGGTGCGGCGCTAAACTTCGCCTGGAATCTGCGCCAACTCGGTTTCCCCGTCGCGATGATCAGCGCCGTGGGCCGCGACGACTTAGGCCGACAAGCTAGAGCTTTTCTCACCCGCGCCGATATAGGCCAGCAATACGTCGCCGACCGGCCCGAGCCCACCGGCACCGTCGACGTATTTCTGCAGGACGGCCAGCCCTCCTATACCATCCGCTCGGGTGTAGCCTGGGACCATATCGAAACACAACCAGCATTAGACCAACCACCCGACCTGATCTACTACGGCACCGCCGCCCAGCGCAGCCCAGCCAACCGCCCGGGGTTAGAACACTTGCTCGCGACCAACCCCCGACACCGTTTCTTTGACATCAACCTGCGCAAGGACGCCTACTCAAGAGAAACCGTGCTCTTTGGCCTCGAAGCGGCGAGCATCGTCAAACTCAACGACGAGGAGTGGGAGGAAGTGCGGCTAATCGCCGACGTCGACCGGCCCGTGGATCTTATCGCACGCTTCGCATTGGACTGCCTGGCCATCACCCTCGGCGCAAAAGGCGCACAGCTCCACTATGCAAAAACCTCGTTCGAAAAGCGGCTCGAACCGGTGCCCGTCGTCGACGCGGTTGGCGCCGGCGACGCCTTTAGCGGGGTGTTGGCCGCCGGCGCCTTGCTCGACACCAACCAGCAACAGGTCCTAAACCTGGCCTGCACCGCCGGGGCCGCCGCCGTCCAGCACCCTGGCGCCCACCTGCAATTGCCCGACGAAGTAAAAGCGGCCTTCGGCTGAGCCACCTATGATCGTCATGATCAACGGCGGATTGTCACAAATCACCCCGGACCTTCACCACTTCTGCCTGACTGCTTCCGTCGAAACCATCCACCAGCGGCTTATCGAACGCGGCGACGAAACCGGCCGTTGGACGCTCCACCAAACCGCGCGCTGTGTCGCCGCGCACCAAGACCCTATATTATCCGCAGCAGATCGACACCGAAGACAAAAAATCGCAGCAAATACAAGACTACATTCCGACCCAGCTCTAAACGCGAAAGGCCTTTTGCTATGTCACACCCCATCCGTCTCTGCGATCCGCACTTCCACCTCTGGGATCTCGCCGAACGCGCCAATCCCAACATCGGCGATCCCCCGCCCTACAAGGCCGACGACTACTTCCAGGATATGAGTACGCTGCCCACCGAATTGCAACGCGTCTCCGGCGTGCATGTCGAAACCGTAGTCGGTCAAATGGCCGGCGGCGCTGTCGTCGATACCGTCGAGGAGACCACATGGGTCTGCAACCAGTTGCGACCCACCGAAGCCGATCAGCCCTTCGGCCTCGTAGCCTACGCGCATCTTGCACGAGACACCGCCGAGGCCGAACGCACCATCGAGGCGCACCGCGAAGTCGCCGGCAAACGCCTGCGCGGCATACGCATGATTCTCAACCACCACCCCGACAACCCGGACCTGACCTGGCCGCAGGTCGAGGACGGCGTGTTCACGCACCCGCTCTTCCGCGAGGGCCTGGCGCTATTGCAGCGCTACGACCTCGCCTTCGATCTCTCCTGCCACCCGCACCAAGTCGCTGACGCGGCCGCCGCATTGAGCGACTTCCCCGATGTCCGCGTCATCACCAACCACCTCGGATTCCTGCACGACGGCGAGGACGACGCCCACGAGAATCTTTGGCGTCAAAGCATGGCCGATCTCGCCGAACTGCCCAATGTATACATGAAGCTCTCGATGCCGTGGTTCGCGCGCGACGGCTTCCACGAGGATGCGGACAAAGAGGCCAAGATCGGCGCCGTCGTCCGCGAACTCATCGAATGCTTCGGAGTAGATCGCTGCATGTTCGCCAGCAACTATCCCGTCGACAAGTTCAAAGGCATCAGCATAAACTACCTCTACGGAAAATTCCTCGACTGGAGCGCTGATCTCGCCGAAGACGAACGCCGCGCGCTCTTCCACGACACCGCGATTGAAGCTTATGGAGCATTTGACGCCTAATGAAATACAAGCCAATCGCTATGAAACCACAGCCCCACCTACTCGGCGACGCGACACTCCAGCGCTTTATCGTCGACGGCCATATCACCGTCAAACCGACCCTACCCGACACGTATCACTCGGCGCTAAAAAACCAGCTCGACGCATTGATCGAAAAAAATGGCAATCCCGGCAACGACCTGCTACCGCAAGTTTCTGAGCTGGCAGAGCTCTTCGCCGACCCCGCCGTCGATGGCGCGCTCACCAGCCTGCTCGGCCCCGACTATATCCTGCACCCCCATCGGCATTGCCACGATTGGAACCCCGACAGCCAAGCGCAGGCCTGGCACAAGGACTACCCCATCACCGGTCATCCGCGCTGTCATCGGGGCCGTTGGCTGCTGCTGCTCTACTATCCACAGACCATCACCCAGCACATGGGACCGACCGCGATCCAACCCCGCACCCAGCACTACATGGACGCCACACCCGACGCACCCGGTCTCGAACTTTGTGTCGAGGCGGGTACCGTCGTCATCGCCCACTACGATATCTGGCACAAGGCCACGGCCAATACTAGCGATCAAACCCGCTATATGCTGAAATTCCTTTTTGGCCGACGCGCCGAACCCACTGCCCCGGCCTGGGACACGCACGGTGCGGCTTGGACACCGGCGGAGGGAGACCACCGCACCTTATCGCGGCGGATGTGGCACTGGCACCGAGGCGAAGAAAGCCCGGCCTTAGCCGCAATGGACCCGCGCGATATCAACGCCCGCATCCGCGAACTCGACGAACCTGACCCGCACATTCGCCGACGCGCAGCCGATGACCTCGGCCTGGCCCGCGCCAACGAGGCCGTGCCCGCATTGACCGCCCGCCTACAAGACACCGACGAGCCGGTGCGCCTGAACGCCGCCTATGCGCTGGCGGCGCAGGGCGCCGTCGGGCCATTGCTCGACGCCCTGCGCCGCGAAGCGCCAGAACACTGGCAAGCCAACCTCGACCGCGGCGACTTCACCAGCCCCAGCCAACTCAACGCCGTCTACGGCCTAGCCGCCGCCGGATCCGCAGCGCTGAATCCTCTAATCGAAGTGCTGGCAGACGGCGAAGACTCTGTCCGCGCCGCCGCCGCCACGGCCCTGGGCCATATCGGACGTGATGCCCGACCGGCCCTATCTGCGTTGGCCGCCGCACTCAACGACGAAAACGAATGGGTCCGCCGCCATGCCGCCGAGGCCATCGGCCAAATCGGCCCGGAGGATATTACCGCACAAGCCTTGCTCGGCGCGCTCGACGACTACCGACCGGTTACCCGCTGGTCGCTCTCGACCGATTCCCTGCGCGAAACCGCGGCCTCTACACTCGCCCGCATGACGCCTTTACCACCCACAGCCCAACAAGCCCTCGACGCTGTGCGCGACGACGAAAACGCCTATATACGCGCATGGGCCGCTATTGCCTTGGACCCACAAGGCAATTCACCGACGCATTGACGCTCTGGGAATAATGCATGCAACCTGAAACGATGTTCGACCTAAACGGCCAAACGGCCGTAGTAATCGGCGGCGCACGTGACCTAGGTTACGACATGGCCGACATTCTCGCCGCCGCCGGTTGCGACATAGCGCTCACCTCGCGCGACGCGACAAAAGCCGAAGCGGCGGCGGAGAAATTGCGCGCGGCACACGGGTGCGATGTCCTATCGGCCGCACTCGATATCTGCAACCACGCACAAGTCACCGCCTTCGCCGAACAGGTTCAGGCCTGGCGGACATCCACCGATATTCTGGTCAACAACGCCGGTGGCGGCCTCAACCTGCAACCCACCCATTTTTTCGACCGCGACCCCGAACATATTGCCCAACTGGTCAACACCAACCTGACCGGCATCCTCTACTGCTGTCAGGCCTTCGGCAGAAAAATGGCCGAAGGCGGGTCGGGGTCGATTATCAATATCGGCTCCATCGCCGGGCTCTGCGGCCGCGACCGCCGTATGTACGAAGAAACCGGCCTGCCCGAGCAACCCATCGAATACGCCGCCGCCAAAGCCGGTATCATCGGCGCGACCCGCGATTTGGCCGGCCTGCTGTCACCGATGGGCGTGCGGGTCAACGCCATCTCGCCCGGTGGTTTCGAGCGCGGACAACCGCAGGGTTTTATTAATGCTTATAGTCAGGCCACACCTATGGGCCGTATGGGCCAAGACGGCGTCGACCTCAAAGGCGCGGCGCTTTTTTTGGCCTCGCCTGCCTCCGCCTATATCACTGGGCAAAACCTGGTCGTCGACGGCGGCTTCACCATCTGGAAATAGAAAATGCCAGAGCCTCTACATTATCTGCATATCAGCGATTCGCACCTCGGCCCCAAACGAGACTGGACCCCGCTCGACAACACACTACTGTATAAGAATCTCGAACGCTTCGTCGAAGCGATAAACGCGCGCTCACCGCGACCTAGCTACTTGCCGGCCTGCGGCAGACTGCGCGGGGTTTTCTTCGACCACGTGCACCGCGATACGCAGAGTATTTCAAAACGGCATCCTCTGCACCAGCGTCGCCAGCACCTTCTGCCATCTCAACCTCTGGCCCCAAGACACCGAGACCAACTTCGACACCTTCCAGCCACCCGCTTTCAACGTCGTCACCTGTCATCCGGACCGGACGATCGTAAAATCGCACACGATCCGCCGGACCTAAGCTATATGCCAACACCCGCCGCCGAGAGTTATCCGCGCGATATGGAGCTCAATGGCAAGCGCTATATCGCGCATTCGCGCCGGGGGCAAACACAACAAAAATAACATAGACCTTGCCATAGTCGGATTAGTAGACGTTAGTTTTTAGTCACCTATCACTCTATTTACCCGAACGGATTCGTGAAAGTGCAATCAACTGAAGATTTCGACTATAAGAAATGGCAGGACAGCACCGGCGCACCACTGCAAAAAATACCCGACCGTATCGGCGTAGCTACCAATGGCTTTCTCCGCGACGAAACCGGCAAGATCCTTATGCAAAGGCGCTCTGACATCGACTTTTGGGGCATGCCCGGTGGCAATGTCGAAATCGGCGAGTCCGTCGAGCAGGGCGTGGTACGGGAGGTTTTCGAGGAAACGGGCCTGCAAGTCCGCGTCGAGCGGCTGATCGGCATTTATTCCGAACCGGAGAGCTATCCGTTTATGCGCTACCCCGACGGCTATACCGTGCACTATATCACCCACGTTTTCACCTGTGATTATTTCGCCGGCGAATTGCGGGTCTCCGACGAGAGCACTGACATCGACTACTTTCCCGCCGACAACCTGCCCAAAAACACTCTGCTCTCGCACCGCATCCGCATCGAAGACGCGCTAACCGGATTGGTCTCGCCCTTTATCCGTTGATACACCAATACCGCGCAATGAAATACGACTACCCCAAACACATTGGGTACCGGTACCGGGCGAGCGCCTGTTTCCTCGCCAAACGCGGGTTCAAAGTCGGCGCCATCGACCGGATCATCGATCAGCTATTGCCTACAGGGCATCGCCGCCGTCAAATCGCGGCTCAAACCCGACGGCTATGCTCTGATCTGCACCGTCATGTTCGACAACATAAAATCTCCACCCCCAAAAAAACCTGCATCGCTCCCCAACCAGACCTTGGAAACTTTAGCAGGTTTGACTAGAGTCTCTAATCGAGCGCGATCGAGCTGTATCCGAATTTCGCCTACTGTAAAACGCCTTAGTATAAGGCCTATTCGAATTCGATAGACGACGTTACTACGCGTCGGTCTTTATGAGCACCTGCACTTTCCAAAATTCAATCCTCTCCGGCTTTATGCCCGATCCTTCGATCTGCCTCGCGGACTTGTGCTATTGGGGGATTCGCACCGCTGTCGGCCTAAGCACTATTCCCCGACCTTCCCCAGTTGATCCCCTTTTTGCCTTCCCTTAGATTAGTGGCCGTCTAGTTTTTATAATCTATAGAAAACAGTCATACCATTTGCCCTGGTGAGTGAGGCGTTGGGGGGGCCTAAGATTGCGGTCCCGATTTCACAGGAAGTAAAATCGGACCAGACCCCCCTCGGAGCCGACTAGGGAAGGTCGGCGAGAATGAGCGCAGGGAAATCCCCCCATGCCCGTCCTCCCCCACTGCTACCCGGAGTGCTCCCATGCCCGATACCAACGCCACTGCCTATCTCTGCAAAGACGACGGCCAAATCCCCAACAACCCCACCCTGCCCATACTCATCTACCCCGCTGCCGTCGACCTGTCCTCCGCTGCTTCCGACCCGGCTTCCGCCTTCGAAGCCCTCTTCGCCCAAAACGGCTGGACCGGCGGCTGTTGGCGCAATGGCATCTACCCCTTCCCGCACTACCACAGCACCGCGCACGAAGTGCTCGGTATCGCGGCCGGCCACGCCGAAGTCCGCCTCGGCGGCCAGACCGGTCAAGTGTTCACCGTCAAAGCCGGCGATGTCGCCCTGTTGCCCGCCGGTTGCGGTCATCAAAATTTAGGTGCTTCTTCTGACCTGCTCGTCGTCGGCGCCTATCCGCCCGGCCCCGACTGGGACCTCTGCCGTGGCGAACCCGGCGAGCGCCCCAGCGCTATAGAAAACATCGCCAAAGTGCCCTTGCCCGCAACCGACCCCGTCGGTGGAACACAAGGCCCCGTGATTGAACACTGGCTCAACCAAGACTAAACACACTTCACCATTCAAATAGAGGACCACAATGATCAAAATCGCCGAAGTCCTACCCAGCCACCCCTCATCCTTGTGGAAGATGGTCAAACAATGCGGCGTCGACGATGTTGTCGCCGGCTTCGACTTAGGCAGCTCGGGCGACCCCGCCGAAGTCCACCCCGACCAGCGGCCCTGGAGCTTCACCAACCTCATGCGTATGAAAGCGGCCTTCAAGGACGGCGGCTTTAACTGCGACGTCATCGAAGCCCGGCCGCCGCTCAACAAAGCCAAGCTCGGCCTACCCGACCGTGACCAGGAGATCGAATACGCCATCGACCTGATCCGCAATATGGGCAAGGTCGGCATCAAGGTCTGGTGCCACGAGTGGATGCCAGTACTCAACTGGACCCGCACCTCGACCGTCGCACCCGGCCGCGGCGGCGCCTATGTCACCGGTTATGACAACGAGCTGATGAAAAATGCGCCGCTGACCGACGCCGGCGAGGTCACCGAAGACCAGTTGTGGGACAATCTGAAGTACTATCTAGAAAAGATCGTGCCCGTCGCCGAAGAAGCCGGCGTGCAACTCGCGATGCACCCCGACGACCCGCCGCTGTCGCCGATCCGCGGCATGGGCCGTATTATGCGCAGCGTCGAGAACTACCAGCGCTTGATTGATCTAGTGCCCAGCGAGGCCAATGGCATCTGCCTCTGCCAGGGCAACTTCACCCTGATGACCGAGGAATTACCCGACGTCATCCGTCACTTCGGCGACAAGATCTATTTTGTGCACTTTCGCGACGTGCGCGGCACACCCGATAATTTTGTCGAGACCTTCCACGATGAGGGCAAGACCGATATGCATGCCTGCATGCAAGCCTACCGCGACATCGGCTTCGAGGGCGTGTTACGCCCCGACCACGTGCCGACGATGGAGGGCGACGACAACAACAACCCCGGCTATTCATCGATCGGGCGGTTGTTCGCGATTGGTTATATCAAGGGATTGCGCGAAGCAGTCTACGCGGAGTAAAAATTCGCATGTGCAATTCGCATTATCGCCCCGGGGCCTATGCTGCCCTGGGGCGATCCTTTTTGTCATTGTTCGCTTGCTTTGATCTTATCGATATCGCAGCGTCTTGTTCGGGCCTTATCCCAAGGGTAAAACAGATATGGCAAAGGCTAGATCACCCCACAATGGACAGGTAATTGCCCCCCGGCAGATACGCGAAACATCGGCTGCCTGACATATCGCGGCGCGAAAAAAAATCGCTCAAAGATATGGAAGAGGACATCCGCAAAGGTGTCAACGAACACGCAGAATCGCCATGAACGACAAAAATTCACTCGAAATCCTCACCGCAGAAATCGCCCACTGCACCGTCTGCGCCGGACACTTGCCGCTCGGACCGCGCCCGGTAGTACGCGCCTCGCCGACCGCGCGCATTCTCATCGTCGGTCAAGCGCCAGGCCGGTTAGTGCACGAGAGCGGCACACCCTGGGACGACCCCAGTGGCAAGCGCCTGCGGCGGTGGATGAACACAGACGAAAGTGTTTTTTACGATAGCACCCAGGTAGGCATCGTGCCGATGAGCTTTTGCTTTCCCGGCACGGGCAAGTCGGGCGATTTGCCGCCGCGCCCCGAATGCGCCCCACTATGGCACGAGGCGCTATTAACGAAAATGCCCGCCATAGAGCTGACCTTATTGATCGGCCAATACGCGCAACATTATTATTTGAAAGACCGGCGCAAAAAGAATCTGACCGAAACCGCGCAAGCCTGGCGCGAATACGTACCGGCGTATCTGCCGCTGCCGCACCCGAGCCCGCGCAACAACCTCTGGTTCAAACGCAATCCGTGGTTCGAGCGCGACGTCGTGCCGCATTTACAGGATCGTGTACATTCGATCCTGTAAATAGCGCGCTGATAAACTGCAGGGCTCAACGATGTCGCACTCGCAAGTACGCAAAAAAAACCCTTCTTGCGTCTTTTTCAATCTTTTGCCGTCTATGGGGGTAAAAACAACAAAAAACACCCTAACAGAAACGAGAACTGTTAGGGGCAATCAATCCACGGTCGATTGCCCCGGAGTTTTTCGCATCCACATTGGGCTGTTCTTTTGCACCAGACCGTCGGGGCAATATCATCGACTAAGCCAGAAACAACCCCGTGGACAGCGAAGGCGGCGACGACGAACACCAATCGTTCTACCGAATAGCGCAAAGTACACCAACAGGGGTTACACCAATCATGGCATAACCCCTGTCGTATGTATCTAAGAGCGTCAGTGAAAATCTAAAAGCGACGCGCTAGCTACCTGGGCGGCCCCATCGCCATTGAAAAAGACCCGTCCGGCGTGCCGCTATAACACCCCAAAACCCACGGATAGGCATCCGTCACGAAATAGCCGTATTGCCCGTTGACCATCATGCCGTTGCACCCGTCCAAATCGCCCGACCCCCCCACGTATTCGTAATCGCCGCGAAACTGTCCGTCGTAATTGGAACTGGCGACCGAACCGCGTCCACCGACCGGCGTCGTATAACCGGAGACATCCTCGCGCGCGCCGCCGCCCATCTTCAGCTGATAACTCGGCAGCACCTTGCGCACCGTGCCATTATCGTCAAAACACGTGCCGTAGATGGGAAAGCCGTCCGCGGCGAAACCGATCACCGGCGAGGCGGTCCCGGTCGCGCAATCGGTCTCGAACATCGCCATCGGGTTTCCGTGGTAGTGATACGTACCGTCGGGCTGGGTATGCGCGTTGTGCTCGTCGGTGCCAAAATTATTGAGCGGCGACATCGGGTCGTAACGCCAGGGGTTGTCGTTCTGGTCGGGACCACAACCGATATTTTCCCGACCCAAAGGCTCGGAGCCCACGTCGTAACAGGCGGCGGCTAGCAAGTCGAGCTTTACCCCGTTGAGAAACACCGCGTCATCGCCCAACACCAGATACGTAACGCTCGCCGCAGTCGTCGGAATCGCGGAAATCTCGTAGCTCACCTCCTGCGCCGAGGCCAGGGTCGCAAAATTGCCGCTGGCATTGAAATCGTGGTTCGGGATCGCGTTGCTGGCAAAGAGGCACTTATCTCCGTCCACAGTGATTTTTAGGTTTCCGGCAAAACTGCTACCATTTTGCACATCCACAACCAACGAGACATAACAGTTGGCATAGGTCGCGCAATTGGCCGCAAAGTTGGTGAAAAAAGCCCCGGTGATATCCACGATCCCATCGGCATCTGGCGTTTCTGTGTTATCGGCATCGCTGTCGGTGTTCGGCGTCTCGGCGTTGTTGCCGTCGCCATCGGTGCCGGGCGCTGCCCCGCTGTTAATATCGCCGTCGGCAGCGACCGGGTTTTGCCCGCCATCGTCGTCAGAGCCACAGGCGATATACGCCAGGCAAGAGCAAAGTATAATTCCCATTACAGCCGAAATGCGCATATGAATTCCCTTTCACACGATTAAATAAGAGACCGGATAGCAGCGCTCTCGCGAATAAATATCAGGGCAGAAGACAATAAAGACCAAGCCCATCAACGGTTAGGCCCCTATGTATCGAGGTGTTTTTTACGTTGACGAATCCGCAGGTGTCGACTACGCCGCGCTTAAAAAAGCGCGATTACCTAGAACCACTCGGCAAGACCAACGCGCATACGCCATCGGCGTCGAGCACATGACCCTCGACGATATCGTCAGCGAACCCGTAATAGTCCGTATTGCCGCCGACCCGGAGCAGGTAGCCCTGGTACCGATCGCGCAGAGCCGTTTAAACCCGACGTCAGCGGCATCGCCGACGCGCAACTCGGTCTGCACTACCGGCCGGCCAATCTCGGCACGACCATCATCAGCGCCAGCCGGCGCTAGACGTAGCGCTGGGCAAAGACACACAGGCCAACGACCTTTTGACCGGCGACGGGGAAACCAATCAGATCCTAAGCCGGCAAGCCGGCAAGCTGGCAACTCGCTCTACCCCATCCCGGCCTATTTCAACATTGACATCGGCTTCAACAACTGGGTCAAAGGCTATTCGGACGAATATCTCTACGCGGTCGAGGTGGGGTACACGATCAAAAACAAACGAACCGCCATCCTGCACCTGCGCGGACTGGAATCCTTGGGAAATGGCAACGACGCGGTACACGGCGGCCTCGACGAGCGCACAGAAATCTCACTGAGTGCGATGGGCACTGCGCGGCTGCATAACGCCTTAGCCGCGCCGGTTTTTTCGCTGGACTTCTTTCTTAAGCGCTGAAACGAAACCAGCATTCGCAGCCATTTAATTTATTTGATGGTACCGTCTGTTCTCGCTTCTCTCTCACAAGAAATCCAGGCTATCACATTTTTCTATCTCCAATGTTTTCGGAAGCGAATCTGAGGTTATTCTCCGTCCACCCACCGCTAGGGAATCCCCGGAAAACCCCCCGCCTCCGCCAGCCGAAACATCTGCAACGGCTCCCCCGCCTGCCCCCGCAACACCTCCACCTCACTCTCGGTCACCGGCACAAACCCCTCCGCAATATCAATAGCCCGCGCAAAAAAATCCTCCGCCCCCGGCGGCAGCGCCGCGACAATCGGCTGACTCAACGAATAACGCAATGCCAGATCCTGTAACTCCGGCTCTTCAATCGGCTGATACCAGCATTTGGCAAAAGGTCTTTCCGCCTCTGGCGCGACCTTGCCATAGGCCATCGCCTTCAGCGCCAGCACCGCCGCGCCTTTTTCCTCGGCCTTCTCCACTACCTGCGGCCCAAAACCCCCGTTGAGAAAATGCGCCCAGTTAATCGGGAAAAGCACCGAGTCGAAATCAAAGTAATCCAACAGCGCCAACGCGCACTCAGCCGAATGCGCTGAAAAACCCAAATAGCGCACCTTACCTTCTTCGCGTGCACGGACAAAAGTCTCCAATGCACCACCCGGCCCCGTCGCCTCGGCAAAGTCCTCATCCGTCGTCATCCCGTGCAACTGATACAAATCAAAATGGTCCGTCCGCATTCGCAGCAACGACCGCTCCAGTTCCTCCTGCGCCCCCGCCGCGTCTCGCTTGCCCGTCTTACACGCCAAGAAGACATCGTTCCTGTATCGCTGCAACGCCGGGCCCAGCTTCTCCTCCGCATTGCCATAGCCCGGCGCGATATCAAAATAATTAATCCCGCTATCAATCCCCCTACCCACTAATTCGTCCGCTTCCGAAGGCTCCGTATCCCGGACCATAATCCCCCCAAACCCCAAAATCGACAGCTCATCTTCTTTATTTCCGTATCTACGCTTAAGCATACATTGCCCTCCTTTTACCCTCAATTTTTATGATCGGTGTAACCCACCAATACCCCTACATTATAAACATCCTCTGCGTCATTGCTCAAGCTAGCCTGAGGTTTGGGAGCGGGCTTGCCCGAGCAGGCAAGTGCTTGCAGCCCTGCACCAACTATCAATGCTTCACCCGATCTGCACGCCTACGGGCTGGAGGCCCCATCGAGCACTTCACCCCCGGGCGCCTTCGATTTGCTGATCGTCGATCTCGGCATCCCCGCAAACCTGGCGACGAGTTAGCGCGGCTTTTCAAAGAGCAGGCTCCAAACTCGCGACCCTGTTGATCACCGGCTGGAACCTCAAAGAGGACGACCCGCGCCGACGACTAAAGACTCGCCCCGACGGCACATACTGCTTATCTTTGCCCCGACCATCGGATGAAACTAGATCGAGCTACTTATCACCGAGTCGCGCTATAGGAGACCACAGCATGAAACTCTACTACAGCACCTACGGCATGAAACAACTCGACGTCTTCGAAGCTCTGCCGCGCCTAAAGGATATGGGCTACGAGGGCATGGAAATCGCCGTCTCCCCTAGTTGGCCGACCGAGCCGGCGAGCATGGACGCTGCGGCGCGCAAAAAACTCGCCGACCTCTTCCATAAACTCGGCTGGCCGACCCCGGCGTTGATGGCGCTGCTTTCGCCCTGTGTCGAAGGCGAAGGTCGCGCGGCGCAACTCGCACAATTCAAGGCAACCTTCGAACTGAGCCGCGAGCTGCGCATCGACGACAATCCCATGGTCGTCAGCACCACCCTCGGCCACCCACAGCCCACTTGGGACACCGGCAAAGATCGCATCGTCGAACTAGTCCTAGAAGTCGCCGATATAGCCGCCGAGTACGACGCCATCGTCGCCATCGAGCCACACGCCGGCAGTGACTTCGAAACGCCTGAAAAAGCCGTCTGGCTGATGGAACAGACCAAACACGAGCACCTCGGCCTCAACTTCGACTATAGCCACTTCTGGGTCGACGGCATCGACCTGCAGCACTCGATCGACCTCAATCTCCCATACGCGGTGCACAACCATATCAAGGGCGGCTATCGTGACGAAGAAAACAAGGTCCACTATCAGTTGCCCGGCGACGGCGAGCTAGATATCGACGCCTATTTCAAAGCTATCGTCGACGCCGGTTGGGATCGCTACGTCTGCCCGGAGGTCACCGGCCAGATCTGGAATGTCGAAGGCTATGACGCCTGGGCCACCGCGCAATTCTGCTACGACGCACTCGACAAGGCACGGAAGTCACTGGGCTAAAGAGCGCGGCATCGGGGCTGACGATCGAGGATCTAAGCGAGTCGGAATAGATAGAATTTTAGGAAGCTGGAACAGGAAAAAAGCAAATCTACCGGGGGGCGCCCCTACAGGTCCAACAGGGTCGGTGGATTCGCCTCCGGATACTTCGCCAAATAACGCCGCACATACTCTGCCGTCCTCTCGGGCATGCGCTCGATATGCCCTTCCGCCATCAGCGCCACGCGCTGGCCGTACTCGTGGCTCATCACCACATAGTCCTGCTTCCAGAAAGCGCAGTGCAGCGTCCAGCGTTTCTTACCCTCTGGATTAAAGCCGCGGTGCCAGAGGTTGGCGTTGTAGAAGACGATATCGCCCGGCTCCAACTCCACTACCATCGCGTCGGGCATATCCTCGGTCCCAGCTGCAGCACCGTCCTGCGCCGTCCGCAATTCGCTATCGGTAGAGACCCGCAGATGGCTGGCGGGCACGATCTGCAGGAAGCTATCGCCCGACACCAACGGGGCGTTGAACTGCACGAATTGCCCGTGGAAACGCGCTAGGAAATCCATCTCGTCTTCTGCGCCGGGTTTGCCAATATCCCGGTGCCAGGCCTGGCGGTAGGATTGGCCGCCGCCGGCGGCCAGCATGCCGAAGAGGCTGTGCCGCGCCGGGCCGCCGATCAGCGCGTCGATATAGAACACCAGGTCCTCGGCCAACCACTCGGCCCAGGCCGGATCGTATTTATCGGGGTGCAGCATATGTTCCGTGCGCGCCAGCAACCGCTTGTCGCGATCGATCCATTTGAGCTCGCACGCGCCTTCTAATCCACGGTCAATCATAGAGATTACCGCCATGCGCAAGGCCTTGACCCGTTCGGGTGAGAAGGCCTCGCGCATAATCAGATAGCCCTCATCCTCATACTGGATCAGGTCTTTGGTCTGCAATACACTCATGAGCTAGTCGGTGACGACCTCGACCTCACTACCTTTCTCGCGCGCTTGGGCCTGGAATTCTGCCAACGCCTTGTCGAGCAAGGCCTGCGCCTGTTCTCCGTCCTTGGCCCAAGCCACGATATCTACCGGCAAACGCTGGCCATCGGAAGTGCGCTCGCTCAACGCGACAAAGGCCTTGAGGTAGGTATTGGGGTAGGTCCCCATCACGCTGTGCAAAATCGGCCCGCACTGCGACTCGGGCAAGTTAACAACCACCCTGAGCGATAGCCGGGTATCGTCGTAGATATCGGCCAGCGCGCCTTCCACAGATTGCCGAAAGAGCGCCTCGACCTCGCGCGGCGGGCCGGGCAAACTGTAGATCGTCGTATCGCCGACTTTCGATTCGACACAAGGCGCCACACCTGCCGGGTTGGGATGGGCGATCGTGCCTTCGGGCTTGGTCGCCATCTTGACCAGCCCCTCGCTGACATCTTCGCGTTTCTCTATGCTGCGGCTCTCCATATAGCGCTCGACTAGACTCTCGTCGACTTCCGTGCCGACCCCTATAATCCTGGCGATCGCCTCAACCGTCATATCGTCGGGGGTCGGCCCAAGCCCGCCAGTAGTAATCACCACCCGAGTCCCTCGGGTACAGGCATCCTTGAGCACCGTCGTCATCTCGTTCATATCATCATCAAGAATGGAGATCCGCCGCACATAACCACCCAGCGCCGTAATCTGCTGCGCCATCCAAAAGGAGTTGGTATCCTGAATTTGGCCGTTTAAAAGCTCGGTGCCGATCGAGTAAATTTCAATCGCCGGTCGGTCGCTCATAACATTGGTCCTATTGATCTGGGTTAACAGGCGTGTATTTGTGAAAGATAGGACAAAATAAGCTAGTTTGCCTGCTTTTGACTATTTTTGACTACTAATAATTAGCAGTATCCTAACGCATCTACCCGTATGGACAGTCGCCCCATATCCAATCCGGTTGAACCGAGTTAGATAAATGCCAATATTAACGACGGTGTATAGTGCCACGCCACTTAAGTTTCGTGTGGACAAACACAGTCCCCACGATTTGATATCGGCTATGCCCTATAAGACATCCTCTTTACATCCAAGAAACCCGATCTCAGCCGAGGTCGCTTCGGGGGTGCGACCGTCAATAGCACTTGACACCTTTAACGAACAATAACATCACTTTCAATACACAACACACATAAGCCATAACGCAAGAAAGGCCTCTCATGAGCAACGCCCACAACTTCAACGCGCAAACCATCCAAGGCGAGCCCACCTCCCTCGCCGACTACGCCGGCAAAGCCCTGCTCGTCGTCAACGTCGCCAGCGAATGCGGCCTCACCAAGCAATACACCGGCCTCGAAGAGCTGCACCGCAAATACGGCGAACAAGGCCTCGCCATCCTCGGTTTCCCCTGCAACCAGTTCGGCGCACAGGAACCCGGCAGCGAGGCGCAGATCCTCGAATTCTGCCAAACAAAGTACGACGTCAGCTTCCCGCTCTACGCCAAAATAGACGTCAACGGCACCGACCGCCACCCGCTCTACGCGCACCTCGCCGGCGAAGAAGACATCACCTGGAATTTCGAAAAATTTCTCATCGACAAAGAGGGCAATACACTGGCCCGCTTCGAACCCAAAACTACACCTGACGATCCCGATCTGGTCGCCGCCATCGAAAAAGCGCTGGCGTGAAACCGCCCAATATCGTCTTCATCCTTATCGACGATATGGGCTGGAAGGACCTGGTCTGTTATGGCAGCCCCTTCTACGAGACGCCCAATATCGACCGCCTCGCGCGCGAGGGCATGCGCTTTAGCGACGCCTACGCCGCCTGTCCGGTCTGCTCACCGACGCGTGCCAGCATCCTCACCGGCAAGTACCCGGCCACCGTCGGCATCACCGACTGGATCGACGCGCACGGGCACCTGCACCCGGCGAAGGGGCAAGTCGTCGATGTGCCCTATCTCAAACACTTGCCGGGCAAGGAGCACTCGCTGGCTCGCGCTCTCAACGAAGGCGGCTACCAGACCTGGCACGTCGGCAAGTGGCATCTAGGTTCCGACGGCCACCTTCCCGAAGATCACGGCTTCGAAGTCAATGTCGGCGGGGCGCACCAGGGCTCGCCGGGCGGCGGTGGTTATTTTAGCCCCTGGACCATTCCTCCACTCGAAAACGCCGACGTGCCCGAAGGCACCTATCTGACCGATTATCTGACGGATCAGACGCTTGATCTAGTGCGCAACAAAGACGACCGGCCCTTCTTCCTCAATCTCTGGTACTATACCGTGCACACCCCGATCCAGGCCAAAGCGGAAATCATCGCCAAATACGAGGCGAAAGCGAAAGCGCTCGGTCTCGATCAGGTACAGACCTTCGCCGAGGGCGAGTACTTTCCCTGCGAGCACAAAAAGGACCAGCGCGTCAAACGCCGCCTAGTGCAATCCGACCCGGTCTACGCGGCGATGATCGAAAGCCTCGATCAAAACCTCGGACGGCTCTTTGATCTGCTCGACGAGCTCGGCGAGAGTGAAGACACCGTCATCGTCTTCACCTCCGACAATGGCGGGCTAGCCACCGCCGAGGGCTCGCCGACCTGCAACGCGCCGCTGGCCGAAGGCAAAGGCTGGATGTACGAGGGCGGTACCCGCGAACCGCTGATGGTCCGCTGGCCCGGTAAAATTGCCGCCGGCAGCACTTGCCCGACACCAGTGAGCAGCCCCGACTTCTACCCGACGCTACTCGAACTGGCCGGCCTGGACCCGATCCCCGAGCAACACTGCGACGGCGTCAGTATCGCGCCGCTTTTGCGCGGTGAAACCTTCGACCGCGGCGCCGTATTCTGGCACTATCCACACTACGGCAACCAGGGTGGGACGCCCGGCTCATCAGTGCGCGAAGGCGACTACAAGCTGATCGAATTCCTCGAAGACGGGCGACTGGAGCTCTACAATTTACGCGAGGATATCGGCGAGGACCGGGACCTCGCCGCGACAGAGCCGGAGATCCGCGACAGGCTGCACCGGCTGTTACGGGAATGGCGCGAAAGCGTCGAGGCGAAGATCCCCGCACACAACCCCGACTGGCAACCGCACACCCCCGAGGACCAGTAATGAGCCAAACCACCCTACTCAAAAAACGCGGCGAAATGCGCCAGGAACCGCTGCGCAATTGCCACGACGGCGAAGGCGCACTCGATTGGACCAATGTGCTCGACCCGAGCGAAGTCGAAGGACGCCAACTGCGTTTCCTGCACGACGATGTGCTGGCCCCTGGCGTCTCAATCGGCCTGCACGCGCACGACGACGAAGAATACTATTATATGATTTCGGGCAAAGGCACCATGACCCTGGACGGCGAGCGCAACACAGTCGAAGCCGGCGATATCACCGCCATCTATCCGGGCGGCTCACACGCTCTGGAAAACGACGGTGACGAGGATCTGCGCGTGCTCGTTATCGGCCTGCGCTAAAATGCCGACCTATGGCGTCGAAATAGCGGTGCTCGATGCGGGTAACGTGTTGCTGATCAAGCGGCGGGACTTCCAGATCTGGGCCTTGCCCGGCGGCGGAATCGACGCGGGCGAATCCGTCGCGCAAGCCGCCGTGCGCGAAACCCGCGAGGAAACCGGAATAGAGGTCGAACTGCAACACCTGGTCGGCGTCTATTCGCGCCCCACCTGGTGCCAGGGCGGCGACCACGACCTGCTCTTTGCGGCACGACCGGTCGGCGGCGAACTGAAAAAAGAAGGCGACGAAACGCTGGACGCCGGCTTCTTTACACCCGACGCGCTGCCCGAATCCTTTGTCTATTGGCATCGCCAGCGCATCGACGACGTCCTGGCCGGGGCCCGGGGCATCGCCTGTCGACAGGACGCCCCTTGGCCCTTCGCCGACGAGGTCACGCTTGGCGACTTGCGCCAGCAGCTAGCCACCGGACAACTGACGCGCGCGGAACTGTCACAAAAGATCCTCGGCCCAGTGGCCGACGAGCGAATCGTCGAGACCAACGATACCGATCCTTAACTGCCCTTTGCACGCAAAGAGCATAAAGACTCGGAACGGTTTTTCAGACACGACCAAACGACGAGAAAAATCATGCCGCCGATCCAACTAGAAAACGCACATTTGCGCACGACCATAGACCCGAACCAGGGTAGCAGCCTGCGTTCCTTTCAGGTGCACCGAAATAACACTTGGCTGCCGCTGATGCCCGAGATCGACGAACCCGCCTGCGATCTGGCCGCCGCCAGTTTCCTGATGGTCCCCTATTCCAACCGCATCGCCGACGGCTCTTTCACCTTCGCCGGCGAAAGCCATCAACTGCAAAACGGCGAGCAACACGCCATCCACGGCGATGTGCGCAAACGAGCTTGGCGCGTCGAAGAACAGCAACCGCACCGGCTCGTCTGCTCTTTTTCCTCCGCCGAATACAACGACGTCAACTGGCCTTGGGCCTTCTCCGTGCGCGCCGAATACGAGTTGACCGAGCATACCTTGCAGCAACGGCTCACCCTCAGCAACCGCGCTGACCGCTCTATGCCCGCCGGCTGCGGCTGGCACCCCTTCTTCAACCGCACATTGACGCAAGACGGCGAACCCGCACACCTACACTTCCAAGTGCAAAGCGCCTATCCCGATAGCTACGATAACCGCATCCCCTCCGGCCCCGCACAGGCCTTGGCACCACACCAGGACTTCACAAGCGAAAGCCCGCTGGCCCCCGACAATTTCCTCGACGCCTGTTTTCACGGCTACGACGGCCAAGGCCATATCGCCTGGCCCAAAAGCGGAGTGCGGCTACACTTCGCCTGTTCCAACGCCTGCTCGCACCTGATCCTCTATAACCCCGCGCAAAAACCCTATTTCGCCGTCGAACCCGTCACCAACGCCAACGACGGCGTCAATCTGCACGCCCGCGGCGACCAGACCAGCGGCATCGCCGTGTTGGAACCGGGGCAAAGCCTCGAAGCCGAATTTAGCTTGCGCGTAGAGTGCGGCTAGAGATTTCGCGGCGGCACCAGGCCCTCGTCCACCAGAATCCCTGCGGCCAAGCCCGGCGGGTGGTGCGGCGCAATCGGCGGCAATAGCAGCCGCGCCGAAGGAACGATGAAGAAAAAGAGCGCCAAAAGCGCATTGCACCCTATGCCCTGGCTCTTGCCCATACCCACAACTACCCTTTGACCCAGTCGCGCGGTTTGAGGAATACGTCGTAAAGCTCGGCCTCCTGCGAACCTTTCTCCGGCTGCCAATCGTATTCCCAGCGCACCAGCGGCGGCATGGAAACGAGAATCGATTCGGTCCGCCCCCCTGATTGCAGACCAAAGAGCGTGCCGCGGTCGTAGACCAAATTAAACTCCACATACCGCCCCCGGCGGTAGAGTTGGAACTGCCGCTGCCGATCACCATACTCGAGCCCTTTGCGACGCTGCAAAATCGGCATATACGCCGCGACAAAACCCTCGCCGACGCTCCGCATAAAAGCAAAACAATGTGCAAAGCCGCCTTCGTTAAAATCGTCGAAAAACAACCCACCCACACCACGCGGCTCGTCGCGATGTTTTAAAAAGAAATATTCATCGCACCATTTCTTGAACTTGCCATACAGCTCGTCGCCAAAGGGCCGGCACGCCTCTTGTGCCGTCTGATGCCAATGCACCGCATCTTCCTCAAAACCATAATACGGCGTCATATCAAAACCCCCGCCAAACCACCACACCGCCTCCTCCCCCTCTTTTTCCGCAATAAAAAAACGCACATTCGCGTGCGACGTCGGCGCAAAAGGGTTGCGCGGATGCACAATCACCGAAACCCCCATCGCCTCAAACCCCCGCCCCGCCAATTCCGGACGCCGCGCCGAAGCCGCCGCCGGCAACTCGCGGCCCATCACATGCGAAAAATTAACCCCCGCCTTCTCAATCACCCCC
>JABHFS010000208.1 GCA_018672475.1 Gemmatimonadota bacterium | reverse complement strand
GCCAACATACGACGTCGCCCGGCTCTGCTTCTATGTGCACGACTCCGTGTTTGTCGATCATCTCTTGCACGCGTTCGCGTGGCAATTCTGCATGCAGACTGTCCTCGTATAGGACATGCGGCACGATCTCGGTTTTGTGGCTGCCGGGAATAAACTGCATGCAGCCGTTTTCTCGCGTGGCCGGATCGAGCGCCATCCAGGCGTTAAAGGGCTCGGTTTCGCCGTCGCGCCACAGTCCATTGTCTTGATGCCAAGGAGTCGCGCTGCCGGTCGTGGCCGGTTTTACAAAGACGCTATTAAATTTTATGATGATGTCGTCGCCGAGAAAATGGCGCGCCACCGAAAGCATCGGTGCTCCGGTCTGAAAGTTGTGCCAGATCAAAGGGGCTTGAGAACAGAAGTTGCCCAATTTGCGAAAGCGCAGGGCTTTTGCTTCCGGCGTATCGCCCATCGGGTCCATCGGATCGACGTCGGGCCGGCCTTCGGGCTCGGGTTTTAGCAATTCGTTTTTGATCACTCCGCGCATATCAATGGCCAGATCGCGTGGCACTACATTACGCAAGACGAAATAACCCTGCTCTTCCCACTGTTGCTTTTGTTCTTCGCTTGGGGTCCAGTCCTTAGTCTTCATGAAAGGTGCTCCTTTAGCGTCGGTCCCGATGTGTATTGTGGTGTATAAAGTTGCTTTTGCGGTTCGATTGTTTCCCCTTGGATTAAGCGAATGAGTCGGTCCGCCCCGGTATGCACTATTTCAGCCAGCGGGAAGGTCACAGCGGCTAGGTCTGCCGGTGGGTGGCCTTGTGTATCGGCGTGCACCAGCGTCAGCAACGATAGGTCCGCGGGGACTTTTGCAGATACTTGCTTGCGGATGGCGCGGGCTATATGCGAATTGGCGCATACTAAGGCGGTCAGATTCTCCTCGTCGATTGCCGCGGCCCCGTCAGGTTCGATGGACCAAGTGGCAGGTGTTTCAATACCGGCCACTTGCATGGCTTGCTGCCAGCCCCGTTCGCGCCGCCCGAAGATACCGTCCCAATTGGCGGTGCGGGCAAAGCCGATACGTTGATGGCCCGCTTGCAATAGCGTCTGTGTCGCGAGTTGCCCCATGGCGATATCATCCGGAGCCAATGCATGGCAGGTCTGTGTTTCGGGATAGTCGAGTAAATAGAGCACGGGTTTGCCGCTACCAGCGAGCGTCTCTGCGATATGTGGTGTTTCACTCAAATCGCGATTTAAGACCAAAATGCCATCGACCATGCCAAAATCGGGTATGCGATCCGCCGCCGTCTCGCCGGTGAGCAAGGTCAGGTGATAGCTGTGCTCGATGGCGGCTTGCATCATACCGCGCATCATTTCCGATGTAAAGTCGTTGCCTTCCGACCATAACCAGAAGGCCTGCGGGCTGTTACCCAATACGCCAAAGGTGCGCGTCTGGCCGGTGCGCAAAGCGCGGGCTGCGGCACTTGGGCGATACCCCAATTCAGAAGCGGCCGTCTCGACTCGTGTTCGCGTATGCTCTGAGATGGGGACGGTCACCTGAGATTTATTTAACACGCGGGATGCCGTTGAGGTGGAAACACCTGCCTGGCGAGCGACATCGGTTAAGGCGATACGCGACATAGGGTTCGGCGCTTGAGGATGAGAGTGTGAGAAAAATTCCGTTAATACAATAATAGTAACGATTGACTGCAATCGTTGTCATTTTAAAGTAAAATAACGGTAAGACGCGGTCAATACCTTTACTTAAGTAAGTGTTAGTCAATTCTATATTTAATAAAAGTGCTCTCAAGCTATTTTTGGCGACGGCATAGCAGCAAGCTCTACTCTAGCACACTAAATTGTAACGCGGTTGCGTGGCCTCGATACGCTTTAAACGGCGGAAATAGCGCTTATCAGAGAGGAATTGCATGGTATGCGGTTTGCGAAGAGGGACGACTAAGAGCGCTGTATCGCGTTTAGAATCTGCCGGCAAACACTCTCCTTCTGTGGCGCCGTTAAAGCAATACGCGAAAGCCGTAGGCTGTGGGATCGAGATCCGACTCCTGCCGGATTCTAGTGCAGTAAAGAACTGCTAATGATTGCAGCATAATTCACCGCTGAGGTCGCTGTATTATGTGAACTGAATACTTTTACTGAGTTGCTTGTCTGCGCGAGGACATAAATGTTCTCCACCAAGGTCAACGGAACCAGATAATGCAGCTTCATGATCTTTGCTCTTACTGGTTTGTGGCCGCGGTAATAAAACCCTGCAACAGCAAGGCCCCGGAGAGGTCTCCGGGGCCTTGCTGTTTTTTTCACTGCCCTACGGTCTATTTCTTTTGTTGCTGCTGCTGCTTCTGCGCCCGTGCCCATGAATCGCGCAAAGTTACCGTGCGATTGAAGACCGGCTTCTCCGCCGTGTGGTCTTTCGAGTCGGCGCAGAAATAACCCAGCCGCTCGAATTGGCAACTCGAACCCGGTTCGGTACTTGCGAGGCTCGGTTCCAAATAACAGGGGTTGAGCACTTGCAGTGAGTCGGGGTTGAGATTGTCGGTCCAGGTGCCGCCCTCGGGGGCCTTGAGCGGATTTTCGACCTTGAAGAGCCTGTCGTAGAGCCGCACTTCGGCTTCGACGGCGTGTTGGGCGGACACCCAGTGCATCGTGGCTTTTACCTTGCGGCCATCGGGTGCGTTGCCGCCGCGTGTGGCTGGGTCGTAGGTACAGCGCAATTCGACGATTTCGCCATTGTCATCCTTGATCACCTCAGTACAAGTAATGAAATAGGCGTAACGCAAGCGTACTTCGCGACCGGGGGCCAGGCGGAAGAATTTGCGCGGTGGATCCTCCATAAAATCATCGCGCTCGATATAGAGCTCGCGTGAAAAGGGCACCGCTCGTGTGCCAGCGCTCTCGTCCTCGGGGTTGTTAATCGCTTGCAATTCCTCGCTCTCGCCCTCGGGATAGTTTTCGATGACGACTTTGAGCGGATCGAGTACGCCCATGCGTCGGGTTGCGGTCTTGTTGAGCTGGTCGCGGATGCAGAATTCCAAAAGCGAGATATCGATATTATTGGGCCTGCGGGCGATGCCGACCTCAGTCCAGAAGCGGCGAATTGCCTCGGGTGGGCAGCCGCGGCGGCGCAATCCGCGCAGGGTGTAGAGGCGCGGGTCGTCCCAGCCGTCGGCGTGGCCCTCTTCGATGAGTTGGCGGTCGTAGCGTTTGGAAAGCGCGGTATAGGTGATATTGCCGCGGGCGAACTCGATCTGCCGCGAGGGGAAGATGCCGAGTTTTTCAATATACCAGTCGTAGAGCGGTCGGTTATTGATAAACTCGTGCGAGCACATTGAGTGTGTGACACCTTCGAGCGAGTCGGATTGGCCGTGCGCCCAATCGTAGATCGGGTAAATGCACCATTCGTTGCCGGCGCGGTGGTGTTCTATGTGCAGGATGCGATACATCACCGGGTCGCGCAGGTTTATATTGGACGAGGCCATGTCGATCTTGGCGCGCAGGACCTTGGCGCCGTCAGAGAACTCGCCGGCTTTCATGCGCGCGAAGAGGTCGAGGTTATCTTCAATCGAACGCTCGCGGTAGGGGCTGTCTTTGCCGGGATCTTTGAGGGTGCCACGGTTTTCGCGGATCTCGTCGGCGGTCTGGTCGTCGACATAGGCCAGGCCTTTTTCGATCAGCGCGACGGCCCATTGATAGAGTTGGGGGAAGTAATCGGAGGCGTAGTATTCGTGCTCGCCCCACTCGAAACCCAGCCAACGGATGTCCTCTTTGATCGCGTCGACGTACTCCTGTCCCTCTTTGGCGGGGTTGGTATCGTCGAAACGCAGGTTATACTGGCCGCCGAATTCTTCGGCGATGCCGAAGTTGATGCAGATGGCTTTGGTGTGGCCGATGGTCAGATAGGCGTTGGGCTCGGGCGGGAAGCGGGTGATGACGCCTTTATAGCGACCTTCGGCCAGGTCTTTGTCGATTTCTTCGCGCAGGAAGTCGCGGGATTTTTGTGCTTCGCCCTTGTGTTCGTTTTCGTTGCTCATTGGTTCCTCATTTGGCGCGGATAGCGTTTGTGTTGCTCACAATGTCGATAAAAAAACCCGCTGCGAAGTATGTTCGCAGCGGGGTGTAAGTCGATTCTTTCTGCTCAATTTACCAATGCAGGAATCTCCGCCGCGCATTATCGTAGATGCGCTGTTGCTGTCGCTGCTGTTGGTATAGAGCATTCATAGAATTTGTTGGTATAAGGTCGTTTTGCGGTTGTGGCGCGTTTTACGGTTGTGGCGTTTTAGCTGCGCGCTGTTTAACAATAGGTAGCAATGCGCGCAATGGCAAGCCGACCAGTGCAAGCGAGCGATCAGGCTTTATTGCGCTCCCAGCCGCTGGTCTTCCAGTGTTTGCCTTCGCGTTTGAAGCCTGAATCCTTCGGCGGTAGCAGCCCGCGCAGATGTTTGCCGCCATAGGCGAAGCCTTCCAGGCCGGGGAAGCCGCGGTCTTCGTTTTCGACGCATAATACATAATCGTAGCCCGATTCCCACAACGCACCGATGATGGTGCTCCAATTGAGTTGGCCGCGGCCGGGGACCCGGTATTGCCACCACCAGTTGCCGATGATACCTTGGCGATACAACATGCGTTCGCTGATCTCGCAGTCTTTGACATCGGCGAAATACCATTTGCCGGCAAAGTCGCGGATGACGTCTTCGGCCGGCAGTATGCCCATCCACAGCCAGTGCGAGGGATCGCAAGAAAGCCCCAAGTGGTCGGAGGGCACGGCGTCGAGGATCTTTTCCCACATCTCGGGATTGCAGCCGATCTGGCCCATGCGCACCGCGACGTCGAGCGTGACCTTGATATCCTTGTCCTCGGCGACCTTGATGACCGGCTCGAACATTACCCGGAAGCGCTCAACTAATTCGTCGGAGCGGTCGGAGGGGTTGCCCGGTTCGGAGGAGAACATGCCGTAGAATTGGCCGTTGCGCACGGGTGAGCCACTGCTGGTGATGATGACCGGACAGGATAGCACGCTGGCCGATTCGATGGCCTTGATCAGCTTCTCCTGCTCGTTATGGGCTTTTTCCTCGTCGTCGTCGAGCAGGTTGTGGTGGGCGGTGATGCAGGAGAGGTAGAGATCGTATTTTTTGAGTGTTTCAAGCGTCTCGTCGGGGCCTTCCGTCAGGATCTTGTCCGAGTCGATCGCGCCGCCTATATCACCCAAACGCACGCAATCGAAGTCGTGTTCTTTGGCCCACCGGGCGCATTCATCCAAGCTCCAATTGTTGTCGCCGCCGGCGTTAGTCATAAAGCTGATATCCATCGTGCGTACCCCTCCGCTTGAAATTGTGCATGCACTATAGTAGATTATTTTGCTCACATATCCACTGAATGACAAGGAAGAAAGCAAATATCATGGCACACATCAACGACAATTACCTAAAGCTCAAAGCTGGCTACCTCTTTCCCGAAATATCTCGCCGGGTCAATGCCTTCGTCGAGGCCAACGTTTCCGCCGACGTGATCCGCCTGGGGATCGGTGACGTGGTCAAGGGCATCCCACGGCCGATCGTCGACGCGATGATCGAGGCGACCGAAGAAATGGCGCATGACGAGAGCTTCCAGGGCTATCCACCGGATCAGGGGCAGGAGTTTCTACGCGAAGCCATCGCCGAGCACGATTTCGCCGCACGCGGGGTCCATATCGGCATTGACGAGATCTTCGTCTCCGACGGGGCCAAGTGCGATTCGGGCAACTTGCAGGAGATCTTTGCCGAGGACTGCGTAGTGGCGCTGACCGACCCGGTTTACCCGGTCTACTGCGACTCCAACGTGATGGCCGGGCGCACCGGTGAGGCCGAGGAAGACGGTTCGTATACGGGCCTGGTCTATATGCCCTGCACCGCCGCGAATAACTTCACGCCGGAGATACCCACAGGCCATGCCGACATCATTTATCTCTGCTCGCCGAATAATCCGACCGGCACGGTGATGACGCGCGAGGCGATGGCCGAGTGGATCGCCTACGCGAAGAAGGAACAGGCCGTTATTCTATTCGATGCGGCTTACGAGGGTTATATCACCGACGAGTCGATTCCGCACTCGATCTACGAAGTCGAAGGCGCGCGCGAGGTGGCTATCGAGTTTCGCAGCTTTTCTAAGAACGCCGGTTTCACCGGCATTCGTTGCGGTTATACGGTGGTTCCCAAAGAGCTGAAGGGCCGCGCAGCCTCGGGGGAAGAGGTCGACTTACACCGGCTCTGGGCCCGGCGTCATTCGACCAAGTTTAACGGCGTCGCCTATCCGGTACAGCGCGGCGCAGCGGCGGCCTTCTCGCCGGCGGGCAGGCAAGCCATCCAGGAAATTATCGCCTTCTATCTTGAAAACGCGGCGATTATGCGCGAGAAGTTGAGTGCGATCGGTATTACGGTTTATGGCGGTGAGCACGCACCCTATCTATGGCTGGAGACACCCGAGGGCCACGATAGTTGGGGTTTCTTCGATCACTTGCTCAACGAGGCCCATGTTGTCGGTACGCCGGGGGCGGGTTTTGGCGCGGCGGGCGAGGGGTATTTCCGCCTCTCCGCCTTTAATCATCGCGACAAGATCAACGAGGCGATGGAACGGATCAGCAGGCTCTAATTGGATAGTCGCCAATATGCCCATTGGTCATCGATTCCATTGTTCTCAAATGGCGCTAGCACCAGTCGGATTACGATGGCTCTGGTATACTGGATCTGAATGACTTCATGACCGACAGCGATATGGTGGCGGCGCTGCATGCAAGAAGGCACATCGCCTGAGTTCAGGCGAGTGTGCCTACGACCTTGCTGGCCGAATTGTACGGTGGATCGTTTGGCTCGTACTGGTTGGTCGCCAACGCATTTTCGGCGAGATTACACCACGTCGAAAGGATGCGCGCGACTAATTTATGCTCGAGGAGGTAGACTGGCCTGACGACCCTACAAGTTACTCGGGTGGTGCGGCCGACGTACTTTGCGGATGTGCAGCAGCGGCTGGATTTGCTCTCCGATGGATCAATCTTTCGCAGCACCTTTCTTTATGTTTTGTTCTGTCCGAATCGTCGCCGATACAAGGCCGATGTGGGTATTATCTCCTAACAGATTCCTGGTGGCTTATGCTCGGTAGCTTATGCGCATGGGAAGATACTCGGGGTGTCGATCGAACCGATACTAATCGTATATTTCTGGTAAAATCGCTGATGCGCGGTGAACATGGACGTGCCAGGGCTCGAGGTGCAGGCCATGAGCATCCAGACGAGACCAGTTTTATTCTATACGCTAAGGGAGAGATGCTGGCATTGGATGCAGGCTATATCAATTATC
>JABHFS010000207.1 GCA_018672475.1 Gemmatimonadota bacterium | reverse complement strand
TACAAGCAGTATCTTGTAGCGAAGAGATTAGCCGAAGAAGAAGATGACGAAGATGAAGACAAAGAATAATAAGTGTACTCTGGATACGGATATTAAATTTATCCCTCATCCATAAGTTCATGAACTCTCTGTTCCAACTAAATTTCTACAGAACTTAATTATGATGTGATACTACGTATCAATTTAGACTAACGATGATACGGAATGTCAGGAGTAATAATTCCACATAATTGAACAGAGGCATGCAATGAGAATGCAGACGATATCAGTAATACTCGGGGTAGTCCTGCTTGGCATCGGGGCCAACGATGCAACGGCGAAAGAAGACTGGGTTTGTGGACCAAGCGAACTAATACGACACATAGCTGGCAACCAGCCGATCGAAAAAATATCGAACTCAGACATATACAAGTGGATAGGCATGTGTTACTCTCGACCCGAGGGAGAGTGCGAAGAAGGCTGGGGGGATGGCAAGTGTAAGCGAGTAGATGCTTACGATACGGTTGCTCCTTTATCTAACAATGCATGCTCGTGTACCAGTGAGGATAACAAGGACACTATATGTATGCATTATAAATATGTACATCCGGTAGATAAGTGTGCCCCTCAACCCGAAGAGCGAGTAAGTGCTGATGGTACAATAGATGAGGAAGAATGCCCCTTTATCTATACTGCTGCCGATTGCGAAATCGAAGCTCTAGCCAAAGGGCTTCGTATCGGGGGTGAAGGGTATGACTTTGAGGGCGATTACGGTACAAAAGGCTGTTACGCCTACGACAGCGGCGCTTATGAGGGCATCGCATTTTTTGGAACAGGCGGAGACGCCGCCGATATGGAGGCCGAAGCACAGACAGCCAAGGGGAAGTACCGCGTAACTGGACCGTGTTCAGAAATTATTGAGGAGGCAATAGATATTGTTGAGAAGGCAATAGAAGACTGCAAGGAATTCTATGCTGCTGATCCTCGCAGGATCAGGACGAGGTACGATAGTAAGTATCTCGGTGTAGAGGAACGTAAAGTTGCCTTAAAACAGCATCTAAACGCGTGCGGAGACTCCAGGGCGTATCAATACTTTCTTGACGGAGCGACCCCCGATTGTTTTATAGCAACATACAGGTGGGACCCGGTGTGGAGGAGCGATAACGTGCATCCGACAGATTATTCGAAGCCCTATATTTACTGCGATGGAATAAAGACTCGCCTAGTGGGGATGCTTTGGCAGGCAAGTGACGAGAGCAGGGCAAAAAAAGTAAAGTCGTGTGAGGAATACAACAAGGTGTGGCGCGCAAGGGGCGGGAAATATTTGAAGCTTATTAAAGATTGCAACAAAGCAAACATAAATTTGGCTACTGGGAGGGATTACGACACGAAGGGCATAACGTGTGGCACCTCCGATGGCACCGATCGGCACGACGAAGGTCCGACCGGATGTCTTTCGGATAAGGAGGACAGTGAAGTATATCCTGAGCACGAGGGAGATACATACGGGACGATCGAGGATTGGTCGGAGTTGCCGTGGGGGCGTGTCCCTCAGCACTAACGCCTGCGCTCATTCTCGACTGATCGTCCTCGCTCGTCCCCTAAGGGGCTATAGTGTTGCGATGGCCCCAATCATAACAGGGTATACAGATCGCAAGACCCACCCATAGCCCCCAGTCGGGCAGTAGGTGAACCCAGTCCGAACGGCGACGGTATAGTGCAATGGAGTGTAAACATCCCCGTTTTAGTGGCCGTCTAAAGTAGAGTTTTCCAGCGGTTGATGAGCCATCCTATATTCAAATGGCGTGAGGTCATCGAGTGCATCATGAGGACGCTCTTCGTTGTATTGGTCCATCCACTCTTCGGTGATAGCGCGCACTTCGGATAAGGTTTTAAAGACGTACATATTCAGTATCTCATCTCGAAACGTACGATTGAATCGTTCCACATAGGAATTTTGCATGGGCTTGCCGGGCTGAATAAATTCCAGATCTATCGCATGCTCTTCGGCCCAGTCGGCCAAGGTGTTTGAGATAAATTCGGGACCGTTGTCCATGCGCAGCTTACTCGGATACCCTCGCCAGGCGACGACTCGATCTAAGACACGCGTTACTCGCTCAGCCGACAAACCCACATCTATCTCTATCGCCAATACTTCTCGATTAAAGTCATCAATGACATTGAGCGTCCTAAAACGCCGCCCGCAAAACAAACTGTCGCACATAAAATCGATAGACCAGCAGCCATTCATCGTATCGGGCACGGCCAGCTGGATCGGATAGCGATTCGGAAGTCGCTTCTTGCCACGGCGCCGCTTATTTAAATTCAGCCGGCAATAGATTCGGTGGACGCGTTTGTGATTCCATCGGTGTCCCCAGCGACGAAGAATCTTGAATAACTTGCTAAAGCCATACGCTGGATATTTTTCGATCGCTTGCTGTAAACCGGCAATGACCACATCGTCCCGTGCGGTATTGGGCTGGTATCGATAAACTGAATCACGAATGCCAACAACACGACAGGCCCGTCGAAGACGGATCGGATACGCGGTCTTAGCGTAGTCGACCAACTCCCGTCGTATCGCTGGCTTTACAGCTTTTTTTCGACAATATCCTTGAGAATCTTGTGGTCCAGGCTAAGGTCGGCATACATCTGTTTCAGCCGCCGATTTTCGTCTTCCAACTCTTTGAGCCGTTTAATATCGGACGCTTCCATGCCACCGTATTTACTTTTCCAGGTATAATATGTAGCCTGGGCAACCCCGTATTCCCGGCAGACGGCTTTGACCGTGCGGCCACCTTCCACCTCTTTTAATACCTTGATGATTTGGCTTTCGCTGTAGCGTGTTTTTTTCATCCGTCATTCTCCTTTTCGCTTAAATATGCGCGGGAGAACTCTACGATGACATGCCTCTAATTTAGGGGATGGTTACACTCCCTTGGACTTTGACTCCCCCACTTCGTATTTTGGTAACGAACTCAATAAATCTGTAGACCAAACCCCTTCTGATCCTGATGGTAATGGATGGGTACGAAATTCGTAATAAATGTAAGGTGATTTTGAGATGAGAAGAGAATTAGTGGAATTAATCACGACAAAGAGGAAAGAAATTGAAAAATCGAATTAGTGATCTCACGCTATTTAGCTTGGTCATGTTTATTACGGGTGATTCTCATTAATTCTACTTTGCAATGTCCAAATCATAAGTCAAGTGACTTGGAAAACTTAGGAGAAGAGGTTATGCAGAAAGATCGTTCGAGAAATGTCATTTTGCAGCATGCTTGGCTGTCTTTGTTTCTATTTAACTCGGTCTTGTTTGTTGTGGTCGACTCCCATGCGGAGCCCAATGCTTGTCAAAATAGGAGCAACGGTTGTGCAATCCCGGACGATTTTGAAGGATTGTCTAACCCGACTCGGTTCGATCAGAGCGTAACCAACAGTGTTTCCAATTTAATAACGGTAGCCGACTCATCTGGCTGTGATTGCCTTAAGTTGGACGAAGGAGTTTATAATACAAGTCGCCACCTCAATATTCCAGCGGGTTTTCATTTGAGAGGTACGATGGAGGACGGAGTGCCTGTGTCTAAGATTTCAGCTGTGGATATAGACTCAGAAGCCATCCGGATAAGAATAAGAAATCCTACGACGGCGTCTTATACTATCTCGCGTCTCCTTTTGCGAAATGTTAGAGTTGACATGAGGGGGACCGGAGAAATCCAACTGGAGATGGTGGATATTTCTCGTTTGGTTCTTTTTGATACGAACTACGAAGGTGCTCAAGTGCAGATAGACTACGTTGATGATTTCGAGGTGTCGCGAAACATTTTTCTGCGAGGAGATGGGTTTGGTGGTAAGGGGCTCAAAACCGACAACAGTACGGACGGGAGGATCTCAAAGAATTGCTTTGGGGGACAACCAGATTCAGATGATGAAGATCGGTTTTGTCCCAACGATTACTTTAGCGCAACAATGTTAGACTCCCTGGACCTAAGTAGACAAGGTTATTTCATCACCGCTTGGAATGCTTCGGAGGGCTTGGCTAATTCAAGGTTTGACGAAAATTTGGTGAAGGGGAATACTGACTCGGATGTTCACGTACGCTACCTGTCCCAATATAGCAACCGCGACCATGGCATCTATGTCAAATTTTCGGATGACATATCAATAACTCAGAACCGTTTTGAAGGCTGGCCGCCTGGGGCCGCACACGGTCACCTAAAAGTTCGAAACGCAAGTAAGATCAAGATACGCTCCAACGAGATCATCGGAATGCACCTAGATCTACGCCCATCGATTACGCGGGCAACGGCGACCCAAGACGTTATAGGGCAGAATTGGCTAGTACAATCTTGCACATGGATTGACGGTAACGAGTTTGAAGGTGGTTCAGTGTCGTACGACGCAGTAAGGAAGCCGGCACGATCGGATGACGAGCAAATAGACGCTGGGATATGGGTAACAGGCAACACGTTTTCTGGGAGTACAATTGTTGTTACAGAGCAGGAGACGCAGAACCAATTGGCTGAACCGACCGATTATCGTATTCGAAGACCGGCCGATGATGGGATTCACACCCCTGGCTCCTATTGGAAGGTTAGGGATAACGTGAGGGCGAATGGAGGAAGTGCAGCATTGTTTGACACAGATCTGTGGATTAGTGACAGCGGAAGCGCTGACACATGGTGGAACGAATGTAGTCCATAGCGGATGCGTTTAGAATCGAGTCCCAAGGCCGCGCATACACTAACTACTGGCAGATGCAGAAACTTAGCCCGCGGTTGGTGTCTTCTGCATCTGTTAGGTACCGGTCTGAGTGTAGTATTTCGGTATTGGGAACACACGATACTGAGCACCTACAATTGTTGACATAGAAAGGGTTGGAGACACGAATAACGTAATGTTTCCAACCCTTTTTAGCCTACCAGAAAGTCTCACCCTAAGTGGGCCAAAACAGGCAAGCCTGCTAATCCATACACCCTCACTCATAAGGGAGATATATTTTGGAATATAGCAACCTTTGGACAACTATCAGTGAAATTTTGGGTATTATCAGCGTGATAATATGCGTGTTCTTAGTGGCTGCTTTTTGGAAAATTTTCGCCAAAGCAGGGCAACCGGGTTCGGCCTCTATCATTCCCATTTACAATGTGTTTGTGTTATTGCGCATCGTGGGCAAACCCGCCTGGTGGTTCTTCTTGTTGATTATTCCCGGCGTCAATATAGTCTCATTGATCATGCTCACTCACGAATTATCCAAGAGTTTTGGTAAAGGCGCCGGCTTCACTTTTGGCCTTATGGTCCTGAGTTTCGTCTTCTATCCCATTCTCGGCTTTGGCGGCGCTCCGTACCTGGGGCCAGGCGGCACAGAAAGCGATGCGAACAAACTCGGCTCATTCGAGGATTATGAGTTGAAGAGGTGACCGTGGCGGACAATAATAAACTGGCCCACCACACCGTCTCACAAGCCGACTAGGCAAAGCCTCTCGTGCGGCCACCGCGCCCACATAGCCAGATGCTCAATGCGGGGTAGTGTTGACTTGGTAAGTCATTGTTTTATTTTTACATCTACGCCGCTTTAGCTCAATTGGTAGAGCACCTGATTTGTAATCAGGCGGTTGTGGGTTCAAGTCCCATGAGCGGCTCCATTATAAACAAAGGGTTACGGTAGTATAAGCCGTAACCCTTTGTTTGTTTTCTACCAATATTCACCAAACGTTTACTTAAATATCATGTCAAGTGCGTTTATACCTTGTGACACCGGAGGCGTTTGTGCAGCTCTTATTTCTTGGAACAGGCGCAGGTGATTTTCAAAATCTTAATGACCTCACCAACCATTCTCCCAATGTCGCGGCCGCACGCCGGGCTGGCGGGCGCAATTTGCGGTATGCCTCCGCGGCTTTAATTGAACCAGATTTACTTATCGACTGTCATGACACCTCTAAGCTTCAACAATTTTGCAAGAATACCGCTTCGATCCGACACGTACTCATCACCCATGGCCATTGGGATCACTTTCAACCCCAGGCAATACTTGAGTTAGCCGAAGCTCTTGATGAGCCGCTTCAAGTGTACGGCACATCGGTCGTTGGTGAGAGCTTAGCTTTTGCGGCCCAGCACGATTGGAATGGAACTCTAAATCGTTTTCAAAGACGAGCCGATAACGGCAATTTCCGTTTCCACCAAGTTGCGCCCGGAGATAGTTTCGAATTAGAATCCACACGAATTACTGCTGTGCGCGCTAGTCATATGCTCGATAAGCCCCGGCTGCTAATAGAACAGCCCGCGCTCAATTTTATAATCGAACGCGATGGCTGCACTCTGTTCTACGGCCTCGACTCGTCGTACTTGTTACCGGAAACGTTAGAGACTCTCGCTAACTTTAATTTCGATGTGTTAGTCTTGGACGCGACATTTGGCAATCAGGCAATCAATCCAGCACAGTCTGGTCACATGAATTTTGAAATGGTCGTTGAGACCGTCACGGAGATGCGTTCCATCGGTGCCGTAACAAACAGCACCGAAGTGATCGCCTCACACATTAGCGTAGCGGCAGTACCGCCTCACGACGATATTGTTGACGATCTAAAACGCCGAGATATTGTATTAGCTTTTGACGGGATGCGTTGGACGCCTTAATTCTGAAATACCGCCATTCTATTTTTGCAGGTGAGCTCTAACAGTCGACTATCCAACCACGATCGGAAGATGACCAACATACCCGTCCTTGCTTCCGGTTATTCGATTACGACATCAAGAGTTGGCGACCAAATCGATCCTCCGCTATTGTTCGTAAAATTCCCCATACAGTTCTTTGTTCAGTTCGTCTTCAGCACCACGATTGCCATCATTTGATTAGAATTTATCCGGTACTGTGATTCAATTCCATCTTTCTCATTCCAGCCATAGATCGGTCCCCTACCCCTGCCTATTGATCGGCACACATTGCACTGCCGGAGACGGTACGGGGGCCCAAACCATCTGGCATGGGGACGAATTTAACTTCGCCTACTGGCCATTGCTGCTAATTGTCGTCCAATACTTTGCCAGGTCAGCGCGCTCAATGCAGTGACGAGGAAGCACTGCAGCAGATCACCTCGATGATCGGTTTATACGCCCTCCACGGCCGTGGCGGCCTGCAGCATGGCGCGCGCGTAACCGACGGTATAAGCGAATCCGCAGTAGGCGCCACCCGCCCCAGGGAAACTATTTTCGCGATCGGCGTCGATTTGGGGCGGATGTTCGGGATATATCAACCCCGAGTAGCGCTGCCGCACCAATTCCCGCATTACGGCGAACATGTCTACTTCTCCCTCGTCAAGGAAGACCTCCGTGTACTGCTCGCGTGCTACACGCATCTCCACGTTCCGGTAGTGGGCGTGGTTGACACAATCGCGCTCGCAGAACCAACGACAGACCTCGACCGGATCCTCGCCGATCTCTCGCGTTACTCCCGGATCGAAAGTGATTCCGTTGTGCGGACTCGGCACGATATTAACCAGGCGTTTCCAACCCTCCAAACTCCCCATGATCTGCCCCGAACCCCGACTGATAGGCGGCGGGGGGTCGTTGGGATGCAGGGCTAACCGCACACCCGCCGACTCCGCCACTGGAACGACCGCCTTGAGAAAGTAGGTCACATTCTCCCACATTTGCTCTAGCGGATGCGCCCCCACGCCCGCCAACGGCGGCAGGTCGCGCACCCGTTCGTAGTCGAAGGCCAACAGGCCCGCACCACCACGTCCTTCTACTTCAAAATACCCTTCTGTGATCCGATGGGCATAGAAATTGTACTCTATCACCGGCAGCTCGACCTGGCCGGCAGCGCGGATCGAGGCACAGACCTGTTCGATCTGTTCGTCCCGCCCCTCACGACCGTAGATGGCATCGTCGAAACCACCGATCATCAGCAGACGCAACTCCAGCCCCGCCGCGCCTAAGGTCTCTATCCATTCCCCCAGCTCCTCAGTCGTCCAGGGAATCCTGGGCCCACCCATACACACGTGGTCCACACCGAGTTGCTTCACCCGGCGCAGGGTCGCTTCTTCGAGATTGTTGAGCCACAGGGTTATCTGTGGACCGGAGTTTGTCGGCATATTTGCACCCTCAAAGTTGATACTAATAAGGTTGATACTAATATAGTCTCTACCGAATCGTTTTTAACGGCGGTCCTTAGCAGTTTCGCTAGAAGTCGGGCGGCAATCCAAGATGTTCCGCCGCCCGAACCGTCAAGCCACCGATGACTTGACCCAGGTCGTAAACCTCGGCCGGCCATTTTTTCGCTAGGCGCTTAACTCAAGCTTCTCCAGCCTTTTCCCCTCCATAGCTCAAGACGATTCCAACGCCTTCCGGGCTGCGGCCCCTGCATTGATGACACTCTGCTGGACCATCCTGACCACCGCCCCGAAACCGACAAACCTCACCCCGCGCTTGTGCAGCTCAGGCAGCGCTTCCGGGTGGGTGAAATGACTGCCGGCGATTTTGCCGTGCTTCTGGCAGGCTTTGCCGATCTCAGCAGCGGCGGCCAATACCTGCGGATGCGTCACTTGTCCGGGCACACCGAGGGCCACACTCAAATCCCCAGGCCCCATATACAGCATATCCACTCCCGCAACCGCAGCGATTTCGTCGACCCGCTCCACCGCCGCACTCGTCTCGATCTGCACGATGGTCAACAATTCGCGATTCGCCCTCTCCATATAAGCGCCCAGATCATCAGGTGGCGCAAACTCGGTATGGGGCCGGGCAAAATGCGCACCGCGTTGTCCTAGCGGAGGGTATTTGGAGAATTCGACTGCGCGTTCGGCATCATCCGCCGAATCACACATCGGCACCATAATGCCCTCGGCCCCGTCGTCGAGGGCCCGCATGATCTCGCCGCGTTCCGGCCCCGAGACCCGCACCAACGGACAGACCCCCCAACGCTTGCCAGCGCGTATGTGCGCACTGACTTCGCTCGCGTCAAATTGGCCGTGTTCGGTGTCGATCAGCATAAAATCAAACCCGCCCTGTTGCAAGAAGCGGGCGACGGTCGGCGTGCGCAGTTCAACCACAAATGTGCCCAGCGCGGTATGCCCCGCCCCGATGCGCCGACGCAATGTTTTTACAAGGTCCATATCTTCTCCTGACTTTGCGCTTTACTATTTAGCAGCTTCGTATTACCCTTGGATTTACCATGAATTCTGCCAAACTCACCTCTATAATATTGCTCTGCGGACTCCTCTCCACGCTCGATGTGTCATCCGCCGACGCCGTCACTACCTATCGTGGCCACGGCACCTATTTCACCCTGTTGAGTTCCAATATAAAATTCCCAATTTTCACCAAGGAATTTACCGAATCCACCGGCGTGCTCTCCGTCGGCGGCGTCAAACAGGTCTGGCTCGACAAAAAAAATCAGACGATCGGCTTCCGCTTTACCCAAGAACGTATCCGCCCGAATGGTGCCGGTCTCGGTTTTAGCGTAACCTATTGGCGCGGTATCTTCGGCGATTCGTCCTTCCTCTACCAGAGGCGCGGCAACGAAAACCAGATCGCCAAATACCGCGACCCGAGCCACGATTACCTTTTCTTCGATCTCAACGGCATTTACATCGCATGGGAATCGAATCGCAAGGCTTTGGGATTTTACGGCCTGATCAGCCTTATCGCCGACCACGAAGCATACACCATCGAAAAGTACACCCTCCTAGGCGACGACCCGACACAACGGGATTTTACGACAGCCGAGCGGAACAACGCGGAATTGCGTTTCGGTTTTGGCATCGGCACCCGCATCTACTTTGCCCGCTTCTTCTCTTTGTGGTTCGAAAAACGCTGGATTGTCGGCGAGCGTTTTAGCGCCAACCGCACCTTTGGTGCCGGTGGCCTATTTGAAGGCGGGCGGCAGAAAACCCTCTACGTGCCGATCAATTCGCTGGGTTTGGCGATCGGCTTCTAAGCCAATCTGCCAACTCCATCCACGGCCCCTCGTCCCAAAATCGCCTAGCCGCCCCCGAAGTCGAGGGCAATACAAAAACCCTCGTCGTTCCACACGCATCCCGCTGCATTCCATATTGTACTTGGCCGCCCAAAAATAGCTGTGCCGGTCGCTTGCCATTAAAGGCCAATGCGGACGGCGCTAACGACTTAACCGCCTGTCTCAGCCTGGACGGATCATAGGCGGAATCCGCAATCTGAGCATCGGCTCCGGATTTCTCTTTGGCCAGATCGGTCAATCCGATCCCATAAGCCAAGACCTCGCGATAGCGCTGTGCCTCGAATAAGACCGGCGTCAACCCCATCCGATACACCATCGGCCAAAAGCGATTGCCCGGGCCCGCATAATACGCACCGGCTTCCGCCGAGCGTCGCCCCGCCGCCGAACCACAGAAGATCACCTTTAGGCCAGGAGACAGAATATCGGGTAATACGTCGAGCATTCCCCCGCACAACCTCCTTTTGCCAAAATCGCCATCACGACAAGTGAACTACAATCAAAGAGTTGGATTTTACAAAGCTTTAGTTCATTGACTTTCGACCGACAGAGGTCCACGTTTTTAAGAAATACAAACCCAAAAGCCACAGCGAACAAGGAGCAGACATGGCTACCAGTACAAAAGCCATAAGCCATAAAACATCGCCAAAAACGGCCAAAAAACGCATCAATTTCAACCTCAACGCGCCTGAGGCAAAAGAAGTTATACTAGCCGGGTCCTTCAACGAATGGGATCCTTCAGCCCGCGCCCTTAAATGCGATAAAAAGGGCGTCTGGCGCACCTGGCTAAACTTGCCGGCCGGCCAACACCAATATCGCTATATCGTCAATGGCCAATGGCAAGAAGACCCCAATTGCGACAACCGCGAAGCCAACCCCTTCGGTTCGTTCAATTCGGTCGTGCGCGTCTGAAGAAAATGAGCCCCTTAGCGATACCGCTACCAGGGGCTCATTTTTTGCGCTGCCATTCCTGTTGCCGGCCCGACGCGTCTTCCAACACCAAGACCCCATCCTTGACCTGCCAGCGCACGCGACTCTCGCCATCCGGGGAGAAATAAACGCCACTGAGCACCAGCTCATCCCCCTCAAACGCCCAAGATCCGGGAAAAGAACGCCGACCGCCGCTGGACAATATCAAGACCATGCTCAGCCGGCCATCCTCCTCAAGCATCATTTCGACATCAACCTCGCCCAAGGTCTCGTCGACCCCGTGCGTAGTCCAAACGCCGTGCAAACCCGTCTCGGCCCCTGGGGGGGCAGCCGGATCACTAACTATTGGCTTGCTTTGCTCATTGCAGCCCGCAATGAGCAATGACACCAATACCAGCAGACCCAACCTCAATTATTTGTGCCTCCGATTGGCCCTTGCACGGTGTCGGCGCGCGCCAAAACGGCTAATACCTCTTCGCGCAACTCCTCCGGCAACGCCTCAAAGCCAATCTGGTCGGCATTTTTCGGCAATTCGCAGCGGCCCTTAGTCCAACCCTCCGTACCCTTGGACCAAACAAGCACCGTGCCACCGCTGAGCCGGGCGAAATAGGCGCCATCGCCACTAAATAGTGCGGTCGCCATCGCTCAGATATGCGGACCGCGCTCGCGAATAATCCGCAGAGCGAGGTCGGGATCGATTTGCAAGATCATCTCCGGCTCGATTTTGCAATTCCCCGGTAGATCGTATCCGGCCACAGCGCTGCGCGTATGCCAACCCGACAGCGATTGGTCCCGCCCGTCTTCGGCGAACTGCGACATCGGACCGCCAAAAACATCATGGAACACTTCGGTATAGCCATCGACAACGCGCGGCGATTTTGAAAAAGCGCCACCACCAGCCGAATTGACCATGCCGATGCATTTAACGCAATACCAGATATCGTTAAGTGTGCCAAAGGGATCTAAGCCCCAATGCAAAGCGCGCACGTGATTCGCGCCCGCATCGCGTCCAGCCAGATAGCCCTCTTCCACATCGCCGTCGTCGTTGGTAACCGGCCCCTTACCGCCACCGGTACCCGAAGTGAACACCAGGCCCGCAGGGGTAAAAGTCAGCGAGCAAATTCGGCGCCCTTGCGGATCCGAGATCGTATTGCCCTTCTCGCCCAGATCGAGTTCCATTTTCGCGACCCGGTCATAGACGTCGAATTGGCGCTTCCAACCATCGTGTAATTCGGTCATATTGATCCTCCTTGTTTAGAGCCACAAGATAGGGTCCAGTAAGGCAAGTGACAAACCCTGCATTGTTTACTTTCCTCTCGTGGCCGCGTACTTTATTTAAGCGTTCACCAAGAAAAAATATGGGAATTGATGATGCAAAATCCAGTAATGCAAGCCCCCGCAGGCTTTGTCACATGCCACTACCAAGCCGGCGAACGCCTCTCCGCCGAGCGCGTTTACGCCCGCATCATCGAGCGCGACCACACGGTCTGGCGCAATGATCCAACGGAAATCGCCAACCGATTGGGCTGGCTCGATAGTCCGACCATTATGCGCGATAAGGTCGAGGAAATTCGCACGCTTATCGACGCCGTGCGCAATGACGGTTATACCCACGCCCTGTTGCTCGGCATGGGCGGCTCGAGCCTCGCGCCTGAAGTCTTCCGTGAGGTCTTCGGCGTCGCCGAAGGCTATTTGGATCTCGCCGTCCTCGACAGTACCCACCCCGACGCGATCCTGGCCAAAGCCCACGCGCTCGACCCGGCCAAAACGCTTTTTCTGCCCGCCACAAAATCCGGCGGCACCGTCGAAACGCTCTCCTTTCTCAAATATTTCTACAACAAAACCGCTGCGATCTTTAGCCGCGAAACCACCGGCCAACACTTCGCCGCCATCACCGACCCCGGTAGCGGGCTCGAAGATATGGCGGATCACCTAGGTTTTCGCCATGCCTTCCGCAACGACCCGAATATCGGCGGACGTTATTCGGCCCTCTCCTTCTACGGCCTCGTCGCGGCCGGTGCCATCGGCATGGATCTCGATCGCCTGCTCGACAATGCGCAATCGGCACTCGACCGCCCCGATCCAGGCATTCAGCTCGGGGCATTTTTAGGGGCGGGCATCGAGCTTGGTCGGGACAAACTGACCCTACTCGTCTCACCTTCGCTCGCAGCGGCCGGAGCTTGGATCGAACAGCTTGTCGCCGAAAGCACCGGCAAAAACGACCAGGGCATTCTGCCCGTCGACCTCGAACCTCCGATCAATGCCGAACACTACGGCGCCGATCGGCTCTTTGTCTATCTACGCATTGACGACACGCTCGATGCGCGAGTCGCAGCTATAGCCGCGGCCGGCCACCCCGTCCTGCGCCTCGACTTAGAAGACCCTTACGACCTCGGCGCAACCTTCTTCCATTGGGAAATCGCCACAGCCATCGCCGGTTATTTCCTGGCCATCCATCCCTTCGACCAACCCGATGTGGAAGCGGCCAAAGTCCTCGCCCGCGACATGGTCGAGGACTATCTACAACAAGGCCAACTGCCCGTGCAGACGCCCGACCTCGTGATCGGTGGCCTCTCCTTATACGGCAGTGGATCTGCCACGAGCTTGCCCGAGGCGTTGGTCGATTTTTTATCCGCCAGTGATCACGCCTATATCGCCCTGCAAGCATATATCCCGGCGACCCCAGCCAATACGCAAGCCCTTCAGGAACTACGCCAGCAACTGCTCGAACGCACCCACCTCGCCACAACCTTGGGTTTTGGCCCCCGCTTCCTGCATTCGACCGGCCAGTTGCACAAAGGCGACGGCGGCAAAGGACTCTTCCTACAACTAACCGCCGACGCCAAAGAAGACGCGCCGATCCCGGATGCCGCGGGCAGCGATACCACAGGCATGAGTTTCGGCGTCTTAGCGCAAGCACAGGCGCGCGGCGACCTCCAGGCGCTTATCGACCGGGGTCGGACCACGCTCCGTGTCCACTTGGGTGCCCAACCGGAGTTGGGCATCGCCCAGCTTTGCCAAGCATTAACCTGATTCAGCTACTACACGGGAGATAATTAATGAGTCAAGCAGATATCGGCCTTATTGGCCTTGCCGTAATGGGCGAGAACCTCGTCCTCAATATGGCCAACCACGGTTTTACCGTCGCCGTCTATAACCGGACCACCGCCAAAGTCGACGACTTTATGGGCGATCGCGCGCAAGGTAAATCCATCATCGGCACCTATTCACCCGAGGAACTGCTGGCCAAACTCAAAAAACCGCGGCGGGTCATGATGATGGTCCAGGCTGGCGAGGCCGTTGACCGGGTCATCGACAGCCTGTTGCCCCTGCTCGATCCCGGCGATATCCTTATCGACGGCGGCAACTCCAACTACCAGGACACCGTCCGCCGGACCAAGGAACTGACCGAAAAAGGCCTCCTCTACATAGGCACCGGCGTCTCAGGCGGCGAAGAGGGCGCGCTCAAAGGACCGAGCATTATGCCCGGCGGCAACCCCGAAGCCTGGCCACACGTCAAAGACATCTTCCAGGCGATCGCGGCCAAAGTCGACGGCGGCAGTCCCTGTTGCGATTGGGTCGGCCAGGACGGCGCCGGCCACTATGTCAAAATGGTCCACAACGGCATCGAATACGGCGATATGCAGATGATCGCCGAGGCCTATGCTCTGTTACGACAGGTATTGGGTATAGAGCCCAAGGAGATGAGCGAGATCTTCAAGCAGTGGAATAAGGGTGATCTCGACAGTTATCTCATCGAGATCACCGGCGACATCCTCGCCAAGACCGACGACGAGACCGGCCAACCGATGGTCGACCTAATCCTGGACACGGCCGGGCAGAAAGGCACCGGCAAGTGGACCGGCATCGACTCACTGCAATTGGGCGCCCCAGTAACCGCGATCACCGAAGCCGTTTTCAGCCGAGCGCTTTCCTCTTTGAAAGACGAACGCGTTGCCGCCTCCGCGGTGCTCAAGGGACCAGACACCTCGTTCGATGGCGATAAAGCCACTTTTATCGAGGATATCCGCCAAGCCCTCTATGCGGCCAAAATATGCTCCTACGCCCAGGGCTATCAGTTGTTGGCTTTGGCAGCAGCAGAATATGGTTGGGATCTCAGCTACGGCAGTATCGCCCTGATGTGGCGCGGTGGTTGCATCATCCGCGCGCAATTCCTAGGCCGGATTAAAGAAGCCTTCGACGCGGACCCCAAGCTGGCCAACCTACTCTTAGCCCCACACTTCGTCGGCGAAATCGGAAAAAACCAGGCCGCCTGGCGCCGAGTCGTGGCCACCGCCGTGACCTTGGGCGTGCCCGTTCCGACCTTTTCCAGCGCCCTCGCCTACTACGACGGCTACCGCTCCGAACGCCTGCCCGCCAACCTACTACAGGCACAGCGCGACTATTTTGGCGCCCACACCTATGAGCGCGTCGACAAACCACGCGGCGAATTCTTCCATACGAACTGGACCGGCCGCGGCGGCACCACCGCGTCGACTTCGTATAACGCTTAGTTTTTTGCGGCGCAAAGCCCGTTTTCATCAACAGGGTTTTGCGCCGCGCTCGCCACTGCTGTCGCCACTAAATTTTACCTGCTGCAACAAACTCTTCCAACAGATCCAAAAAGGCGGTCGTCGCCTGTGACCGCCGCCGCCCCTTGTGCTCCACCAATCCTATTTTTCGCTTAACTAGGCCGTTTACCTGTAACGCATGCAGTTTACCCGCCGCCACTTCCTCTTCCACTGCCACTTCCGGCACCAATGCGATACCCAATCCGATTTCAACATAGCGCTTTAAAATCTCGATCCCGCCCAGGTTCATCTCTACCTGCAATTCCAACCCCTGCTGACGAAATAACTCGTCGAGCAATTGCCGGCTTGTACTTCCGCGCTCCAATGCCAAGAATGGGTGTTCAGCGACCTGCTTAAGCCCAACCCTCTTTCGTTTGCCCAGCGCGTGATCCGGCGGGCAGATTAACACGTCCCGGCGTTCAAAGAGCGCTTCCCCAACGAGGTCGCGGTGTTTTACCGGCAGCGTCGCCAAACCAAACTCCACCTCGTCGTTGAGCACCAAATTGCCGACTTCCGGTGACATCCTGTTGCGGATATCTAACTCCACTTCCGGGTGGCGGGCGCGAAACTCGGCGAGCAGACCAGGCAGGATATAGGTGCAATTGGTATCGCTGGTCCCTATCGCTAATCGCCCCCGCAGGACACTCTTTAGGGCCGCTATATCGCTATAAGCCTCTTCTAAACGAGCGAAGATATCCCTAGCGTGCAAAAAAAGGATCTCCCCCGCCGGCGTCAGACGGATCTGCCGTCGATTGCGCTCAAGCAGCATCTCCTGCAATTCGGTCTCTAATGCCTTTATCTGCAAACTAATCGCCGGTTGTGTTAAAAAGAGCTTCTCCGCCGCGCGGGTAAAACTCTGTTCGCGAACGATTTCGTAAAAACCACGCAGCTGGTAGAGATCCATAGCCGTTGCTTCTCTTCATTAATATTAATTATGCTAAAAGTAATTTATATGAATTTTTCTAATGTATTAATTTCTCTTATCGTCCTAGCATCAAACATCACTCCCGGTGCCGAACCACCTCGGCACCGGCCCTTTGCCATTGCAATGAGAGACCGCGGAGGAAAATAGAAGAGAGATCGCTGAATACGGACGAACGACCCGGCGGCGACGACGCAAAGCCACCGGTATATCTTGGCCGCACTTGCAGGAAGCCATTATGCTCAATGGCCCGACCCAGATCGCCCTTGCCTTCTGCAACCACCTAGGCGCGTTACCCGAGCACGCGGCCTTATCGATGAGTTAGCATCGCGCTTAAACCTGCCCGTCTCGCTCTGCGATTGCGGCAAATACTATGAAGACCTGTTCAATTTACATTAAGCGGTTATAGACATCCGACGAGTTTATTTTGCGCATCCTGTAACCATTTAAGAGGATGCGCATTTTTGTATTTGGCCTATATTCTTGCTTGTGACTTTATCATATATAAAAAATAAAAAATAATCATGCTAAACCTTGTACTAGTCGGCGGTGGTGGTTTTTTGGGATCCGTCCTGCGGTATCTCGCCGGCTTACTCACTCAATCTCTGACCGGTTCGACCGCCCTTCCCTATGGCACGTTGGTGGTCAATGTGCTCGGTTGCCTTATCATCGGCTTCCTCGGCGGCCTTGCTCAACACCGCCAACTATTCTCTCCCGAATTGCGTCTATTTGTCTTCACGGGCATGCTCGGCGGTTTCACGACTTTTTCTACTTTTGGTTATGATACACTCAATATTGCGCGCGGCGTTGACCTACCGCTCGCCCTGCTCAATATCCTATTGCATATAAGCCTCGGTCTCGGTGCGGTATCGCTGGGATATTGGCTATCGCGATGGTGCTAATTGCGGTGAATATTAACGATTTAAATTCGCATTGCGTTTTTTATATGCTAACCCTTCCCATATCCAACAACATTCTATCCCAATGAAAGGATTGTCGAATATGCCCAACCTCGCGGCAGTATTAAGCGACGAAATCAGAAGACTCTCTCGCAAGGAAGTACGCAGCGCATGCGAGCCATTGCAAACCCAAGTGCGCGATCTCAAGAAGGCCATGCGCAAACAACGCGATACCATCGCGCGTTTAGAAAAACAGATCGGTCAGCTTAAAACCGTCTCGGCCCAACCCGCAGACAAGACTCTCGCAGCGGACAATATCGGCACCACGGGGAAAATTCGCCTCACCCCCAGTTCGATCAAAAAACACCGCAAACGCCTCAAACTCTCGCAGAGCGAACTCAGCCAATTGCTCAATGTCAGTACCAACACTGTCGTCCGTTGGGAAGCGGGGACATCTATACCGCGCGATGCCTATCGCCCAGGCCTAGCAGAGTTGCGTACGATGGGTATTAAGGAAGTCAAGATATTGTTAGGATGAACAGGGATCGGTCGCTCAGTGCCCCTTTTTCAAAGTGGTTTTTTCATTCCCAATCCGCGAGATAACTAGCCATTTTCCCGCGCAACTCTTCATTGCCGTGCTTGATCGCCCCCTTGTGCACTATGCGGGCCTTGCGCAATAACATCGCACACGCCGCCGCCCTACGCTCCACGACGAGTTCCGGCATATCGCGTAATAATTTGTCGAGTGCATAAATCCTGAAACGGTCCATCGCCAAGTGGGCTTGCGATAATTGGTCCGCATGGCCGCCGTATTTGCGAATGAGCTTGTCTTCGAGATAAGCGACCTCATAGCGACTGCCAATGCGCAGCCAGAGCTCGTAGTCCTCACAAGCGGGCAAGTTTTCGTCAAATAGGCCGACGGCAGCGAAAACGTCGCGGTGGATCACGATTGACGAGGGGGACATTACACACAGCGGCAGGGCCTTGAAAAAAATATCGCCGCCGTATTTCCGGTGGTGTTTATGCGGGTTGACTCTGACGCCGTCGCGGATCCAAATCTCATCAGTGTGACAGACCAACAACCCGCTTTCGGCCAGGCACGTGGCCTGCCGTGCGAGTTTACCGGGCAGCCATTCGTCGTCCGAATCGAGCAGGGCGATCCACTCCCCACGCGCCGCTTCGATTCCGTGGTTGCGCGCCGCGGAAACTCCGCCATTTTTTTCGAGCACCAGCAACTGCACTCGATCGGCGAATGTTTCGCGCACCCAGTCAGACGTGCCGTCATCCGAGGCGTCATCGACGACAATAACCTCGCAGTCGCCCTCCTCCTGCAGCAAAACCGAGCGGATCGCCCGGCCGACCAGCTCGCGGCGATTATATACCGGGATTATAACGGAAAACATGCCGCGGCTACCGCGAGATTTCCCCCGCGATAGCCGCGGCTTCCTCGAGCTTCTTCAGAACCAACTCCGCGGTAATCACCTCCGGCAGGATCAGCGGGCTATCGGGGCGCCCAGCGGGAAAGATCACATAGAGCGGCACGCCCGAGCGCCCGAAGGCGCGCAGCAGTTGCGTGATCTCGGCATTGCGATTGGTCCAATCGGCCTTGACCAATGCCACATCGAGTTCCGTGAATCGTTGACGCACCGCCTCTTGCGACAATACCACCCGCTCGTTGACCTTACAGGTCCAACACCATTCGGCGGTGAAATCTATAAACACCATTTGCCCATTAGCAACTAATTCCTCAACCCCCCCGATGCTAAACGGACGCCAATCCAACTCATCGGCAAGATTCCCGTCCACCGCCGCCATCTCTTGTTCAACGGCCAGCAGCGGATGCAGGAACAGTCCATAGCTGCCCGCAACCAATACGAAAGCCGTTACGCGGGCGATCTTTTGCGAGCGACCGGTGTGCAGAAAACTGCCCCATTGCCCCCACACCCAACAGGCCAATGCCAATCCGAGCAGGAAAGCGCCCGTCCACACCACGCCCTCGACCCCCACCTGATTGCCTAAAACCCAGAGCAACCACAATACGGTGGCCATCAATAGAAAACCCATCAACTGTTTGAACCACCCCATCCAAGGACCAGGTTTGGGCAACCACCCCATCCAAGCCGGTTTTAGCGCCAACACCATATAAGGCAAGGCCATACCAATACCGATCGCCGCAAAAACAACGACGACGACGAAAGGCGATTGTGCGAAAGCAAAACCGAGAGCGGTGCCTAAAAAGGGCGCGGTGCAGGGTGTCGCCAAGATCGTCGCCAGCACCCCATTTAAGAAAGATCCCGATAAACCTTCGCGCCCCCCCAAGCCCCCCATCTCACCGCTGGTGCCCGGCAGCAGAATCTCGAATACGCCAAAGAGACTCAGAGCCAGTGCAAAAACCAACGCGGCCATCGCCATCACAAAACCCGGATACTGAAACTGAAACCCCCAACCAATTTGCTCGCCGCCGCCCTTGAGCAACAGCACCACGAGCGCCAAAGCCAAAAATGTCGCCAAGATCCCGCCACAAAATGCCCAACCCAATTGCCGCACGCGTCTGGCGTCTTCGCCGGCCTGATTAACGAAACCAAGTATCTTAAGCGAAATAACCGGCAGCACGCAGGGCATTAGATTGAGGATTAAACCGCCCAATACGGCAAAGGCGATATAGACCCACAGCGATCTAACGACCTTGTCGCCGATCGTGTTAAAATCCCGTTCCAGTAGCCCGGGGCCGCCTTCCCCCGCTTGCAGAGCCGACCGCAAATCCAACACCACTTCAGCTGCCTCGACCTGGCCATTGGCGCGATAGACCAACACTCCGCGCAATGAATCGATCGTTGTATCGCCGTAGGGTTTTAACGATAACAACAGCCGATCGGGACGAATACGCTGCGTTGAAAACTCGAAGTCGTCCGCGGCTTGCGGGTAAAATTCGGGGATTTGTTCACCTGCAGAGAACGTAGAAGTCTCACGCGTAAAACCCAGTTCAACCTCGAGGTCACGCGTTCCCCGCACCGTAAAATTCAATTCGACACGCTCATCCAATGCACCGGGAACGCGGGCTGCATAGCGATCAAATAGCGCTTGATGCGCGCTGGAGCGATTTACTTTAGCCACTGGCAGAGCCAACGCCAAGGACGTATCTCCTGGAATGCAAAGCTCTCGGCAAACCAGCCAGCTAACCTCTGCGGCCAAATACAGCGTATCGCCGACTACCAATCCGCCCGCCCCATCAACCGTGGCCGCGAGCAAAACCTCGTCAGCATAACCGTAAACCGTCAGCCCGCCCTCTTCTTCGTATTTGCTCGGTAGCGGCCATTGCAACGGACCAGCAGTGTATCCGTCCGGCGATTGCCATGCGATTTCGATCGGCAGACCGGCATCACCGCTGAAAGACCAATACGTGTGCCAGCCCTCTTCCATCTTCAGTTCGACACCGATGTTAAAGACCTGGCCAGGCACAACCGCGTCGACGGTCGCCAAGAGACGTGCTTGCACCGGATGATCGCCCGCGCCGGGCAAGGCGGCAAGCGGCCCATACAGTAGAAGCAGCAAAAGCGGGATTAGATTATAGCGACGATGCACGGCTTTCCCTCGTTAAGAGTGGCCGTATAAGAGATGCCCCAGCCAGAGCATTCGTTTCAGGCGTGCAACACGGCTTGGTGAATTTGTTCGATGTCGACAATATGACAATCAAAACGAATGGCAAAGTCGACGAGTTGCTGCCCTTTGGCCATCGAACCGTCAGAGGCCATCACTTCCGACATTACCGCAGCCGGGAAAAGCCCTGCACGCCGGGCCAGTTCGACCGATCCCTCGGTGTGGCCCTGTCGCGCCAACAAACCTTCGCGGCGGGCAGCCAAGGGTAGCACGTGACCGGGGATCACGATATCTTGCGAGCTAGTATCGGGGTCGAGAGTCTGGCGTATCGACTCTGCACGGTCCGCCGCCGAAACCCCCGTCGTAATGCCCGCCAACGCGTCGAAGGGCAAACCAAAACGCGGTGTGGCATGGTCGGCGTTATGCGGTTCGATCAATCCGACACCGAGCCGATCTAAATGATCTTCAGTCGTAGCCAAGTGTAACATCCCGCGCGCCTCCAACAACATTCGATTGATCTTATCACCCGATATATGCTCGGCGGCAACGATCAGATCGCCTTCATTTTCCCGTTCTTGTGCGTCGACCAATATCAGAAACTTACCGGCACAAAAATCCTGAACGGCCACTTCCAACGTACAATACACCGATTTTCCCATCCCTATGACAATCGGTGTGCAGCAAGCACCGCCTCGTCGAATTCAATGCCCAGCCCCGGCGCATCCGGCACCGTGATAAAGCCGTCGACTATATTTTCCGCGGGTCGCACCAATTCGCCCCGCCAAGCCACCTCGCCAAAAGCATGCTCTAATACCGTAAAATTGGCAACCGTCGCCGCTAGGTGTACCCCAGCCATCGTCGACACCGGACCGGCCGGGCTATGTGGCGCGATCGGCATCTGCGCCATTTCGGCCAAGGCCGCTATACGGCGGCACTCGGTAATACCACCTGCGTGTTTGACATCCGGCATCAACACATCCACAGCCCCCTGTACGATATAATCCCAAAACCCTTCGCGACCGACCAACGCCTCGCCTCCGGCAATGGTCTGTCCCGAGTGCAAACGCAATTGGCGCAGCGCGTCGACGTGGTCGCGCGGTACCGGTTCCTCAAACCAATAGAGGTTCAGCGGGCTGAGCTTTTCAGCAACCTTGAATGCGGTCGCCAAATCAAAACGCTGATGGCAATCGACCAACAACTCGATCTCATCGCCAATCGCCTCGCGGGTCTTGACAAGCCGCTCGATGCCGCGCTCGGTGTCGCGTGCGAACCCGTCGCGATCCATCCGCCGCCATTGTACCTCGTCGAAAGGTGTGCTTTTAACCGCCTGGAACCCGGCATCGACCGCGCGTCTTGCCGCATTGGCAAAACCCAGTGGGCTGCGGTCGTCGGTACCCCGGTTGAGGTTGGCGTAGAGGCGTATCTTATCGCGCCGTTTGCCCCCCATCAACTTCCAGGCCGGCACATCCATCGCTTTACCGGCCAAATCCCACAGAGCCTGGTCCACCGCACTCAGCGCCGTAGCCCCGATGCGACCAGCGTCGCCCGAAAAAATAGCCGATCCGCGAGCGAGCCGTTCCCATATCGCCTCGACTTGGGTCGGATCGATTCCCTTGAGTTGCGGCCCCAATTGCTGCAGTGCCGCGATCACCAGGCCGTCGTTACCGCTCTGACTCGCCTCGCCGAGGCCGCTCAATCCCGCATCGGTGTGCAATTGTACAAAAATCCAGTTCCCGCGTTTTGACGCATCTACCTGGTATATTTCCAAATGGGTAATTTGCAATCTATATCTCCAATTAAAACGACACGTTCCAACGCATCCTCGCTTGCCGCGATTCACTGTCGATTGGTCTAGTAGAACTTAAATAAGAGTAGCGATATCCGCTATGACACACCTGGACCGCGCGCCGCGAATAAAGCAACGCTCATCGCTACCGCGACATTGAGCGATTCAACCTCGGGTGCCATCGGGATGCGCACCAACGCGTCCGTTGCTTTCTGCACTGCCGGACGCAATCCCTTACTCTCATTGCCCGCGACCAACACCCTGCGCTTAGGCCAGTCGACCTGGAACAAATCTTCGCCGCCGGCCGCAGCTAGACCGTAAATCCAAAAACCGGCCTGTTGCATTTTCTCTAAGTCGCGGCCGATATGCGTCGTCTGTATTACCGGCAGATGGAAAATCGCCCCCGACGAAGCTTTGACGACCTCGTCATTGAGCGGGTGGCCACCCCGGCTCGAAAAAATCAGCGCCGCCGCCCCGGCCGCCGCCGCGCTGCGGGCGATCATACCCACATTGCGTAAATGCCGCACTTGGTCGAGTGCGACGATCGTGCATTCGTCCTCCAACCCCGCCAAGACATCCTCCAGGCTCGCCAATCGCACTGGACTCAGCCTGGCGACAACATCCTGATGGGCACGCGTACCAGCGAGTTTGCCCAATTTTCCCACCTCGATAAAATCAAAGCGGACCCCGCGTTTTTGCGCCAACTCCTTGATCTTGTCGATATGCTCGCCGCTAGCTTCGCGGGAAAAATAAACGCGTTGCACCGGATGACCGGCCTCCAGCGCTTCTGCTACTTCGTGCCGTCCCCAGACGACCTGGTCCTCATCTCTTTTCTGCAAAGTCTCGCCCCCCATTAATTATGTAACCTAAAGTTCATAAATATAGTTATTTCCAAAGTTCGCCAAAGTTTTTATGTTTGCGAACTGCGCCTCATTCCCCGGAGGTGGGAAATGGATCTTTTTGAAGCCGGACTACAGGCGCGCCAAGCCGATGACCAACCACTGGCCGCCCGCCTGCGTCCGCGCCACCTGGACGAATATATCGGTCAGAACCACATTCTCGGCCCTGGCCGCCTGTTGCGCCGCGCCATTCAGGCCGACCAACTCGCGTCACTGATCTTCTATGGCCCGCCGGGCACTGGCAAAACCACCTTGGCCTCGGTTATCGCCAACACGACTAGCGCGCATTTTATCGCGATCAATGCGGTACTGGCTGGCGTCGCCGATATTCGCCAAGCCGTCGATGAGGCCGGTGAATTGCGCAAGCTACACGGCCGCAAGACCATTCTCTTTATCGACGAAGTCCACCGCTTCAACAAAGCGCAACAAGATGCCTTGCTGCCCTGGGTTGAAAACGGCACCATTCTCCTCATTGGTGCAACGACCGAAAATCCCTATTTTTCGGTCAACCGGCCGTTGCTCTCGCGCAGTCGAGTCTTCCAACTCCAGGGACTCAATACCAAGGACCTCGAAAAAATAGCCCTACAAGCGCTCGTCGACCCGCGCGGCTATGGCAACCGTCAAGTGGCCCTACAACCGGATGCACTCGCGCATCTGGTCGACGTGGCCAATGGCGACGCCCGAGCACTACTCAACGCCCTCGAACTCGCCGTCGAAACCACCGAGCCCAATACCCAGGGTGAGATCACCGTCGACCTCGAGGTCGCCGAAGAATCGATCCAGCGCCGTGCCCTACTCTACGACAAAGAGGGCGACTATCATTTCGACACCATCAGTGCCTTTATAAAATCGCTGCGCGGCTCCGACCCCGACGCCACACTCTATTGGCTCGCGCGCATGGTCTACGCAGGTGAGGACCCGCGCTTCCTCTTCCGCCGTATGTTGATCTTCGCCAGCGAGGATATCGGCCTGGCAGACACCGAGGCCCTTCAGGTCGTCGTCGCCGCCGCCGAGTCTTTCGACCGCGTTGGCTTACCCGAAGGCCGTTTTTCCCTAGCCCACGCCGCCCTCTATCTGGCCACCGCACCCAAGAGCAATTCGACCTTGGCCTTTTTTAACGCCCTTGAAACCGTCGAAAAAGAGCAGGAGGATGACGTGCCCAACCACCTCAAAGATGCCAGCCGCGACAGCGAGGGCTTTGGCCACGGCGCCGGCTACCTCTACCCACACGCCTATCGCGACCACTGGGTCGCCCAACAATACCTGCCTTCGAGCCTACAGGGCCGCGCCTTCTACCAACCGTCCGACCAGGGCCGCGAAAAAGATACCGGAGACCAAGTCCGCCGCCGCCGCGAGCTACAGTTGGCCGCCATGGTCGAAGGGGAACAACACTCGAACGAAGTGCTCTCGTTCTCGCCGCCTGACCAACAGCGCGACCAGTGGCTCAAACGCGCTGGTGGCGAAATCAGCGCACAACTCGAACGACTGCGCGACCGACTCTTCACCCCCCTCAATCTCGAACGCCACCATCTGGTGCTCGACCTCGAATCGAACACCGGCCTGCTCACGTGGGAGGCCATGCGCCGCGTACCCGAAGGCCGGGTCTGGGCGCATTCCACCGACAAGATCGCGGCGATCGCCCTGCACGAGACCGCGACCTATCTGCCTGAGCTCGAACGCCCCGAAGTGATCCAAGGGCCTTTGCTCGACCTCGCCGAACAGGTCGACGCACGCGAACCCGGCCTGCGCTTCGACGCGGTGCTCGGCCGCAATGCGCTAGGCCCGCTCGCCGACAAAGCTGAAGTCGCCGTTGCCTTAGCCAAGCAGCTCGCCCCACAAAGCCGCATTAGTCTTGTCGAGACCCTCTCTTGCCAATCACAAAGACTGCACCAACTTGTCGACCTCAACCGCTTGGATCCAGATTTGAGCGAGCGCCTAATCGCCGCCGAGGAAGCGATTTACGCCGACGCCAGCAACCCCCAAGTCAATTGGAATGTCGAAGATCTCGTCGCCCACTTCACCGCAGCGGGTTTTACCCAGGTGCAAAGCAAAGTCGAGAGCCTGCAAAGCCAACGCCTTATAGAACTCAGGCAACTTAACCACTGGTTTAGCCCAGGAGGCGAGAAGCGCCACACCTACGCCAACTTTCTCGCCCAGGCCCTCGACGAGGACGAATTGCAGCAGGTCCGCAAGCTCTTCGACCACTGTTTGGCCAACCACACCGTGACCTGGACGACGAGTCAAGTCTTTCTCGTCGCGAAGTTCGGCGAATCAACGGTATCCACTACTAGTTGATTTATGCCCTGACACCGCTTAAATTACGGCCGTTCTGCAACCTGTAACCCGCCGAGACCCCTATGATCGCCAAGCGACTGACCTGCCTCCTGTTGTTTTCACTCAGCGCCTGTAGCACAACCGAAGAACAAGTCGTCGACCTGCTCGAACAGATCGCCGCCCATCCGATCGACTCCCCCGGTTGGCAACAAGCCGTCGACAACCTTGCAACCATCGGCCGACCCGCCGCCCGCCAACTGATCGCTCGCCTCAACCCCGGCCTGTATGTGGGCGAGGACTATCGCGAATTCCGCGACGAGCAGGAGCAATTGCGCACCGGCTGCGCACAGGCGTTAGGCCGCATAAAACCGCGCGGTGCGACGGCGGCGCTCAAGGATCGCATCACCGCCGCCTATACCGAGAACGAACGCACCGCCTGCCTCTGGGCCATCGGCCAAATCGGCTACAGCCAAGTCGGCATAGACGCGTTGAAGGTCCAACTCAAGGACAGCAATCCCGTCATCCGCATCCATGCGGCCATCGCCATCGTCAAAATGGACGACAATGTCGGAGATGACGAGATCGAAGCCGCCTTCACCGACGCGCGACTCGCCCCGATCGCCCTGCAAGGCCTAGAGGAATCGAGCTATTTCGGCGTCCCATTGCTTATGAGACTAAGCACCGACGGCGGCCCCCAGCAACAGGCCCTGCGGCAAATCATCGACAAGGTCAAAGACCAGCTCGTCACGCAACTCACTGCAGAGGAGCCCGTGCACCGCCAACGCGCCGCCAACGCCCTCGGCCAGATCGGCGACCCGGGCCCAACCCAAGCCCTGGTGAACCTGCTGACAGATCCCAGCAACCAAGTCCGCTTTAGCGCTGCCGCCGCCCTCGCCACCCTCGACCAGGCCCAGGGCATTGACTTCCTTTTCCAGGCCCTGCGCAACACCGACTCGATTCTACGGGCCAACGCCGTGAAATTTCTTGCCGAGGTACAAAGCCAATCCGGTTCGGTCGAGTCCCAACTGATCAGCGCCCTCAGCGCAGAGGCCCCACTCGCCCGAGCCGGTGCCGCCCAGGTCTTAGGCCAGGCACGGGTCCAGACGGCGATCGCCTCGCTGATCGAGGCGACCACCGACAAAACCGCCGAAGTGCGCGTCAACGCCATTATCGCCCTCGGTCAAATCGGCACCGGCCAAAGCCGGGCCCGACTCGAAAGCCTGCGCACCGACGACGACGCCACCGTTGCCTATTACGCCGAGTGGGCTTTGGGCCAACTCGGCCCCAGTTGACTCGAAACCCTATGGCCGCAATGAAAAAAACGATCTGCCTGTCCCTATTCTGCCTCTTGGTTTCGCCCCCGGTAGGCCAGCAGGCCCACGCCGGCGAAACGCCCGAGACCATCCTCATCCGCCAAGCGCTGTCCAACGATGTATCCGGATACCGCCGGGGCGATTCCGAATTGACCCTCAAAACATATGACGAGCGTTTCGTCGCCTATCAGGGCCATGCCAACGGCGACCCGCGTGCCTGGACCATTTTGCACGAGAATCGCGACGCCCTCGCCAAGCAGATCAACGCCGACCTCGAAACCCACCGCTATGAGATAACCCGGACGATCCCAATAATCTCAGTGCGCACTACGCACGCCTTTGCTACCACGATTGATTCGGGCCAGGTCATCGACCGCGCATCCGGCGCGACCACCCCCGTCCAGATCCAGCGGCTTTGGACATTTCTCAAGATCGAGGACCAATGGCTAGCCACCGCGATGGTATCGGACTTGGGCGACTCGTTACTGCCGGCAGCCGACTCGGGCACGCATGACGGCATATCGGATCTTCTGCAGCGCGAAAGCCAGGCGTGGGAAGGCGGCAACGCTTCGGATATCCTCGGACTCTTCGACGAACACTTCACCGGCTATAACGGCGGCATGACCTTCAAACCCGGCACCTGGACCATCGCCTTCAGCGGTATCGAGGAGATGGGGAAATGGCTCGACAAGCGCCTACCCTACACTCAATACGACCTCGACCGCAAAATACTGCACTCGGCAGTGGGCCCCTCCGGCAACGAGGGGCTAGCTGTAACGCACGAGACCGTGGCCATCCAACACACCGCAGGTCCCGCCAAACATCAGAAGGAACGCTACGTCCTCTGGACGATGAGTCGCCGTTCTGGTTCGTGGAAGATCACCAACATGCTTTACGACATAGGGCTCATCGACTAAAAAACGAGCGGTCATGACTGAAAAGATCCACAACTACGAGAACACAAACCGCCTTTTCGACAAGGCCGCCGATCTGATCAGTCTCGACGAAGAAATGCAGCTGTTGCTCAAGACGCCGTTTCGCGAATCCAGGTCGAAGTGCCTATCCGCACCGACGAGGGCGACCTCCAAGGTCTTTGTCGACTACCGGGTCCAGCACAACGCGGTGCGCAGTCCAATGAAGGGCGGGCTGCGCTTCTATCCGGAGTCGATTTCGACGAGGTCCGTTCACTCGCCTCGCTGATGGCTTGGAAGACCGCGCTGGTCAACGTGCCTTTTGGCGGCGCCAAGGGCGGCATCACCTGCGACCCGCACCAGCTCTCGCAGCATGCACTCGAACGCCTGACGCGCAAATTCATCGAGCGCATCGGTTTCGCCCTCGGCCATGACCTCGATATCCCCGGCATCGCCATCGAGCGCGTTGCCGGGGCCGAGCGTATTCGCGGCGGCCTCTAAGGAGCTACCGATTTGGAAAAACTGGTCTGGTTATTGGTCTTCACCCTCGGCTATTGGTCCTATTGCATTTTCTGGGGTCTGAGAGGCGCTCGTCAGACCAAAACGGCCTCCGATTATTTTATCGCCGGCCGCGGTATCGGTATCTGGGTCTTCGTACTCGCCGCCACCGCTACATCCTTCAGCGGCTGGACTTTCGTCGGTCACCCCGGCACCATCTACAGTGTCGGCCTGCCCTACGCCTTTGCCTCCTTTTACGCCATCACCATCCCATTCACCGGCGTCATGTTCCTCAAGCGCCAGTGGTTACTAGGCAAGCGCTACGGTTTTATCACCCCGGGCGAGATGTTCAGCGCCTACTACCGCACCGACGCAATGCGCATCCTCACCGCCCTCGTCGCCCTCGTCTTCAGCGTGCCCTATCTCGGCATACAGCTCAAAGCATCGGGCCTGCTTTTCAAACGCCTGATGACCGGTACGCCTTTGGAAGGCACTTTTATCGGCACCGTCGAAGGCGGGGCGATCATGCTCTCGGTCGTCGTCTTTATCTATGTCGCCTCGGGCGGTTTGCGCTCGGTCGCCTATGTCGATTGCGCTCAATGCGTCCTGCTGGCCCTCGGCATCGTCGTGCTCGGTTTTATCGCGCTTGACCTAGTCGGCGGCTGGGCCGCTTTCAAGACCGGCCTAGCCACCCTCGCCCAGCAAAAACCCGATATGGTCGCCATTCCCACCCGGCCCGAGTCAAGCTCATTGCTCGAACGCACCGGAACCCTCTTCTTCGATTCGGCCGGCGGTCCCTGGACTGGCTTGATGATCCTAACCTATATGTTCGCGCTAATGGGAATCCAATCGGCCCCGGCTTTTTCGATGTGGGCCTTCGCCAACCGCGATCCCTCGCCCTTTCCCTGGCAACAAGTCGTCGCCTCCTCGCTCGTCATCGGTGGGATCATGTTCTTCTTCACCGCCATCCAGGGTTTGAGTGTCCGCATTCTCGACATGGGCTTGATCCCCGGCACCCAACCGCTCGGCCTGCCCTCTTCGGACCAACTCGTGCCCTATTTGATCGACACGCTCGCCGATAGCTACCCCATCCTATTGGGGCTTTTAGCCGTTTGCGCCTTAGCCGCAATGCAATCGACCGGCGCCGCCTATATGTCGACTGCGAGCGGTATTATCACGCGGGACCTCTATCGCCATTTCTTCAACAAAGAAGCCTCAAACGCAGCGCAGATTTTTGTCGGCCGCCTCAGCGTCGCCATCGTCGTCGCCATGGCCCTATTGGTCGGCTTGGCTTCAGGAGATCTGCTGGTCCTGCTCGGAGGGTTAGCCGTCTCTTATGGTTTCCAGATGTGGCCGGCGCTTTTGGGCATCTGCTATATCCGCTTCTTCACATCCCAGGGCATTGTCTACGGCCTGATCGCCGGCCTCATAGCCGTAACCTTCACCTATATCACTGAATTGGGCGGACTAATCGGCATCGGCCGCTATCCGCTAACCCTACACAGCGCGGGCTGGGGCATACTGTTCAACCTCGGCACCGTCGTGCTCGTCAGCCTATTCAGCCAATCCAAGAATTCCGAAGCCCTAAGCCACCGCGACCGCTACCACGATTTCCTCAAAGAGCACACTGCCTTACCAGAACACAAAAAGAAATGGAAACGGCCGGCTTGGATCCTGACGATCGTCTGGTTTCTCTGCGCCATTGGTCCCTTTGCGGTATTGGGCAACGAAAGCGATCCCGCGCTTTGGCCCTTTGGCATACCCACGCTCTGGGTCTGGCAAATCGTCTGGTGGATCATCGGCTGTATTATGATGTATCTGCTGGCTTTTAAGTTGGAAATGTCCACCGTGCCCGAACGGGAAGTTGAACCTCTAACCCAAGAGGCATAAACCCCTTGCCAAGACGCAACGGATCCCCTTGAACATCCCATTCGCTATCCGACTGCCGTTGGCGCTGACCGCCGCTTGGGCTTTCACCGCGCTTATTCCCGAGCAAGGCGATACCAGCGGCCTGAGCCTCTTTCCGCCCGTTGCCGCGATACTCATCGCCATTAGCACAGGGCGGCTGATCCTCGGTTTGACGTTGGCGATCTTCGGCGGCGCGATAATCGCCCTGCCGGCGGACACCCCCCTCTATCTGATTCCCTTGCGCGGCCTGCAGCACGGTCTCCTAGATTTCATCTGGTCGCCGCTGCGCGATTCGTTCCAGCTTTTCATCCTCGGCTTCACCGCTTCGCTCATCGGCATGGTGCGCGTAATCTCGTTGGCTGGAGGCACACGCGGCATCGCCGAATTGTTGATCGCCAAAGCCGCCGGCGCACGTTCGACCCGAATGGCCACCGCTCTTTTGGGTCTGGCCATCTTCTTCGACGACTACGCCAATACCCTCGTCGTCGGCACCACCATGCGGCCGATCACTGACCGCTTCCGCATCTCGCGCGAAAAACTGGCCTTCCTCGTCGACTCCACCGCCGCACCAGTCGCCGGCGTCGCCATCGTCAGTACTTGGGTCGGCTTTGAAGTTGGGCTCTTCGACAGTGCGATGAACCAGGTTCAATCTGGCGTCTCAGGCTACGAATTGTTCTTCCGGGCAATGCCTGCCCGTTTTTACTGCCTATTGACCCTGGCCTTCGTGCTTATCTCAACCGCTCTCGGACGCGACTACGGCCCCATGCTCACAGCCGAACGCCGTGCCCGAAAGACCGGCCAAGTCCTCGCCCCCGGCGCGCATCCGCCGACCGGCAACGAAGACCAGATCGCCGACCACCCAGGCTTGCGCGCGCATTGGGCCGTGGCCGCGGCACCCGTCTTAGTCGTCGTATTCGGCGTACTCGGCGGCATGCACCTCGACGCGTACAACGCGCCCGCCGTCGTCGCGGCACGCACAGCGCACGGTTTTTTTGCCCGCCTCTACTGGATCGAAACCTTCGCCAATGCCGACGGCGCCAAAGTCATGTTTATCGCTGCCTTGCTCGGTTCGGCCCTGGCCATGATACTTGCGCTCACCCGCCGCGAAGAATCGAGCGAGGCACGGCCACTCGGCATCGTGCAGATAGCTAAAACCTGGATAACCGGCATTACCGGTTTCTCCTATGCGCTGGTGATCCTGGTCCTGGCCTGGGCCATCAAGGAAACCTGCGAAGCCGTCGAGACCTCAGCCTATATCATCGGCGCGCTGTCCAGCTTCCTCGATCCCAATTTTCTTCCCCTAATCGTCTTCCTGCTCGCCGCGGTTGTCGCCTTCTCAATAGGCACCTCATGGACGACCATGGCCATCCTCCTACCGACTATGATCCCGGTCGCCTACGACATGGGCGGTCTCGGGCTAACCGTGTTGGTCGCCGCGGCCGTACTCGACGGCGCCATATTCGGCGACCATTGCTCCCCAATCAGCGACACGACCGTGCTCTCTTCGATCGCCTCTTCCTGCGACCACCTCGCCCACGTCCGCACACAAGCCCCTTACGCCTTGACGACAATGGCCGTCGCCGGCTCCTGCGGTTACTTAGGCAGCACGCTATTCTGGTCGCCGGCCGTTGGTCTGGTCTTGGGATTGGCCATTATTACAGCCATCCTCTTACTCGTCGGTAAAAAGACAGACGAGGATTGAGTCGACTAGCCGACTTCCCTCTTCCCCTCTTCTCTCTTTTTATTTGGATTTGCTGCAGATAACTCCTACCAGACCCTCAATCGCGCAATCACTGCCCCCCCTACCCGCCTACCACCCCGCCGTAGTCCGATCCACTAATTCCTCAATCACCATATCCAACGCCCTATCCACCGCCACATCTCTTCCCTCTTCCTCCACTAGAGCCGCATCATAGGTCCCCCACCCCTGTAATTCCTCCAACGACAACAACACCTCGCCATCGACCGCGCGCACTAATTCCGCCGCCACCTCGACCGTAAATCGATACTGCTCGGTCTGTTCCGCGGCGGTGTACGTGAAAGGGCGGTCCTCGACCAAGACCACCTCAAGCTGCAATAGCGCGTCGGCACTCTCTTCATCGATCACTCGCAGACGGCCATCTTCGGCATAGGCATCGACGGTGCGCTCGGTCAAGCGCTCGGCGACGGCAAACTCAGACGAGCGATTGCCAGCCACCGGAATGCCGACGCTGCGGATACCGCCAATCAAACCACCCGAGGTCGAATAATAGGCGCAGCCGGTAAAGAGCAATCCGATCAGCGCCAATTTAAACAGGAGGCGCATCCCCGACTTCTCTACTTTCTCCAGCCGATACCGCACCACTAGCTTCTCCGCTTTCTCCAGCCGATACCGAATCTCCTTCCGGCGAGCGTTCTTTGTCCAAATCAGCCAAAGAACGCGCTCCGTCCCCTACGGCGATCGGCTGGTTTTTCGGACGACCGCTAATATCGACCCCGCGCACATCGAGTCGTTGCCACTGGTCCTCCTCTTTGGCGCTGGAGATCGAATGCTCGACCATCAGCGTACTCAAAGGACGAGCATCACTACCCATTGCACCATCGCCGACAATCGGGGCCCGAACAGTGCACAAACGGGGCTGTACATGCGTCGCAACCACTTGCGCCTTGGCCATTTCCCACAGACCCAATGCTTCACCGCTATCCGGGTCGACGATCTGTCCGTGCGTAGCGAAGATCGTAAAAACCGTACCCTCTACCACGCCTTGTTCGCTGCCAATGTTGAGCACCAAGGTCGTATCGTCGATAACTGCCGCTACCTTGCCTTCGATTTTCGCACCCATCTGCAAGCTCCCAAAAGAGAAACCGGCCCGCAGTAAATGCCGGCCGGTCGGTTTAATTTCACTACGGCTAAGCCGTTATTCCTCCGCGCCCCACCAGTTGGAAACCTCGGCATCGCTTCTCGCCTGGTCGAGGATGAATTTCTCCGGATTCACATAGCCCTTGCGATCCCCCAGACGGCGATCCTGGAAGCGCACCGCATAATGCAGATGCGGCCCAGTCGAACGGCCCGTGCTGCCCATCGCACCAATATGCAGCCCCCGCGTCACGCGCTGGCCCTTGTTGACCAGAATCTTGTCCATATGACCGTATTCAGTGCGATAAACGCCCTTGCGCATATAGGTCTCGCCTTGTTCATTGATCTCTTCTATATTGTGCTCGATAACTACGACCTTGCCAAGACGTTTATCCGTATAGGCATAGGACACGACCCCAGCGGCCGTGGCATAGATTGGCGTGCCTTTGCGACCGGCAAAATCGACCCCGCTGTGAAAGGCTTTCCGGCCGGTAAAAGGGTCCGTGCGCTCGCCGAAACGAGAAGAAGGCCAAGCGGTTCCCTTGCGGACCGGTGAAATCGTCGGCAGATGCTTGACATTGCCCTGCGTCTCTATAAACTTGCGCTCAATTTCCTCGAAGCTCTCTTCTTGCAGGCTGGCCATCCGCTTCAGATAATCTATGCGGGCACCCAAATCTCGCACGATCCTGCGCTTCTCAGACGGCAATGCGGTAAAATCCTCGGGCAGATCCTCTGACCCGCCGACACCAACCTGGCGAATATCAGCCGAGAGCGGTTCCATCTGATGATAGGCTCGAAGCAGGTCGTCATCAGCCATTAGTTGGACCATTGTTTTGTCTAGCTGCTCGACTTCACTCCGCGATAATTCGATGCTGCGCAAAAGGCCGCCATTCTCATCCTGCAAAACCGCCAGCGCCTTTTCCTGATCGACCTTCTGATAAAAACCTTTGCTATAAAAAGCGAACGCCCCACAAAAACAAACAGCGGCCAGCATCCCACACCACAAAATCCAGGGGGGCAAACGATACTCGCGAACCTGGCCATCATTGGCGGGAATTACGATGAAAGTGATGCGCTTCTTGGGCATATTCGTTATTATTCCTCTAAGCCTTCCCCACACTACTTACACACTCTCTTTATAGCGCCTATGTACAATATATTTCACAACTTAAACCCTGCCAATCTACTGAAAGCCAATTCGAAAGTCAATACGCTGCAGCAAACCCTCGCCGCCCGCCATGCTCCTCGTTATTGATATCGGCAACACCCACGTAGACCTCGGTCTTTTCTCAGTGGAGCAAGCGACCGCTGCGCAGACCGCTGAATTTGTTCAAGATCTTGTCCGACACACAAAACACCCAATCGATGCAGCCGGGCCTAATAACCTGCAACAACTATTCGCTTCACTGACTAGTCCTCTTGATGGCGTAGCAATAGGATCGGTGGTCACCGGGCTGGCCGATAACTACGCCAATCTGTGCCGTCCCTACTGCCGAGGCCCCGTCGTCGAGGTCACTGGCCGCTGGGACTGGGGGTTGCATATCGACTATGACGATCCCGATAGAGTCGGCGTCGACCGCCTCGCCGCCGCCGCTGCGGCCTATCATCACCCCGCCAAAAGGCAGGCCGCCATTATAGCCGATGCCGGCACTGCACTGACGATCGATGCGGTAGACGCAAAGGGCACCTTTCTCGGCGGTGCGATCGCCCCGGGCCTGAGATTGGGTCTGCAAGCGCTTAGCACCGGCACCAGCTTATTACCCCAGATCGAAATAGACGCCGCCGCCCCACTACTAGGCAAGACCACCGCCGCCGGCCTGCGCTCGGGGGCGCTTTACGGCTCAGCCGCCCTTATCGAAGGGCTTTGTGCACGGATCGCCGCGGAACTCGGCGGCCCGACAACCGTCTTTCTCACCGGCGGCGACTGCCCCATCTTGCAACCACTTATCGCCGGTGTCGATATTTGCGATACAGCCTTGGTATTGCGCGGTTTAGCGCTGGCCTATAATCGCTACACTTCTTGACGCAGAATCGGGCCATAAGTATTATCAGACGACGCTGCACGGGACTTTAGGTCCCCTACTGACAAAGGAGTCCCGCTTGTACCTCATCCGAATTCTTCTGCTGATCAGCCTGGTCCTGCCTACGGCTAACGCCCGCGCAGACCGCACCGTCCAAGAGGAGTACCGATCCATCCTCTGGACCACCGCCTTGCGCATCCACCAGCTCTATTTTGAGGAAGTCCACCCCGATACCTTGATGCAAGCAGCGACCGCCGGCCTGTTCAATTCCATGGACCCGGCCTCCGAATACACCCTGAAGTCCGAAGACCTGCAGCAAATAGACGACCGCGACCACTTGCTGCGCGACCGCTTCAGCACCCTTATGCAAATCACCCAGGCGATGGACGAGAAGGCGTTCTACCAAGTCACCCCGGACACCCTGATCCGTTTCGGCATCGCCGGGATGATGGAAATTCTCGACCCCTATTCGATCTTTTTGGAAAAGCGCAATCTCGACAATTTTAATATCCAGACCCAGGGCAAATACGGAGGCCTTGGCTTTCGTATCCAAGTCGTCTATCCGGACAGCGCCATTGCGGTGTGGAACCTTTTACATGACCAAACACCTGCGGCCCTAGCCGGCGTCAAGTCGGGCGACCTCATCAAATACATTAACGACACCTCGACGGTCGGTATGTCCGCCGGCACCGCCGCAGATAGCATGCGCGGCGATCCCGGCACCGCCGTGACCCTGACCCTTTCCCGCGCTGGTCGCGAAACGCCCTTTGACCTGACCATCGTGCGTCAGGAAGTCAAGATGAACAGCGTTTCGTTGACTACGCTATTCCCCGACAGCACAGGCTATATAAAACTCGACCGTTTCCAACAGGGATCGAGCCGCGAGGTCCACAACTCGATCGTCGAGCTCAAAGAACAGGGCATGCAGCGATTGATCTTCGATCTACGCAACAATGGCGGCGGCTACCTGCAAGAAGCCGTGCAGATCGCGGATCTCTTCCTACCCCGGGACCGCCTAGTCGTCTTCACCGCGGGCCGGGCCTTCGAAGACACCTCCAAGTATTTCACCGAACACGATGCCCAATTGCAAGACGAACCCCTGATCGTATTGGTAAACGGCCAATCCGCTTCGGCTTCCGAGATTATCGTCGGTGCCGTCCAAGATTGGGACCGCGGGTTGGTGGTGGGTGTAACGACGGTGGGCAAGGGCTCAGTCCAGCAAGTGGTAAACATCGACGATAAAGTCGAACTCAAGCTGACGATGGCCGCCTGGCACACCCCCTCGGGTCGTTCGATCGACAAACGCATGCGCAAAGACTCTACCTTGGTCGACGGCTCCGCCAAAGAATACAAAACCCGCCTCTTGGAACGCTTGGTCCACAGCGGCGGCGGCGTCAATCCCGATATTGAGATCCACGGGCGCAAGGGCAATCGTCTCTATGGGCAGCTCAATGGTTTTTTTACGCTCAACAACCAATTCTTTCACTACGCCCGAGGCTACCATTTCAAGCATCCCGAATTAACACCCGATTTCGTCGCTGGCCGAGAAGACATAGCCGCCTTCCGTGCCTACGCTGAAAACCGCGAATTCGAGTATGTCAGCGAAGCAGAAGCCCATGTCAAAGAATTGGACAAGGTCGCCGAGGGCGAGGAATACAAGAAGCTCGAAAAACCACTCAACCGCCTAATCGACGAGATCGACAAGATCGAAGAGAAGCACTGGGACGAAAATGAAGAACTTATCGCCTGGAGGTTGACCTTCGATATTTTGGAAAAGTCCTTCAACCTGCAAGCCGCTGAAGCCTATAATATCACAGTCGACCCACAAGTCGAGAAGGCCCGCCGCGTTATCGCCGACCCGACCGAATACGAGATGTGGTTCGGAAAAAAGGAAATTGGCGTGCAGGAAGATGACTCGATCGCCCAGGAAGACAACGGCGACGACGTGCAATAGGAGTGCTTGATGGCGCTTTCTAATAAAGCGTGGACGAACAGACCAACCCCCTGGCTGGTGGCTGGTCTGTTCGTCCACGCCTTTTTTCTATTCGCTCTTTTCAACGACTTTCTGCGCCCCTTTTTCAACGACGCATCCCATACTCGCAGGGGTTTTGATTTTGGCGTTTTCTACTTGGCGGGCCAAGCCTTAGCCGAAGGCCGCGATATCTATTCGGTCCAAGGTGCCTTTGGCTTCCGCTACTTGCCTCCTTTCGCGCAAACCATCGGCCGCTTCTTCGCCCTCTTCCAGCCCATCACGTCGTATATCCTGCATCTCTGCTTCACCGAACTCTTTCTCGCCATTAATCTTTGGCTGACCTGGCGTTGGGTCGACGAATACCGGCGGGGTATCGCCATTTTTATGTGGCTGGCCTATTCCCCTTATTTTCTCGAGCTCTACATGGGGCAAGTAAGCTTCTGGGCCGCATCGCTGCTCTTCTGGCTGATCGTTGGCCTCGAACGGGGCCAGGGTCGGTGGACCGGGTTATTTTGGGCCGGCGCCATACTCGTCAAACCCAATGCCCTGATTCTCGTGCCGGGCCTACTGCGACTGCGCGCCTTCCGCATCCTCGCCCTCGGCCTGCTGATCAGCCTATTGAGTTCTATTCCCTATTTCATGCTCCACCCAGACAGCGTTACCGCCTTTATACAAAGCAATACCCAAGGCGGCCATATTAAAGGCGCCCTGACCCACGCCGGTAATCTCGGTTTACAAGGAGGCCTAGTTAGCCTTATTGCAAAGTTATGCAACCGCCCACTAGCCGAACTAAGCACACTAAACGATCTACCGGCCGCCGGGTGGATAAGCATATATATCTCGCAGTTGATCCTGCTGCTTATCGGACTTTTCGCGACACTGCGCTATCGGCCCCATCAGCCCGTACAAATTATCGCCCTATGGATATGCACCTTTTTTCTGGTCTATAAAGACATATGGGAGCACCACTATGTCTTTCTCTTGCCCATCTTCATTGCCCTGTACGCGCAATCATTTTCCCCTAAGCTCTTATGGTTGTTCGCTGTTATAGCTCTTCCGACACCTTTTATCTTTATTGATATCGAATCGGGCCGCTATGGAGCGATTGATCCCGAGCGCGAATGGGCTATCGGAACTTCGCTACTCTACCGCAGCAGCAAACTGCTACCCCTGGCCTATTTGTGGTTTACACTCTGCCGGACAAATATCGCCAAGCCATCATTGTCAAGGTCATAAACTTCTATTTATATTTCAGATACATACACCTCTACCGCGCTAAGACTTGATCTTGGCATGGCAGAAGCTTAGTTTATATGTTGTGCACGCTTGCTCGCTATTTTAGCGAAGCCGATCTTCTTTGCTCTTAAATATTTTATTAACTGTCCACTTATGCCATCTAACCTAAAACGCAGACGCCTGCCGCCTTGGCTTAAGGCCAAAGCACCAGGCCATCCAAACTATGTAGATATTAAAAATCTAATTGCCGATCTGCGCCTAAATACGGTCTGCGAAAGCGCCCAGTGCCCCAATATTGGCGAGTGTTGGGGCCAGCGCACAGCCACCTTTATGATTTTGGGCGATATTTGCACGCGCAGTTGCGGTTTCTGCGCCATTAAGACGGGCAAACCCGAAATCCTGGACGAAGACGAACCAGAACGCGTCGCCACCGCCATCGCCTATCTCGATCTGCGCCACGCCGTCATCACTTCGGTTAACCGCGATGAATTGCCCGACGGGGGCGCCAAGATATTTGCCCGCACGATCGAAGCCGTGCACCGCCAGTGCCCTAATACAACGATCGAAGTCTTAATCCCCGACTTCAAAGGCGACTGGACTGCCCTCGGCACCGTTATGGCGGCGGCTCCCGATATCCTCAACCACAATATTGAATCACCCCCCAGGCTATATTATAAAATGCGTCCGCAAGCTCAATACGAACGCTCGCTGGAGCTATTGGACCGCGCGCGAAAATTGAGCCCTGCCCCGACCAAATCCGGCATGATGTTAGGCGCTGGCGAGACCGAGGAAGAAATCGCCACGAGCATCCGCGACCTCGCCGATGTCGGTTGTTCTATCCTGACCTTGGGCCAATATCTGAGCCCTTCAGCGCAACACGTGCAAGTCGAGCGTTTTGTGCATCCCGATGAATTTATCCAGTGGCGAGAATTCGCCATAGAGCTGGGTTTTCGCCACGTCGAATCCGGTCCGCTGGTCCGCAGCTCGTATCACGCCGCCGAGCAAGTGGACCAGGCAGTGGCCGCCGACCCGCTGCTATCCATTGAAACCGCCCCCTAAGAGGAGCCGATGAATTTAGAGAAGAAGGCTATATCCGGTTATTTACAACGCAAGAAACTGCTCACCCGGGGTACACAAATTCGCGTCATGAGCCTGGGCGACGGCCTTAAAAATAGGGTCTATTACGTTGCGACTTCCAACGAGTCCTGGATCGTCAAACAAGCGCATTCCCGCGCACAGCTCAAAGAGCGCTGGTGGCTCGACCGCAAACGCATCTTTGCCGAAACCAACTGCATCGAGATCCTCTCGCAGTTCCTCGCCCCAGAGATCATTCCCGAGGTAATACTCGAAGACCGCACGGATTTTATTCTGGTAACGACGGCGCCGCCGCACAACTCCGTGCTCTGGGAAAATGACCTACACGCCGGCCGCATCGACCTGCAAATCGCCGTGCAGTGCGGCGAATTACTCGCCACCTTACACAACGAAACTGCGGGCGTGCCGGAGATCAAGTCGATGTTCAAAGAGACCAAAGCCTTTGAGCAATTGCGCATCGAACCACACTACGATTACATAGTTAACGCCTACCCCGACTTGAAAAAAGCCGTTGCCGCACGTTCCAACCGACTGCTCAAAGAGTCGATCTGCCTGGTCCATGCGGACATGAGACCGCGCAATGTCTGGATCAACAACGGCCAGCTCTATCTGGTTGACTTCGCCACCGCCCACTACGGCTACCCAACCTTTGATCTGGCATTCTATGCGGCCGATATGGTCGTCAAAGCCATGCAGAATAGCACCCAGAAAGCGGCCTATCTCGAGGCGATTAACGTCTTCTGGAACGGCTATTTCCAGTTGGCCAGCTATAAGGGGGTCAAGGAAGTCGAAAAACAGGCCGTGCACGATTTGGGCTGTCTGCTCTTAAGCGCAACCGACGGCCGCCAGCCCGCCAAGATCGAGGACGAACACGTCGTCGGGCTCTCACGACGCATCGCCCAGAGCCTGCTTTTTACTAAGCTGGAGAAGATCGAGGACATTACCGAGTTTATCAACCGCACGCTGATCGACGGTTAATCAGCCCCGACCTGGACCTGCAGGTCCTCGCCGCTCGAACGAATATGCGCAGCCATCGCCAGACGGGCGCCTTCGGTGTCCCGCTGGCGTAGGGCCGCGAGAATCTTGTGATGCTCCCGCAAAGACAGCTCGGCCCTTGGCCCAGCCAGCGACGGCTCGGATAAGCTGCCCTTGATCCATTCTTGCAGGTGATTGCGCGTCGTTTCGAGCAAGCTATACAATATTGAATTGTGTGTAGCTTTCGCGATCAGCAGGTGAAAGCGCAAGTCATTCTCAAGAAACCGCTCCCAGTCCTGCAACGCCCCTTCCATACCCGCCAGCGCCTCGGCAATCGCCTCTAAGTCCGTCTCGGTAGCCCGTTCCGCCGCCAAAAAAACATTCTGCGACTCGAGCATCAACCGCGTCTCACTGAGATCCTGCAGTTTTTTGCCATCGAGCCGGAACCCCCACTGCAGTGCCCTCTCTAGATACTGACTATTATCGCAGACAAAAGTCCCCTCGCCGATCCGTCCGTCGAGAATCCCCATTACCGAGAGCGAACGCAGCGCCTCGCGCAAGGAAGACCGCCCAACCCCAAACTGCTTGCACAACTCGCGTTCCGGCGGCAATCGATCACCCGGTTTGAGTACATTGCGGGCAATCAAATCCGTTAATTGCGCGACGATGTCATCGCTAACCGAAGTGCGATGTACAGGACGCATAGATTCACTAACTTCGACAGCAGCTTTTTTCGGCGAAGGTGGCATAATATCACATCTCTTTGTTTATTAAGCCATTTACGAAAAATATTCCACAAAAGCCAATATTCTATTTGCTGATGGTCTGACCATTAACTATTTTGTATAAGCTTACTTAACCCGGCTCTTTGCTGTCAAGAGGATAATGCACATGACACAAACTCTGGATCTTGGACCGCGCGTCGAATTAGTTTCGATGGACCCGCATTTTCACGATATAACCATTGCACTCTATAGCCCGGGCAGCGATGGCCAGCCCGCTTATTTGGTTCACACCTACAGTTCCATACCCGGTGCAGATGAACGCCTCGCCCGCTTGCAGCAGACCATGCAGACCCTCGGAGGCATGGAAGCTATCGGCGAAGGGTTGCTGCATTTTCCTTGCGGCCACGCACACCCCTTAGCCGCCCGCCGGGTTTTCTTGGACTCCTGTAAACTCAAGCCCGAGCCCCCCGCCGAAGCACAACCGCTGAACGTCTTCGATAAAAAGTCCAACGGAACGATCACCGTCGCCAGTCTCGGCAACGGGCTTTACGAAGCTCGACCGGCTGATGACGCCCAGGGAACGGAGCGCCGCGTCGCCACGATCGCCAGGGGGCTAATGCGTCTAGGTGAAATGGAGGAGGTAGATGGCCAACCCAATCAGACCCGCTTCAGCTGCAGCCAAGAACACGACGATTTGATCGGCTTGCTGCTCGTTCGCGCCCCGAATGTGCGTGCCGCCATGCGCGAGGCCGAAGATATGGCTTCGCGCGGCGTACTCGCCGCCCCCAGCGCCCAGGAATAAAGGAATTACATATGACCGCTTCGATGACTAGCCGCCAACGCGTGCTCGCCGCCCTCAAGCGCGAACCCGTTGACCGCACCCCGCTCTGCAACCCGACCTCGGTCGCAACGGTGGAACTGATGGATCTCGTCAACGCCCCCTTCCCCGAAGCCAACCGCAATCCTGAGTTGATGGCGCGCTTGGCCGCGACGGGATATACCGAACTGGGCTTCGACACCATCATGCCAGTCTTCACCATCATTCAGGAATCCTCGGCCCTGGGTTGCAAAATCCAGTGGGAGCAGAAGGATAACTGGCCCACCGTACGCATGAATGAGCCGATCTGGCGCGAGCCCGACGACATCAAGGTTCCCGCAGACCTGTGCACCCACCCCGATACCACCTGCGTCACCGAAGCGATCAAGATCCTGCGCAAAGAATACGGCGATGAGGTCGCGATCGTCGGCAAGACCATGGGGCCGTGGTCGCAGGGTTATCACTGCTTTGGCGTCGAGCCCTTCCTGCTGATGTCACTCGACGACCCGGGCAAGACCAAGCTCTGCCTCGACCGCATGAAAGAGATCACTATCCAGTTTGGCCAAGCACAGATCGACGCCGGCGCCGATGCGCTCTGCCTACCTGACCACGCCACCGGCGACCTGGTCAGCGGCGAATATTACCAGCGCTACCTGCGCGATATGCACATCGAATTTGCCGAACGCCTTTCGGTGCCGATTATCCTGCACATCTGCGGCCGCACCGTCGACCGCATGGAGTATATTGCGCAAACCGGCATGGCCGCTTTTCACTTCGACTCCAAAAACGCGCCGCAGGAATCGATGGATATCGTCAAGGACCGCATTTCGCTGGTCGGCAATATCAACAATCCCGAGACCCTCTTTTCCAAGGGCCCGGAAGCCGTCAATACCGAAGTGACGCGCAACCTCGAAGCCGGCGTACAGCTCGTCGGCCCCGAATGCGCGATACCGCTACAAACCTCGATCGAAAACTTAAAGGAAATTTCCCGCACCGTGCGCACCTGGCACCGGGATCAGGCTTCCAACTAGGAGACAAGCTACCACCATGGCAGAGCTAAAAGACATCGCCAACGAATTCATCCGTGACGAGATCGAAGAATTTATTGAGCGGCCCGACGAAATCGAACGCATCATCAACCTTTTTGTGAACGCTAGCGAACGGATGCAGGACATCTCCGCGGCCCTCATTGACGGCAACCACGAGACCGTCAACGAACTGACTTCCCAAGCCCTTACCGACAACATCGAGGCCTCCGAGGTCATGGACAACGGCTTGATCGCTGGCATGGCTATCGTCGGCATCAAGTTCCGCGAAAACTTTATCTTCGTACCCGAGGTCCTCGCCTGTGCTCGGGCGATGAAAGCCGGTATGGCGCATATCGAGCCAATTCTTTCGGCCTCCGGTATCGAACCGGTCGGTGTCGCGGTTATGGGCACGGTCAAGGGCGACCTGCACGATATCGGGAAAAATCTGTGCATCATGATGTTGCGCGGCGCCGGTTTTGTCGTGCACGATCTCGGCGTCGATACCTCCGAGGACCAATTCATTGATGCCATCGAAGAACATGATGTGCATTTGATCGGCATGTCGGCACTATTGACTACTACCATGCCCAATATGGGTAAAACCATCGAGGCCTTCATTGATGCCGATCTGCGCGATGACGTCAAAATTATGGTCGGTGGCGCGCCAGTAACCCAGGAATTTGCCGACGATATGGGCGCCGACGGTTATGGCAAGGACGCGCTCGACTGCGTCTCCAAAGCCAAAGAATTGCTCGCCGAACGCGCGGCGGAGGCTTAGGCGCACCTTGCAGCGCATCGACCCGGCCAAATACAAGGAGAGTCTCGACCGGCTCTCAGGTATACTCGAAGACATGGCCGGCCACGCCAACGAGCAGGCGCTGTACCGCTGCCCGTACAAAAATCGTTTTGACCAGTGCACCGCTAAATTCGGCTGCCGCAACCAGCGTAGACCAGAAGAAAAGAGTGAGCTGCTCAACTGCGGTGGCGACGACAAAATCGACTATCGCCCGGCCTGGCAGGAAGACCTACGCCCCATCCCCAGCGATGCGGTCGCCGGCAACGGCAAGGTCCGCTGCGACGGTGCCTCCCATGTGCTGACCACCGGCTATACCCTCTTCGATTACGCCGACCAACTCGGCACCCGAGTACCCACCTCCTGCGGGCGCACCGGCCACTGTCACGAGTGCATCGTCGAAATTAAGAGCGGCGCCGAAGCCCTCAACGGTCGGACCCCCCCCGAAGACTTCCTCGGTAACGAATTCCGCCTCGCTTGTCAGGCTACAATAGAAAATGCCGATGTCGACATTGAATTTTCACCGCTCAGCCGCACGCCGAAAATTCTAACCCAGATGATCGAGCGCCCGACCGATATAGATCCCGTAGTCAAACGCCGCGGCCAAGCCGTCTACTACGGCGAAGAACAGGTCGACGAATTCCGCGGACACCTCTACGGTCTGGCAATCGACTTAGGTACCACCACCGTTGTTGTCGACCTCGTCGATCTCGAAACCGGTGCGAGTGTGCACCTGAGTTCGTTCGAAAATCCACAGCGCTTCGGTGGCAGCGATATCATGAACCGCATCTCCTACGACGGCCAACACACCGGCGAGTTGCGCCAAGCCTTGGTCAAGGCGCTCAACTACGAGATACAGGCGCTGTGCGAGCGCTATTCTTTTGTCCGGCAGGAGATCTATGAAATCGTCGTCGCCGGCAACTCGACAATGCGCGATATTCTCTTCCGTCTCGACGTACAGACCATCGGCCAAAAGCCCTATAAGTCACTCATCGAGAATGAATATCTCGACGGCCAGCGCGAAACAACCAGCCTCGTCGAAAAAACCCGACGCATCGGCTTACGCGCCAATCCCAAGGCCCGTATCTACTCGCTGCCGCTAATCGCCAGCCACGTGGGAGCTGATGTCGCCGCCGATCTGGTCGCCATTGACATGGACGAAACCAGCGAAAGCGCAATGCTCGTCGACGTCGGTACTAATACCGAGGTAGTGATCGCACACGAGGGGCGCCTTGTCGCCGCCTCCTGCCCTGCCGGCCCAGCCTTTGAAGGCGGCGGAATCACCTATGGCATGCCCGGTTACGAAGGCGCAATAGAATCGATGCGCTGGAGTGGCGAGACCTGGCAATACACGACAATCGCCGGAGCCACGCCAGAGGGCCTGTGCGGCTCCGGCCTGATCGATCTTTTGGCCGAATTGCGCCGCCATGAGTTGATGACCCCGAAGGGCGTTTTCGCCGAGAAAAAACGCCAACTCGAACTAGTACCCGAGCACGGCATCACCTTCTCCCGGCTCGACGCCTCAAACTTGGCCCAGGCCAAAGCCGCCAATTACTGCGGTCAGTATATCGTCCTGCGCGCGCTCGGCCTCGACCCCGGTCATGTCGAAACACTCTATCTAGCCGGCGGTTTCGCCAACTACGTCGACACGCAAGCGGCCGTCGACATCGGCTTTTTGGCCGCCGTGCCGCAAGAGCGTATCGCCAAAGTCGGCAATGCCGCCGCGCAAGGCGCGCGCGAAGTACTGCTCTCGCAAAGCAAGCGCGCGCGCATTGAAACACTAGTCAAACGCATCGAGCATATCGAACTGGAGACCACCACGGACTTCTTCGAACTCTTCGTCGAAGGGTGCCAGTTCAAGCCAATGCCGACGACGCTTTAGCCGATGTCCCTGACCACGCTGCATCCCCCGAATCACTATTCTGGGGCCTGGCAGAAAAAACCCCTGCGCCATATGCTCGAAGAGACCGATACCTTCGTACATATCGTCGAATTGGTAACCTCGCGCGGCCTGATCACCGAACGCGACGGCCGCAAGGTTATGGCGCTCTCCCGCCGCCTGGCTGAACACCCGGCCTTCCACGCCCTGAGCATCACCGACAATCCCGGCGGCAACGCCATGATCAACCCCGACATCCTCGGCACAGACCTCATATCCCGCGGCCAGGATTGCATTATCCACATTTCCTGTAAAGACTGGAACCGCAACGCGATTCAGGGCCGGGCCTGGCAATTAGCTAGCGAGGGGTTCAACAATATCCTCGCGCTTTCCGGCGACTATCCCATCAGCGGCTACCTGGGCACTGCCGGCGGGGTTTTCGACCTCGATTCGATCGGTCTGCTCGAGATGTTCGCCGATATGAACGCCGGGCTCAAGATGAAAAAAGGCAAAAAAACCCGTCGTATGGAGTCGACGGCTTTTTATCTTGGTGCCGCGATTAACAACCATAAGCGCTATGAGCGCGAGGTCATGCCCCAGTATTTCAAGCTGGCGAAGAAAATCGAAGCGGGTGCCGGCTTCGCCGTTAGCCAAATAGGCTACGACGCACGCAAACAGGACGAACTACTCAAATACATGGCAATGCGCGAACTCGAAATACCGGTCATCGCCAATGTCTACGTACTCTCCGCCCCAGCGGCCCGCTACTTCCATAAGGGCAATATTCCCGGCGTCGAAATCACCGACGAACTGATGGCCATAATCGAGCAACAAGCAAAGGCCGACGACAAGGGCAAAGCCTTCTTTCTCGAACTGGCCTCCAAGCAATATGCCATCGCTAAAGGCCTCGGCTATCGAGGTGTCTACCTCGGTGGTCATATTCCATACGGCGATTACGAGAAGGTCATCGAAATCGCCGGCACATATGCCGAAGACGATTGGCGCGATTTCGCCAAAGAACTGCATTTCTCCTTCCCCGACGAGTTCTATTTCTTTGAACCCGCCGGCGACACCGGCCTGAGCTCGACGGATATCAATCGCGCCTATATTGCATCGAAAGAAAAAAGCGCCCTCAGGGAAGCCCGTGCCAACCTGCCAATCAGCTACAAATTCAATCGCTTGGTCCACGACCGCGTCTTCGAGAACGAGAGTGCCGGATTTCGCCTCGGAGCACGTTTGGCCGCGGCTCTCGCCAAACGCCCTAAAGCCGAAAAATTATTCCACACCGCCGAACACCTGCTAAAGATCGCCGCCTTCGACTGCCGTGACTGCGGCGATTGTTCACTACCCGATATCGCCTACTTATGCCCCGAATCGCAATGCGTCAAAAATCAGCGCAACGGCCCCTGCGGCGGCACCCGGCAGGGCAAGTGCGAAATCGGTGAGAAAGACTGCATCTGGGCCCGCGCCTACGACCGCCTGAAAGCCTACGGACAAGAAGAACAAATGCTCGATGGGCCGGCCATCATTAAGGACGCCGGTCTCAAGGGGACCAGCGCTTGGCTCAACACCTTCTCCCATAAAGACCACCACGGCAAGAGGAAAGGATCACCATGAATATCCCCGACACCGACCGCTCGTTCGTCGTCATCGGCGAAAATGTCCACACTACCCGCGTGATCCTGCGTAAAGGCAAGCTCATTGGCGACGACCCACAAGGCGTCGAGTCGGTGCGCTTCCGCGACGGCGAGGGCAAACGCCGCTTCCTCGAGATCCCCGAGAAGGTCAAAACGACGCAAGACTATGAAGAGGGGCGTGTCAAGCACCTCAAGATCGCCGTGCAGCAGGCGATGCTCGGCAGCGCCGACGCCATGGATTATATCCGCCGCCAGGTGCAACGCCAAGACGACGCCGGCACCCATTTCCTCGATCTTAACGTCGACGAGATCTCCCTCAAAGAGGAAGAGCAAAAAGAATCGATGCGCTGGCTGGTGGGCACGGTTTCGGCAATGTCCGAGACGCCGTTGTCGATCGACTCTTCAAAAATAGAAATCCTCGAAGCCGGTCTCGAAGCCGGTGCCTCGCACCCGAAACGCATGTTGCTCAACTCGGCTTCTTTGGAACGACCGGAAGCATTGGACCTGGCCAAAAAATTCAATGCGCAAATCGTCGTCACCGCCGCCGGCGAATCCGGCATGCCGCAAAGCGCCGAAGGACGCGTCGGCCACGCCGGCCAAATGATCGACAAGGCCCTAGCCCTCGACCTGCCGCTTGCCGATCTCTATATCGATCCCTTGATCTTTCCCATCTCGGTAGACTCGCAATTCGGCCACCATTCCTTCGATGCCATTCGCCAACTGCGCGAAGCATATGGTCCCGACATCCATATCACCGGCGGCTTCTCCAATGTCTCCTTTGGCCTGCCTTGTCGCCACTTGATCAACGATGTCTTCCTGCTCTTGGCCGTCGAAGCCGGTGCCGACAGCGCCATCATGGATCCGACCACCGCCGCCTTAGGCAAGATCTTCACCATGAACCGCGACGCCCGCCCCTACCAACTCGCCGAGGACATGCTGCTCGGCAAGGACGAGTATTGTGCCGCGTTCTTACGGGCTTATCGCAAGGGCGAACTCAATAGCTAAGCCTTTGCTGGATTATTAACGGTTAGGGCGGTGTGTGGACGGTCGGGTCGCGGCGCGCGTCTGCGGTTATTTTTAGTTCCCTGGGCTGTTGCCCCTCGGTTCGCCGACGCGACCACTGCCCCGCCCCTCCCCCACCAGGCCCTTGTTCCACGAACCCGCCCGAAAAACACCCTGCGTCGCACACCGCAACTCGACCTCGGAAAATTTGGCGAATCTTGACTGGATCAACTAAGAGAAAAGTCTGAGTCTGGCTATTATTTGGCACCACCTATAAGTTATAGTACTCGATTATAGGCACTGAAGTTCGCCGGTCAGCGCGAGGGTGTTCCTTACTCCCAAGCCGACCGAGCACCAAACACCCGAAAGAAATTCATGGCCAAATTCATAGAAAGACTCGCCGAAAACCGCCCCCTTCTCTACGACGGCGGCTTCGGTTCCCAACTATTCGCCCGCCAAATAGAACTCACCAACTCCACTCTAGCCAACGAAGAGCACCCCGACGCCGTCGTTGACATCCACTCGGACTATATCGCCGCCGGCGCAGACCTGATCAGCACCAATACCTTCGTCGCCTCCGAGTTGCATCTCGAAATGGCGGGCAAAGACCCCGCCCAGGCCGAAAGCCTTACCCGTCGCGGCGCAGAGTTAGCACGACAAGCCGTAGAAAAGAGCGATCGCGAAGTCTTTATCGCCGGATCCGTTGGCCCCTCACCAGGCGCAATAGAGACCGATGCGGGCAGCACGGATTTCGGCATTGCCGACGAAAAAGTCCGCGATGCGCACAAACGCGTTATCGACGCACTCTACGCGGCAGACGTCGATTTCTTGTCCATCGAGACCCAGTTTTCGGCCACCGAAGCGGCCTTCGCCTGCAATATCGCCCGGCAAACCGGTTTGCCCATCGCCATCAACCTGACACTCAAATGCACCAAGGACCGCAAAAGCGGCGAGGTCATCTACAAAAGCGATTGGGGCCACTCCGCCGCCGATCTGCTCGACATCCTCGCCTCCGGCCAATATTCGCAAGGTGACAACCTGCTCGACCATGTCCAGATCCTAGGGCTCAACTGCGGCGCCGAAACCCGCCGCAGCGAGCACACCGGCATGCCTTACGCCATCAACGGCATCGAGCAGTTCAAAACCGCGATGCAGGAACGCGGTATCGAGAAAAAACTCATGACCTATCCCAACGCCGGCATGCCCAAGCTCAATAGCGCGCACCGCACGGTCTATTCGCAAAACCCAGAAGAAATGGCCGGATTCCTGCCCGACCTCTTGAGCGTCGGCACACAAATTATCGGCGGTTGCTGCGGCACCACCCCGGACCACATTCGCGCCTTCCGCCAAGTCATCGACGCCAACGAGCAATAGCCCCATGATAGAATATCAGATCCTCTACTGGCGCGACATCCCCGTGCAAATCAAGCTCTACGCCGGCAAGCGCCCCAAATCCTACCAATTGCCCGAGCGCTTCCAGACCTGGATAGACCGCATTGCCATGCAAGACGGTGTCACCGGGACTGACGCCTATCTAGAGTTGTGGCAATGGTCAAAAAAGCAAACGCGTGAAGGCGAAGGCGAGGCCGTACTCAAAGCCTTACTGCGCGAAACCGAAGAGGAAGGTGACCGCATTCTGGCCGCCTACAAACAAAAGTGATTCCCTACGAAAAAACCTACGATGTCATCGTCGTCGGCGGCGGCCACGCCGGCACCGAGGCCGCGCTCGCCGCAGCGCGCATGGGTGCAGAAACCCTGCTCTTAACAATGAATCTCGATACCATCGGCCAAATGTCCTGCAACCCCGCCATCGGCGGCATCGGCAAGGGGCATATGGTCAAGGAGATCGACGCGCTCGGTGGCCAGATGGCCGTCAATATCGACCGCACGGGGATTCAGTTCCGCCGACTCAACACCTCGCGCGGGCCGGCGGTGCGCGCATCTCGCGCCCAGGCCGACAAAAAAGAGTACCAGTTCGAAATGAAATACGCCTGTGAAATACAGGCGCATCTCGATATCCGCCAGGGCATGATGGAGAGCCTGCTGATTGACGCCAATACCGTACAGGGCGTCGGTGTTAAGGGAGGCATTGCCTATCGCGGCCATTCGGTCATCCTGACCACCGGCACCTTCCTCAAAGGCAAGATCCACGTCGGCGACTTCTCCTATAGTGCCGGCCGATCCGGCGAGACCGCCGCGGAAAAGGCCTCGGAAGGCCTGGCATCGATCGGCTTTGAGTTAGGCCGCCTCAAAACGGGAACCCCACCGCGCGTCAACGGTCGCACCATCGACTTCGCCGAGCTCGAAGAACAACCCGGCGACGAGCCACCGCGCCCCTTCTCCTATGCCGTCGATAAAATCGAGCAGGAGCAAATCCCCTGTTGGGTCACCTATACCAACGACCATACACACCAACTGATCCAAGACAATCTCGCGCGCTCCGCGATGTACAGTGGCAAGATCAAGGGCATCGGGCCGCGCTACTGCCCCTCGATAGAAGACAAAGTCGTGCGCTTCGCCGACAAGGACCGGCACCAGATCTTCGTCGAGCCCGAAGGGCGCCGCACGCTTGAATTCTACATCAATGGCCTGTCGATGAGTCTGCCAGAAGAGCTGCAGCACCAGATCGTGCGCTCCATGCCTGGCTTCGCCAAAGCCGAGATCATGCGGCCAGCCTATGCCGTCGAATACGATTATGCCCCACCGACGCAGCTCTATCCGCACCTCGAAACCAAACGCGTCGCCAACCTGTTTTTCGCCGGCCAGATCAACGGCACCACCGGCTACGAAGAAGCCGCCGCCCAGGGGCTTGTCGCCGGTGTTAACGCCGTGCTCAAAGTCCGCGGCGAAGACCCGTTGGTCCTCTCGCGATCCGACGCCTATATCGGCGTGCTCATCGATGATCTGGTGACCAAGGGCACGCTCGAACCTTATCGGATCTTCACTTCGCGCGCCGAGCATCGTCTGCTACTGCGCGAGGACAACGCCGACTACCGCCTAATGGAGCGCGCACGAACACTAGGCTTGGTCGCAGATGATATCTGGCAGAAGTTCCTCACCAAACAGCAACTCGTCCGCGACGAACTCGAGCGCCTAAAAGCTGTACGGGTGAGCCCAACGGAAAAAGTACAAGAGGTGCTGCGGCGCTACGCCAGTTCTCCATTAAAAGAATCGACCTCGCTCATCGAACTGTTGCGCCGCCCCGAGCTAAACTACCATCACCTGCTCGAATTCGCCCCGGGCGGCGATGCCCTTTCCCCCGACGCGGCCGAACACGTCGAAGCCGAGGTCAAATACGAGGGGTACATCAAGCGCCAGGAAAATCAAGTAAAAAAAATGCAGCGTCTAGAATCGCTGCGCATCCCGCCCAGTTTCGATTTTGCCGTGCCCGAACTAAACCTCTCGACCGAGGCGCGCCAGAAGCTCGATTCCATTCGGCCGCAAACACTTGGCCAGGCATCCCGGATTTCAGGGGTTTCCCCGGCCGACGTCTCGTCGATTATGGTAATTCTGCACACCCAACAACAGGGTCTGGTAGTCGGCGAAAAGGGCTGATCCAGCCGACACACAGCCCGCCCAATTCCCCAACTTCGACATGCCACGGGTGTTGGAACGACGCCTGCCGAAAGGAAATGTCGTCGTCAAGAAAGCCTACTGCGACTGGTACCTATACAAAGAATTCAAGCCGATCATGCACGATACGGCGTTCGAATTGATTGAGATCCTCCACACGCGGTAGTCCGGAAAAAAATCGGCCGATATTCGCATGGTCGTCGACGCGTTGGATCTCTGTTATACCAAAGACCACATCGACCCCTTTGTCGTGAACAGCAGTGGCTCCGATTTCTCGCCGCTGGTCCCCCAATTGCGGGAGAACGCCAAGTTGGTGATCGGGGTCGGCCTCAAGAACAGCACTTCCGACTTGTTGATGAACAATTGCGACGAGTTCCTGTTTTACGATCGGGTGCGGACGAATGATTCGACAAAACCGCGCTTCTTTAAAAAACTGGGTCTAGGTTAACCCGCTTTTAGGCCTGCCAATAAGTCCATTTGCGGTTTTTCACCGATCTGAATCAATGACTCAGCCCCTTCGTAGGGCATTCGCCCACCAATACAGAAGGTACACAAATCGCGCTCGGGCAACCCGGCCCGTTCGAAAGCCTTGAGCATGCCCTCCATCGACAGATAAACCACCGGCATCTTCATCGCCTGACCGACTTCCGTGACCGTGCGGTTGCGCGCGATAAACTCGTCTCCCGGTGGCGGATCCGGCGGCATATCTACTCCGAAAGTACACCCCCGCGGCACCCCGTCGTCGCCAATGATACCGATCGGCGGCGTATAACTAACCAAATAGGCCTTCTCGACCCCAGCCTCCTCGTACAGCAGATCGCGTGCCCGCTTGGAGTTATTGCCCCGGACGATGCTGTCGTCGAGCAGGATCACGGTTTTGCCTTTGATCTTTTGTGCCATACCCGGTAATAGATGCAGATTCTGACCGATCGACTCCTTGCGCTCGTCAGCGTTCGATCCCTGAAAAGAACGCTCGCCGCGCATCTTGTAAAACACCGGCTGAAAGGGCAACTCTGCTTTTTTAGCGTAAGAGCGGGCGGCTACTTCCGGGCAACGCGGCAAATAAGTGACGAAGTCGGCGTCACCGGGCTGAAACTCCTCGCTGAGTACTTCACCCAACGACTCGCGGATGCGTCGAACGCTTACGCCGTTGACGATCGAATCGAGGTCGGTGATATAGTTCCACTCGAAAAAGCAGTGCGCCAGATTTGTCTCGACGACAACTTCCTTACTGAAGTCGCCCTCCGGCGTGAGATAATATATCGTCCCGGGCTCGAGATCCTCGACATATTCGCCGCCATTTTTGCGGAAGGCAATATCTTCGGAAGCCACCCCGTATTTACCGTCTTTCCAACCCAGGACTCCGGGTTTTATGCCCGTGCGGTCGCGCATGACGATAACGTCCCTCTTGCGCTTGTCGGCGATGGCCATGGTATAGGCGCCCGGTACTTCCTTGAGAAAATTGTATTCGCCGTGGTCTCGGTAGAGATAGAGCAATGCCTCGGTATCGCAACTCGAATACATATGCTCGGGGGCCGAGTCCTTTAAAAAAACCGTATCGACTTGGCCATTGTGCACCGCCGCCATATCGCAGTCCCAAATCATAATATGGTTGTCGCGGTTTTCAATAGTGCCGCCGATCACGTGCGGATGAGCTTCTTCGAGGATCATATCCTTCGATCCGCGGGTAGCATAGCGCACATGCGCCATATAGGTGTGATAGTTCGGACTCCGGAAAATCTTGTGCAGATCGGTCACGTCAAAGCGGGAGACGCCCCCCTTCCACTTGATTACATCGATGCGGCCATCGCCTACCGCGGCGATGCCTGCCGCCTCCCGACCTCGGTGTTGCAATGATTGGATAAAGCGGTAAGCGTCGTGCAAAGTATGGGCTACGCTCAAACCACAATTGTGGCGTATGACCTCGGCCATAGGTCTGCTTCCTCGTAGGAAAAAATAAATGTGGGGGGAGAGCTATAATATTCGCCGTACAACAAGCCTGCTACGAGCGCGCCGCCCTCAACGCGCCATACAACCGGCTTTTTAATCTATAGGGACTACTGTTCGCGACCGAAGCAACAGGGATTTCAGGGTAGGTACCGAACCCAATGATAAGGGCTGAGCTGCTATCCACTAACCGCGCAAAGTAACTGTCCGGTTGAAGATCAACGTCAAAATATACACCCGTCGCCCCCCTCGGCAAGGGCCAATCTGTAATCGAGTGGTTTTTTATTGCCTAACGCGCCCCAAGCGGCAAAAAAAGCTAAACTAGTCGATCGCGGTCGCCTGTCCTGGACGACCGCGATCAATTTTCCATGCATAACACCAGCCCGGCAAAATCGGGTTATCGCCCCATGCTCTTGCCGGCGGACTTAAGGTCTTCACAGGCCTGGACTACGCGACTTGCCATATTGGCACGGGCCTTCTTTAGCCAAGCGCGCGGGTCGTAGTGCTTCTTGCTGCCGACCTCGCCCTCGATTTTGAGCACGCCCTCGTAGTTGCTCAGCATATGGTCGACCACTGGTCGAGTAAATGCATACTGGGTATCGGTGTCGACATTCATCTTTATCACACCGTATTCGAGTGTCTCCTGTATTTCCTCCTGGCTCGAACCCGATCCCCCGTGGAACACCAGCCAGAAACGCGCCGCCTCTCCGTATTTGGCAATTACGGCCTCCTGGCCGTTTTTCAGGATTTCGGGCGTCAATACCACATTACCGGGTTTGTATACCCCGTGCACATTGCCGAAGGTCGCCGCCAACATAAAACGTGCGTCCTCAACCTGGCTCAACGCCTCGTATACGGCGACCATATCCTCCGGCGTGGTATAGAGTTTTTCACGGTCGACATTCTCGTTGTTAATCCCGTCCTCCTCGCCGCCGACAACCCCGGTCTCCACCTCGAGCACCATATCGTTGTCGCGGCACAACTCCAATAGCGGCACCGCCGTTTTCATATTGTCTTCCAGGGGCAAATCGCTGCCGTCATACATATGACTCGAAAACAGGTTGGGCTTGCCTTCCTTGCGCCGGGCGGCCGTCTCGGCGATCAACGGCTTGAGGAACGAGTCGACCTTGTCGGTGGTGCAGTGGTCGGTGTGCAGGGCGATATTGACATCGTAGCGGTCGGCGACGCGTGCCGCGTGTTCCGCCAACGATATCGCGCCGAGCACCATATCGTTGAGATTGCCCGAAGAATGCGCACCGCCGCCGGTCGAGACTTGGATCAGACCATCGCTACCCGCTTCGACAAAACCTTCAATGGCAGCATTGACGGTATCGATATTGAAGATGTTGATCGCGGGAAAGGCGTAGTTCTCGCGGTGCGCCTTGTCCAGCATTTCGCAATAGCGCTCGAAATTTACGACGGGCATGGTAAGTCCTCTCGATAAAATATGCGGTTCAAATACCTATATAAAATAGACACCCAGTCGATAAATCGGGACCCCCCCAACGCAATTCCAGCGTTAATAATGGCTTATAAGGACAAAACCTGCCCACTCGCCAACAATCCTTCCACTGTCAGCCTAAAAGCGGCCGTCGCTTCCTCTATATCCCGATCGGTATGCGCCGCCGAGAGCACCCCCCCGGTTGAACTCATATTGTCGACTCCGTGAAAGCGCAACTGACGTTGATACGTTTCGATCAGTGCTCCCGGCATGCCCTTGAGCCGGCCGGCATCGTTCGTATACAGCTCGGCCCGGCTCGCCGCGGCTCGTGCCCGGTCACGATCGGTCTCGAAATAGACATGGAATGTCGAACAGACACCATAGAGATACCCGGCGACGCCCATTTCTTCGAGCACCTGGTCCCAAGCGGCCCGCAGCTTAGCCGCCAGGGCATCGGCCCGAGCGATCGGTCGCCCGGTCGCTACCTGTTTGAGCACCGCTATCCCTGCTGCCGCACAAAGCGGCGCGCCATTAAACGTGCCTTGATGCACCACCCGGCCAAAGCGATCGTGTTGCGGATCCCCCGTCATATCGAAGAGTTCCATGACATCCGCCCGCCCCACCACTGCACCGCCCGGCATACCGCCAGCGACGACCTTGGCGAAGCAAGAGAGATCCGGATTCAGCCCGTAGAGACCTTGCGCCCCGCCGGGACTATAACGAAATCCAGTGACAACCTCGTCAAAAATAAGCAGCTCCTCGCGCTGACTAGTGAGCTTCTCTAATCCGCGCAAAAACTCAGGGTCCAACGGCACCCGCCCCCACGAAGCCCCCGAGGGCTCGACGATCACCGCCGCAAAATCACCGGCCGTCTTAAGGGTTTCTTCGACGAGGTTCAAATCGCCGTCAGGTATGCAGACCATATGGTCCTGCGGCGGCACGCCCAGCGAGCCTTGCTGATCGAAAGGGGGCTGGAAACCGTGTACCACATCATCGTGCCAGCCGTGAAAATGCCCAGCAAAACGCAACGTTTTTTGTCGACCGGTAAAAGCCCGTGCCAACCGCAACGCCAATAGCGTCGCCTCCGTACCCGAGTTGACAAAGCGCACGCGCTCAGCCGAGGGCACCAACTGCTGCACCAGCTCCGCCCACTCGATATGCAATGGATGGTCATTGCCAAAATGCGTGCCCTTGCCGACGGTCTCCTTAATCGCCTCGACCACTTCCGCCGGCGCATGCCCTAAAAGCAAAGCGCCATTGCCAAGCAAAAAATCGATATATTCGTTGCCGTCGACATCCCACTTTCGCCCCGCTTCCCCGCGATCGATATAGAGCGGCACCGGGGTAGAATAACGCAGGTCATGCCCGGCTTTGCCGCCGAGCACCTTGCAGGCACGCGCTAGATATTCCAGCGATTTCGGCCGCGCGGCCGCATAGGCCTCGTATACCTCATCCATCGCCATAGATTCTCAACCTTTCACTGCGAGTTATGTTCGCCCACCGCAGGCGGCGATTGTCTGCCCCGTTATAAAACTCGACTCCTCCGAAAGCAGAAACTTGACCACCGCGGCCATCTCGTTAGGGGCACCCATCCGCCCCATCGGGGTGTTGGCAATCAATTGCTCGACCATATCCGGATTGGCCGAGCGCGCCAAATCGGTATCGATCAACCCCGGTGCCAGACAGTTAACGTGCACATTATGCTCGGCGAAGGCATGGGCCGTATGCCGGGTAAAGGCCACGACCGCCGCCTTTGTTGTTGCATAGTGGATCATATTCCGCTTGAGCTGTATCGCGGCCAATGAGGAAATATTGACGATCCGGCCGAAACGCTGGGCGATCATCTGATTTTTGACCGCCCAAGTTGTCAAAAAGGGTCCATCGACATTGACCGCGAACATCCGCTGCCATTCGGCGAAGCCGAACTCACCGTGTTCTGCAGAAGTGGCGATGCCTGCGTTATTGACCAGTAAATCGACCGAACCAAACTGGGCGCCGATTTCCTCCACCATCCGGTCTACATCGGCCTCCAACGCCACATCGGCCTGTACCAGCATCGCCTCAGCGCCGCACTCTGCGAGCAATGCCAGCGTTTCCTGCGCCGCCGCCTGATTGCGTTGAAAATTTATCGCGACCTTCGCCCCGTTTTCAGCTAGCATCTGGCAGATGGCCCGGCCGATGCCGCGCCCCCCGCCGGTTACCAAGCCCGTCCGACCTGTGAATATGCCTTCGGTCATATAACCCAGCTCCTGCTCGTGGTAGAAAACTTGCAATGCCCCTCCACCTTAAGGCGCAAACACCGCACGGTCAATACCTACGGGCAGCGGGCAGCTAGGATTGCAGCAAGAACCAGCAATAAAGAACTATGTAATCTTCCCGGCGCCGATTTTCAATCGCGATCTTTCCTTGCCCAGTTTCAACTAATGGGCAAACGCCGATCTCAAATCGTACGCCATAAAGCGATCTCCTTACATGGCTCACTACGGACTGTTCTTTGTTGTCGACCGCCGCCACTGCCGGTCTTAATGCCGAACACATCTCTCGCATTGGCTCATCTCAGCCATGCCCCCGGCGAGAACCGCTCAAAAAATAAAAGGCCGCGCCTGATAAACAGACGCGACCAGTAAGACAAATTCAACTACAACGCGTTAAATCGCGGCTTCTCCGGTCTCCCCGGTGCGGATTCGCACGACCTCATCGACGGGCACCATAAAGATCTTACCGTCGCCGATTTTGCCCGTTTGCGCCGCTTCGCGCACCGCATCGACGCATTGCTCGGCCAGATCATCGCCAACCACGACTTCAATTTCGATCTTCGGCGTAAAATCAATAGTATATTCGGCGCCGCGATAGAGTTCCTTGTGGCCTTTTTGCCGACCAAAACCCTTTACTTCGCTGACCGTCATCCCCATCACGCCTAACCCGCTCAAGGCCTCTTTTACCTTTTCAAGCGCATTGGGCCGCACCACGCACTTCAGTAACTTCATGTCTGAATCTCCTTAATTAAGCCGATCCGTTTAATCCGCTATAATTCCATATTGTAGCCCTGTTCACTGTGCAGCGCCAGATCGAGTCCCTGCGATTCCTCATCCTCATTGACGCGCAACCCGACAAGCACGTCGACGACCTTTAAGATGAGAAAAGAAAGTACGCCGGAGTACACTATGGTGAATGTCACGCTAATCAACTGTGCGCCGAGTTGCGCGCCGATCGATTCCTTGGCTAGCCCCAACCCGCCCAGACTCTCGGACGCGAAGACCCCGGTTAAGATCGCACCGACAATGCCACCAATGCCGTGCACCCCGAAAGCATCGAGCGAATCGTCGTAACCCAATTTCTGCTTGAGTGTCGTCGCCCCCCAGAAACAGCACAAGCCCGAGACGAAACCGATCGCCAAGGCCCCCATCGGTCCGACGCTGCCCGAGGCCGGTGTAATCGCCACCAACCCGGCGACCGCACCCGTGACAATACCCAACACACTCGGCTTACCGTGTTTCATCCATTCGACCGCCATCCAGGTCAACGCCGCCATCGCCGTGGCGACCTGGGTCACCAACATCGCCATACCCGCGGAGCCATTCGCCGCCAAGGCGCTGCCCGCGTTAAAACCAAACCAGCCGACCCACAACATCGAAGCACCTATCACAGTTATGGTCAAACTGTGCGGAGGCAACGGCACCTGGCCGAAGCCTTCGCGCTTGCCGATCATAATCGCGGCGACCAGCGCGGCGACACCAGCATTGATATGCACAACCGTACCACCGGCAAAATCGAGTACTCCTAGATCCCAGAAGAAAGCACCGGGCCCGCTCCAAGCCATATGGCATACCGGCGCGTAGACAATAGTCGACCACATTACCGAAAAAAGCAGCATCGCGGAAAACTTCATCCGCTCGGCGAAGGCCCCGGCGATCAGTGCCGGCGTGATAATGGCGAAGGTCATTTGAAAGGTGATAAAAACCGTTTCGGGGATCGTGCCAGTCATGCTGTCGGCACCTACCCCCGACAAGAAGAGTTTGCCCAACCCCCCAACAAAGGAATTCAAGTTCATTGTGCCTTCGCTCATGCCCGTCGTATCAAAGGCCATGCTATACCCCCAACCGATCCAGACGATGGTCATTGCGCAGGCCGAGACAAAACACTGCATCAACACAGAAAGCACGTTTTTAGCCCGAACCAGACCGGCATAAAAAAGGGCCAAACCCGGCAAGGTCATAAAAAGCACCAAGGCCGTCGCGGTCAGCATCCAGGCTGTATCGCCGGCATTCAGCTCATCCGCTCCGGCTGCCCCAGGCACAACCAGAAAACAAAGACCTAAAAACAGGCGGAGGCGACTCCCCCATACTGCCAGCAATCCACGCATGATCCGCTCCTTGTTAGAGTGTATCTTCCGTTTTTGCAGGTAAATTACACCGGTCGCCTCGTTATAACCTATGTGTAATAGAGCTTGCGAAGCCTAAGTAACAACAATACTAAACGGCCATCAAGTATTTTCTAATACTTTTAACCATACACTTATGGGGCATTAGCGCGGCGGCTTTTTGCGTCCTCCGCTGAAACTGTCCGGTTTTTGCGTCCCGGATGGCCAATAGCCGTTCGGGTCTTCTGACCAGGGCTCGCCGCACATCGTCGAAAGGACTTTCCATTCCGAGGCACCCATCCGTTCGGGATGGAAGACGAAGCGTTGGAGGCCGGCAGCCTCAGAGGCGCGCAATATACCAATCAGGTCGCGTGCCGGCATCGCATCGCCCGCGTGCGGATCGCGTGCAGTCGAAACCCAACAAAGTACCTTGTCCACGCCGGCGGCTTCAATGGCCCGGCGCGTTTCGTCAAAGACGATACGGTCGAAAAACTCGTCGGGGAAACCGGCCTCCAAGTCAAAGAGCGTCTGCACCCCGGGCAATTCGATGCCGAAGAGCGCCTTAACCACCGCGAAGGCGTCTTCTTCGCGCAAACTCGGATTCCACTCTCCCAACGTCTGTACCCAGCGGGCCACAGTGCCGTACAAGCCGTCGAAACCGCGATGCCAATAATAGTGTTTGGGCAATATATAATCGAAATAGCCCGCCATTTGCTCGTAGTCCTGCCCCGTCAACCCAGAGAAGGCCGCCGTGCGCGGAATGCCGCCCAGCTCGATTTTCCGCGACACCTGGTCGACCATCTCCCGCGCCTCAATCCAGGAGCGCCGCGACCGCTCCTGCCGCATGCGCAACCAATAGAGCCCATCCTCATCGAGGTCAATGAGGTTCAACACCGAAAAAAGCCCCCCCTCGGCCAGATAGCGCACCCGCTGCGGCGTCAAACGGCACAAAGCCTGCCGCAAATGCTCGATACCGCGATGCATCCGCGCGAAATCGACCCCCATCTCCGCATAGATGTGATCGTCCTCGGCCTCACGGATTTCCAATAACTCTCCGCCGTGGTGAAACGCCAGTTCGTAATGGTTTTCACCCGGCCCGTCGATAATCACACCCTCAACCTGGGGATAGTGGTCGATCAACTCCTGCAAACCTACAACGCCGCCACGGCCTGTGCCGAAGGTCATAATCTTCCACCCGCGCGCGGCCGCGTCGTCCATCATGGCCTGGAGCTTTTGTTCTTTCTCCAGATCGCGCGGCCCCTGCTCGGGCGGCTCGACGCCATGATCGGCATAGAGCTTGACATCGACCGGGTAACTTGAAATGATCGAACCATCGTCCTGCTTGAAATGCATCCGACCAACGATAATCCCCTCTACTCCGCCCGCCTGCCAGGCGTCGAAACGCTGCTGATAATCTTCGAGCCAGTATTCAAGGGGCTGGTCGCTGTGCGTGAAGACCCAGAATTTCATTGCTCAGTTCCTCTCGATCCATTTATACGCCGCCTTGGCGTTTTTCCAGAAATACTTCTCTGCTGCTTCTTCGCCTTTTTCTGCGAAAAATGCCTTAACGATATCGGTGGCAGCCTTGAAACCGCCCGCGCAATCACTAACAGGCCAGTTGCTGCCGTAAATCAGTCGATCCTCGCCAAAAGCCTGCCACATCGCGTCGAGCATCGGCCGATAGAAATCGAGATCTTCGGGGCCGGGGTAACTCGTGCTTTTTTCCATAACCGCCGAAACCTTCATATAGACCTGTGCGTGCTCGGCCGTCTTGGCTATGGCCTCCAGCCACACCGGATCTAACTCTCCGTCACCGATTTCGACGGAGCCACAGTGATTGATCACGATGCGCAAATCGGGCAGCCTATGCGCCAGCTCGGCCACCTGCCCCAAGAGGTCCGGGCCCATCAGCACATCGAGCTGCAAATCCCGCGCGAGTAAATGCTGCATATCACCAAGGAAACTTCCCGCCGTGATATCGGCAAAGTATCCTCCACCGCAACGGATGCCGCGGAATAATTCATTGGCTGCAAAGCGGTCTATATCCGCTTTGAATTCTGGCCGATTCGGATCGACGTGACCGACAAAACCGACGATCCAGGGCTCATCGATGGCCAGATCCAGAATCCATTGGTTGTCTTCAAGCCAAGCGCTAGCCTCAACGACGACCGTTCCGGTCACGCCTTCGGGAGCCGCCAGTGCGCGGTGGTGCTCGGGCAAGACACTTCGATAGAGCCATGCTTCATTTTCCGAAGGCCAGGGTATGCCTTGCGGACGGGTGGGATCATAGAAATGCGTGTGCGTATCGATAATCACGTTACGTTCCTTTCGCCATAGTTGTTTCGATCAGCGCCGCGAAGGCCTCCACATCAGAGGCTTCTGTGTCAAAGGAGGTCATCCAGCGCACTTCGCCCTTGGCGGCATCCCAAGGATAAAAGAAAAATTCTCTTTGCAATACGGGAATAACCGGCAAGGGCAAACGGGCAAAAACCGCGTTGGCCTCGACCGGATAGATCACTTCAACGCCCGGAATCTGTCGCACCCGTCCAGCCAGGTGCTGGGCCATCGCGTTGGCGTGGCGGGCATTGCGTCGCCATAAGTCATCGGTCAATAACGCCGCAAACTGCGCGGCGACATAACGCATCTTTGAGGCCAACTGCATGCCCTGTTTGCGCGCATAGCGATAATGCGTCGCCAATTCAGCATTAAAAAAAACCACTGCTTCTCCCCACATCAACCCGTTTTTCGTGCCACCGAACGACAAGACATCGACCCCGCAATCGCCGGTCGCTTGCCGCAACTCCACGCCCAGACTTACCGCCGCGTTAGCGATCCTGGCCCCATCGACGTGCACGCGCAAACCGCGTTCGTGTGCGCAATCGGCCAACGCGCGTATTTCGTCGGGTGTATAAACCGTGCCCAATTCGGTGGACTGGGTGATCGACACCACCCCCGGCCGCACCTGGTGCTCGTCGCCCCGGCCCGATAGATACGCGGCAATGCTCTCCGGCGTGAGCTTACCGTCCGGTGCGGGCACGCTCAATAACTTAACGCCGGCGACCCGCTCTGGTGCTCCGCACTCATCGACATTGAGATGCGCGCCTTCAGCGCAAATCACCGCATCGTAAAACTGACTGATCGATCCGAGCGCCGTGACATTCGCCCCAGTGCCGTTAAAAACAAAGAAGACCTCCACCTCTGCGCCTAATATTTTCCGAAACTTGGCAACGGCTTCCTCCGTATGCGGATCATCGCCATACGAGTGCACATGCCCCACATTAACCCTGCTCAGAGCCTGCATTACCTCTTCGTGCACGCCAGCGTGATTGTCACTGCCAAAACCGCGAATATGTTCGCCCATATATTGCCCGTATCTTTTTCCTGTTGTATGCTTGGTCTAAGGCGCAAAAACGACCGCCGCCGCGCCGCCAGGAAATTAACCGAAGCCAAACCTGCCAGCAAGCGAACGGACACCAGCATGGATCTATACGAAAAATACCAATTGACCCGAATCATTAACGCCTGCGGTAAAATGACCCACCTCGCCGGAGCAGCGGTCCTGCCCCCAATCGCCGCACAGGCCACAGCCGCCCTGCCCGACTTCTTTGACCTCGACGAGCTGCAAAAACGCGCTGGAGCGGTAATCGCCGAAGCCACCGGCGCCGAATGGGGCTGCGTCACCGCCTGCACAGCCGCCGGTATCACCCTCGGCATCGCCGCCTGCATGACCGGCGCCGACCGCGGCAAAATCGCGCAATTGCCGGAGACTGCCGGCATGGCCAACGAAGTGGTCATCCAGCGCGGCCACCTGGTCAATTTTGGCGCCCCCATCACCCAGACCATCCGCCTGTCCGGCGCCCGCGTCGTCGAAGTAGGCACCGTCAACGACACCGAGGAATATCATCTTGAGAATGCCCTCAGCGAACATACCGCCGCCGTGGTCTTCGTCGTCTCGCACCACACCACCCGCAGCGGATCGGTCTCTCTAGAACGGGTAGTAGAGATCGCCCACGCCCGCAACATCCCCGTAGTCGTCGACGGCGCCGCCCAATCCTTTCTGATCCGCCGCATCGTCGAGGCCGGCGTAGACCTGGCCATCTGCAGCAACCATAAATACCTCAGCGGCACGACCGCCGGCATTGCCTGCGGTCGTCGCGACCTAGTCGAGGCCGTCGCATTGCAGTCGCGTGGCATCGGTCGCCCGATGAAGGTCGGCAAGGAGGGCATCTTCGGCGCGATGGCCGCGCTCGAATACCGCATGCAGTTGGATGTCGGTGCCTGGCAAAAAGAGCAGGACCGTAAAATGCACCATATTATCGACCGGCTCGCCCCGCTGCCGGGGGTCGCGATGCGCGTCGAACCCGATCCCAACGGCAATCCTTTTAGCCGGGCGCGACTGGACCTCAACGCCGAAGCCACCGGCATCAACGCGCAAACCCTCGCCTACGCCCTGGCCGACGGCGACCCCTCGATCCGCCTACGCGCCCACCACGCCGAAGAGGGCTATGTGCAAATCGACGCCATCGAAATGACCGACGCCGATGTCGAACTCACCTGCGAACGGATCCAGGCCCTGCTCGAAGCCTCCCCCGAAGCCAAACAGATGCTCAACGAGCGTTACGCGGGCACCACCATCCCGAGTCAGTGGTCTTGGCTCGGATCAGCCCCCGGACAAATGCGACATATTACCGGCGTCTAAGTGAACGATTCCCGTTGTAGACATTATACATCGGCAGCCATAATTTAGGGGACAAAATAGGCCGTAATTCTACACCATAGAAAAACGTCAGGTAGGCCGATTGCTAGCTGACCTGACATCTATTCAATCGAAACGGTATCGCAGTAATTCAGCTAGGTTATCCCGATGCCTCTGGGATATTTTTCGGTTATACTACGAACTACAATGGCGCCGCAGATGGGCGCGACGTCGTCGACAACAGCACTTATCGACCAGCAATCTGGGAATTATGTCACCAGCAGATCGCATTTGCTTTCGTTGGCGACTCACAATCAACGACATTCTGAATAGGGCCACGGTATGACTAAGCTAATACGACTAAAATGGCAACGAGATTCCGCTAATCCGATTCTGCCGCCCACCCCCGACTCACCCCACGAGAGCTCGCGCTGCATGAATCCTTTCGCGGTGAGAGTCGATGACGAATATCGATTGTATTATTCCGGCGGCGATACTGCAGGCCATCAACGCATCTGCCTGGCGACAATGCCTGTCGCCACACCAGACAAGCTCACCCGCCACGGCATGGTCCTTGACCTCGGTCAGGCCGGTAGCTTCGACGCCAACTGGTGCGTCCTTCCCTGCGTGCATCGATTTGGCACTAAATGGCATATGTATTATAGCGGCAACGAAGGCACAAATCTCGGCCTACAATCCTTCCCTGGGATCGGCTTAGCCACCAGCTGCGACGGCATCCACTTTCAGAAATATTCAACCGAGCCAATAATCACCGGCGACCAGACCGCAGAATTCCCAGGCAACAGGGGCATCGCCGGCGGCGGCTCAATATTAGAAGACGCCCAGCCGGACGGCACCACCCGCTATCGCATGTACTACACCCTAGCCGTCGGCAAAAAGGATCCCGATGTCCACATTGACCAGGAGAAACATTGTGCAGTCTGCCACAGTACGGACGGTATCCACTGGACGGATCACCGTCTGGTCTTGAGACCGAGACGCGATGTCACCTGCGAGGATATCGCGGTCGCCGCACCTTTTGTCTGGCGGGACGGCGACCTCTACCGAATGTTATACTGCGGCATCGGCACGCGTTGGGGATATTACTCCATTTCCCAAGCCGTGAGCGAAGACGGCTATACCTGGGATTGTGGAGAGGGTGACGAGAATCTGACGCTCCTGCCTGACAGTGATTCGTCATGGGAATCCCAGATGGTCGAATATCCCTGCTTGCTCACAGAAGGCAATCAACTGCGCCTGTTCTACTGCGGCAACGGCTACGGTGCCACGGGCATCGGCACCGCCCTAACCACAAGTTAATCGAGACACGCAATGGATCATCACTTCAACACCGATCGCACACATAAATACCCGGCTCCTCCCTCTTTGGCCGCATTGGGTTTGCAAGATCGTCCGTTGCACGGCAAAAGGTTATCTGGCCAAGACCTGACGAAGCTGAAAAAATTTCGTTTCCAATTGCTGCGCGACTGGCTCGTCGAACAATTTGATCCTTGTCGCATCGCCGATATCGGCGGCGGCAAAGGGCTATTGGCTTATCTGCTGCAGAAAAGCGGCTGGCAAGCCACCGTCGTCGACCCACATAATCAAGCGCTACCGAACAAATACAAGGACCTGCAAAACGACCGGCGAGTGTGCATTGCCCCTACCGAGCGCGTGCCCCGCCTCGCCCAACCGTTTACACCCGACTTGGCGGTGGATTTTGATCTGTTACTCGGCCTGCACGCGCACGGCTGCAATATCCGCATCATCGAGGCCGCCAGGGACCAAGGTTGCGATTTCGTGCTCTTGCCCTGTTGTGTCATCGACGAACCGGCGGTCCCGCCCCCCGACAAACACTGGCTACCATGGCTCGCCGATTACGCGCGCCAACAAGGCTTTGCCGTGCAGCATTTTCAATTGAATTTCAAAGGTCAGAATATCGGGCTCTACAACACCGGTCGCACCGGTTAGGCCGGCACCAGTTAGGCCGGCACCGGTTAGGCCGAAAAACCGCGCCCACTTATCCGCCAGCAAAACCATTCCCCCCCGATTCGCCCATTCGTCGGAACGGCCCTTCGTCGGTGATCGCGCTAAGCCTAGCTTGGCACCATCCTGAACGAAAGGGGTCTCATAGAATTCCTGCACGAATATTTACGCGTTGCAGACCCCAGATGGATCTTGTAAACATCCGCACCGGTCGGTTCGACGCGGATAAATCGCTCGTCGGATCAACCGTCTAAGCCATTGCGGGAAAGTGGATCACAAACGAGCAGCACATCTGCAACAACTCAGTCAGTTCATCGTTATCACCAGGAACGCCCCGTAGGCCCGAGGACCTCGCTGCGGGGATAGCCGAACCATCTATCGGCGGAACTCAGGTTGCAATCGAGCATGCCCCCTTTATCCTGGATCAGAATTGCATCGAAGAGCATCCTATAACACCCGGCGCTCGGCCTCGGCCACTTCGATATCGGCCAAGCGACGACGCAATGCCGCAACTGAGGCGGCTTGACGCTCTTCGCTCTCGCTCATATCCGTTTCAATGGGCCTCTAGCCAGTTTTCGCCAGTACTCATTTCAACCTCTATAGGTACTTGCATCGGCATCGCCTCGCGCATCTCTTTCATCACCATCGGCGACAGGGTCTCCACCTCGTCGCGATGCAAATCAAAAACCAATTCGTCGTGGACCTGCAATAACATCGCCGAACGAAACCCTCCCTCACGGATCCGTTTTTGGATGCGGTTCATCGCGATCTTGATCATATCGGCGGCGGTGCCCTGGACTCGGGTATTGATGGCATTGCGTTCGGCACCCTTACGGGTGGTGGCGTTGCGTGAGTTGATATCGCGCAAATAGCGTCGGCGCCCCATCACCGTTTCGACATAGCCCTTGTCGCGAGCAAACTCGATGGTCTCGTCGAAATAGCGCTGCACGCCGGGATACTGGGCGAAATACTGTTCGATCATTTCAGCCGCCTGCTTGCGGGTGACATCGAGCCGCTCAGCTAACCCGAAGGGTGATATACCGTAGATGATGCCGAAATTAACCGTTTTCGCCTGGCGGCGCATCTCGCCGGTGACCTGTTCTTCTTCGACGCGGTAGATCTTCATCGCCGTGGCATTATGAATATCGCCACCGCTTTTAAACGTCTCGACCATGCTCTCGTCGGCGCTCAGCTCGGCCGCGATCCTCAATTCAATCTGCGAATAATCGGCGGAGAAAATTAGGTAGTCGTCGCTCTTGGCGACGAAAGCCCTGCGGATCTCGCGCCCCTGTTCGCTGCGGATCGGGATATTCTGCAGGTTCGGCCCATCGGATTTCATCCGCCCCGTGGCCGTCATCAACTGGTCGTAGTGCGTGTGGATCCGCCCGGTCTGTTTGTTGACCGCACCCGGCAACATATCGACATAGGTGGACTTGAGCTTGGTGTGCAGACGATAATCGAGGATATTCTGCGCGATCTCATGACGATAGGACAGACGGCGCAAAACTTGCTCGCCGGTCTGGTATTGACCGGTCTTCGCCGTTTTTCGGGCATTGGGGTCCAGTTCCATTTTCTCAAAGAGAACCGTTCCAAGTTGGCTGCCCGAGTTGAGATTAAAACGTTCCCCCGCCAACTCGAAAACGCGCTCTGCCGCCAGCTCTATCGATTCCTGAAACTGGTGCGAGAGCGCGTCGAGTGCCTTGGCTTCCATGCGAATGCCCTCGTATTCCATATCGACGAGAACGGGCAATAGCGGGCATTCAATCTCGTAGAATAGCTTGCTCTGACCCATTTCTTCGATCTTGGGCCGCAGCACCTGGGCCAATTGCAAGGTTATATCGGCGTCTTCGCAGGCGTATTCTGCCACTTGCTCCATCGGCACTTGCAGAAGGTTTAACTGCTCATCCCCCTTCGGGCCGATCAGTTCGGAGATCGGTTTGGGTTCATAGGCGAGCAGGGTCTTGGCCAGTTCGTCCATGCTGCGCCGAAGGTCCGGCTCAGCCACGATCGCCGCCAGCATCGTATCAAAGAAAGGTCCCTCGACCCGCACCCCGTGCCAACGCAGCACACTGAGGTCGTATTTAAGGTTGTGACCAATCTTCTCACTGGCCGCATTCTCAAAGACCTGACGAAATTCTTCCAAAACCGACAATACCGCATCGCGCCCTTGCGGCAGGGAAACGTAATAGCCCTTGTGCGGCTCCCAGGAAAAGGCCAAGCCGATAATATCACAGTTCCTCGCGTCCAGCCCCGTCGTCTCGCTGTCAAAGCAAAAGACCTGCTGCCGCGACAGGGCCGCGATCAGTTCCTCGCGCTTTTCAGGCGTATCGACCAACTGGTAATCGTGCTCTACATCTTCCAAGGTCTTTAACGGACCGTGGCTCGCCTCTTGCTCAGCCCCATAGTCGTCGCCGAGCAACCGCTTGCCCAGGCTGCTAAATTCCAGCTCGGTGAACAGGGCGGTGAGTTTCTCCCTGTCCAGGTCGACCCGGATTAAATCGTCCGGTTCCATATCCAAGGGCACATCACACTCGATAGTAACCAGTTCTTTTGAAAGCAGCGCCTGTTCCTTGTTTTCCTCGACATTCTGCTTCTGCTTGCCCTTCAGTTCATCGGTGTGTTCGAGCAAATTTTCGACGCTGCCGTACTGGGCAATGAGCTTTTGCGCCGTCTTCGGTCCGATACCGGGCACTCCGGGCACATTATCAGAAGCGTCGCCCATCAACCCCAACACGTCGACCACCTGGTCAATGCGTTCGATCTGCCATTGCGCGAGAATCTCCGGCACACCTAATACTTCGGCCTCGTCGCCGCCGCGGCCCGGCTTGTAGATTAGGCTCTGCTCGGAAACCAACTGCCCATAATCCTTGTCGGGCGTAACCATGTAGGTGCGAAAACCTTCCGGCTCCGCCCTTTTAGCCAATGTGCCGATTACATCATCCGCCTCCCAACCGGGCGCCTTGATCACTGGAATATTGAACGCCTCGCAGAGTCGGAACACATAGGGTAGAGCCATGCTCAAATCCTCCGGCATCGCCTCGCGCTGGGCTTTGTACTCCACATACATCTTATGGCGATAGGTCGGCTCGGGGGTATCAAAGACCGCGGCGATATGCGTTGGCTTGCCTTTCTCTATTATGGAGAGCATGGTATTGGCGAAGGCGAAAACCGCAGAGGTGTTCATGCCTTCTGAGGTCATCCGCGGGTTGCGGATCAACGCGAAGTGGCCGCGATAGGCCAGTGCCATGCCGTCGAGCAGAAAGAGTATTTTTTCGTCCGCAGCCATAAGTGTCCTTGGGTTGGGTTAAAAACATTCGGCCCATAATTAACTAAACAGATGTGCAGGAATCAAGCGTAGCCGTCGGGGAAGGTTTATCTTAGTAGCCCATGCAGACTAGGTCTTGTGATATTAGCGTAATCAGTGCCGGCAGCGGCGGTTTTGCAGCAGCGGTGGCCGCCAGCCGGAATAGGGCTTCGGTACTGCGAATCGAAGCCGCCGAGGGCGTTGGCGAGACCTATACCTGGGCCGGGGCCAACAACTATGAAGCCGCGGCCCTCGACCAGATCATGCGGCAGATACTCGCCACCGAAGACCGTTGCCGTTTGCATTTGCAAAGCCGTTTTACCGCCGTCGAAAGTAACGGCCGTCGCATCAGCGCGCTATTGGCTGAAGGCCCTGAAGGTGGCCGGAACCACCGCCGCGCTTTGCGACGGCAATATATCGAGCATCTCCCCTGCAACCCTGCGCTAAGTCCTGCAACGCGATGGCGTGGCCTCGATCTGGCGAGCGGTTATCTCGACGCCATGACCGATATCACCCCCCCGCCCGAACAGGACTTCACCCCGGGGCAACCCTACGAGATCAACGAATGAATACACCCGACATCGAAAATATATACCAAGAGCTACAACAGATTTGGGGTCTGGATTTCGCCCGCATCCGCCGCCTCGTCGCCGACCTAGACGAATGGCAAACACACGACGGACTCGTCGACAAACACGCGCTCTCCCATCGTGGCATCGGCCAGGTCCTGCACCTGATCGAACCCTGGCTCGAAAAACAGGAAGAGCACCTGCGGCTCGCCCCTGCGCATTGCGATGACCTGCAAACGCTCTTCGCGCCCGGCCCTCTTGCGGCCCAATTCCCCGCTGATATTACGCCCGACCACCCAGCACTCACACCGCTGCGTACCGCGCTCGCCGACCGGCCACACCCGGACCGCCACCTCGACCATGTCGCCGCCACCCCAGAAACCCTGCTCAAACGGGCGTTGTTCGTCGCGACGACCTATGAGACCGCCCAGGCGCAAGTCCTCTGCCTCGGCGACCACGACCTGACCAGTTTCGCGCTCGCCGCCACCTGCCCCGAAATGCACGTTACCGTCGTCGACGTCGACGAACAACTGTTGGCCTTTATCGACAAAACCGCCCGGGAGCGCGATTGGAATATCAAGACCTACTTCGCCGACTTGCGCCTTGAACTTCCGGCCAGCCTCGAAACCCACTTCGATCTCGTATTCACCGACCCGCCCTATAGCCCCGCCGGCGTCAAGCTCTTCTTGCAACGGAGTATCGCCGCCCTGTCCGACCACCCATTTTCCCGTATCCTGCTAGCCTATGGCTTTGGCGAACAGCATCCCGGGCTAGGCTACAAAGTGCAAACCGCCCTGCACGAACTGCGCCTGGTCTACGAAGCCATCCTCCCGCACTTCAACCACTATCACGGCGCCCGCGCCATCGGCGCGCAAAGTGCGCTCTATGTGCTTCGCCCTACGCGCCGCAGCCGCCCTGCCGCGGAGCGCATCGCCGCCACCGCCAATATATACACCCATGGGCGCAACTCAGAAGAAGCAGAAAACCCATTGTCCTTGGAAGGCCCAGTGAAAATTGCGCAGGACTGGCAAGAAAACGAGACGACCCTAGTGGGCGAATCCTGGCCAAAAGATATATGGCCAAAGGCCAAGCGCGTCGATCTTGCAGACTATCTAGCCGCCTGCCGTACGGGCGACCAGCCGCGCACGCGGAACTTGGCCTTGCAGCTGCACCCGCATTTCGATACCTACCTGATTCGCCTACTGCTCAGCGCGCAAGCCGAATCGATCTTGGTGACGGTACATCACAAACAGGCCAAGGTATTGTATAACGGTGCCCCGCTGCATCCGATAATCGCCTGCAAATACCGCCTCGTCGATAAGGCGACACAGCAACAACTGGTTTCCATTCTGCTACAGAAGATACCAACGCCCAGAGACCACGGTCCCGCATTTCTCCTGCGCTACCTCGCCGACCACGCCAAAGCCCGCCTCGGCAACGCCTGGCGCGAAGGGCTTATCGCCTGGTATAAAAGTAAGGACTCCGTCCTCACCAAAAACCAAGCGCGCGACCTCATATGCCAAGGCGCTATCGGCTCGGCATATAGCCAATCTTATCTGACGGAACTGCCGCTGCACCTGTTATCGGAATTAGTAGGAGAAATCGAGCCGGGGTTAAAAGAGGTACTTTAGACGCCCATTCGTGTAACACCCGGGCGAGATCCGCTGCGAAGGGGGCGCTATCTGCTTGCGCCCCCTTCGACAGCCCCCTAAGGCTTACTTTACAGCCAAAAGATTTCCTCTCATTTCCACGGCACTTCCCCCTCCTCCACCCCTTTCACATATGCCCCCGCCCCCTCACGACGCGCAAACGGAAAATTACTCTTGCGCGCCGGTGGATTCTCCTGCAACGCCCGTAACTTCTGCTCATTCACCTCAATACCCAAACCCGGCTTGTCGCCCAAGACGATAAAGCCCTCTTCAATATGGTTGTCGAAATCCAGGCAATGCTCTCGCCCCGGGTCGACGACCTCCATCGACAGATGATTGGGCAAAGCCGCCGCCAAGTGCGCCATATAATTGGCCTGGCAATTCATCATCGACACCGGCAGCTCATAAGCATAGGCCAGGTGCGCCACCTGACGACAACCGGTAAAACCCGACGTCGCGGTCGACACATTGATGATATCGACCGCCTGGTTGTGGATCAACGGATAGACCTCACCGATACTCTTGAGGTTTTCGGCGGTGGCCACCGCGGCTTTGATCTGCCGCGAGACCTGGCTGAGTCCCTCGTAATCCCACCGCCGGGCCGGTTCTTCGATCCAGGTAATATCGTAGTGTTTCTCGATCTCGTGCATAAAGCGCACGGTCTGTTTCGGCGACCAATACTCGTTTACGTCGATCATCAGTTGCGGCCGGGGCGAGGCCACCGAGAGCGCATCGCGCATGATACCGATCCGCCTCAGGTCCGCCGTCATATCCAAACCAATTTTGAGCTTGCCGCCGTCGACCCCGCGCTCGGCCATCCGGCGATAGAAGGCAAACAGATCTTCGTCCGACAAGCAATAACCGATGCCGCTAGCATAGGCCTTGGTCCGCCCTTCTAACGCCCCGAAGGTCTGCCACAACGGCTCTTCGGCTAGCTTGGCCTTTAAATCCCAGAGCGCAATATCGATCGAGCTAATCGGTCCACCCACCGCAACCAATCCGCCCTTGTGCACATAGTCGACCATCTTGCGCCACAATCCGACGACTTCGCGCGGATCCTGTCCTTCGAGCAAATGAAAAAAACGTTCGACATCCCCGCCGCCCGGCGCGATACCCGAGACGCCCTCGTCGGTCTCGATCCACAACAAGCTCGACGGCATCAAATCATCACCGGCGGGATAATTAGAATCAGCGATGGGCCGATCCATCTGCATCGTGTAGTTTTCAACGCGAAACCCGGTAATCTTCATTGTGCCACTCCTTTCGCCGCTTCAGCGCGTTCCGCCTCGGTCGGCAATACCTCGTACAGTCCAGCGCCTGGCCGACGCCCGAACGGACTTGGCCCCGCGCCCGGCGGCACTTTTTCAATGGCCTGTTTCGCCAGAGCCTCGCGGTCGATCTCGATGCCCAGACCGGGCTTGTCTCCGGGAATCGCCCAGCCGTCCTCGATGCGCACGTCCGAGGTAAACACTCCATCGGGTGCGACCGGATCAATTACCTCCATCGTCATAAAATTCGGCATCACTGTGGCCAAATGCGCGTGGATCGATCCCGGTGAACCGCCGAGGGTTATCGGCAATTCGTAACCGAAGGCCGCATCGGCGATCTGCAAGGCGCAGGAGATACCCCCCATCCCATAACTAACTTGGATGACATCGGCAGCGCGGTGCTGGAGATAAGGCAAAAAATCACCGAGCGTATCGAGGTTTTCTCCGGCACAGACGGCGGTGCGCACAGCATCCTTAATACGCCGTAGCCCCAGATAATCCCAACGCCTAGCCGGTTCCTCGACCCAGGTCAAGTCAAAGCGCTCCTCCATCTCGGCGACCTTGCGAATCGCCTGCTTCGGAGACCAGTACTCATTGGCGTCGATCAGCAACATCGGCGCTTCAGCGGTTTGCTTGAAGGCCCGCTCCATCAACTCTAACCGGCGGATATCGGCGTCCTGATCCAGCCCAACCTTCAGCTTGCCGCCACGAAAACCGTATTCGCTGGCCATGCGCGTGAACCAAGCGGCTAGTTCGTCGTCGCTGAGCGGAATCCCCAAGTCACTGGCATAGCAGTGGATCGGCTGCTTGCTACCGCCCAATGTCTTCCACAAGGGTTCATCGTTGGCTTTAGCTTTGAGATCCCAAAGCGCCATATCCAAAGTCGCGATCGCGTCGTTTATCAGACCGTCGTGTCCCCCCTTGAAATGCTTGTCGACCATGCGCTTCCACAAACCCTGCACCCGCCGCGGATCCTGGCCCTGTAAAAGCTGTTCGACCATGCCCTGCATTTGCGGACGCACACCACCCCCCCCCAGACCGATGCCGACCAACCCTTCATCCGTTTGCAATTCGACCACACAACCGCTGCCCCTGATCCTACCCGATGGCGAATTCGCGTCGCCCATTCGTCGGCCTAGGTCAAAGGCATAGAGCGTGCTCTGCATTCTCGTTATCTTCATTTGCTCAAACCGCCTTATTGCTTTCTTCGTAATATTGGTTAATGCCCGGCACCTCACTCATACCGTGCCAAACCCCTCGAAATAACGTTCGCCTCTTTTCGGGAAACGAGGCGATAACTTCGGGGGCAGGACAACCCTTACCCCATTTCGAATTGACCGTATCATAGCAAGTAAAAAGACACAACCGGTCCCGTTGTTCATTGTTCCAACGCGTGCCCGAATGACACAGCGCTTCGGTAAAGATAACCGCCGACCCAGCCGGACAGGCATAGCTCTCCCACAACGGGCTGTCCCGCTCGCTCCACTCTTGCGGACGGGGGAAGGCCGCTTTGTGACTGCCCGGAAGAAAGAGCGTGCCACCGTCCCCCTCGGCCACTTCATTCAATTCCCACACCACCCGCGTCAGCCCCGAGTGTATTTTACCCGACTGCATCTGGTATATATGCGAGTTGCCGCGAAAGTTGAAATAACCGCCGCCGCCGTGCGGACTAAAATTATCGTGCCCGGACTCGCGGTGGCTAGTATAGGTATGGTCGTAGCGGAAGCCGTAACACTGCTCGGTCGCCAGAGCCTGATACGACAGTATTTCGTTGAGTACCCCGACGACCGCCGGATGGTCGAGCAGTATTTGCGAAGGACCGCCGTGATGGTCTCGTTCGTCAGCTGGCAACGATTCGCGTTCGTACAGGAACTTCATCTGATGAGCGCGAATCTCCTGCAACTCTTCCTCCGCCAATAGACCGGGCAACGCGATAAACCCCTTGAGGTCGAAGAGATACTTCTGCGCCTCGGTCATCGGAATGACCTCCTGCCCGTCGGCATTCGTCGTTGGTAAAAGCGGCATCCCTATTCAGTCCTTCCAGTTAAATACGACATTTAGCATGTTTTTTTCGCGGCGATAAGCCATCTCATAAGCCTCGACCATTTCGGAGTAGTGCAGGCGGTGGGTGACTAGCCTTTTGGGCTCAAGCTTGCCCTCGGCCATCAGCGAGAGCATATGGGCACAGCGCCTTTCCGGGCCAAAGCGGTCTTCAACGGTGGGAAACGGGTCGGCGGCATATCCGTTCGCCGCCGTCAACGTAATCCCCTTGTTCCAGAACCAGCGCATATCGAGAGGATTGAAGTCCAACGGGGCCTCACCGCGGCCATTGAGCCCCACGATCGACACCCTGCCGCTGGTGCGTACTATTTCCACCGCAGTGCGGAACGCCGGCCAC
>JABHFS010000206.1 GCA_018672475.1 Gemmatimonadota bacterium | reverse complement strand
TTTGCCACTTCGGTCTACTACCAGGGCCACCTCTACGGCTTCGATGAATCGATCCTCGTCTGCCTCGATGCGACAACCGGCGAGGAAAAATGGAAAACCCGCGGTTATGGCAAAGGCAGTCTGATCATCGCCGATGGCCACCTGGTCATCCTGGGCGAAATCGGCAATCTCGGCATAGCGGAAGCCACTCCCGATGCCTTCCGCACAAAAGCCACTCGCCCCGTTTTTGACAGCAAGTGCTGGACCAATCCCTCGCTCGCCGATGGGCGTATCTACCTGCGCGACGAAAAAGAAATAGTCTGTCTCAATATCAATCAATAATCCAGGAATACCATGAATCTTCTGTTTACCTGTTGTCTATTATTCGCATCGACCTTCGCGCACGCGCAAACCACTCCAGACTCGTTGCACGTAGTCGACGAACTAGTCATCACCGGTTCCAGGCTAAAAATACCGCATAACAATAGCGCCGTTAAAATGCTATTGCCCTTGCACAAAACTCCGCTCAGCATCGGCGTAGTGGACGAAGCACTGATCGAAACCCAGGACGGCGCCACCTTGAGCGACGCGCTGGCCAATGTCAGCGGCATCGGCGTGCACAGCAATTTCGGCGTACACGATCTATTTTACCTGCGCGGCTTCGACTCGCTCAGCAATGGCCTAGTCCTTTCCGACGGCGCCCCCGAACCCGAAGCGACCTTCTACCAACTCTACAATGTGCAACGCGTCGAAGCCCTTAAAGGCCCCGGTGCCTTTCTCTACGGCGGCAACCCGCTCTCGGGCACCATCAATATGGTCCGCAAGCGCCCCGACCCCACCGGCAACTTCGCCCACATCAACGGCTCCTACGGTCGCTATGACGCCTATCGTGCGACCCTCGACGCCGGCCGCGTTGTATCCGACCGGCTCGCGTTGCGGTTCAATGCCCTTTGGCAAGACGCCAATGGCTATCGCGATGACAAAAAAAGCTCGATCCTCGCGGTTAATCCAGCACTGCGATTCAATATCAACGAGCGTTCCACCCTCAATCTCGATTTCGAATACCTCACGAGCGAACACCAATCTGACTCGGGCCTGCCCATCCTCAGCAATGCCCTGCCGAAGGTCCCGCGAACGCGTTCATACCAGTCGCCCTTTGATCTTTCCAAACAGACGATCCTACGCTTTCGCGCCGACTACGAATGGCGCATAAGTTCGAACTTTACGCTGCGCGACAAACTCTATTACACCAACTTGGACTGGCCTTCGCGCGGCACGCTCTTTAGCGGCGCTTTTCCCAACGCCGCCGGCTCGCTCGACCTGATCCGCACACTCCTGGATCTCAACGACGAGCAGACCATCATCGGCAACCAACTCGAAGGCCAGTTCACGTTGCGCACCGGCGACATCGAGCATCAACTCCTGCTCGGCCTTGAAATCACCGAGCACGCAGACGACTTCACCCTCGACGTAGCCCTGCTTTCGCAAATCGACCTTTTCACTCTCGGCACGAGTCTACCGGCCAACCTCGTCGACTTTTTCCCGCCCGAGGCGGGGACGGATTCGTTCCAGTTCCCACTGCCCGATCAGAGCACCAAGGGAGAAACCCGTTCGCAAACCATTGCCCCCTACTTCATCGACCACATTTCCTTCGGGCACCTCTTCGACCTCTTTCTCGGCGGTCGTTTCGACCGGCTCGATTACGAAGACAAGGCCACTGCGACGCAGCGCAACTACCAGCAATTAAGTCCAATGCTCGGCGCGACCTTTGCCGCCAGCGAACAGCTTTCGCTCTATGCCAATACCGGTCGCGCCTTCGCCGCGCCTTCAGCCCGCGTCATCGGTGACCGCAAAGCCGAAGAGAGCGCGCAATACGAAATCGGTGCGAAAGCGTTACTTCTCGACGGCAAGCTCAATGCCAACATCGCCCTTTTTAATTTGGCTAAAGAAAATATAGCCATCCCCGACGACAATGGATTGACGCAACAGATAGGCGACCAGCGCGCCCGGGGCCTCGAACTCGAACTGGCAGCACGCCCGGCGACAGCTTGGTATGTTCAGGGTACATACGCCTTCTTGGACGCGGAGTTGACGCGTTTTAACGAGTTTGTTCTCGTGCCTACCGCTACCGGTTTGATGCCCCAACTCTTCAACCGTAAGGGCAATACCCCGGCCTTCGCACCGGAACACCTGCTAACCTTGTGGGCCGCCCGCGATTTCGGCGAAAACCTCACCCTCTCCGGCGGTGCCCGCTATGTCGGCAGCCAATTCGCCGCCGAGGACAATATCTACCAAATCGAAAGCGCGCTGACCTTCGACCTCGGTTTGACCTATCGACAAGGCCCGGCACTTCTGCGGTTGAACCTAAAAAACCTGACCGCCAACGAATACGAGACCCGCGGTTTCGGCGCCGTATCGGTCATTCCCGCCGCCCCCTTAACCTTCAAAGCAACATTGGGCTATTCGCTGTGAGCAAGCACCAAGTCTCCAACCGCAACAGGCGATCTATACCGCAACTAGATCGCCTGTGCGCCCTACTCGGACCGGTGTTAGAACACAACGCCTTCTACCGGCAAAAGCTCAATGCGGCCGGCATCCAGCGGCCCGAGGACATAGGCAACCTTGCGGCCTATGGCGAAATGCCGTTTACCACCCGCGCCGAGCTTTCAAGCGACCAGGTGCTGCACCCACCCTATGGCAGCAATTTAACCTTTCCGGCCGAGAACTATACCCGTATCCATCAAACCTCCGGCACCACCGGCCAGCGTTTGCGTTGGCTCGACACAGCCGAGAGCTGGGATTGGTGGGGGCGCTGTTGGGCGGAAGTCTACCAAGGGGCCGGCGTCACGGCCGAGGACCGCATCTTCTTTGCCTTTTCCTTCGGACCCTTTATCGGCTTCTGGAGCGGGCACGAGGGCGCCAGCCGCATCGGCGCGCTGATCGTGCCCGGCGGCGGCATGTCCTCCGAGCAACGTCTCGACGCCATCGTCGAAAACGAAATCACCGTACTCGTCTGCACACCGACCTACGCCCTGCATCTGGGCGAGGTAGCCCGCGCGCGCGGGCTCGACCTGGCCAGCACCTCCGTTCGCACCACTATCCACGCCGGCGAACCAGGAGCGAACTTACCGGCCACCCGCCGGCAACTCGAAAAAACCTGGGGCGCCCGTAGTTTCGATCACGCCGGTGCCACCGAAGTCGGCGCCTGGGGTTTCGACTGCCAAGAACATTCCGGTCTGCATCTCAACGAAGACGAGTTTATCCGCGAAGTCATCGACCCGCAAAGTGGCAAGCCCGCCGAAGAAGGCGAACTGGTCATCAGCAACCTCGGCCGCATTGGCATGCCCGTTTTGCGCTATCGCACGGGCGACCAAGTGTCCCTCGACACAAGCCCTTGCGCCTGCGGCCGAATATATAATCGGCTGAAGGGAGGTGTCATCGGCCGCGTCGACGACGCGCTGATTATTCGCGGTATAGTCGTCTACCCCAGCGCGATCGAAAATGTCGTGCGGCAATTCCCTGCGATTTGCGAATTCGCCGTCGACATCCACCGCCACAAAAATCTCGATGAACTCGACGTGCGCATCGAATTAGCCGACGGCACCGACACCACCGACCAGTTTTCACAGGCGCTTTCACAGGCGCTCTCGCACCGACTCGGGCTGCGCGCCAACGTGCACATCACCGAACCCGACACCTTGCCGCGCTTCGAACTTAAAGCCCGGCGTTTCACCGACCACAGGAGAAAAAATTGAGCGACGTCATCGTTATCGGCGGCGGCCCCGCCGGCAGTACCGTAGCGGCGCTGGTCGCCGAGGCTGGCCACAACGTGCAACTTTTTGAACGCGAAAACTTTCCCCGGTTCTCCATCGGAGAATCGCTGATGCCCGACACCTACTGGACCTTCAAACGCCTCGGCGTGCTCGACAAGCTCAAAGCCAGCGCCTTTCCGAGAAAACACAGCGTGCAATTCTTCGGCAAGTCAGGTCGGGGTTCGGCTCCCTTTTATTTTTCTGATAACAACCCGCACGAAAGCTCGGTGACCTGGCAGGTCCAGCGCGGTAAATTCGACCTGATGCTGCTCGATAACGCGCGCGACAAGGGCGCCGAGATCCATCAAGGCGCCCGCGTACTCGAAGTCCTTTTTGACGGCGACCGCGCCATCGGCGTGCGCGCCAAGCTCGCCGATGGCCAAAGCCAGGACTTCACCGCGCCGATCATCGTTGACGCCACTGGCCAGAGCGCATTGATCGGCCGCAAGCTAAAGATCACCGAACCCGAAGCCCAGCTAAATAAGGCTTCGATCTACACCCATTATAGCGGTGGGCGGCGCGACGAAGGCAAGGACGAGGGCGCGACGCTGATCCTGCACACCGACAATGGGGACTCCTGGTTCTGGTATATCCCCCTGCCCGACGACATAGTCAGCGTCGGCGTGGTCGGCGCGATTGACTATCTGGTCCAGGGCCGCAAAGAAGACGCACAGACCATCTTCGAGCAGGAATTGGCAAAATGTGCCCCGATGCAAGAGCGCCTCCAGCACGCCGAACAGCTAATGCCGGCCAAGACCACCAAAGACTTCTCCTATCGCGCCAGCCGCACGGCCGGCGAAGGGTGGGTCCTAGTCGGCGACGCCTTCTGTTTTCTCGACCCGATGTATTCATCGGGTGTTTATCTAGCCCTCAAATCTGGCGAAATGGCCGCCGACGCCATTATCGACGCCATCACTAAAGGAGATTTCTCCGCCGAACAATTGGGCGGTTTCAGCCCCGAACTTTTGCGCGGCACCGAAGCGGTGCGCAAAATGGTCTACGCCTTCTATTCCAAGGACTTCAACTTCGGCGAATTCCTCAAACGCTACCCAGACTGCAAACAAGGCGTCATCGACGTGCTCAGCGGCAATCTTTTTAGCGAGCACGTCGAACCGATCTTCGGCCCAATGGGGGAGATGTGTGAATTGCCCAACGATATCACCTTGACGGGGTGACCTCTATTTACCTTTTATATTATTTATGAAGGCACTGCGATTAATAGCGCTGTTATGTTGCCTAGCCACCATCGCCACCGCACAAAATTGGCCGCAATCGCGCGGGGCCACCCCGCCGTCTTCGATGGGCACCTGCCCGACCTGGGCCCACCCCGCCGTTTTCGACGGCCACCTGCTCATCAAAGACATCGACCACCTCTACCTCTGGAGCACCGAATGAGCACCACTGTTCGTCGGCTCCTCTACCTGGGGATCTTCGCCCTCTATCTCCTCCACAACGACCTCTGGCTCTGGCACGACTCCAGCCTAGTCCTCGGACTCCCGGTCGGGCTCGTCTACCATATCGGCTTTTGCTTCGCCGCCATCGCATTGATGGCTCTCTTGGTCAACTACGCCTGGCCCACCGAGTTTGACGAGGAAGAGCAGACCCCATGACGACGACGATCATTTTCGTCTATCTGGGCATGGTACTATCGATCGGCCTGCTCTCCAACCGCCTCTTCCGCGGCACCGGCGAGGACTACTTCGTCGCCAGCCGCTCGATCGGCCCGTTTCTGCTCTTAATGTCGCTCTTCGGCACCAATATGACCGCCTTCGCCATTCTCGGCGCTTCCGGCGAGGCCTATCACAGCGGCATCGGTGTCTTCGCGTTAATGCCTTCGGGTTCGGCGCTGATCATTCCCGTTATCTTCTTTTTTATCGGCACCCGTGTCTGGGCGCTGGGCAAAAAACACGACTTTCTCACCCAAGTCCAGTATTTCCGCCAGCGTTGGGAATCCGACGGCTTTGGGTTATTGCTCTTTATCGTTATGATCGCGCTGCTGATCCCCTACCTGTTGATCGGCGTTATGGGCGGCGGCCTCACCCTGGCGCAAGTGACCAAGGGCGAGATCCCACAATGGGCCGGCGGCCTGCTCGTCTGTCTGGTGGTGCTGACCTATGTCAGCTTTGGCGGCATGCGTGGCACTGCCTGGGCCAATGCCTTCCAGACGATGGTCTTTATGGTCCTGGGCGGCATCGCTTTCTTCGTTATCGTCGACAAGCTCGGTGGTCTCGACAACGCTATGGCGCAAGTAGCCGCCAAACACTCAAACCTGCTGATCCGCGGTGACCACATCAGCCCAATCAAGATGCTTACCTATACCTGTATGCCGCTATCGGTCGGTATGTTTCCGCACCTCTTTACCCATTGGCTCACCGCCAAAAGCGCGCGCACCTTCCGCTGGCCACTGATGTTCTACCCGCTGTGCATCGCCGTCGTCTGGCTGCCCAGCGTGCTTTTGGGCATCTTCGGCCACCTCGACTTCCCCGGTCTCAAAGGCCCGGCGGCCAATTCTGTGCTGGTCAAAATGATCGATATGCACGCGCCTGGCGTTTTGGCCGGCCTGCTCGCCGCCGGGGTCTTCGCCGCAATCATGTCCTCGCTCGACTCACAAGTCCTGTCGATTAGCAATATGTTCACCCAGGATATCGTCCGGCACTACCGTAAAGACAGCGAACTCAGCGAAAAGGACCAGGTCCTCTGGGGTCGCCTCTTCGTCTTCTTCATCTTCGCCGTCGCCTACGGGCTCTCGCTGGTGTCGGCACGCAGTATCTTCACGCTCGCCGTCTGGTCCTTCACCGGCTTCGCTTCGCTCTTCCCCATCATCGTTGCCGCCCTATTTTGGCGACGTAGTAGCAAAGTCGGCGCCTTCGCCTCCGTTATCACCGTCGCCGTGCTCTGGTCCTATTTCTTCTTCCAGGGCTGGAAAGTCCCTGGATATACCGTCGGCATGACTGGTGTTATGCCCGTGGCCGTCATCCTCACCGCCTCCGCCGCGGCAATGGTCATTGGCTCACTGATGAGCAAGCCGCCCAAAGAGACCACCCTCGAGAAGTTCTTCTAAGCTATGCGCCTGGCCTATATCGCCGCAGGTGCCGCGGGCATGTACTGCGGCACCTGCATCCACGACAACACGCTGGCCACCGCGCTCAAACGCCGCGGAATCGATGTCGCCCTCATTCCGACCTATACCCCGTTGCGTACCGACGAGGAAGACATCTCACTCGACCGTGTATTCTACGGTGGTATCAATGTCTTCCTGCAACAGAAGTGGTCGCTCTTCCGCCATACGCCACGCCCCCTCGACCGACTATTAGACGGCCCTCGCCTGCTCAATTCGCTCTCGCGCTTTAGCGCTTCGACCAGCGCGCAGGACCTCGGCTCGCTCACCGTCTCGGTGCTCAAAGGCGAGCAGGGCCACCAGCAAAAAGAACTCTCCCGCCTGGTCTCTTGGCTGCGCGATGACTTTAAACCCGATATCGTACAGCTGACTAACGCGATGTTCGCCGGCATGGGCCGCCAACTTAAAGACGAACTCGGCGTGCCCGTACTTTGCGGTCTACAAGGCGAGGACATCTTCCTCGAACAACTGATCGAGCCCTATAGGACACAAGCCCAGGACACCCTGCGCCAACGCGCCCCGGACATCGACGCCTTTATCGCCCCCTGTACCTACTATCGCGACTATATGGCCGAGTATATGCAGGTCGCTGAAGAAAAAATACACGTCGTCCCGCTCGGCCTGAACCTAGCTGAGCACGGAGTAACAACACCTGCTACCGGCGGCAACACAAAAAAGATCGGCTACCTCGCCCGCATCTGCCCGGAAAAGGGCTTTCATTTGCTCGTCGATGCCTTCCGCCTCTTAAAGGAACGCACGGACCTCGGCCCGTTGCGCCTTGAAACCGCCGGCTATCTAGGTCCACGCGACAAGGCGTATTTCCAGGAGCAAATTAAAAAAATCGCCGAATGCGGCCTGGAAGATTCTTTTACTTACCACGGCGAAGTCGACCGCCAAGAAAAAATAAAATTTCTCAGCGACCTGCACGTATTCTCCATGCCGACCACCTACGCCGAACCCAAAGGCCTGTCGATCCTAGAATCCCTCGCCAATGGCACCCCCGTAGTGCAACCCGACCACGGCACCTTCCCGGAAATGTTAGCAACAACAGGCGGTGGCCTGCTCTTCGAGCCACATTCCGCCGAAGACCTAGCCGATAATATCGCCCGGCTTCTGCGCGACGAGCCACTAAGGCAACAACTCGGCCAAACCGGTAAAAAAGCCGTACATAGCGATTTTCACGATGACGCGACCGCCACCAAAACACTTGCCGTTTATAAGCAATATACTGGCGCTTCTTAGCCGTAGTCTTAAAACATCGGCGGAGGGACTACGGGGCTGGGTATTTTCAAAGTACCCAGCCCCGTCAACCTCTGTAGATGAATGAGGTCGAGCCCATCAATAGATTACCCAAGCGGGACGGGGAAATATGAGGGATTCAGTGTGATCTAAACGGGGCTCATAGTAAAAGTCTCTTATAACCATCGAATCTCAAATAGTAAGTCGCGTTTCATCAATATTTCTAAGGCCTTCAAAAGATTGAGACGAGAAACACTTATATTAGAGGCGCAGCAGAGGTTTGCGGATCCGCCGAAGCGGGTGGCGGTAAAGCCCTTCAGTTGCAGTGTATCACCCCGATCCTGTTAGGTAGTAAGGCGACCTCGTCCAGGGAGCGCCGCTGCTACGACCCTCCACAAGCTGTACGGACCACTCGGGCCGGCTTCGGTGGATTAGCAAGCCATAGCGTGAGACGCACTCAATATGCATAGCTTATAACTAGCGTATAATACATACAAAGACCACAACACAACTACGCATACCATAGCGAAAGGACCACCGCCCTATGACCTGGTTAGCCTTCGCCCTTCTGACCGTCGTCAGTTGGGGCCTCTACGGCATCCTACTGCACACCGGCCAACTCTCCATGACCGACCCCGAAAACGGCCGCTATAAAGCCTTCCTCTTCGTCGGCGTGGCCTATCTAATCACCGCCGTCATAGGCTCGTTGATCGTGCTCTTGCTCAATGGCGCCAACTGGGCCTATCCTGCCAAAGGTATCATGTGGTCTACTGCCGCCGGTATGGTCGGCGCCATCGGCGCACTCGGCGTCCTCCTCGCCTTCGGCGCCAAAGGCTCGCCCACCGTCGTCATGACCATCGTCTTTGCCGGTGCGCCGATCATCAACGCCGTCGTCGCCACGCTAGCCCACCCGCCCGCCGGCGGTTGGGCCTCCGTGCGCTGGCCCTTCGTGCTCGGCATCGTGCTCGCCGCAGTCGGTGGTTGCCTGGTCACCTTCTTTCGCCCCGGCACCTGACATGCCCAGCGAGTTTCGCACCCAACGCCTGGTCGAGTGGGCCGATACCGACAAAGCCGGCATCGTGCATTTCGCGCGTTTCTTCGTATTTATGGAGCAAACCGAACACGAATTTTGGCGTGCCCTCGGCCTCAGTGTGCACATGAAACGCGACGAAAACATCATCAGCTGGCCGCGTCTGACGGCCGATTGCGAATATTTTCGCCCCGTCTCCTTCGAAGACACACTCGATATCCACCTGCAAATCGAGAAACAGGGCGGCAAATCCCTCAGCTACCGCTTTAATTTTCACCATAATGGCAAAGCCGTCGCAGAAGGTCGGCTCAAGGTCGCCTGTTGCATCTGCAACCCGGGCGAGAAAATTCGCGCCATAGCCATCCCGGATTTTATCAGCGATCAACTAACACAGCAAATAGCAGAGACTACCGCGACATGAATACGTCCATCGCCCTCACCGTCTCCGACGTGCACCAGCGCTTCACCCGCGGCGAGCACAACATCGATGTCCTGCACGCGGTCTCGCTTAGTGCCGCGGTCGGCGAATCGCTAGCGCTGGTCGGGCCGTCCGGTTCGGGCAAGAGCACCCTGTTGCATTTGCTCGGTACCCTTGAAAAACCCACCGCCGGTCAGATCGCCATCGGCGGCCAAGACCCCAATACCCTCAGCGAACCCGAACTCGCCCGTTTCCGCAATGAACAAATCGGCTTCATCTTCCAAAGCCATCACTTGTTACCGCAATATTCGGCCCTCGACAATACCCTCGTGCCCAGCCTGGCTTTCCCCCAGGAGAGCCGCGCCGGCCGGGCACGCGACCTGCTCACCGCCGTCGGCCTCGCACAACGCCTCGAACATCGTCCCGCCGAACTCTCCGGCGGAGAATGCCAACGTGTCGCCGTCGCCCGCGCCCTGATCAACAGACCCGGTCTGTTATTGTGCGACGAACCCACCGGCAGCCTCGACCGACAGACGGCTACCACCGTCGCCGACTTATTGTTCACCCTGCACCGCAGCGAAGACACCGTACTCGTCATCGCGACACACGATCCCGAATTAGCCGAGCGTTGCGATCGGCGCTTTGCCTTGCGCGAGGGCACTTGCGTCGAAGTCTGATCCACTACTGGCGGACTCACCTGGGGCTAGTACTCGGTGCCGCCATCGCATCGACCGCACTGACCGGCGCGCTGCTGATCGGTGATTCGATGCGCGGCAGCCTGCGCGCCTTGGCCCTCGAACGATTGGGCCACATCGACTATGCCCTGCTCGGCGAGCGTTTTTTTCGCGACGAGCTCGCGAAAAAAATCCCCGGCACTACCGCCCCAGTCATCCTGCTCAGCGGTTCCGCCCGCCATGCCACCAACCAGGCCCGTGCTTCTCGCGTGCAGATCCAGGGCATAGACCAGCGTTTCGCCGATTTATTCCCCTCCGGGGGAGAAAGCCTACTCTCCAGTCTACAACAGGCCAATGACACCCCCTTTCCCTCCCTCGTCATCAGTGCCTCATTGCAACGCGAACTCGGCGCTAAAATAGGCGACGCGATCCTGCTGTCATTACAACGCCAAAGCCAGAGCCACCGAGAATCACTCTTTGGCCGCCGCGCGACCGAAGATATTGTCACAACAATCCGCGCGGTGCTCACCGGTATCCTGCCCGATAGCGGCCCCGGCCGCTTTGGCCTTAGACCCCACCAACACCTGCCACTCAACGCCTTCGTTGATCTCAAAGCCTTGCAACAAGCTTTAGACCAACCGGACCAAGCCAATGCCCTACTCGTCGACACAACCGACCTTTCACCTGAAGAGTTGCAACAACATCTCGCAGAGCACCTCAATCTGGCCGATCTCGGACTCAACCTCGTGCAACGCGAAAACTATATTGCGCTCGAAAGCACCCGCTTTATCCTCAATGCCCCGACCATCGCCACTGCGATCACAAGCGGCGCCGAAGAAGGGCTTGCCGCCTCTACCTTCCTCACTTATTTGGCCAACGAAATTTCCAGCAATGGCCGCACGGTTCCCTATTCGACCGTCACTGCCGTCAATGATCCCGCAGGCCTCTATCTACAAGACGGACAACCCGCACAGGCCCTGGCCGAAGATGAACTCTACCTAAATGCCTGGACGGCGGCGCAACTAAACGCGGCCCCCGGCGACTCCGTCGCCTTGGCCTATTATGTGGTCGGCCCCCGCGAAGAATTGACCACTGCACAGGCCCGCTTTCGGCTAAAAGGCATCGTCGCGATGCGCGCACTAGCCGTCGATCGGACACTCACCCCCGCATACCCCGGTTTGCAGGACGAAGAAGATATCTCCGCCTGGGACGCGCCATTCCCCATGGACATGGACAAAATACAGCCGCGAGACGAGGCCTATTGGGACCGCTATGGCGCCTCGCCCAAGGCCTTTGTCTCCGGCAAAACCGGCCAGCGCCTCTGGCGCAGCAAACACGGCGAGGCAACCGCCTTGCGCTTCTACCCGCTTGCAGAAGGCGACCTTGTCACCGACTGGCGCGGTCTGCGAGAAAACCTCTTGCAACACTTGTCCCCGGAATCGGCCGGATTTTCCTTCCGCCCCGTCCGTCAACAAGCCATTCAAGCTTCGGCCGGTGCCACCGACTTCAGCGGACTGTTTATCGGTTTCAGCCTTTTTCTTATCGCCGCCGCCGCGCTCTTATTGCTCCTGCTCTGCAGATTCGGCCTCGAACAAAGGATGCGCGAAGCCGGTCTACTGCTGGCCATCGGCTATCCGCTTGCCGCCGTCCGCCGCCGCTTCTTCAACGAAGGCCTCGCTTTGACCGGCCTCGGCGCACTACTCGGGCTAGCCGGTGCGCAACTCTACGCCTATCTGCTATTATTTGGCCTGCGCACTTGGTGGTTGCCAGCGATCGGCACCCCCTTCCTACAACTGCACAGCAATCTCTCGAGCCTAGGCCTGGGTTACCTCGCCACCTTACTGCTCGTCGCGCTCACCATCCGACGCACCATAAGCCGCTTCCATGCGATACCCGTCCGCGCGCTGCTCGCCGGCACTCTCAACGCCCCACAACAACGACAACATAATCGCTCGACAAAACTAGCTGCAGTCGGCTTACTTTTGGCCTTGGCCTTAAGTGCTCTTGCCACAACAACCGAAGCCGCTACAGCCGCTGCCCTTTTCTTTGGCAGTGGCGCCGCCGCACTTTTAGCGCTTTTAGCCCTCTTCTCCTCCTGGCTACACACCGCCCAACATCGCGACCTCCGTTCGGGCCTTGCCATCGGCATCCACAACAGCATCCGCAACCCCAGCCGCAGCGCCCTGAGCACCGCCTTGATCGCCTGTGCCACTTTTGTTATCGTCGCGGTCGGCGCCAACCGTCGCGTCGAATGGCAGGAGGATCCAGGCACCGGCGGCTTCTCTTTGCTCGCTGAGGCGGACATTCCACTGCATCAAGACCTCAATAGCGAGATGGGGCGCTTCGAACTCGGGCTTTCCGCCGACTTGAGCTCGACGCACTTTTTCCCGATGCGCGTCCTACCCGGCGAGGATATCAGTTGCCTCAATCTCTACCAGCCACAGACGCCCCGCGTCTTGGGCGTTACGAGCAAACTGATCCAGCGCGGCGGTTTCCCCTTTCAGCAAACGCTTGAACCAACACCTGCCGAAAGTGAGAACCCCTGGCTGTTGCTCAACCGGGACCTCGGTCCGGAGATCATCCCGGCCATCGGCGACTTCAATTCAACCCAGTGGATCTTGCACAAGAGCTTGGGCGAAGATGTGATAATAGAAAATGAAGCGGGAGAAAAACTGGCGTTGCGGTTGGTGGGGTTATTGCAGGGCAGCGTTTTTCAAGGTGAATTGCTCATCGCCGAGGACCGTTTCACCCAGCATTTTCCTGCGCGCAGCGGTTATGGGTATTTTCTCGTCGAAACGAATACACCCGAAACGGTCGCCGCCGCGCTCGAGAAAAACCTCAGTGCCTACGGCTTCGACACCACAACAAGCGCCGCACGCCTCTTGGCCTATCACGCGATCGAGAACACCTACCTCTCGACTTTTCAAACCCTCGGTGGCCTGGGACTCATCCTCGGCACTTTTGGTCTAGGTATACTACTGCTGCGCAATGTGCTCGAACGCAGCGGCGAATTGGCCACCTTGAGCGCCTGTGGTTTCCGCCGCGCCCGCTTAGCCGCCCTATTGCTCTACGAAAATGGCTTTCTGCTGCTCGCCGGCCTCGCGATCGGCATCACTGCCGCCCTCATCGCCGTTGCCCCCCGCCTACTCGATCCCTCCCCTTTCCCCTGGGCCTCGCTCGGTTTTTCACTGTTTCTAGTCTTGGCCGCAGGCCTGCTCGCCAGCCTTATCGCAGTACGCATAGCGCTTCGTCGGCCTTTGCTCGGGACCCTAAAAAGCGAATAAGGCGCATCCGAAAAATCGCACCGGACCTTTTGCCTCAGCCCAACCCCACTTTCCAGATACCCCTTAATATTCTCCGGCAGATCGAGCCGATAAACTACTCCTGCTCGCTTTGCGCTATACAATAAAGATGCGATTCCGTGCGCAGATAAATCCGGCCTTCTGCTATCGCCAACGATGAAAGCGTATAGGCCCCGTCGAGTTCATTGGTCGCCAACACCTTAAACTCCGGCCCGGCCTGCAACACCGTAGTTACTCCATCCTCGTTGACCACATAGAGCTTGCCGTCGGCCAACACGGGCGAGGCGCTGACCGCCCCCTGCGCCAGGCGTTCCGGCCCCCACACTTTTTCACCAGTTTTGGCGTCGAGACAGGTCGCCCGACCGCGATCGTCGACCATAAAAAACAAACGCCCATCGGTCGTAGCCGAAGGCACATCCGGTCCCCCCGCGCCCTCAAATTTCCAGGCCAGATGGCTCTCGCTGATATCGCCCGACCCGCCGGCGTGAAAGGCCAGGACCGGATTGCGGCGACTGGTCGCATAGACCATTCCGTCGGCGACGACCGGCGATCCGGCCACCCTGTAATTCGTTTCCTTGTTCGGGTTCAGCCCGCCCGCCCGCCATAGCTCTTTTCCTGTCGCCGGATCGTGGCCAGTGACATAGTCGCCACCGGAAACGACGATCTGCATCTGGCCGTCGTGTTCGAGCAAGGTGGGCGTGGTATAGGCATCTGGCGATTCGCCCACCGCGTCGGTCGCCCGCTCCCGATGCCACAACACCTCGCCCGTCGCCGCCTTGAAGGCGACCAGATAGGAGGGGTCGTCGGTATTCATTCCGTGTAGAACTTCGACGAAGAGCACGCCGTCGTAGAGCAAGGGCGAAGAGGCATAGCCCCACATCAGGCCAAAAGCACCGTGCTGCTCTTGCAAGCTATAATGCCACAATTCCTCTCCTTCCACATCATAGGCCTTGATCATGCCTGTACCCGCAACAGCGATCACCACTTCGCCATTGGTGACCGGAGAAGGCGAGGTATTGTTGTGCTTCATCCAATAGGCATTGCCCTCGTCGAGGGTGCGTTGCCACAAGACGCTGCCGTCGACCGCCGATAGACAGCCCAGCAACAACTGTTCGCCGCCCTGGATCTCCTCACCTGCATTCGGCGAAGTCAGAAAAATGCGGTCACCCCAGACCACGGGCGTACCCCCGCTCCAAGAGGGCAACTTCTTACTCCAAACGATATTTTCCTCCACCCCCCAAGTAGTCGGCAGATCGACGGCCTGGCTACCGCCGTTGAGATTGGGACCGCGCCACTGCGGCCAATATTCTTGATCGGCGCTGAGCAAAGAAGACGCTACCAACAATAACACTGGAACGAGCGCATTTTTTTCCATGACTTCGTGCTCCTTGTACGCCGAGAACAGCGGTCCCCGAACAATGAACAAATACACCAGTGGACCCACGGGCAATATTCTCGCAGCCGCGACAATATCGCCTTGATCCGTGTCACCTATTGAAATAACTTCAGGACATATAACGAACCGCTTGCAAAAAAAGGATCGCCGCGATGATACAAATATTCCTGGTCGGCCTCTGCCTCCTGCCGCTCACCACTTGGGCCGCTGACGAGCCCGCCGATTCCGCCGCCCGCAACTGGCCGCAATGGCGCGGCCCCCTCGGCACCGGCGTAGCTCCCTACGGCAACCCTCCGACGACTTGGAGCGAAACGGAAAATATACGCTGGAAAGTCACTATCCCCGGCCAAGGACACGCCTCCCCTATCGTCTGGGGCGACCGCGTCTTCGTCCTGACCGCGATCCAGACCGACCAGACCCTGCCGCCGCAAGAAGAGTCGGAGGAAGGTAAACCCGCTTGGCTCGACCCCAAAATGCCCGGTTATGTCTACAAATTCGATATTCTCGCCCTGGACCGCCAAAGCGGCGCCGTCGTATGGCAACGCACCGCCCGCACGGAGCCTCCGCACGAGGGCACCCACCAGGACGGCTCCTGGGCACCGGCCTCGCCGGTGACTGACGGCGAACGAGTCTACGCCCACTTCGGCTCGCGCGGCCTGTATTGCTACGATATGGAAGGCGAACTGCTGTGGTCAACAGACCTCGGTGATATGACCACCCGCCTTACCTTCGGCGAAGGCACATCGCCCGCACTGCACGGCGACGCAATCGTCATCAACTGGGACCACCAAGGCGAGTCGTTTATCGTCGCCCTCGACAAGCGCACAGGCAAGGAACAATGGCGCGTCGCCCGCGACGAGCAGACCTCTTGGGGCACGCCGCTTATCGTCGAACACGCGGGCCGGGCCCAGGTCATCGTCAACGCCACCAACCGCATCGTCAGCTACGACCTCGCCGATGGCGCAGTGATCTGGGAATGCAGCGGCATGACCGCCAATGCGATCCCGACACCAGTGAGCGCCGGCGGGATTATTTATATCACCAGCGGTTTTCGCGGCAACGCGCTCTTGGCCATCCGCCTGCAGGGCGCCGAAGGCAATATCACCGGCACGGAGTCGGTCGTCTGGAGCTATGACCGCGATACGCCCTATGTGCCTTCACCGCTGCTCTACAATGACATGCTCTATTTTCTCAAGAGCAATGACGGCATCCTCTCCGGCCTCGACGTAAAAACCGGCGCCAAGCATTTCGGGCCGCAGCGCCTCGAAGGTATCGAGGGCATCTATGCCTCGCCCGTCGGCGCCGGCAACCGAGTCTATATCACCGGCCGCAACGGCACCACTTTGGTCCTCAAACAAGGTGCGCGATTCGAGGTCTTGGGCGGCAATGCACTGGACGACAGCTTCAGCGCCTCGCCCGCCATCGCCGGCGACGAACTCTTTCTACGCGGTGAAAAAGACCTCTACTGCATAGCTCAAGACTAGGATTCTTCCGAGCTACTTGAACTGGGCCAAACGCGGGGGAATCTCTCTTCTATCAGCATTAATGGGCGCCCGCCTGAGACGATGCGATAGGCTCGACTGAGCACCTCCGACCAGTCCCGTATCGGCTCGGGCGGTGCGTCCAGTCGCTCTTCGCCATACCATAGCCTCTCGCGACGACTCTCGACGCCGCATTGCAGTAGAAGCCGACCGATACTTTCATTTTGTTGCTTTAAACCCGATGCCACCTCGGCCGGAACCCGATCCATTACAATGCTCGAAACCGCGTGCAAATAGGCTACCCGGTCGCGGCCGCACAACACCACCTGCCTCTCGCAAACCTCCGTGCCCGAAGCCGCCACCAACCAGGGATCGTCGTGTTCGAGCTGCCGAATTTGCTGGCCGAGTACGACGATATCTACTGGTTGTGACAAATAAGCCTCGATCAATTGCGTCACCGTGCCGTCTGCAGTCAACAAAACGCGCTGTATGGCGTCGAGTTCCGTCCATTTTACTGATTCCAGCCCAGCCGGTCTTTGCCCCTGGGCGATAAAGAGATCTTCCAATATTTTCCGTAATCTTTTAAGCGGTAAATGGGTGATATATATAATACTTATATATAAAGGTGATACTAGACAAGCCTGGCGAGTACACACACACAAAAGCCGAGCTTATTTTTTCGGGGCAGAACGTACGGTTAAATATGTCGCGGTTGCTTATCGCTTAGGTGTGCGCATACGAATCGACTTGACTGCCTTCTCTCGATCATCCGCCTTGCGGTTCATCGCAGGTCTGCGCGTCCTGATCTGATGCCCCCCTGCCAAATCATCGTCATTGTTCGCTTACATCTTTTCTTTCTTCACAGCGACCTTAATCTCTCGATCCTCTCAACTCCCCCCGAATCTAGGGTATTGTTTACCCCAGTCGATCACATACGGCCTATATAATATGTCCAGCAACTGAATAAAGGGAAGACTTGATTGGCATCGAGTCTATTTTGTTTTTGCTCAGCGAAATAGTTTTCTCACCGTAAGCACCAAGAAAAATGCCATAACTAAATCTCCAACAAACGCTTCGATATTGGCGACCATCCGCGCGCCGCCCATATAGGCCATCGCGGAAGTGTACAGCGACACAAAGGTCGTGGCGCTATACACTTCTAAAAAAAATACCAATAGTGCATCAAGCCGCTACCAAGGTCCATTACACGAGGGTTCGTTGACGTAGCGCTCGGTATCGAGATCGAGCAGTAATTCGGTTCCAGGCGGCAATTCGACGCGAAAACGGCTACTATTAATGGTCTCGGTTCGTTCCTCCACTTCGAGCGGCGACGCAGCATAGGTGCCGGCATACCCCCCCATCCAGCCCGGATATTCGCTCGTCCGCCGCTGGTATTTGACCTCTTTGAAGCGATGTTCGCCAAAACCGCCGCCCTGGATCAGCAAAGTCCGACTGGCCACCGGACTGAGATTGACCAGGCGAACAACCGTGCGATCAGCCGTCAATTGCTCGACCAACGCCGCGACATCCTCGGGCAAACCCGGCCGGCGGCGTTCGGCATCATAATAGCGCAACCGTACGTGCAATAGGCCGCCATTGTAGATCGGCTGAGGTCCACCCAAGGTCTGCTGGATTAGCGCTTCGGACGATACCGGATTGCCCCACTGCCAGTGGTGGATATGGTGTTGAGTCCCGACATCCTGATCCTCGCGCACCTGCGCCGCCCGCCGACAGGTTATTTGATGGCTGGCCTGCAACATGCGTTCAGGGTACTGCTCGTTCTGCCCAGCCAAAAAGCGGACCCAAGGCGACTCGTGCCCCGAATCCTCCTTATTGTGGAAAGGGAAAACCGTATCCCAATCAAACGCTTCGGCCTGGCGCACCCGCTCAATGCGCTCCCAGTCCCCGTCATCCATCGACAAGTTCCACAACGCGACCATATACACCGGCGAGATCGGCTGCCAGTCGAACCATCCGGCGTCGCCATAACGATGCGGTACCAGAAAAGTCTCATACTGGTCCATCGAGCCAAACTGGCTCACCCAGCGCTCGCTGACGCTCATCTGCTGGTCGCGAATATCGCGCACCTCACCCAATTCGAGAATCCGATCCATCTGCTGTCTGGGCAATTCGAGATAATCCTTATCTCGCGTCAGCAAATAGGCATTGGCCCCCGCGTCGATCGTTGCCTTCTGCAAGGTCAGAAAACCGTGCGGAAAGGTCCAACCGTAGCGACCGCCATACCACTTGCCATTGCAATACTCTCCCACTTGGCCCGAATGCCCAACATTGTCGGGTAACAAACCGCCATTGGCCCTAGCCCGCGCGAGCCAAGCGTCGGTATATTCGACAACCCAGTCGCGGTATTTTTCCTCTCCAGTTAGCAAGAAGGCATTGGTCACCAGCGAAGTGACCGACAAATTCGTCGGCGTGTCCCCCATCCGCCAACGGTCAAAAAGTGCCTGGCCCATTCGCCGTGCGTTATTCGGGTCGGCCAGGTCCTGCACACTATGGATGCCCTCCAGGTCGAAAAAGGGCAGGCTATAGGGTTCCATGGTGGTGCCCAGCGGATTATAGATCTTGTCTTCGCGCTCCGACTCCGGCGCATAATACGGCCCCTTGCTGCCATTTAGACCCGAAAGCAGGATCTTGTGCTCGGGATCGTAGTTGATCGCTTCGGGGTCCTCGTTGAGATAGAAACCGGCGAAGCGCCGTGCCCGTTCGCGTCGTTTGGGATGCTCAGCGTTGGCCAGGCTCAGATGATAAAAAAAGACGTCGCTTTCAGACTGGTGCATCTGGTCTTCGCGGATCCCATATTCCTTGTACGAGGTCCCCATACGCGTCAACTGCTTGGTCACCGTCTCCCATTGGTGTTCGGCGAGGCTGAGCAAGTGTTCACCGCCGCCCATCAGATAGACCAAGGGCCAATTGAAAAATGGCTCGTAATAATCATCGGGGCTGCCGCCGCCCCATTCGTCCTGCCAAATAAATTCCCCGTCCTCACGGGTAAAGTGGTCGAGGAAGGGCTGGACCGACTGGTCCATCGCCGTAAAGAGCCGGCGCTGCCAGGCAGCCCAAGGGGCCGGTGTTGAAATCGGTACGGTAGCCTTCAGTTCAGTCACAATTCACTCCTCTTATTATTTAACCGACAACCGGCACAAAAGGGGCCATCGGGTCGCCGTATTCATTGCCGGCCCGATCTTGGCCTCTGGCCAGGTAGACTTCGTGTTTGGCATGCGGACCATCGAACAACACCTTCACCGACGCGGGCATATAGCGCATCGTATACCCGCAGCGCCGTCTGTCGCTGGCATTGGGGTCGGATCCATGAATGGTCTTTGAATGGTGAATATGGCACTGGCCCGCGCTGAGTTCGAGATCGACGATGCGCGCCTGATCAACTTGCTCCGGCACAATCTCCAACCCGAAGACATGGCTTTCAGCATCGACCGGCTCATAGTCGGAAAAACCGTGGCCGTGCGTATCGGAGACGACCCGCATACAGCCATTCTCCCGCGTCGAGTCGTCGATCGCCAACCACACCGTCAATACCTCGTGCCTGTCGAGCCTCGGCGCCCAATAAGCCGAATCCTCGTGCCACGGCACTCGTTTGCCGTCACCGGGTGGCTTGCTGATAAAATGGCTCGACCACAACACGATATCGGGGCCGATAAAGGCCTCGACAAAATCGAGCACCTCGTCGGCGAACAGCCACTCGAAAAGTTCGCGATGGGCAAAGTGCGGCACATCCATCGCCTCCGGCCTTTTGCCTACGGGTAACTCAGCCAGCATATCTTCAAAAAAATGTTGCAACCGTTGGAATTTTTCCTGAGGGAAAAGCGGATGCTGATAAATAAAATAACCGTGATCGCGGTAAAACTGCACCTCCGCATCACCGACATGCAATACATGCGATTGTTTTGTGGTCATGGCGCATTCCTTTCACTTTGCATCTGCAAAAGCCAATGTACTAAACGCGGTATAGTGCAACAATCGCTCACCCGTGCAGAATTGGATGCCCCGCGCCCATAAACCAGAAATAGTCCACCGCAAACGAAAAAAAGACCCCGAAGAAAAAACCGACCACCATACCCAGGAAAAGCGGTTTGAGCCGTAGGTAGAGCCCCACGCCGCCGAAACGCAGGATCAGCCGTTTGCAAGCCCAGGCGAGAAAAACCGAGAAGGCGATCCGCCGGACCATCCAGGTCGAAGCCACCGCCAGCCCCACCGGATGCAGCGACCACCAGGCGAAGCGATAGTGCAAAAACGTCAGCGCCAAATACGCAAAGGCCCCGCCGCCAAAAAAGCCCAGCTTGTCCCAATCGGTCGGCGCCGGATCGCGTAACTGTTGCGTGACCCAATCGAAAGCTCGCCCGCCGGCACCTCCGGACGCGTTGAAAAACCACGAGCGCAAATTACTGGCGCCATAATCGTAACACAGATAGATCATAAAACCGGAGGTCGCGACAAAACTGACGACGACCGCCAGCCCGATCGCCAATGCCAACCCGCCATTGCGGCGATGCGTATAATAGTCGTGCAGCTTCAGCGCGTTGGCCGCCGACGGCATAAAGGTCGACTGCACGTCGCCGCACCAGGCAAAGGTCAACGCCAATGCCACTAGACTGTGCGGCTCTACCGCCGAACCGGTGATCGCCATAGTCATGCCCTGCGCACTCATCGGCGTCGTCAGGTAGTGCATCCCCGCCTGTACCACAAGACGCGTGATACCGAGAAAAATAACCATCGCGGTCACCATATAGAGCACGGCCAAATACAGCTCCACCCCCGAATAGCACAACCAGCCTAAAATGAAAACCAGCCCCGCAAAACCGCCGCAAACGGCCACCCGGTACGAAACCATCTCGTCCATATCATCGATCTGCCCAGGCCGCCCCAGCGCCGTCTGCCACACGGCGGCGAGATGCTCCCGAGCCATCCACAGACTCCACGCCACCATCGCTACAAAGGCTCCCCAGGACTGCCAAGCCAGCGGCGTGCCGCCATAGACGAAAGGATCGCTGCGCAATGTGTAAGTGCCGATTTGGTTGATCAGGCTCAACTGTCCTAAATTCAACACATAAAAAAACCACACGCTGAACGAAATCGCGGTGGGCACCAGATACATAAAACCCAAGACCGGAAAATAGATCAGCAATTCGACGGCCGGGACATGCGGGATCAACTGGAAGGGAATGCTCTGAAAGATGGGCACCTGTACCAGCCCTGGATGGAAATAACTGGGAATATTGAATGCTATAAGCGTAAACGGAATCGCAAAGCCGATCCAGAAAACACGGGTCTTGAGTACCGGTGGCCATACCGAGGAAGGGCTTTCTTCGGTGAGCATCAGCGCCACCTCGGTCAGAGGAAAACTCAGCCGTTCGCGCTGCATCCAGTGCCGCCGCAATACCACCACCGTGCAAAAGCCGACAAAATAAAGCGCCAAAACCAACGCCAACCACCACAATAGCGGGCCCGCCCACGCCCCCCACGGAATCGCCAGCGCCTTATCCGGCAATCCCTCGTAAAAGAAGCGCATCGCGTCATCCGCCGGGTCCGGGATCGCCCATCTCGGCAAGTGCGGCTGAATCAGACTCGCCCAATCATTGTCGGGCATCGCCCCGTAATAGGGCTTGGAAACAATACTCAAAATCAGCCCGACGATAAAAATTGGCATACCGCTGGCGACCAGCCCCATAATAACGATGGTGACCAATTCGGCCGCATTCAGAGCATAGGCTTCGCGCACCTTTTTGAGCAGGGTATTGAGCAACACCAAAATAAAAAGCGGTGCCCCAACCAAAATCGGAAAATAAGACCAGGTCATCTCCGAGGAACCGACCATCCAGATCGAATAAGGACCGCCGGTACTAATCGCGACAACTAGCCCCAAACCGAGCAGCACCGCCTTGAATGTCAGCCCGGAGCCCTTCAGCTCGATTTGATGGCGGTCGTCGAGATAGCGTTGGTAGGTGGAGGGGATTTTCTTTTTCAAACGATGACTTCAGGTGGGCTTGCCCACTACGTGTTCGCGATAGAATTCGGCGGTATACCCCTGGTCAGCAAAGGTCTGGGTCACCTCCGGCCAAGCGCTGAAATACTCGCATAAGCCTGGTTCCGGATGTTCGGCCAGTCGTTCGGGAATCAGCACCCAACTGGTGAGCGGGGGGTTGCCCTGAGAGCTAAAATAATTGTGCTGGGTGCGCCGGCCTTTGTCTTTCTCACCGGCCAGCCGTCTATGAAAGATCGAGATATCGTAGAGCACAGCGGTGCCCGCCGGGCCAGTGATAGGTACCTCGCGATAGGCCTCGCCCAACTGCTGCTGCGCCTCTTCTATCGACGCATAAGGCCCGCTCTTAGGCACCACGCAAAAACGCGGCGTGCTCGCGTCCACATCGCTCAAATGGTAAATCGCACAGAGATACTTGCAGCCATAGGGACCAACCTCGGGTGGCTGCGGCGGTTTGTAATTGAGGTCGTCCTTGTGATAATCCATGGCGCTATCGCCATTGCCCGGCGGGATATCCCGAAAGTCGTATTGGGCAAAACGCGCGCCCGGCCCCATAATTTCATCGATCAGCGGAAAAGTCGTCTGGTATTGGACATAACGGTCCAACTCAGGGTGATTTACCAAAACCTGCCCGTGCGAGTAACAACCCCGTTTGTCCGGCCCCCACTCGTCGGGAATCTCGATTTTAGAGCGGTCGACAAAATCGTTGAGAAAGGCGATCTCGTCCACCGCCAACGCATCAGCGACGACAGCGTAGCCCTCTTGGCGAAAAAAATCGAGTATTTCTTTCTCTTGATCCGGTGTGAAAATTGGGTGATCTGCCATAGTTTTAAATCACTCCCACGCTATGATATTTGCCAAAACCCCTTGCGATATAGGTACACCACTGTCGCCCGTCTGTCAACGGAGTAATCATTGCCGGTAGTGCTTATTTTTTCCTATACTAATTACAACGCATAACGTAGAGGAAGCGATGATCTGAGAGACGATAGAAAGGGTCGGCGTCGAGCCGACGCAAATAGAAAAAGTGGCGATGCTGACCTTTCTCTTTCCCCATGCGGAAGATCCACAGGCATCGAACCAGGTGGTCCACGCCTACACCAGTCGCTAATGAACGGAAGATTAAGCGAATCCGAAGAAATCGCCGCACAATGGTTCGATTTATCTAGCATACCTTAAGGGCACATGTAGCCGGATGCGGCGCATGGGTTGCCCGAGATGTTCGCCGGAGGATTATTGGTGGGTAAATTTATGTACGATAAGGATCTCAAGATCTACGAATATGAAATCTAACCGGGCATGCCGACATAAGTAGCCTTTCACGACATCGCTCATTCGCCTCGATCTCGTCCTCGTAGCAAATGATCTTTAAATTATCGCGGATAAACCGAGCTCTCTCAAAAGGCCCCATATGACCACGCTACCCCAATTCCGCTTTAACGAGCAAGCGCTAGACGCCTCACCCGCAGCTCTCGGCCCCTTGCGCTCTTCCACAGACGCGCTCGACGACCGCGGAGAACTGCACCAACGCATGGCGCTCGACGGCTATCTCTTCCTGCCCGGCCTGCTCGACCGCGACCAGGTCCAGGCCGCCCGCACCAGTTCACTTGAGCGATTGGCCGAGCAAGACCTCTTCCTGCCGGGCCAACCACTCGACGAAGCCCTGCTCAAACCCGGCGTACACATGCGCTCGGCCCAGTCCGTGCCGCTCGACAATCCCCCATTATTCGATCTGCTCTACGGCAGCCACATGATCGAGTTTTACGAATCTTTCTTAGGCGGCCCGGTCCGGCCCCTCGATTATACCTGGTTCCGCGCCAAGACGCCGACACAGGACTCGGCCACTAAGCCACACTGCGATATTGTCTATATGGGACGCGGGACGGAAAATCTCTATACCTCCTGGACCCCGCTCGGCGATATTCCCTATGAGATGGGCGGCCTGTTGGTATTGGAAAAATCTCACCTCAACGAAGAGCTCAAGCGCACCTACGGCCAAACCGATGTCGACGTCTATTGCGAAAATGAAGGGGACGCGGCGGAAATTATCGGCCGCGCGAGAGCCGCCAACCGAGCGTTGACGCGCGAAGAAATGGACAGCATCCGCTGGAGCACCGACGGCGTCTATTCGCACGATCCGACCGCCGTGCGCACCGAATTAGGCGGCCGCTGGTTAACCGCCGAATTTCAAATGAGCGATGTGCTAATTTTCTCGATGCACACGCTGCACTGCAGCCACGACAACCAAACCCGTCACCTGCGTATCTCCACCGACTCTCGCTACCAGTTGGCTTCCGAGCCCATCGATCCGCGTTGGATCGGCGACGATCCGCCAGGCAACGGTATCCACGCGAAACGCGGCACCATCTGCTGAACTACAGCCCGGCTTCGCGCGTCAATTCACCCAAGACCTCGTCGATTATGTCAAGCGTCTCGCCTAGCTGCTCCCGCGTGATAACCAGCGGAGGATAAAAGCGCAAATCATCA